>JAQBXN010000028.1 GCA_027625095.1 Planctomycetota bacterium | reverse complement strand
TGAATCGAACGGTTAAAACTGGTCTGAAACAGTGCAGAATCATCTTCACTCATTACGTGTTCCTCTGGGTTTTGCGGAAATACGGTTTATCTGCATGTATCTACACGCAACGCCCGGAGGAACCTTCAATCAATTTTGTACTGGGTGAATAATGTGGGGTAAACACTTAAGTAACGGAATATTCTTGAGAGCAAACGGCGTTATTTTGCAGCCCCCTCTTCCTTAAGATGGTGAACACGGAATATGCCGAATGATGGGCCTCGCTTGAAACTCGACTTAAGGTAATCCTGTGTTAAGGGAAAATCACAAAATCCACATGGAAGAATATCTCCCTCTTTCCTGAAAGCACACAGACATTGCTCCCATCCCTTTAGAGATGTCGGGTTAGTCTCTAAAACAAAGGTTCGAATCTTGTTCTCTTTCAGGCTGGCCAGAATCTCTTTATCAACTTTTTCTGAGTCGAAAGAAAAAAACAGCTTCCACATCCAGAGCAAGGGCTGAGGCGGCGTTGTATTAACCACGGCGTAGAGGGCAGAAAAAGTTGGATAAATAAAAAAATTCCCTCCCCTCGCCCTAAGATGGGAAATCAAATCGACAACATATTCCTGCTTAACATCTACCCCATCAATTAGCGTGGGTTGTCCCCACTTGAGACCCGCCAAACGCCGGTCTGGGAAAGGCTCTGGAAATCTAGCCATTTGTAATTCGCCTTGATCAAAAGGCTCATGAGCGTCGCGTCTCACGGCAGCCATCAGGCCAATGATCGTTAATACAACGATAAAAATTACGAGGCAGCGTCCTATGACACGATGAGTCAAAAACTTTTGGCAATATTGCAGGAATGGGTGGTCACCTGAATGCAACACTCCCACACCAGCCGCACATCCAACGCCAAGAATAGCTCCTAGTATTGGTGTTCCACTTTTACCAAGGATGCTACAGATAGCGGCGAAAATAAATAACCCCTTCACAAAGCGGATAGAAAGCCGATCATGTTCATCATCATATGATGCTGAGTCTGAATATTGGTACAGGCCGAGGCAAATGCCCGCCAGCAGACCAAGGAATGGCTTTTCATTGATCCCATCGTTGCCCGAAACGAAAGAGAATAAATTTTGAAAAGCGTGAACCGCGCACGCGAGCGCAGCCGCAAGAGACAGGCGGGCCCACGTCTCGTCGTGAGTGTGGTGCTTCACCCTCAAAAATGTGAGCACGAATACGAATAGAGCGAAGACCCCCATTGATACGGCCACGATACATACGATGTCCTTTCCTTTTCCGGCTACCAAGGTTCGTACCATGTATTTAAGGCTCACGCTAAAGAGCCTTCGGCGGCCTTCGCTACCAGCGATAGTCATCGTGTATTCAAAAAAAGATTCAATGCTCGAAGCCCATGCCAACCACCCAAGAAATGCAGCGAGTATCAAGCCGCAACCGAGAGCAATAAAACCGACAACCTGTGCAAACTTTCTAATGTTTGGAGTGCCGAAAAGAGCGATGATGAGATACAGGGGGACGGTCAACAAACCAGCATTCTGCTTGCAGAGAATGCTGAGGCCACAGCAGACACCCGTCAGGATCGTCAAAAGCATTTCTTTTGGAAAAGATTGCGACTTGGTAATGCCGGCCAGAAGAGCCGTCATGCCTGCAAAGGTTAAAACAAACGCCGTCTGTTCTGGATAGGTAGTGCCAAAGATGGGATAAAGCCAGATGGCGGTCAGCCCGGCAGCAACGAGAGCAGGCATCTCTTCTCGCGGAAGCAGAAGGCGCAGCATGTAAAAGGCGCACGCGGTTCCGAGCAGATTCATCATTGCCGCAGGTATGACATAGGCCCAGTAATTAACGCCGAAGAGATAAAATGAAAGTGCCTGAATCCAGATAGCCAGCGGAGGGTATGGCAGATAGAAATCTCGGAATGGCACCTGGCCGATGAGCACTCGATAGCCGCCATCAAAAATGATGGACTGGTCATAAGGAAAAAAGCCCCGAGAGCCGGTAAAAAGTGGCAGCAAAAACGCAACCAGAAGTACGCCGGCTAATGAGTAAATACACTTTTTTCGACGAGGTATTACGCGCCACCTTTTAAGCATAATTCACGAAAAACTTTGTGTGTGATCGCCACGATGCATAGGCGAACCCTAACCTCTCTTTTGAAAGAAAACCACTACAACACGCTCCCGGAAGTTTTTCCGTCATCGGAAGGTGATATTCAACAATCGCCTCCCGATAATATTCATATGGTTTGGTTGTGACTCGTCGCGCACCGGAAATAAGCCCTTCTGATCTCGCGGGTTGTGTATGGGACACGTGAAACGCAGAAGATTGAATTCGTCCCTTGGGATGCGCGTCTCGAACTTCCGGCAGACGAACAGTCGTATCTGTTACAGGATTGGACTCAATCGTTTTGTGTGCCGAATTCGTATCGGGAGTCGAGAAACGCCATCGAAAAGATCCTCGGAATCGGGCAGCCGGCCCCGCCAGCAGACGAAGAAGGAGAATTCATTGTGACAACCGCTGATGGCAATCGAAGCGTCGCTGGTGAAGATCAGTTGCTTCTTCTCGAGCGCGTCGGCAAGAAATTCTTCGCCATGAATTTCCATAAACGGCATCTCGCCGCGGCTGATGGCAGCCAGCGCATCTTCGTTGCGATCGACAACACCAACCGTGAGCCCTCTCGAACAAAATGCAAGTGCCAGCGGAAGTCCGACGTGGCCGGCGCCGCCAAGAGGGGCAATGGGGTCGGATCTATTTTTATGCTTTAAATGTCATGGGCTTCTTGTAAGGAGAAGCCATGGGGCTAGGCCTCCATTTGACCAAAAGCCTGTCCTGGGGGATTAGGGTCAATGGATGGGACTGGCAAAACCTCACTTCCCAGTCGGCAGTTATGAAGATCCCACCGAAACGCTCGTGAGCGTACTTGTCTTCGACATGGCCGGCGGCCACAAGAAAACCATCCACCTCGATAACACCTTTCTCTGTGGCACGGTCGTCGCCAACATTCAGACAGGCGAGGCTCCATACCTCTATGCCCTGGTGTTTGATGAAGGCTCCGGGGTCGGTACGGTCAAAGTCTTCTCTTGGTCTCTTGGTCAGGCCAACGGATGGCAAACCAATACAACGGATAAAGAACTGGATCCAAAATCCATTCGTTGGAACTCTCCATATTTTGGGTTGCGGCCATGTGCCGAAGTAGGACCACGAGGTTCGTTTTTCTGAACACTGAATTCAAGTGGTCGCAGGGCTTCGAAGCCACTCCTTAACGGATTAGATGCAAGGCTCAAACCTGAGTAATTCTTTGGCGCTGACGGCCCGGCTCTTGTGCTGTCGGCATGAAAAAGCCAACAGCAGTCATGGTGTCATTGCCCAGAGTGGGCTCTGTTGACATCGCGAATCTAGGCAGATACTCCGTCGGCCCTTCGCCACTCCAGAAGAGACGACCTTGCAGTTCATCATGTTCACCAAACATCTCGAGGGCCTGGATCTTTCAGGGATCATAAAGGCTCTCAAATCGGTAGATGTCAGTGGGGCAGACCTGGCCGTCAGGCCGGGCTATCCGGTGCATCCAGGAAACGTAGAGAAGGAACTCCCCGCAGCATCCGCCCGGTTCAAGGATGAAGGACTCTCCATACCGCTGGTCACCACGCCGGGAGATTTCACTACGCCAGACGTAGATTACGCGGAGCGACTCTACGCGGCGTGCGCGGCATCCGGCGTCCGGCACATCAAACTCGGTTACTGGCGCTGGAAGACCGGCGATAAGTATTGGGATGAGGTGGACAAATGCCGCGGCTATCTTGACGGCTTTCAGGAACTTTCGGCGAAGCATGGTGTGCAGACCATGGTGCACATGCATTCAGGCACCTTCATGGGGCTCAATGCTTCTGCATGCATGCATCTCATCAAGGGCTTCGATCCTCAGCACGTGGGCGCTTTTGCAGATGCGGGGCACTTGTCTATTGATGGCGAGCCCATTGATATGGCTTTGAGCATTGCAGAGGACTATCTTGCGGCCATAGCTTTCAAAGACCTCTACCGGGAACCCTGCAAGAGAGACGGACGTACCACCTGGCAAACAGGAATGGCCCGCATCGGTTGCGGATTCGTGGACTGGCACCTGACACTGAAGACTCTAAAATCAATGAATTTCTCCGGCCCGATCAGTATGCACTCCGAGTATGGCGGCGAACCGGTCGAATCAGTGATCGATCTCACTCGAATCGATATGCGGTATATCAGGCGGGTGCTGGATGAGATTGGCATTTGATGGGTCATAAGTAAGGCCGATTGTTGTCGTACTACCGAATCTCTTGACTAAAGATCTGAGACGTCTCTTTAAACTATTCATTACCAATTTCTCACTCACACAAAACAGCTATGCCTGCCCCCAGGACGATTCGCGATATCGCCTATGCCAAATATGGCGACCTCACCTTACCGCTTGATTTGCACATCCCTGAAGGGATCCAGAATCCTCCGGTGATTCTTTGGATACCAGTCGGTGGCTGGCGGAACTCTAATCGGGAGGGCGCCCCGGTCTGGCTGACCGAACACGGGTTCGCAGTTGCCTGCAACCATTGCCGCGTTAGCAGCGAAGCGATTGCGCCTGCCACCGTTCACGATTGCAAGGCGGCCGTTCGCTGGCTCAGGGCGAACGGTAAGCAGTACGGTCTGAATACAACGCGCATTGGCGTTTCAGGTTCTTCTGCCGGAGGACACCTCACCGCGCTGCTCGGCGTCTCTGCCGGCGTTGAGGCACTCGAGGGAGATGGAGGCAACCCGAAAGCATCCAGCACTGTGCAGGCGGCATGTGATATCTGCGGCCCGACCGACCTCACCAGAATGGCGGATACGAAGACTTGTGGGGAATACCCGGCATTAAAGGATGTAACGGAAGCCTTCGTGGGAGGCCTGGTCGCGGAACATCTCGATCTGGCAAAGCTGGTCAGCCCTTTGAACTATGTCTCCGCCGAATCCGCCCCGTTCCTAATCATTCATGGCGACCAGGACCCGATCGTCCCTGTGATTGAGAGCCATCTCTTTCATGATGCGCTCAGAAACGCGGGAGTGGAGGTAAGTCTGAAAGTTCTTGAAGGAATTGGTCATGGCTGCCCGCGGGATCAATATCAAAATGAGTTCGTGGCATTCTTCACGAAGCATCTTGTCCACAGTCGATAGGGCCGGCCGCCTCGGCATCTCATGTGGTAGCCAGCAAAGGTCACGCTACGATTCCGTCCATGCGGTATCAGCTACCAGGCAATTTTCAGGCAAGAGAGATTTCCGGAGTCGCAGGCAGGTTCTACCTGAACTCAGCCAATTGCGATGAGTTCGTCTCTGCCCTTGAAAGCCAACCGGCACTTTATCCTCCCCGGGAGGCACGGGCCCGCGGCAGCATTCAGGAGATCGATACCGGCAAAGGGATCGTTATTGTCCGCCGGTACAGGCACGGTGGTCTAACCGGCAAAATCATTGGAATGGCCCATCTTGGTGAAGGCCGCGCTATCCAGGAAATCCATGTGCACGAGGCGGCGAGAGAGGCAGGCATTCTCTGTCCGCAGATCATTGGATTCCGGCGTGAACGGAAGGGATTGTTGACACGTCTGGACCTGATCACACAAAAAGTTGCAGACGCCCAACCGCTGGAAGATTGGCTCAAGACCGCTTCAACGCCGGGCCGTAGAAGGCTTTCAATCGAGCTCGCCGCGCTCGTCAATCGGATACACGAGGCCGGTCTCATTCATGCTGACTTTCATATTCGTAATATTCTCGTTGAAGAGGCAGAAGGAGCGGAAAGACTTTTTGTGCTGGATTGGGATCGCGGCCGGCAAGTGGACGCCGTCACACCAGAGCAGGCTTCATCCACCCTATTCCGCCTGAACCGCTCGATAGAGAAGTTCGGCATTTCGTCCAGGCATTTTTCCAAAGTCGACAGGCTGCGCTTTTTGAAGGAATACCTGGTAAGCGCCGGCCGTCTGGATTCCCTGCGCTCCCTGGCAGGGGCCTGTCAGCGTCATTTAGATCGGCATCGGCTGTGGTGGCGCTTGTGTGGAAGGCCTGCTGGCTCGAACGTACAGCCCGACCCATATAGAACGCGATGAGTTCGCATCCATCCTCCATACTCATCGTCCGTCTCAGCGCGCTCGGTGACGTAATCAACACCTTGCCTGTCCTGAATGCCCTCAAGACGGCCTGGCCGGACGTTGAAATCTCGTGGATAGTCGAACCCGCTTCCGCACCAATCATCGAAGCACAGCCACAGGTAGATCGAACAATCATTCTGGACCGCAAGAAACTACAAAAGAGTATGGCCCGGCCGGGACAATGGCGGCAACTTTCCAATGATATTCGGCATCTGGTGG
The DNA here is from genome assembly GCA_027625095.1 of Planctomycetota bacterium. Taxonomy (GTDB): domain Bacteria; phylum Planctomycetota; class PUPC01; order JACPCR01; family JACPCR01; genus JAQBXN01. The sequence goes on along the minus strand of JAQBXN010000028.1, from coordinate 70,949 downwards.
ATGAACTCCAGGATGCCGCTTTCGATATCGCTCTGGACATGCAGGGTAATTTTCGCAGTGGACTGATTACCCGCCTGAGCGGTGCCGGAAAGCGGGTGGGTTTCCATCCCCAGGATCGAAAAGAAAAGGATCTGGGCTTCACGAATGTGCAGGCGCGGCCCCTTCCCAAACAGTGCCATCGGGCGGAGAAAGCCCTGCACCTGCTGACCGCCCTGGGCGTCAATTCAGGCCCGGCCACAGCCTCTCTACCTGTGGCGCCGGAGGCAGAAGCGAGGACAGAGAACTTTCTGATCGAGAAAGGACTGACAGGAAAAAGGCTGATTGCGATTCATCCGGGCACCAGTTCATTCGGCGCCTACAAGCGTTGGACCGACGAAGGCTTCCGGGAACTCTGCGGCCGATTGTGCAGGGATAACGATACCGCAGTCGTTTTTACATGGAGTGGTAAAGAAAAGGATGCGGCCGTAAAGCTGGCTGAGTCTCTTCACCCAGACGTCCACGCCTGTTATGAGACCTCTCTGATGGAATTGGCTGCACTTTGCCGCCGGGCAGATTTGTTCATCGGCGCGGACACCGGGCCCGGACATGTGGCTTCCCTGGTGGGTTGTCCTGTAGTATCGATTTTCGGGCCGAAGGATCCTTTTATATACCGGCCCTACTTTTCTCCATGCTGGATCGTTCAACGGGATCTCTGGTGCCGGCCATGTTTCAGCCGAACCTGTTCGGCCCCGATCTGCTTGACTGGCATCCCCGTGGAACATGTTTATGAGGCTGCAATGGGACTGCTCTCCGGTGCTAAGCCGCCTCCACTCCTGCGAGTCATGGACAATCCTCTCCTGCTGTAAACCTCATGGGACTGACAGGCCCGCAATGCCGAGCTCTAACCTTAATCAAAAAGTCAATGCCCCAGAATGATTTCGCCATGATTGATTCCAGTGCAACCAAATTAGTTCTTCTATGCCTGGTGATTTTCAATACTGTTTCATCGGACACGCCTGTCACTTACGACACCAACGTAGAGCCCATCTTTCGCCAAAACTGCTTCAAGTGTCACGGTGAAGATAAGGCGAAGGCCGGCATCAACCTTCAGTCCTACGTATCGGCTCTCAAGGGCGGGAGCGGGGGCGCGGTGGTCGTCGCAGGCCGGTCATCCGGTAGCCTGCTCTACCAGGCGATCACGCATCAGAATGATGTGACGCCCATGCCGCCGAAGCGACCGAAGATTGCCGACGATCAAATAGAAACCATCCGCATGTGGATCGATCAGGGTCTGCTGGAAACCTCCAAGAGCAAGTCACTGATCGTTAAGCGGGACATTGAATTCGTCGCAGCCACCGGCAGCAAGCTGGATGGCCCGCCACCGATGCCAGAGACGCTTCCTGAAGTGAAGCTGACAGATGTTCATCGCCCATTCCCTGTCATAGCGATGGATGCGAGCCCCTGGGCACCTCTACTCGCCGCAGCAGGGCCGGAATGCGTACAGCTCTACCACCTCGAATCTCAGAAACCTTGCGGCGTCCTGCCCTTCCCGGATGGTGAGCCCCACGTGCTCCGCTTCAGCCACGATGGCGCGCTCCTTCTCGCTGCAGGGGGACGTCCCGTCCAGTCCGGTAAGGTTGTCCTGTTCGATATAAGAACAGGTAAACGTCTGACAGAAGTCGGGGACGAGATCGATACAGTGCTCGCCGCCGATCTGAGCCCGGATCAGCAGCAAGTGGCCCTCGGTGGTTCCAGCAAGATAGTCAAGGTCTACGCGACCAAGAACGGCGAGCTTCTTTACAAAATGGGCAAACATACGGACTGGATTACTGCTATCGAGTTCAGCCCAGACGGCAATCGAATTGCCACCGCGGATCGAGCCGGCGCCATTCATCTCTGGGATGCGAAAACCGGCGGCATTCTGCTGAGCCTGACTGAACACAAGGAGGCCGTTCGCGCCCTGCACTGGCGTCCAGACAACCGCATCCTTGCCTCGGGCGGCGAAGACGGCAAACTCGTCTGGTGGGACGCCAAAGACGGTTGGCCGGTCAAGGTACACAACTCCGCACACGAGCCAGAACGCCCGAAAGGCTATTACGGAAAGTTGCGAGGAGGTGTCCTCGCCGTCCGCTTCGCGCCCGACGGCCACCTCATCACTGCCGGACGCGATGGCAAGGTCCACTACTGGGATGCTGAACCCGGAAAGCTTCTCCTCACTTTCCAAGTCCCCGGCTCTTTACCCATCTCGGTCAGTGCAAGCTCCGATTCAAAAACCCTGATAGCAGGTGACGCCGCCGGCCAACTCCATTTCTGGAAAGCGCCTTAAACCGGGACGCAACATTCATCTCATCTTTGCAACTTCATCCAGTAGAAAGGAACACCCTATGAATAAGTCCAACCGTTTTGATCTGACCGGCCGAGTCGCCCTCGTCACCGGTGGAAGTAAAGGGCTTGGCAAAGCCATGGCCCGTGGCTTCGCCGAACACGGGGCAGATATAATGATCTGCTCGCGGAAGGAAGGGGAACTAAAGAATGCAGTCAGTGAAATCGGCGACGGCCTCGATGTCCGTGTCGAATACAAAGTCACCGATATGGTGAATCGTGATGCGGTAAAGGAGCTGGCAAACGAGACCATCAGCCGCCTCGGCAAAATTGATATTCTGGTCAACAATGCCGGCTCAAACGTTCCCCAACCCATAGACGAAGTAAAAGACGAAGACTGGGATCGCATCCTGGAGCTGAATCTCAGCAGCGTCATGGTGCTGAGCCGGGCAGTCTCCCCGGGAATGAAGGAACGCAAATGGGGACGCATCATTCACATTTCATCCGTCCTCGGCGTCGGTGGAAAGGAAGCCCGCAATTCGTATTGCGCCACCAAGTCAGCCCTCGTCGGCCTGTCACAGGCGTCCGCTCTCGACCTCGGGCCGTTCAACATCACGGTCAATTGCATCGCTCCGGGCCCGTTCCTGACCGATCTGCCCATGAACATCTTGAGCGACGAACAGAAGCGGGCATTCGCTGGTCGCACCGCACTTGGCCGCTGGGGCGACCCTAAAGAAATCGTCGGACCAGCCCTCCTCCTCGCGAGCGAAGCAGGCAGCTACATCACCGGTTCAACTCTGCTTGTGGATGGTGGAACTTTCGCCCGGAGACTCTGATTCCAGTGAACCAAATCCCCGGCACTTTCCAGCTCGATGGAATTGCCGAAATAGAAATGCAAGCGAAAAAAAAGAGTGCGGTGACAGGTCACCGCACTCCAATTTCAATTCCAAGATGCTGACATTTGTCTCGCGCCTTTTACTTTGCCAGCTTGCCGACTCGTTTCACGAGTGAGTCTGGCAGCTTCGCTGGCAGATCGACCTTGGTGTTGTTCAGTGCGGACAGATAGGTGGCCATCATGAGCTCTGAATTCTTGGCCGCGATTTCGACACGGGTCGGAAATTCCTGCCAGGTGCCGGCGTGAATGCGATCGCGGAGTTCAATGTACAAACCAGCCTGAGACTGGCCGTCATTCTTCCCCCAATCCGTCTTACCCTTCGTGAATTTGCCTTTGTACCAGAGAGTCCAGCCCTGGTTAAGTGTGACCCAGAGCCGGCCCTTGGTGCCGACGACATCGACCTGGATGTGGTACCAGAAAACTTTTTCACCCGGAACTTCCGGCGCTGTGCCACCGTGGTTGATGAAGAGTCGAGCATCGCCAAGGCCGGCGATAGCGGTAACGTCGCCCGGAACGGGGATAGCACCGTGGTACGCGACACCGGCCGCGCCGGCGATGACCCACTCAGGATCCGGGAGTCCGGAAATGCGTGCGGCCTTCATCGCGAGATCCAGGGTATGAGGGCCTTGCTCGAGGATATCTGCCTTCGTGCTGGCACGGATGTACAGGATGTCGCCCAGCTCCTTCTTGGCCAGAATTTCCCAGAAGCGCTGCCAGTGCGGCATCCACTGATATTGCGTGTTCACTGCGATGAGCCGGTCTTTGCCAAGTTCGACGAGTCTGCGGCTCTCGGAAGGCGTCAGCGCGATAGGCTTTTCAATCAGTATGTGCGGCGCCCCAGCTTTGATGGCCGGCTCGACGATACTGGTTCGGATGGTCGGCGGGGTGCAGATGTCTACGAATTCCGGCTTTTCAGTGCCGATGGCTTCTTCCATGTTGTTGTAGAGTTTCTTGACGCCGAATTTTTCACCGGCGGCTTTGAGCTTCGCCTCATCCAGGTCGCAGACAGCGACGAGATCGATGGCCTTGCTGGACAGCATCGCGGCCATATGAGCCTGTGCGCGACCGCCGCATCCGATCATGACGGTCTTGAGTTTTCGTGGTTTGCCTGCGTTCTTAGCCAATGGTTTATCCTCCTGGGAAATGTGTTGAAATTTGGATGAATGGGAGCCCGGGTGCGCGGTCAATCCGGAAGGCAACTCCCACTCTGCAAGTGCGCCCTTTTACAGTAAGTTTGCCATCACACAAACAGTGGTGCCGCGGGTTTACCCATATCCGTGATGGGGACGGGGCGTTTGCCCGCCTTGAGATTCTTGGCGGGATTGATGCCCAGTGCGTTGAAGATCGTAGCGAAGAGGTCGGGCACCGAGATGGGGTGAGAGATCGGGGTCTCGGCAAGTTCGTCGGTCTCGCCGACCACCTGTCCGGCCTTGATACCGCCTCCGGCAAGCACGACACTGAACGCCTTCGAGTGATGGCCGCGTCCGCCGCCTCCGTCAAATTTTGCGGGCCGGCCGAACTCTGATGCGACCACGATGAGCGTCTTCTCCAGGAGTTTGTGTTTCTCAAGATCCACGACCAGGGTTGAGAGTGCCTTATCGAGCTCTTCGATCAGAAGATACTGGTTGAGAATGCCGTCATTGTGAACGTCCCAGCCGGTGCCGTTCACGAAATTTAAATTGTGCGCGACTTCGATAAAGCTGACGCCGGACTGCACCAGCCGCCGTGCCAGCAGGCAGCGTTGACCAAATTCGCCCCCATAAGATTCACGCAGAGTGCCGGGCTCTTCAGCGAGATCAAAAACACTCATGAACTGGGGGCTCGCAAGCCGAAACGCCTGTTCTGTGATCGCGTCGTAATCCGTCAGAATTTTTTCGCCTTTGTGTTTTTCCAGGTAGTTTGTGCGGAGCATGGCCAAGAGCCGCTCCCTGCGCTGTTGGCGTGATTCCGACATCTTTGGACGGGTGAGCGCGGGCGGCCCGGATTCTGTATCGGTGAGATAGAGATAGGTGTGCTTTGCTCCGAGAAAACCAGGGCCGCGAGTAAGATTGGGGTAGCCGATGAGCACATACCCCGGCACGTTGCTTTTAGCATTCGCCTTCTCGTGAGAGACAATCGATCCGATGGACGGATAGACGATCGTACCGCTCGTGAGTCGCCCCGTATGCATCCGGTTAACTGCGGCGGCGTGTTCGTCAATGACGTCGTGATGAACCGTGCGCAGAATCACGAAGCGATCGAGCACGTTTGCGCAGCGGCTCAGATGTTTGCAGACCTTGACGCCAGGGATGGCCGTGTTCACAGCTTCGTAATACGACCCGGCCTCTTTCTTCTTTGGATCGCCAGGACGCTTAGGATCGAAGGTATCCATCTGTCCCACGCCGCCACCGAGCCAGATGAAGATGCAATGCTCCGCCTTGCCTGAGGGTATCGCCACCTGTTCATTCGCAAACGTGGTGGAGAGGCTTGCAGCCGTCAGTCCGGCTGCGGTGTCGGTCATAAATTTTCTGCGAGTGTGTGTCATTTCTGATTCCCAGGCGAAGGCGAACAGTTTAGACAATTCGTCAGACCATGCAGTTTGTCTGGGGAAAATCGTTCTATTGGGAAGCCAGGGTTTTCTTGTGATTCTACCGATCAAGTTTACTCAAGATCTTCTCGCTCCGTCTCTACCATTCGATCCATGCTCGCCTGCAGTTCTTCCAGTTTCTGCTGCATTTCTTCTTTGGTGCAATCCGAGGGCACGGACACCGGCTCAGAAAAACGCATAACACATTTTGAAAAGGGCATGGGAATTCGCAGTCGATCCCAGCTCTTCAATTCTTTGAATCTCGAGCATGACCAGTTGCACGAAACGATCTTTGCCCCTGAGAGTTTGGCGAGATGAATGGCGCCCATCTTCGCTTTCATTGCAGGGCCTTTCGGGCCATCAGGGGTGATGATGATATCGGTGCCTTCTTCTAACAACGCGGCCAGGGTTTTCATCGCCCCTACCGCTCCTCTTGAGCTCGAACCACGGGTGGCTGAAAAGCCCATCCATTCGATTGACCGGGCCAGGATCTCTCCGTCTCGACTCTGGCTGGACATGGCGTTAATACCGAGCCCCCTGTACATGTAAACCCCCAACAGCAGGCGTGAATGCCACGGCACGTAAATAACGGCCTCGCCCTGTTTTTCACGGTTTGGCAGAAGGCTGCTGTCCCCGACTGTGCGGATACGAAGCGTCATCCCGAGCAAGCGCAGCAGGAGTGTTGCGGCAAGCGGAACCATTGAGACAAGCAGGCGGTGCTTGAACGACATGGACGAACTCTCCTTTTCACATCTGTTAGCTAACCCTTTATGCCGGGTGCGACTCTTACTTCTTTGCAGGACGCGGAGAATTCGCCTCAGCGTCACAGATAGGCAGCCTGAAGACTTAACCCCCGGCCTGTCCTCGCATGGACTTGATTTGGCCGCGACTTTTCTTCTCTTTCAATCGTCGCTCGTTACTGCCTTTCGTCCTCTTTGTGGGCTTACGTTTCTTCTGCCGTTTCAGCGCTCCTTGAACAAGTGACTCCATTCGATCAAGCGCTGCATCCAGATTTCTCGATTGATCGCGAAACTCGTTACTCAGGACTTGCACATTCCCTTCGGCGTCGAGCCGTTTGGCCAGTTTTTCCTGCAGCCGTCTGGTGTCACTTTCGCCGAGGAATTCTTCCACCTGACCGAGTGCAAGACGCAGATCCACCTTACTCTCCACCTTGTTTACATTCTGTCCGCCCGGCCCACCGGAGCGCGCGAACCGTACGGACAGCAGCCGTGAGGGCAGATACCTGTTGCTCGAAATCTTAATGTCACGTAAAGCAGCCATAGCTGGATCGTGACAGCGCTTCGTCCGTACGCAACCACAAGAAGTCCATCAACCATTCTTCAATGGATGGACTCCTCCCGTCATCCGAATATCGTTTCATAACTTTTAAGGTATCGAACAACTTCCATTCGTACTGAAATCATGACGGCTGCAACACTCTCAGCGCTAAAGGCAAACACGTTACCGACTCGCGTCCTCGGGAAGACCGGTGAACACGTTCCCATCCTGGGGCTCGGTACCGGGCCGGGTGGCATGGGCATGAAGAATGCGGCAGCGATAGAGCTGTACCACCAGGCCATTGACATGGGAGTCACCTATATCGATACCGCGCCCGGTTACGAGCGCGCCCAGGAGCAGCTCGGGGAGGTGCTTAGCGAACGGCGGGACGAAGTGTTTGTCGTCACCAAGACCCTCACTGCCGACGGCGACAGGGCCCTCGAAATTCTCGAAGAGAGCCTCAGGACGCTTCGCGTGGAACAGGTAGACCTGGCGTTCGTGCACCACCTGGGCGGGCTGGATATCGATGCCGTGTTGAGCAAAGGCGGCTCTCTGGCAGCGCTTCGTGAAGCACAACGGCGCGGCTGGACTCGTTATGTGGGTTTCACTTCACATAACCAGCCGTGGAAATCGCAAAGAGTGCTCGAAGAAGCAGAGGTCGATGCCGTCATGCTCGCGATGAATTTCGTGGATCGGCACACCTACAACTTCGAGGAGGGGGTGCTTCCGCTGGCGAAGGAATACAACGTTGGCGTGGCTGCCATGAAGATTTACGGAGGTGCGAAGGGCATGGATTACCATCCGAAGAATCAACCTTCTCAATTAGCCTCGACCGGCTCTCATGACCACCGCCAGGCACTGCAATACGGCCTGGGCTTGCCCGGTGTCGCGATTGCCGTCGTCGGCATGTGCTCCTTAAAAGAGCTTCAAGAGAACGTCGAATGGGCACGCAACTTCGAGCCTCTTTCACCCGAAAAGGAAGCCGGGCTCTTGAATCAAGGCAAGGCTGTCGCAATGAAATGGGGCCCACATTACGGGCCGGTAAAGTAGAGATTGCCATGAACGAAACTCAGTGGTCACCAACAGAGCTTTGGGCAGATTTCGATCCGACGCTGGATGACCTCGAATGTGAGGTCCTTTCGCGCAGAGAGGAAGAAGATTGTGTCATCACGGAGCTCACCTACTTCAGCCACGAATGCGAAGGCCAGCCCGTCTGGGTTTACGGAATCCTGGGCGTCCCGAAATCTGAGGAACGCGTACCCGGTGTGCTGCACATCCATGGCGGCGGGCAGACCGCGAATGAAGTGCACGTAAGGAAAATGATTGAAGAGGGGTATGCGGCCCTCACCTTTGATTGGACCGGCCCCAGAGACGAACGGGAGAAGGTCACCGATTTGGGTATGGCTTCAACGGACATTTACCGCATCGAGCCCAGCCCTGAATACAGTCATCTTTATCACGCAACAGCCATAGCTCGTCGTGGACTGACTCTCCTCTCTCAACAGCCGGAAGTTGACGAAAACCGGCTTGGCATTTACGGCATTTCATGGGGCGGATTTCTATCCTGGCTGGTAAACGGCACCGATAAGCGGGTAAAGGCAGCTACCGCGATCTACGGATGCGGTGGTACTCTTAAATGGGGAAATGCCTGCGGCTCGGATTTCGACCCTGAAGACGAGGATCAACGCCTGTGGAGCTTTTGCTTCAGCCCATACCAGTATGCCGCTATCCAGAACGGCCCCATGTTGTTCCTCAACTGCACCAACGACTTTTTTGGCTGGATGGACACCGCGGAAGAGCTGTTCGCAGCGCTGAACGATCGGCACGCGCTCGCCTTCTGTCCCCATTTCAATCATCACCTCGATGAAGACGTTTCGTTAAACCTGTACGAATGGCTCGCGACACATCTGAACGGAGACGGCTCATGGCTGCCGCGTCCGGAGGTCGTAATTCGCAAGGAATCCGGCCGGCTGATCGCAGAAGTGACGGGGGTTGAATCGGAGGAGATTGAAGACGTGGAGGTGTTTGTCGCCAGCAATCACGTCCCTGCCCCTTGCCGTTATTGGCATCTGTGTCCCGAAGAAAACGAAGTAGGCAAATCGGCCGTCCCCGTTGCCAGCCCAAACGTAAAGCACGCCGTTTTTGCGACGGCCTATTACACGGACGGCACCTGCATCAGTTCCGTTCCCCAGACCTTCACGCCCTCCGACCATGGGGATTTGGACGACCTCGCTCAACCATCCCTCATTCTTGACGATTTCACGGAAGGGATTGGAGGTTGGTTCCTGAGCGGCCTCGGCACCGAACCGTTCCCCGAATCAATTCAGTTAAATGAGATAGACGGCCCCGGCGAAAGCCCCGCGCTGACCATTGAACCGGTACTCGTCGAAGGCGAATCGTTCAGTTGGAACCTCGCCACCCGCCGTATCGCAGACCCACGCTGGGCGCCTAACCAGTACGAAATTCTACTCCTCGCAATACGCGTGAAATGTATCGGACCGCTCAAGGTGCGCCTAACTCATAGACCGGGAATGAGCGATGCGGAAGTCTTCACGGCCACTCTCGATGAAATCGATGAACGATGGCTTGATCTGGAACTCACCCCTTCTCAATTCAAAGGAATAGCAAAAGACTCAGAACTGGAGTCCTTCGACCAGATGCACCTCCTGGAAATTTCTGGAATTTCCCCCAGGGAGCATCCTCCAATCATTGACCGGGTGGAATGGCTGTAGCCGGACGATCCCCCTGCACGCACTCTACTGCAGCGAAACGGCCTGCTGTCTGGTCTGAAAACGATACCTCCGACGTAAAGGTAACCGTCAAGAGAATCGATCTCTTGGTGCCAGGTCTCGGTGCTGGTACCATGACCAACAATGTCCTTACCTAAACCATTCAGGGCACTGCCGCCGGGACTCCTGTAGATACCGATACGGATTTCCTGTTTGGAACCACCTTCACCAGCGTCCAGGAATAAGGCGGCCCAGGCCACCCAGCCCTAGAAAAAGAGATATTTGATGAGCGTGTAAACGTAACGGAAAGCGACTTTTCTGAGCTTTATCTTGGATTCGCCAAATTTCCGAGCATGCTCATGACTGGGCACCTCACCCATTCTATAGCCCTTTTTCAGGGACTTCATGATCATCTCCTGCTCGATTGTCGTGATGTTTTCCACAAGGCCGAGATCCCGCAGCACTTCAGTCTTGATGGCGCGGAAACCGTTCTGGCTCTCACTCAGGCTTACTTTGAACCGCCAGTTAATACATGCGGTAATAAATGAACTCCCCATCAGCCTCATGAATTCATCAAATCCGCCGTGAAGCTCGCTTGAGCCACCCATCAGACGGGAAGCAGAAACATGATCCGCTTCATCGCGATCAATCATCGCTACCAGCTTGGGAATATCTTCAGGAACGTGTGAGCCATCTGCATCAATAAAGACAACGATATCGCCCCTGACATGCTCGGCGGCCACGCGTATGCCATCCCCCTTACCCTTTCCGTTATCAAGAATCACTCTTGCGCCGAGTTGTTCCGCCAGCTCTCTGGTATTGTCCGTTGAATGACCATCTACGACGAGAATCTCGTCCCCGTATGGTTCGCAGGCGCGGTATACCTCCTCCAGATTCTCAGCCTCGTTCTTGGTCGGGATGACGAGCGATACATGAATATTGTTGTCAGACACGGTTCTTTGTGAGTCACTGGAAAGGGGTCGCCTATTAGAGGCGTATTGTACGCATCAGGTTTCAAGGGTAAACTGGAACATACATAAACCATTGAAATACCAAATACTTGACAATCAGAGGGGGGCCCTTATAACTGCGCCAGATTTTTCCGGAAATGCTCAGAATGTGCAGAACCTTCTCGGCGCTTCTTGCATCTAACACTTCAACAAATACTCAGGTCGAGTTTTACACTGGAGAATGCCATGAAATTCCGAAAGCGAAACGGCTTCAGCCTTATCGAGTTGCTGGTTGTCGTATCAATTATCGTCATCCTCTTTTCCATGCTGGTGGTGGGTATCAATAAGGCGATGGCCCAAGCTGCATATGTAAACTGCCAGAGCAACATGAAAGCGCTGGGTAGTCTGATCAACCAATATGCGCTTCAGAACAAGGGGGTGTTACCGGAATTTTCAGAATACAAATGGATCGGGATGATTGAGTACTTCAAAGAAGGGCAATTTGGATACAAGCCACGTGAAGAATATCTTGCTGAATATCCTGGAATGGCGGGTGAGCCGCCAGGAGACTACTACATCATCAAGCCGCGAGAAGACAGACTTTTCGTATGCCCTACCGCCGAAAAGGCAATGATAAACCTACAGGGCGTCCGTTCCAACTACGCAGGGATGTCCAGCAGGGATTATCAATCGTTGGACACTATCGAAAACCCACTAAGGTCCATCATGCTCCTTGAATATGACGCGGATGCGGGGGGAGCCGATTCATTGGAATTTGGCGGGAATAATTCCGAATTCACCTATATCACCGACACCATTAAATCCCCTTTGCCTACACCCAATACCACCTATCGTGTCGCGTTGAATCACGGCAATGGCTCCTGCGGAAATATACTCTTTGTCGCCGGCCATGTGGAGTGTGTGAAGGGCGAGGAGACCATCCTCGGCACCTGGGAAGAGGATTATTCTACTACTTCATCTACCTCTACTACCTCGTCAACAACAACAAGTTCCATTCTTACCACATCCACTGTTCCTTCGAGCCCTACCACTAGTGGAGGTTCTGGCACAACCACTGGCACAACCACTGGCACAACCACTGGCACAACCACTGGCACAACCACTACTACTGGCGGAGTTACTGCCGGAGGGGGAACAACCGTTGCGACTACCAGTGTCCCCAGCACCTCTTCTACTACCGGGGGGGCCAGCACCTCAACAGCATCTACAAGCGTCGCGACTACCAGTATCCCGACCACCTCAACCAGCATATCGACAACGATCGTAACCACCTCCACGACTATCAGAAAATACCTGGGCCCTCCATTCTAGTATCTAACAGTTTGTCAAAGCCAAGGCTGGTAAGTACAACACTTGCCAGCCTTTCTTTTTGCTGTTCCTTACAGCGTCTCATTCAGCCAACTTCGTTGGTACAGATACTAAAGAGATGGAAGCTTGTGTGAACGCCGTCCAGGTAAAATCAGACTCATCTGAGCAGATGAAGGAAAGCCCGGCGAAGCTCTGGATTGTGCGGGCTTTCTTTGTGCTTCTGTATGCCACTATCTACTTCCTGTTTGAGCCGGATGCTGGCTATGAGTCCCACGTGGTTTTCCATGCCTCAGTTGCAGCAGGGGTAGGTTACTGCCTTCTCAGGGCCTTGAAGGAACTGCGGCAGATTCACGGGGAGTCGAGGATTTCCACAAATTTCTGGTCGCAAGCTGTCAAGTGTGGATTCTGGGCAGGATTTCTGCTTTACGCCGCGGGCGATCTGCTCGAAAAATTCAGCCCGTTCATCGCCTGGCTGAATGATTATAAATTCTTCCCCGAGACTCTTGTGGGCGCATACGTGCTCTCTATCCTCATTAAAGAGATGAAGCCGGCGCCAAAGCCCATGTCAAATTCCAGTGAGAAACCTAAACGGCGAGCTTAGTCCTCGGCGACTTCATCGTAAAGATCTTTGAGCAAACCCAGGTCTTTCCCTACTTTCCTCTCTTCGGGCGGGATGCTTCGAGCTTTGGTTTGAGAGCGGTGATAGAAGGTAAGGAGAGTCTTTCCGATCATCAGTTCGTCACCATCCTGGAGGAGCGCTCGCTTCACTTTCAGACCGTTGACTCTTGAGCCATTGTGGCTCAAATCCATTAAAAGGTAGCCTTTGCTCGCTCTCTTGACTTCGGCGTGTACTCGCGAAACGCGGTGGTCATCCAGGGGAATATCACACTTGGGGAGCCGCCCAATCTGGGTTACTTCCTTTTTCAATTTATATCGAATCCCTTCCTCTGTAAGAACGAGTTCGGCGGGGGCATTCTCGGAAGTGGAATCTGTTTCTTCTGCGCTCATGGATGAAGGTCATAGTTGAAGGACGACATTCTAGCCACCGCGTCGCATTTTTCTATGGTCAGTCCGTTATCACTCTAAATCAACATCGATTTGAGGCCAGGGGATACGAACTCCGTTCAAACAAAGTATTGAAGAAAGCTAGTGAGGCCGGTTACTCCAACAGTTAGTAGCTAAACAAGTTAGCAATTGCCGGCGACAATCACTCGTCCAGCCGCTCAGATTCTGTACGCATTGTCTGGTTATAAATACCAGAACTGAACGCTTGAGGCCCGGAACGGTACGAGGAATGCACTCCTGTATGGCCATCCAGGAACTCCAAGGCTCAAGATGCAATTCAAAATACGCTGCGTGTGCGGTCAGTGCTATCACGCCCGACCGGAATTCGCGGGCAAGCAAATGCGATGCAGGCAATGCAGGCAGCTCTTCACGATTCCGTTTCCAAGGAAAAAGAAGTGGGTCGCCACGGCAGTCTACGACCACAAGCTCAATCAGGTTCTTCAAATCGCGATGAAATTCTCCTCCCAGAAGGTTCCAAGCGATGCCTTCGATGCCGCAGTTTCCAGTGCAGGGATTCCCCAGGCTGGTACTTGGGAGGATGAACTGGATTTCCTGGAAGAAAAAGCACTTAGACAGAAAATGGAGGCGAAAACGGTATTGATCGGGCCTGATATGACAGAGGCATATAACACTCGGGACAACCTGCCACGATTCTCTTAATCGCCTCTCCTCATCACAATCAGCTCAGTATCCGTAGCGGTCACAAGCAGTCCATGTGACGCCTGGAATAGGAACAGATGCCCTTCAAATGTGATTTTCTGATTACCTTTGATCGAGTTCACGGTTGTCTGCGCATCCTGACGACTGCATAACCAGAGGTCTTCATTTGCAGCGATGATGCCGATTGAATTGCGGCCTCTGTTGGTTGACGAGCTCTTGCCCGTTGGACAATCGGCGATCAGAAATTCCTCTTCGGTTTCAACACCTGCCTTGCCACCGATGCAAACCAGGCCCTTCTTTTCTGAGGGTCTCAGATCGTGCGACCAGACCTGCTCGCCAGTCGCCAAGTCCAGACATTCCAACTTTTCATGTGCAAGGAGTATCCATCGCACAGTCGATGAAAACAGGGTGTCCTTTGAGACGGAACGGCTCCACGATTGTCCGCCTTCATCGAGGAGAACTCGTATGCTCTTCTCACCAACAACAGCTATCCCACCCTCCACCTGCTGCAGACTCTTGAATACTGCTGTAAGGCCTGCCCCGTCCAGTTTCAATTCTTTCTTGTGCTGTCCGGTATTCGCATCCAAATACCCTATCGTGTGGCCGACTTCTTTAAGAAAAATGATTTCCTGTTTACGAAGTAGAGGAAGCTCGACCATCGCGGTTCTCGAATCATGCGACCAGATGGGCTGCCCGGTCTTCAGTTCTATCCCCATGAGCCGGTGTCCGCCGAGTGCCACGATCAGCCTCTCCTCGGTCATTCCGATTGCGGTGATACCTTCATCCCAGGCCGGTGTTGGAACGAACTTAGTACCCGTCATCAGAACTTCCGGCTGGGTTTCCGGCGGGGGCTCCAGTAAGACATTCCACCTTTGTCTGCCGCTTTTTTTCTCCAATGACAGCACCTGAAAGTCGAAGGACAGATAGATGTATTGAGCATCCTCACCAAGGAAACGCCGCGGTCTCTTTCGCGCCCCAATGGATACTTCGGTAAATGCCTGTTTTTCCTCTCTCTGATATTCAACAGACAACCGAACGCCTGGTTCGAGATCTTTAACCGCCTGAATAAGGGCCATTCCGTGCGGGGTCTGATGTTCCCCGATTTTAGTGATGACATCACCGGTCCTCAGGCCGGCCTTGCGGGCGGGCCAATCGATGATTTCCTTGATTAATACCCCGCCACCTCTCTGGGCCGTATCAAGGTAGATACCCAGCCAGCCCTTCTCTCCTCCCACTTCCTGTCGCCACAGCCGCTGCCCATTCACCGCCTCCCTGCACTCAATCAGTCCGGGCCCGATGAAATAGAGCCGGCCGGCCGTACCCACCTTCACCTGGAGGGCCTCCACCACTGAGGTGATTTCATGCACCGGAATCCGAAACTTCTCTTTCCAGTCATTGCCAGCCGCACTGCTCGAGCTGAATAATATCCAGGCCAGAGTGACTGCCCGGATCCCCGCGGCTATATTCTCACGCCCACAGAAGACACCGACATTTTTTTGAAAGCTGGAGGACACAGGCATGAAACTCGAGGGAAAAGTAGCTCTGGTAACGGGCGGAGGAACGGGAATCGGACGTGCGTGCTCACTTGCCCTGGCGGCCGAGGGCGCCGCAGTGGTGGTCAACTATTCCCGCTCGGTAGATGAAGCGGAAGCCACGGCAGAGGAAGCCAGGCAGCTCAGCGGTGAGGCCGTTGCCCTCAAGGCGAATGTGGCCTCTGATGAAGAGGTCAAATCGCTGATCCGGACGATAGACGAAAAGTATGGACGATTGGATGTGCTGGTCAACAATGCCGGCACAACCACGTTCGTCCCACATCACGAGCTTGATTCTCTCACAGAAGACATGTGGGACGCGGTCATGGCCGTCAACGTCAAGGGAACATTCTTCGCCAGCCGGGCTGCTGTGAAGCTGATGCGCAAGAATTCTGAAGGAGCGATTGTCAACATCGCATCCGTGGCCGGGCATATCGGTAACGGCAGTTCCATCGCCTATTGCGCCTCCAAAGCAGCCCTTCATTCGTTGACCAAATCCCTTGCTCGTGTGCTCGCCCCGGAAATCCGGGTCAATTCCGTCTCCCCGGGCGTCACGGATACCCGCTGGATCGCAGATTTTGGTGAATTTATCGAGAAAAACATCAGGGCCACACCCATGGAACGAGCCGCACAGCCTGAAGACATAGCCAAAGCTGTGATGTTCTTTGTAGTCGATTCACCTTTCATCACTGGACAGGATCTGATCGCCGATGGCGGGCGATTGCTGGGCAAGTAGCCTCCCTGTTTGAGACAGCGGCGAATCTCGCGATACTTTTCTGCTTCTCTTACTGAGCGGTGATTCAGAACTACCGAATTCGGAGTGACTCATGCCCAAGATTACGCTTCCTGATGGCTCGGCAAAGGAATATGACGAACCGGTAACCGCGCTGCGTGTGGCCGAAGATATCGGACCAGGTCTCGCCAAGGCAGCGCTCGGCTGCAAGATAAATGGCCGGCTTTCGGATCTTAATTCGGCCATCAGCGAGGATGTCGAACTCGCCATCGTCACCTCGAAGACAAGGGCTGGCGATGTCGATCCCGACGCGCTGTATCTCATTCGTCATTCATGCGCACACGTCATGGCCGAGGCCATTCAGCGGATCATTCCTGAAGCCTTTCTCGTTTACGGCCCGCCACTGGACAACGGCTACTACTACGATATTGCTTTCCCTGAAGACCGGCCGTTGTCCTCAAACGATTTTGAGGCGATTGAGCGCGAAATGGAAGCCATCATCAAGGAAGACCGGCCGTTCACCCGATACGAATTGTCAGCGAACGAGGGAAAGGCAAAGCTGATCGAGGAAGGCTCGAAGTACAAAATCGATAACGCGGAACGGGCCCTCGCAGCCGATGCGGGTACGCCCATTTCCTTCTACTGCACAGGTGAAGCAGGCAAGAACTGGGAAGACTTGTGCCGCGGCCCCCACGTGCCATCGACAGGCAGGATCGGCGCGTTCAAACTGCTTTCTATTGCTGCCAGCTACTGGCACGGCGATGAAAACTCGGACCGGCTCAGCCGAGTCTACGGCACTGCATTTCCTGACAAGAAGCAACTCAAGGACTACCTGGACCAACTCGAGGAGGCGAAAAAACGCGACCATCGCGTCCTTGGAAGGAAGCACAACCTGTTCCACATCGATGAAGACGTCGGCCAGGGCCTGGTGCTCTGGACTCCCAACGGCGCCATCATTCGGAAGGAGCTCCAGAACTTCATCGGCGCCGAGCTTGCACGGCAGGGATACAGTGAGGTCTTCACACCCCACATCGGCAAACTCAAGCTCTATCGGACGAGCGGCCACTTCCCCTACTACCAGGAATCCCAATATCCGCCCATCATCACCAGAGATACGCTCAACGGACTCGTCCAGGAGGGCTGCTCATGCGCCGATCTTTCAAACCGACTCGAAAGCGCAGACGAAGACGCGATTGATGGCTACCTCCTCAAGCCGATGAACTGCCCCCATCACATCAAGATTTACGAATCCGAGGCCCGCTCATATCGCGACCTGCCTGTCCGTCTGGCTGAATTTGGGACGGTCTATCGTTGGGAGCAGTCCGGCGAAATTGGCGGCTTGACCCGCGTTCGATGCTTCACGCAGGATGACGCACACCTTTTTTGTACCGAAGAGCAGGTAGCGGATGAAATCAACGGCTGCCTCGAAATCGTCAAACTTATCTTCGGCACGTTGGGAATGACCGACTACAGAGTCCGTGTCGGCCTGCGTGATCCTGATTCCGCCAAATACACCGGCAGCCCTGATAACTGGGATAAGGCTGAACGGGCCTGCCGGGACGCGGCCGCCTCTCTCGGCGTTCCGTTCAGCGAAGAACCCGGTGAAGCGGCCTTCTATGGCCCCAAGATCGATTTTGTCGTCAGGGACGTCATCGGCCGCGAGTGGCAGCTCGGCACCGTGCAGGTGGATTACAATCTCCCCGAGCGCTTCGATCTGACTTACACCGGCGCTGACAATCAGCCGCACCGGCCTGTCATGATTCATCGAGCACCCTTCGGCTCGATGGAACGCTTTGTCGGTGTCCTTATCGAGCACTTTGCCGCCTCATTCCCCACATGGCTCTCGCCGGAACAGGCACGGGTCCTTCCCATCAGCGAAAAATCCAACGAGTATGCGAACCATGTCCTGGCCGAGCTCAAATCGGCAGGTATCCGCGCCACAGCCGATCTGTCTGATGAACGCGTCCAGCGGAAGATTCGTGAAGGAGCGGAGCACAAGATCCCTTACCTGCTCATCGTAGGGCCCCGGGACGCTGAGGCCGGCCAGGTGAGTGTACGTGCGAGGGGAATTGAGAAGGATTTGGGGGCACTTCCAGTAGAAAAATTTGTCGATACTCTCGCCAAAGAAGTCCGGACCCGAGGAGGGCAGCAAGTTGTCGCTCTTTTTGATTCTCCCCAGATACAAGGCCGTAGGTGATGAGCGGTCTTCGCCGTGGTCTCCACGCTCCGAGGGAGTCTTCAGAGCCCTCGCGGAGCGAAGGCACCGCGATGAAGCCGTTACTCCAACGAGCCCGGCCACCTGTAGCTTTGATGATTTGCCCGAGCTTTCGAGGTCGGTGGGTAGGCTGAGTAGGAACGGCGCCCGGAGTGTGTAGCCATGAGGATACACCACAAAATCGAGTAGCCCTGACGTCTTCAACCCGAAATCAAACAGATGAAACAAATGTTGCGTTTCGCCCTCAGCTCTCAAGCATGCAGTCAGGCGACCTGTAAGGATGCTTTTACTTATGCAGCCGAGGCCGGCTACCAGGGATACCACCTGGTTCTTGGTTCCAGCCTGAAGGAAACGGAGCTGGCGGAAGCCAAACGAGCCTCACAAGAGGTGGGACTGGGAATCACTTCAGTTGAATGGGTAAGACAGTCCCAATCCAGCTCAGATATGAAACAGGAATTGGAGAACGCTATTGAGGCGGCAGTGGCCCTCAAAGCACCAAAGCTTGTCATCGGTGCTTCTGCCAGACCGGTGAAACCCGCTGAAATGACCATGTATTTCCAGAGAGAAGCCCAGATCATCGGGAGGGCATTGGATTCAGAAAAAGCCCAAGACATTGAGGTGTGCATCAAGATACAACCCCAGACCCTGGCACATGACCATTATTCATCCATCGGCCTTCTACAGTTGATTGACCGGTTTTCCGCCCAACTGATTTTGGACCCCGTCGAGCTCTGCATGCACGGCGCCGACTACTCTGTGACAGCCCTGAGGGCCATCCACGACCGGCTCGGCATGTTTGTGTTGAGGGGCGCAAAGCACACTACCGACGGATTTGAGGAGGCTTCCCTCTCTCAAACGACCCTGTATCTACAGCAACATCTGGCCAGACTCATTGAGAAAGATTTTCGGGGCTTTCTCCTACTCGGCACTCATCTCCCTGATTCACACCATTCCCTGCAAGACACCATAGGGGAGGAGCTTCGGGCAGCAACTGAGTTCGTCAGGGAAATCACAGAGTCTCAACCCTGATCTGGAAAGTTCCCACAATAATTGTAGTAATCCGCTAAACTTTTTGTGAGGGTTGCCGAATATATAGACATTGTCGCCGGCGTAACAAGCCGGTAAACAGATCTTTCTTAACGGGAATTGGCTCTGCCTGATGCAGGTGAAAAGCTGAGTTCAACAGATCGCTCATCCCAGAGCTGAATCATCCGACAAAAATGAAACCGGGCCGAGCGGGTTCCTCTTCTTCAGGAGTGGGGAACATTTCATGGAAGACCAATGTTGTATTTGTGGTAAGGCTCTTTCAAATCAAGAATTCAAACGCATCCGTATCGATGCTGCTGTTCAACAGTTTCGTTGCTGTAAGGAGAGCGCTTGCCGGGCGGCAGTTGCCCGGATGAATAAGGCAATTGCCAAAAGACAAATTGAGAAGTGGGGTAGTAAGTTAGTCAACGTTTAACCTGACTTGTTCAGGAAATCAGGAGGGGCGGTTTTTTCGGGAAGGCCCGATTCCGAAAAGACGCCTTGAAAGTTCCCTGCTGCGGAAACCAACGGATTGGAGACATCCATTTGCTGACAGAAATCTGAAAGCAACCACGGCTGGGATGTATCACAAAATCAGCGGTTGTAGCTCCCCGTAGCGGGAACTTTTTTATTTTCCCCCAAACTCAGCGGTGGCACCTAGTCCACCTGTATGGCACAAATAGGCCCGCGGGTGGCCCGACGTTCCGGATTTATCTGGCGCGGCGGGCCATCCGCGGTGCCATTTTTTCAGGTGGCAGTGACGCTCTGCGACGGCCCTGAATGATTCCCTTCAAGTAAGCCACATTCCAAAACCAGATACGGCACATTCACACCCGTTCCAGTTTCCAGACATCCTTTTCCATGTTATTACCTGCCACCATCCAGAGCGCGTCCTTGTAGGTATATACGCTTGCCGCATGCCGGATGTTCCAGGGTGTGTCAGCCACTTCAAACCAGTCGACACCATTCTCTGAAAACCAGACATCGTTGCGGTTTTTATCGCGATAGCCCTCCAATACCCACATTCGGTCATCAAAGACGCCGACCTCATGATATTGCCGTGGGGCCCATGCCGCGTTGTCAGTATGCAGTTCCCAATGGATGCCGTCGGCTGAGCTCCAGACGTCATTAAAGAATTTTCGTTCCGGTAATTGTGGTACGTCGTATGTCCCACCGCCGAGAATCCACATCCGATCCTTGAAGACGACATTGCAGCCAATCATCCCTCGCTGCGGCCAGAAGGGTTCTTCCGGATGGACTTCCTCCCAATGGATTCCGTCTTCTGAATTCCAAACGTCTCGATGGAACGCTAATTCGTGGTCAGCGAACTGCGGAACTGTCTGACCACCGATGACCCAGATTTTGTTCTCGAATGCCAGGGTGTAATGAAGCGCCCTCGGACCCCACGGCACTGGCTTGCCCTTATTCACATATTTCCAGCTCGCACCGTCCTCGGAATTCCAGACATCGAACTGGTAGTGTCCCTGATTGACGTCCCCTCCAACGATCCACATTTTATCCTGGTGGACCACATAACCCGCGGTGTGGCGCCCTTCCCAGTCCAACTCCGAATCAAAGGAGTCATCAATAAACGTGTTCGGTTTGACTAAATCCCACTGGGCGCCGTCATCCGAACACCATACCTCGTTGTTACAAATCCTGGGAAAGTGGACCTTATCGCCCGGGTGCCAGCCTCCGATGAACCACATCTTATCTCTATAAACGAGCGCTCCTGCACCATCGCGCGGTGCGTAGGCTGCGGAGTCAGTAACTTGGGTCCAGCGATAATCCGGTTGTGACATTTCAATCTCACCTTGGATGGAAGTGGGGGGCTTGAGGAACAGATGTTGGGAGTTACACAATCGGGCAAGGCTTGTAAAGACTCATTCCCCCGATCCCGTCGTGGTCAGGATGTCGCCGGCGATCCGGAATGAAGCTCAAGGCACACCTGGAATTCACACTTGGCAGCGGCAGTCCTCAAGAGGAGAGTACCTCGTGTCTGAATGCTCGGATTGCCTGGGGTTCGGCCCCAGGTCACCTCAAACGAACGGTCTGCTGTTGCGACCAATCTCAAGAATAGACCTGTATCGACACGCCAATCCGCTACCACCTTTGATGCAGAAGAGCAGGTATGTTTTTCTGTAAGCAGAGACAGTGCTCCATGAGCTGGAAGCGCAGGAAGGGCGAGTTCTTCCGCGCTGGGTTGGGTATCGACAATCAGGTTGCCGTAACAGTGAAATGCTGAACTGAACCTTCTTTCCACAGGCGATTCGAATGTGTCCACAAATTGGATAAGCGGCGGAGAGAAATGAAGAGCCCGGGTGAGGACCACCTCTTCATTCGCTCCAGGATCAATCTCATCCCCGCGGCCCTGCATGGCTCTCTGGAGCGAGGGCGGTATGCCATTCCAGTTGCCCTGCACCTTTGCTTTCGCCCACGGAATTTCCGCATCCACGTCCGCATTAAATTCCAGACTTTTCATCGGGCCTTGGGCGAGTTCGTCCACAAACATCGTGTTGTGCGAGAACGAGCTGAACAGGTATTGAGCCCAGTCGTTATCCTGAGAGCCGGGAAGCCCGAGGTCGGAGGTCAGGATCCGACCCTTTGCATGGAGTGAAAATGAAAGCTTGTCCGAATGATGATGCGCCTGTCCAGCATGGTAATCATTGCCGCCCAGAAACCAGAGCGTGACCGGGTCACCTTTCCATTGACCCCTGAACGTCGCCATTTTTGCGCTCCGCATCACGACACTTGTCTTGGGTTTTTCGCGAGGCGGAGGCAATTCGTCAGGGCCGTACGCCAGGGCTGCGAGAGAATTCCTTGGAGCGCCTGACGCCTGATACAGAAGTGACAGCAAAGGTCCGATACGTTCCGGTAGTATGCCAGCACCGTACTCGAAAACGTGTCGCATATACGGAAGATAGAACGCTCCAGGAGCATACCTGTCGCCGACCGGAACGACTCTAAGGTGTTCATCCGCCAGGTGGATGGGGGCTTCAAACATGGCAAAGAAGTGGCCCTCGAACTTATCCCAAATGTCTGCAGCGACGGGCAACATCTGGTGAAGCGCGCACAGCGGGATGAGCGCATAGAAATTGTAGAAGGAAGAAGTCTCGAACCAGAATCCATCCGGAGGGCCGCCATCCGGAGCTTTCGGCAGGCCGACCTCCAACAACTTCTTGAGGCCTGCGCGTTCGCTGTAGAGTGCCTTCTCAACGTGTTCATCATTCCCAAGAAATTTGCCGACCAGGGCAAGCGCTGCGTCAGACCAGCAGGACATGTTGTGCACCAGCATCTTATCCATCCAGCGTGACAGCGTGTCGCACACAGGCACGAAAATCTCGTTACGAACTGCTTGCAGGTCTTCGCCTGATCCGCCTGGCGCCCCTTTCACGAGTTCGACTGACTGAAGAAGCTGCAGCATCGATTGCGCTTCGTAAAGCCCGCCGTAAACCCAGGAGTAAGGCTTGTCGCTGCCGGAATTCGGGCTCTGATAAAGCTTTACCGAATTCCTCAATCCCTCCCAGACCCAATCGCTGTAGCGCTCGTCGCCCGTGATTCCGTAGAGAAACGCGAGACTGCTCATCAGTCGCCGGATGCGTTCATGGCAAAGAAGGACCCATGCCTCTTTGTTTTTTTGATTCAGTTCGATCGTACTGCCGAGCAAGGGGTCATAGGCAGTCTTGGGTTGTGTGTGGTCGAAGATCAGATGCTGTCCTTGATCCCAGCGATACATGCTGGTCCGACCACCAGGAATACCCTCAACGAATAAAGGCTCTTCAGCTAAAACTTCCTCGGCCTCCTCCTGCCACAATTCAATGGCCTGTCGAGCCCAGTCGAGCTCGGAGGCCTTTCGTTTTATTTCATCGATTCGGTGTGCACCGATGTAAAGGCTCGGCCAGACATCATCGATCGTCAGGCTGCGATATTCAGGGCAAAAGACGTGAGGCCAACCGTAAAACATGGGAGGAGGAATGGTTGATGGGTGACGGGTGATGGTTAATGGTTGATGGCGAATCGGAAACGCGGGGAGAAGCAGCGAAGGAGGGTTCAAGCGAATCGAATCTCATTCGCGGGAGTGTTGTCCACGACATTGCCCTCCCGGTATTTCACTCTCCCCCCGACTATTGTCATTTGGACTTTGCCCTTTAATTCTGTTCCGTGGAAGGGAGTCCACGAGCATTTTGTCCGTTGATTTTCGTTCAGGATTTTGTGGCTTGCCTCGCGGTCGATGATGCAGAGGTCCGCATCGTAGCCGGGCACGACTCTGCCCTTCCCCTTCATCCCAAAGATCTCGGCTGGGCGGGTGCACATGATTTTCTGCAGCCTCGGCATACTGAGACGACCTCCCAGCGCGGCATCCAGCATGAGCGGCAGAGAGGTCTCGATGCCCGGAACGCCGCACGGCGCAGCCCAGTAATCGGTCTCTTTTTCATCAAGAGTGTGCGGCGCATGATCGGTGGAGATGATGTCGACAAGGCCGTCCTGAATGCCCGTCCAGAGTGCTTCAACGCTTGCCTCCTCACGCAGCGGAGGATTCATCTTGCCGAGGTTGCCATGCTCTTTGAAATACTGGTACGACATGAACAGATGGTGCGGACAGACCTCACAGGTCATGCGTTCGGTTTTGTGCAGACGGAGGATGTTGATCTCCTCTTTGGTGCTCAAGTGGGCAATGTGTATCCGCTTGTTGAACCTTTCAGAAAGCAGATGACTCTCAGCTACCGATACCGCCGCGGCCACGTTATCACGGATTTCGTGATGCATCGCCGTGTCACGTTTAATCTCATCAAAATAACGGAGGAGCTGTTCATTCTCCGCGTGAAGCACGAGCAGCTTGTCAGTCTCGGCGACTATACGTGCAAAGTCCTGCAGATTGTCGATGAGAAGATTGCCTGTGCTTGAGCCCAGGTAGACCTTGATGCCGGCCACATTCTGAATCTGGTTCAGTTCTGCAATGTTGGTTGATGTCGCTCCGAGAAAAAAACCGTAGTTGACAAGGCATTTCTCCGCTGCCAGCCGCCGCTTTTCGTTGAGGGCCTCCAGCCCGGTTGTCGGAGGATTGTTGTTCGGCATGTCCAGAAAACTGGTCACCCCGCCGGCAAGCGCTGCTTCAGAAACTGACCGAAAGTTTTCTTTGTGGGTGGCCCCCGGCTCACGCACATGGACATGGGCGTCAATGACTCCCGGCATCACCAGCAAGCCATCCAGATCGATGGTTTCGCCTCCTGGCGAGACTTCTCCAACCTCTGCAATCTTGCCGTCTACAATCCTTATGTCGGTTCTGGACTCGCCTTCATCCGAAAGAATCGTTCCCTGTCTAAGTGTCAGTTCCGTCATGTCGTCTCTCGCAAAGTTAGGGAGAGACATATCTATCGCAGGTCCTCAGGGGTGCAAGCATATTGGTGAGACCACCCATCTACTTACTTGAGGCTTCCACAAGAATCTCAGCCACGTGCATGACCTTCATGGGCTTCTTCTGGCGCCGAATCAGGCCGTCAAGATGCATCAGGCACGACATATCATTTGCCGTGAGGATCTCGGTGCCGGCCTGTTCGTGATCATGAATCCGATCCAGTCCCATCATACATGAAACCGCCTCTTCTGAGACCGCAAACGTACCGCCAAAGCCACAGCATTCGTCGGGCCTTGTTAGCTCGCTCAGCGTGATGCCCTCCAAGCCATCCAACAACTGCTGGACTTTGCTGAAAGAGGCCCCAACCAGCTCACTTGGACTGCCAAGCCTCAATTCACGGAGCCCATGGCAGCTCTGGTGTAAGCCGACCTGATAGGGAAACTTGCCCTCGACGCTTTCAACCTTCAGCACATCCACCAGGAATTCGCAGAGCTCAAAAGTCTTTGCCTTGAGACCCGCAAAGCCATCTTGGCCGTCGAGGTAATCGTCGTAGTGATTTCGCACCATGGAAGTGCAACTTCCTGAAGGGCACACGACGTATTCATAGTCTTTGAATATTTCAAGAAAACGTTGCGCAAGTGGCCGTGCCTCTTCGGTTAGTCCGGTATTTGCCATCGGCTGGCCACAGCAGGTCTGGGCTTCCGGGTAATCTAAATCGACACCAAATCTCTCCAGTAGATCGACCGTGGCCATCCCTACCTGTGGGTAAAACTGGTCAACGTAACAGGGAATGAATAAACCTACTTTCATCATTGGGGCCTAATCCTGTTCAATTTTGCAATTCCGATTCCCTGCTCGCCGGCGACTGAATAAAGAAGGTATGTCTGGCCATTTTCTTGAAACACTCCTGGATCCCGTAACTGTCGACCGGGAACCCTAATCGTTCCGTAAGAGGATCTTTCGAGTGGAAGATTCCCACCTTCCCACTCCTCCTCGGCCTCGAGGACTTCTTCTATTTCGTCGGAGCACCAGTCCTTCCAATCTGCGGTTAAATCGATAGTCGTGAGCAGGATTCGTTCGGGGGTGTCCCCGGCCCGCGAGAAAAACAGGAACAGTGTGTCGCCCTCAACAAAGAGCCCATTATGGCGAATACGCTGAATCATCTGGGGGCCGACCAGAAAATCAGAAATTCCATCATCAGACTTGTAAACAATGCCACCATGAAAACTATTCATAGCGAATGCATACCAGGCCTCCCCGTATTGAAACACTCGAAAATAGGAACTTCCCAGTATCTCGTCATTCGGCTCAAAACTGAGACCATCGTTAGAAAAGGCGACGAAAGACACTTGCGCTCCATGTTCATTCTCAGCTCGCGCTGGCTGGTGGAAGTACATCCTGATCCGTTGGTTGTCTTCTTCGATATGAACATCGGGGCTGGCAATATGGCCACAGCCTGGAGCGTCGGCGAGATGCAGGATGCCCGGAGAATAGACTTTCCAGGGCCCTTCAAGCTTATCCGAATAGGCCATCCGAATGTGATCATCGCAATGGTGAGCGAAATAAAGGTAATAGCGCCCAAGTGGATTTTCGATCCAGTCGGGCACACGGATCAATGAAGGGCCGTTTATGTTCTCGCCGACCTTGTCCTCAAACCCATCAAGCCTGGAGTGGATGATCGGGTTTCCAGACAGACGTTCTGCCTGAAAATGTCTGGCTGGAACCGTGTCGTCTATACTCATTTTGTGCTCTTCAGGTCGTAACAAACCATTTCATCTGAATTGCGGATCAGCAATAAACCATCGGCAAGCGCGGGAACATTCCACGTCTTCGCGTTCAATGCCTGAAACTTTGAAATTTCCTTCCAGCCTTCAGGGCTTGCTTCCACAAGGGCCAGTTGCCCCCTCTCACCAAGCACGATCAGTTTGCCATCCGCATGAATGAGCTGGCCGTAGCCGTAGCGTCCTTTCTTCCATTTCCTCTTGCCCGTTTCAATATCCAGGCAAACAAGAATACCGTCATCCAACCCGTAAACGTGGCCTTCATGAAGAATCGAAGAATTAAACTTGTTCTTCATGTTGAGATTTGACCAGATTTCCGAGGCACCGAAAACAACATTCTGGGAGTCATTGTCGTGTTTCGTGATCTGAACGAGCGCGCAGCCTTTACCGTACCCGGAGGAGACGAAAATCTTGTCCTGGCTGATTACCAAAGGCTGCGAACAGTTGTTGCGGTACTCTGTCGCCCAGGGGAATGACCACAGAAGCTGCCCTGTTCCAGGCTCAAAACTGTTCATGTAGAAAGCAGAGATATTCAGAATTTGCTTTTTGCTGAGAATTTCAACGTCCATCAGAGAAACGTAAGCCTGCTGTTCTTCCAGAGCCTTGATTTTCAGCTCTCCGGTCAATTTGTCGTAGCCAAGAAATGATTCCCCGGTCAAACCAGAATTGGTGACATAAACGATATCCTCGACGACCAGTGGCGAGCCGGCCATTGCCCACTCCAGATTCTTCTCTTCAAGATCTGACAAAATGTTTGCCGTCCACACATGCTCGCCTGTATCCGCTCTCAAGCAGACCAAAAGCCCTTCCGCGCCAAGCGAATAGATAAGCTCGCCGCTCAACGTTGGCGTTGCCCGCGGGCCATCACCACCTAATTGTTCCTTAAAATACGCGTTGTATTTGTAAGCCCATAATTCATGCCCGGTCCCGAATTCATAACATGTAATAACCTCGTGCTCCCGGCGTTGTTCAATGGTGTAAGCCTTCCCATCTCGGATCACAAAGCCTGCGAACCCGAGTCCTACCGGTTGCCGGTAAATTTCAGGCGGGCCGTCACTCGGCCAACTTTCAAGCAGGTTCGTTTCCTTCGAATAACCGTCCCTTTCGCTACCGCGATACTCCGGCCAGGAAGAAACGATATTGCTCGGATTCTTAACAGAGAGTGCACCCTCTTGCTGAGCTCTGTTTTTTTCAAGTCGGCTGAATTTTGTCTCTGGACTCTCAAAATCGAAATACGGAGTGAGATTTCCCTGGGTCTCCCAACGACCCCTTAAAGCGTACATGCCGACTACACTCAGCAGAATCAGGCAGACAATCCCTGCAAGCCCCCACCGGACAAAGCTTAGAGTAGATCTCAGTGAATTTGCCGCGTTCCTTGTCTGGGCGATCATTCCTGCATCAGGAATTGGGTCTTCTTCTTGGGACATCTATCTAACGGTCCAGTCTTGAACCCTGTTGTAGAACAGGAAAGGGTGGATGGAGACCTGTTCCTGCTTCACTTCATTTCGGAAAGCAGACCAGATATCGAGCTGCCACAACATACACATCACTGCTTCTTCATGACAATGTTTATGAATGTCCTGTGCGATAGCCTGAATGCGTTCGGCATTGGGCCGGGCGTTCATCTCTCGAAATCGCTCCATGAGGAGCTCGCTCTCATACCCCATGTAGTTTGAGTCACCCTTCTTGGTGCGCGAGCTATCCAGAAGCGGTGCAAGATTCAAAGTCTCGTCAAAGGTGTAAGTCATATAGGCGATATCAAAATCCTGTTTGTTAATGACCTCATCGTGGAGATCTCTTTCAAGTTTACGTTCAAGCCGAACTTCAAAACCTAATTCTTCAAGGGTCTCCTGAAAGTTCGTGCAAGCTCTTTCTATATTGCGATCGTAGCTTGGAAATTTCAGGCTGAAGGACGGATTGGGGATCGCCGCCTCGGCCAGCTTTTCACGAGCCCCCATAGGGTCGAATTGATAAACATCCACCAGCGGGTTGTATGCCCAGCTTCCTTTGGGATAGGGGCCCGACAACAGAACATGCGGCTGTCCCCCGCGCCCTCCACGAAATACTTTTTCGAGGACCGCATTCCTTTCAATCCCCAGATTGATCGCCTGGCGAATCTCCTTCTTTTGAAACAGAGGACGCCGGAAATTAATGGCAAGAAAATGAACCTTCCAGGTCTTAAACCTTCGTAGGTAGTAATTTTCAGGCAGATTCGCGAAGAATTCGATGTCCAGGGGCCTCAATTCCACACTGACATCGATACTGGTTTCTTTAGCCCGATCGATCTCCAATGCCTGCCGGGCGGCAGAGCGGTCATGGTAGATCTTCAGGCCGATCCCGCTAAGAAAGGGTCTGTATGTTCGGTGAATGGGGTCTGGTGGCCTGGCCGCAAGGAAATAACCGGGGTTACGTTTAAAGAATAGTTCGCTCTGGCCTTTGTCTCCGGACGGATCCCGCAGAAACGGACCGCTCCCAATAGGGGTCCGGCGAAACCAGTGTTTCGCGGTCAGAGCCACCGTTGCCAGATTGTCCGGGGGCAAGATCTGCAATTCATAGAAACGTGGTTGATTCTGAAGAGAATCCGTTGTTTGCAGGCGAAGTGCTTCTTCGCCGACGATTTCACAAGACTTGATCCATTTAAGTGACAGGGCAGATTTCGAGCTTCCGGTAGCGGCATTATCAATAATTCGTTTCACATCTTCCGCGGTTACCCGACTACCAGCCGGCCATGCAACATCATTCCTGAGTTCAAGCACATAGTCATTTACTTCCTCACGCCGAGTTTTTTTGACAAGATCTCGAATAGTGAGCGGAGCGCCAACCGCATATTCCGGAAAGACATTAATAGAAAAAAGGGCCCCAAGGCTGCGCGGCGGAGTCCTTAATACAATCCGTACCCCATCCTCCGCATCTGGCAAAATCTCTTCGATATCCACACCGTCTCGTTCCGGGGTGCCTCTTTCTACAAGTGCCTTGCGTCTCTTCGCCGTATAGACGAGGTCGGACGGGCTTACAGCCTCGCCATTTGGCCAGTGAATGTCTTTAAGCAGACCAAAGCGATATGAACGATTCCTTTTGATTGTCCGCCAGCTCGCTGTCATATCTCGGAGCTGCATCGGTACGTGGAAGGGATATCTGGGGAGGATTTTGAACGAGAGCAATGAGAGCGGTTCGAAAAACTGTCGGGTCAGATGAATAGTAATTTTGAAAGGGTCATGGATGGTCGTTGTCTTGAAAAAGCTTGCGAGAAAGGGATCGAAATTCTCTGTCTCCGGATTCCTTATGGCTTCAATGGTGAAATCAACGTCGTGGGCGGTGATTGCCCTGCCATTGGGCCAGCGATATTCCTTCTCTAATTCAAATGTGTAGCTGAGGCGGTCTATAGAAGCATTCCACTTGCTGGCCAGGACCCCGATCCACTTGAGCCCCCTTTCATCGAGGCTGACAAGCGGGTGATACATGAGCTGGCCGAGCCGCTGCTCGATTGGCTTCTTTGCAGTGATGGGCTCAAAAGTCTCAGGAAAAGTTATCTCGCCGATCCTGAGGGTTTGCTGCCTTGCAATACTGGCGGCTGCTTTATAGCGAATTTCTCGAAGTTCACGGCTGTATTTCTGCCTCTCCTCTTCGGGCAATTCATCTGCAAGAGACAGAGCTTCCTGATAGGCCGCTTGCGCCTCGGCAAAGGCGTGCCCTCCGAATTGCGCGTCTCCGAGGTTTTCTTTCTCTCTGACACCCAGATAACCTGCGCCGGCACCCAAGGCTATGACTGAGAGAGTAATAATGACTGTGCTTTTGTATTTCATCCTTGGTAACTGTCCAGGGCCGAATCTTTCTTATTCCAAGATCAAAAGTTAGAGCCCGCTCCTATTAACAATTACCCTCCTTGAAGTAATTACCTGTTCATTTCAGCCAGCGCCTCGTATTCGATGAGCTCCGGCAAATGGTATTTGGAAGCGAGTAAGGCGAGGTTATTCGAAACAACTTTGAAAACGGCGCGCTGTTTCTCTACTGAGGTTTCTCTATTTAATTCCTGAATTGCCAGGCGATAATACTCTTCGGCCTGTCTGGACTTGTTGTTCTGTCTTGCGAAATAAAGTCCGACATTGCTCAAGAGCTTGGCACGCTCTGCGGCCTGGTCTGAATACCTCATGATCGTTTGATGGAATTGGACCATTTTTCTGTCCCGAGGATCCTCTGGCAGCAGTTCCTCATAACCTTCCCACGGTATATCCAGGATGGTCGCAGCTCGAGATAGTTGGAGCCTTCTTTTGAGTTCCTCAATCCCAGCCTTAATTCCGAATACATTGTCAAAATTCAGCCATTCTGCAGCCAGGGCTTCCCTGGCTGCAAGCTCGGTTTCACCGAACTCAAGCCAGATGTAACCAAGATTGAGATGCGAGGGGGCCAGCCCTGGATCGACCTTGATGGCCTGAATGTATCTTCTCCTTGCAGAGTTCAGCACTGCATTCCGGTCTTCTTTATTCTTACTTATGAGGAAGTAATAATTCCCAATCAAATGGTATGGCAGGCCTTCCGATCCCGAAAAGAAAACTTTTGCCCCTGATTCGGCATGTCTTTTCACCGCACGGGTCATACTCCGAGACATTTCCTCATTCAAAGAAAAGTACTGTTCACTGAAATTTGTATCGATCTCGATCCATTTTGAAACGCCGTCACGAGTCACCACGTGTGTGCCGGGAGGCAGATAGACCCGCAGATTGTATGTTGAATGCCAGGGCTGAATTTTCAGCAATCGTCGGTCAACCGTGAGTTCTCTTGTGGTCGTTGGAATTTGTAGATATGCCAACTGCACTGGCTTCTTGAATTCCTTACCCTCGCTTGTCTGGATTCCATTTGGGGTAGCGATTTCAGGCTTGTCGACGTTTGAAGAACCAGAATTTTCGACCGATTGATCATCGATCACGGCAACCTGTTTCTGAACGGTGGTGGTGGCAACGTTTTCCGTGGGCTGTTTACCAGTGGAGCCTGATTTAAGGAACAGGTAGGCTCCGATTGCCGAGATAGAAATCCCCACTGCCCCCATGATGATTGGCAGCATCATCGAACTGGGCCTTCCCCGGTCTTTTACAGCCTTCTTTTTCTTGGGCTGGTCTCCCAGGGATCTAGTTCCGGTGCGTGACTGGAAAGCGCGCTCGAAGGCCACGAGGTCTAATGTGTGATTGCAGCGCGGGCAGGGAACAGAGTCACCCGCGATGTTTCGCTCAATTTCTAATCCCGCTTTACAGTTCGGGCAGCGAATCTTCACCGCGGCCCCCTTGTGCGCTTGATCGCGATAACCACGGACGCCAGCACGAGCAAAGCGCCAAGCCCCAAGGCCAACAAGGCAAAATCTGTAACAACTGATTCCACGACCTGGACTGGAACGTCGGGCTCCTTCGGTGGATTGGCGTCTGTTCTCTCTGAATACGGCACTCCCAGAACAGTTCCGTTTCCAAACAAGATTTCCTGTCGAGGATGATGAACAACAGGAATCACGTTCTCCTCGGTTAATTGCGGGTGTTCAATTTTCCGAATTGCCTGCAGCCGGATCGCGTAATCCAGGACTGCCTGACAGGGCAGCTTGTCTGGAAGCATGTTTTCGTTGTAGGGATAGTACAGAAGGTCATCGAGCTTTCCCGAGCATAAATAGATGTACCCAGCCCAGGCAAGATGCAGAGTACGGTGCGCCCCTGGGTTGTGACGCTCAGTTTGCTTGTAGGCCAAGTTCAAAGTTTCCAGGGCCAAATCCATAATCTGCTGATCGTTCGTCGACATGGCTATCCTCGATCGCAGCCACGCCAGGTTCCAGATCCAGACGACATATTCTTGCTCGAATTTTGAGATACTAAGCCTTGATGTTTCAGGCTGTTTTCTCATCTGTCGCAACCCTTCCTCCAATTTGAATGCCCAGAATTCTGGCCACGCGCTCTTAAAACCGGCCACACTGGCGGCTCTTACCAGAGTATCTGGATCGATCGCTGTTTGGAGGTGTGGCTTGGTACCTGTCGCTTCAGGTCGGGCCTGCAACATCCAGTCACGAATACTGGGGACATATCTGTTAACGTCTCCAGACAGACCTGCCGAAATAAGTATCTCCTCAATGGTGAGATCTTTTTCGGACTTGAAGCAGGGGGCGGCCAGCCAGTGCAGTGAATTGTAAAGGGGCAGCTTGAATGTGACTTTACGGTTGGAGAAATCAACGCTGCCGAGTTCAAGAATTTCCTGAGGAATATTCAGCGCATTCAGGACATTTTTTTCTGGCGCGTCTGAAAAGCTTGACGGACTCAGGACCAAAGCGCCCCCCTCCCGGCATTCGCTGATTCTTTCGAGATTCAAATTTGCTCTCTTCTCGTATTCGCCGGACTCAGCGGCTTTCTGAAGCCATTTGATAGCCCCCTCCCAATCCCGCTTTTCCTGGCGGAGAACCAGATTTTCGCTCATGTAATTCAGGCCAAGATAGAAACAGATTGCGGCGTCAGGTGCTTCGCTTTTCGCCGCATAGTGATTAAGCAGTTCTCTCTGCAATTCCCTTGCAGTTCGCACAACAATGTTAAGTGCGCATTGATCGAATTCCTCAGTTACTTCTGAAACTAACGGACCCATGAGGCAAAAGGTGCAGGCAACGACCATCAGCGGGCTCATGAGAATTCAGTTCCCGAGGTGATTGAGAATCAAGACGTATATTCCTTGGGACAATCCCCTTGTTGCCGAAAAAGTCACCTCTGGATACCGGGCGCCGGGA
Organism: Planctomycetota bacterium; assembly: GCA_027625095.1. Taxonomy (GTDB): domain Bacteria; phylum Planctomycetota; class PUPC01; order JACPCR01; family JACPCR01; genus JAQBXN01. The sequence goes on along the minus strand of JAQBXN010000028.1, from coordinate 37,791 downwards.
TTGACCACCGGGGCAATGGCTGTGGTGTAGCGGCGATCATAATCAAATGCCTGCAGCGGCGCGCCTTCACGATTTTCTCTTGAAAGCAGGCGATAATAGCTCTCCTCGACAGCAACGACGCCTTCCTGACTCTTGAGCGCGAAAAAGAAGATCTGCTTGCTGTCTCGCGACCATGCCGGGCCTGTGTGGTCGAAATTCGTTTCAACCACAACCTCCTGGGCGATCAATCTCGAAGGGCCGCCGGCCGTCGAGACAGTCATCAAGTCGTATCGGCCTTTCGCCTGGCCAGCCATGTAAAAGGCAAGCCAGGCGCCGTCCGGTGACCATGTGGGGCTCATGAGCGGTCTTAGTTGAGGTAATATGACTACTTCTTCAGCCCCGCTGATTTGCCGCAAAACAAGACTGTAATGGGTACCTGCGGCATTGGCGGTTGTCTTAATGGATGCATATCGCTTCCCGTCAGGAGACCATGCTGGAAAGCTGCCCTCGGCCAGTTGCCGTGGTTCGCCCGGGCGTTGATCGTCGTCGAATTCAAGCAGCATGACCAGACCTTCCATTTCATAGAGCAGTTGGTGGGCGCCCTGAGCGGTGACTCTGAAGTCCGGGTGCTTCTTGAGTAGTCTCGTATTCGTCAGCCTGGTGGTTTTCAGGTTTGAAGTGGCAAGGAACAAATTCATTGTCTGCTCAGGCCCGGCAGTGCTGGCAAAGCAGAAATCGGTCAGAGACGGGTATCCGTGCCGCCAGGCGAACATGTAATCATAGCTCTCTTCTTCCGGCAGAACTGTTCTGACAGCGCCTGTAGCCAGGTTCTCCAGGATCTCGATTTTGCTCGACTTCCGCTCGATGTCAGCCCTGACAAAGGCCAGCCTCTTGCCGTCCGGCGAATAGAGCGGCGCGAATCGGTCGTCTTCATCGCGCACGAGCTCGATGAAAAGAATCGGTTCTGAATTTTCGGAATTAATCAGCCTGTCCAGAGTTGTCAGGTCTGGCAGTGTACTCTCGTCCTCATTGGGTGTGCCGAGGCTCGGATGCCGTCCGATGACCGGGCGGCTCAACTGGATACCTTTGAACTCAGTGCCGATGGGTTCTGCTGATATCGGCAGGCAAGCGAACAGTAAGAGAGCAATGGACTGGTGGGCGACTCTGGGATTCACGAACTGAGTGGTGAGTGGTGAGTAATAAGAAACTTTGATCCCAGCTACGGAACTCATTTTAGCCGTATTACAGATGCATCCCTAATGGGTGAGTCTGAACTTCTGAATTGCATTTTCTCGCACACCGTAGCCGAAGTCGCCAGACTTCGGCGCTGGGGGCATGAAGACCCGAATTCTTGCAAATCCGGCTACCGGCCACTATGCGAACCCGGCTATCAATTCACTCTTGGGCCATTAACTCCGCCAACACTTTTACCGACTCTTCAACGATCATGCCGAGGGCCTCCGGCGCCAGCTTTGACGACACGCAGACATCGGTTTCGTAGCCGCCCCCTTTGATAGCCTGGGGCGTTGGAATGTATCCTGAGTAGCCGTTGGACATGTGTGCCACGTAGGTACGGGCGGCAGGTGAACGCCTCTTGATTTCAAGCTGGGCTTCTACGAATGGCTCGCCCGTCAAAACCAGAATGGCAACGTCGCCGATGCGCACGGCCTGCACCTCGTACTCGAATGAATCCTGGGTGCTCATCATCTCTTCGAGGTCGAGCATGGATGCCGCATAACACCAGGCCCAGTCCACACGAGTCTTTCCTTCATCCAGCCACATGGGCTCTGGATTTTCGTCGATGAGCTTGTGTGCGTTCAAGAATTTCTCAGACGATATGTCACGGAACGGGAGGTTAATCCTGCTGCTCATGGACCTGAGCCTCGACGAAGCACTGGGCTTCAATTCTGAGACGATCTTTCGAGTGGTCTCGCTCAAGAGCTCGGCCATACGGTCTGCGGTATCAACCTGGGTGGGATCGAGAGCGTTGTTGTGATGAACGTTTCCGCAGCAGCCGTTAACGACGAGAGGCATTCCGCCACTGAGGCCGGGCTCGATAAGGTCGCACCACATTCCAGGCCAGTCTGGGCATATGTATCGATGCGGATAACCATGAGTCGGATGGCTGGTATGGTGGAGGATGAGTGCGACTGAGTTTGCGCCTTCATCTTTCAACGACAGCACTCCCACTTCGGGATCCGCCGGCCCCTCTATGTGCAATATCTGGTCGTAAGGCCGGCCGAACATCGTAGAAGAACCATCACGCATAACGTATCTGCGATTGAATGCGACCCGTCCGTCAGGCCTGGCCGCGTAAGAAAGCGATACCGGCCGCGCCGAGTCTTTGGCCTCACGAACTGCTGCAATGATTTTCGCTAGAGCATGTTCCGCGTAATTGTGGGTCATCCCACGCAGCCAAGGGTATTTTTCGGTTGCCGGCAGTCGCCCACTCAGCATGAGTTTACCGAGCGAAGGCGCGGAGTGCGTTTGCGTTACATGAACAGCCACGGCCTCGAACGGGATTCCGAATTCCTCCTCAACAGCCTTACGCACTCTGTCCGACCATTCGGTGGTAACGGCCAGAAGATCCATTGAGAGCATGCAAAATTTCTCTTCGCCCTGCTCCAACACAAGCGCACGCACATAGATCGGATTGCGGATTTCTTCGGTGGGCCGATAACGACCAATGTCACCATCGACCTGGGTACCCATTGCCGGGGAAATGTCCTGCCGGGCCGCGCCTGCGAGAAGTGGAGGGAGGTTTGCCATTTTGTGAATCTGCCTGGTTTAAAGGAAGTTATTACGAATCCTTACCTTGCTGGATGCTTGAGTACAGAAAACCCGCCGCGGGGCCTCCAGGCCACGAAGAGGGTGTATGCGCATGCCCCTGGCGTCGGCTAGGATTCATGCATCGAGATCAAAGGAGAAAAAATGTTATCGTTGAACGAAGACGAGACCAATGATGGTAAGTCTTTTCTGGCCAGGATGCGCCACGACTTGCGCACATCACTGAACCCGATTCTTGGTTACAGCGACATTCTGCTCGAAGACGCTCAAGAAGCCGGGCAGGCGGACCTGGTGGAAATCCTTCGGCGCATCTACCTGATCGGCGAATACCTCCTGAACAGAATCAACGTGATTATGGAAAAAGGGAGGATCGAGAACGACCCTGACCTGAATGTTGGAAAGTACGAACGCGAGCTTCGCACTGCCATTGAACGCGATCTCAAGGGCGTACTCAGCAAGTGTCAATTACTCGAAAACCAGCCGGAGGCGAGCGAGGCGTTCCTGGCAGATGTCGCACAGATCAGGGAAGGGGCGGCCCGGCTGGAGCGAAATCTGATTCAGATGCGGGAATACAGCCCCTGATCAGAACCAGAGCACTGCAACCTGTTTTCCCTGTTCAAGAATTTCCAGTCGCTTGATCATAAAACGCATGGTGAACAGAAGGACCATCGAGCCGGTATTAAAGACCATGTGAGCCGCGATACAGCTCCAGATGGATTGCGTTTTTTCGTAGAGGTAGGCCAGGAGGATGCCGAGAGCGAAAATGGGCATGAGATGCGACAGATTGCCGTGGAGCATCGAAAAACTGATGGCCGAGAAAACTATTGAAACGGGAAGACTGCACCACTTCCGGATGGCCGGATAGAGCAAACCCCGAAAAAAGATTTCCTCCCAGACGGGGGCGAGCACACACGCAAAGACGACCATCATGCCCATGGTCCAGAGAGGATTGTCTCCGAGGAGTTCTCCCGCGATTGGGTGATCCTGCTGTTCTGAACCAAAGTACTGAATCAAAATGGCGCCCGCAAAGGCGCACGCCAGCACGACCGGCAATGCGGCAAAGTATCCAAGGATCCCCTTCCCAACGGCCTTCCATCGAAACGTATAACCCAGTTCACTCAGGTCGTACCCCTTTTCCGATTTCAGGATGTACAGGATAACGCCAATGATCAGCACACTGCCCGGGAATTGCAGAATCAACCCCTGCTGGACCTGCGTCAGGCCCTCGTAGCTGGCGCGCAGGCCCTCGTGAATGCACATCAGACGAATTGCGCAAGCCGTAACCGCGAGGAAAAACAAATACATGACGGCAACTTTCAGGACATCCCAGAAGCCCCACCGGCAGATTGCCCACAGCTTTGCACCCTCCTCCTCAAGAGGCTCGCGATCCTGTAGCCTTTGAAGAATCCACCAGCCGAGAAGGCCGGTGCCAATCAGTAGAGAGGCGCTCACTACGAATCCCATCAGACCTACAAAGATGGCCAGATCCGGGAAACTCTTCACGAGTTGTTCCACCTGCGCGGGATTCAAAGCCATGCCTCCTCGCCCCTGCGCTTTCTTCACCGGGGCTGACTGGGAATCTCCTTTCAACTCTTTCTGTTCGATTTCCTCCTTCCCTTTCCCGATGAACAGCTTTTCCAGAATGCCTTTCTCCGGTTTAGTACCCGCTCCCAAACCCTTCTCGTCGCCAAGGCCGGGCTGGCCACCTGGTTTTAAGGCTACTTGCACCGTATTCACAATAAGGACTGCAACGAGGCTGTACGCCGCGATGACGTAAGGCGCCTCTCTCTTGAACCAGGCCAGGAGCTGCGGTGCCGCCGACCCGACTTCAGGCTTCTCCTCACAAACTGCATCCTCGTTCTCACGCACCGAACTCTCCGTCTCGTCTAACAGGGCCTCGTTCAGTTTCGGCGGTTCGTCTGATGTATTCATGTCGTTGGTATCTGAGTTCATCCCGTAGAGATTTCCTTCGAAACTTCCAACGGATGGCAAACCGATAAAACGGATAAAGAACTGCTTCCAGATCCATCCGCTGTATCGGTTTGCCATCCGTTGGAGTTCTCCTGATTTGGCTGCGGCAGGAGGCTGAAGCAGGAGTATAGCCAGGTACACCTGATTGGCGCTGCTTCAGGATCGAGCGCTTTCCCTCGGGTCATGAGCCAACATTGCAATGTCATTTTCAAGATATGTTTCGAAGTGGAGCACATTTTCCAGATAAACTTGGGAGGAGATAGCCTGATTTCCAACTTCCCCTGGTCTTGCCGTGCGTGCAACCTGTTCAAGAATTGAACATCGGACGGCATTCCGGGCGGCATCCGAGTGTTTCGTCAAGAAGGCCTTGGAGAAAACCATCGTGGCGGCAAGGAACGGTGGCGAGACCAGATGAAGGATGCAAATGATTTTGGAAAGATTTTTTTTGTCATGTGCCCAAAGAGACGTATTCTGATCGTGACACCGCCATCCGCTAGAGTTGCACACAGTCCGAGAGCTCCCGCCTCACACCGCACAACATAGCTTTCGGATGCAACTCGCCGCCCTCAGGCCAGCCTGCTCGCCCGCTGCAGGCTGGCTGTTTTTTTGGCCCCAGCCAAAAGTAGAATTAGAGTGCCTGGGCGAACCGGCCTGACTTTTCTATCCCGGAACCAACCGGCTGCCGCCATCCACACTGATCACCTGCCCACTTACAAACGCTCCCAGGTCCGTTACGAAAAACTCGATCACGTTCGCCAAATCGTTCGGCTGGCAGGGGCGCTCCAGCGGATGTTCAGACTTCAGCCACCCTTCGTCTACTTTACGAGTGGCCACGAACCGCGCGGTTGGGGTGTTCCCCGGTGCGATGCAATTAACAGTAATTCCTGAAGGCCTGACCTGGGCGGCAAGGCACCTTGTAAAGTGATTTATTGCCGCCTTGGCCACCGCGTACATTGAGCCTCCAGCGCAACCATGAAAGGCCGCGTTAGATGCGATGTTGACAATGTGGCCATGTCCGCGCGCCATCATATCCGGCGACACTGCCTGACAGCACAGAATGGTGCTTTTGAGATTACGGTCGAGGATAGCTGTCGTGTCCAGTTCCGAGATGAATACACAATCGTTCGGCTCTGCCTTGTTTCCGTCTGCCCCGATGTCTCCACCCGCGTTGTTTACGAGGATATCGACAGGGCCTGCCTGCTTCTTGATCTCGCTGGCCATCTTCCTCACCTGGCTTTCGTCGGTAAGGTCGCCAGAGACTGTGACGACATCTCCCAAATTGCTCAGCTCCTTTGCAACTTCCGACAGAGATTTCGCTTCTTTAAACTGCGACGGTGCTTCTTCATTGATGTCGTGAATAGCCACCCAGGCCCCAAGCTTCAGTAGCCGTTCGGCATACGTTCGTCCAATACCTCTGCCGGAACCAGTAACCCATGCGGTCTGTCCTGCGAGCGGTTTTTCCTGATTCATAAATCGTTTCCTCAAAGACCTCTTGCATAACCCGAACGGTTGGAAACAATGCTCCAACACCGTCCGGTGCGAGGTTTTATATTCATTCATGATCCATTTCGAGGCTTCCATGAGTTTACAAATTAAAAGCGGTCAGACCGTGGTGATGATCGGTGACAGTATTACTGACTGTGGACGTCGCGGGGCCGACCGTCCCTTCGGTAGCGGTTACGTTAAACAGACGGTTGACCTGATCACCGCGAAGTATCCGGAACGTAACATCACTTTTATCAACGAAGGTATCGGTGGAAATACCGTCCAGGATCTTCGGGGTCGCTGGCACGATGATGTACTCATCCACAAGCCTGATTGGCTGACAATCAAGATCGGAATTAATGATCTTCATCGCACTTTGGGAAATGCGCTCGACCTCTCCCCAACGATCTACGAAGGGCTCTACACAGAAATTCTTGATCTCACTCAGAAGCATACGAAGGCCAAGATCATCCTTATCGATCCGTTTTACATCAGTACCGATACTAAGACTGGCGGCCACCGAAGCACTGTGCTCGAACTGTTGCCTGCCTACCAGAAGGTCGTAGCGAAGCTTGCGAAAAAGTACAGCGTTGCCGGTCATGTCAAGACCCATGCACTTTTTCAGAAGCAGCTCAATTATCGTCCCGCCGACATCTTCTGCCCCGAACCGGTCCATCCCAACGCCACCGGCCACACCGTCATCGCTCTCGGCGTTCTCGAAGCTCTCGGTTGGTAAGGCCGTAACTTTGTGTAAACCAACGGCTCACCCGGAGGGTGTCTGCTACTCTTCCGGGTGAGCATCTCCATCCCCTCTACCTGGGCTGCCTCTCCTCTCACGGCCCACCTTTGTGAATCGTTACCTCACTCCATCTCTAGTCGCGCTGCAGTTCTGTGCATTCACCTGGGCGGGTACACTGCGGCTCGATTACCTGCCGGTGCTCGTCTATGACGACGACGTGATCCACATTCACCTCACTGTGAAAGAGGCACTGAAAGAGGGGGACACTCTCAAGCTGGAAGGCATTTCTGCTCCGGACAACATTCTCTGGTCGAGGGAGCTCAAGCCGGATGCTAAAGGTGAAATCCATATCAGCCTCGCACCGGAGGGACGTGAGTACCTGAAGTCATCTTTGCTTCAGCTCATTCGTGACGGCAAGGCAGTGGAGGCCATAAAGTTGCCATTTATTTCATCGAAGGGAGTTCTCCCCCCACTCCGGGCTGCAGGGAGTTATCTCTACGACGAAGACGGCAACCGCTGCATCCTGATCGTTGAGCATCGGATCAAAGGGCACGGTCGTCAGTGGCTACCGGTTCGTATTGTCAAGGACTGGCTGATTAAGAAAGACCCGCCTCCACGAGCCGTTGTGTTTTCGGATATGCAATTGGATGCGTCCGAATCTCAAGACGTCAAGTTTGTGCTGTCAAAGGAAGGCTCATCACCATCCAGACCCATTTATGAAACAGTGGCTGCCATGTCGCGCTGCGAGGGGGTCAAGAACGACACGGCATTTACTGTTTTCACTGGCACCCGCGATGTGCAGCTCGGGACAGCCCCTCGTGAATTTCGTATCGGAATAGAGTTTATGGTGCAGCAGCTCCAGAGGTATGAAGCAAAGGATATTCGCATCGTCTTGCCCGTAGGATCTTCTGAATACAGTGACCGCCTAGAATATTACCGGCGCCACTGTGAGGAAGTCGCGGCGGTTTACGGGCTCAAACATGTGCTCAAGCTTGAAAGAGGCTTCGCCACCCCGCTCTTCCGGGAAGCCATGTTCGATTCCACTCTGCAACGGCTGCCATCAAAAGAAGTGATGATGCAGCTCACCAAAATGCTTACCGAAGATTCCATGAAGCCCTATTAAGAATGGAGTGTGGGAGTCCTGAATCCTGAAGGAAGACCTTAGACCGAAGAAAAAAGACTCCCCGCGAAGCGTGGAGACCACGATTGTAGACCTCTGAATCCTGAATCCTGAACCCCGAATGCGTTATTGCTTCTTTCCTCTCTTGTTTCTGGCCACGGTATGTAAAGCCGACATCGCTGAGCTAAACACTCCTGAGGAGGGCCTCAGCCCGACCAACGGTCAGCTTGTCCTGGTGAAACAGGATGCCGATTGGCACGACATGGAGGAAGTCTTCTTTCAGGTCCGCCGTACCAGCGCATCGATGACCAATATCTGGATCTACGGCACGATCGAGAATGACCGCGGCTGGCGTTATCAATCCACTACTATCAAGCTCCCTAAAGACGGCTCTTGGCTTCCGGTCAGATGGCGTTTTGGCAAGGGCTCACCGAATTGGTATCCGAGTGGACACAATCGCGACCTCGATGATTTCGCTATGCGCAGAATTCTCTCAATGGGAATCCGTGCTTCGGTTGCCCACGACGCCCGTGACAAAATTCAGATCAAGGACATGGCCCTCAACCGTCAACTCCCCCAGACCCCTCGCGTCTATGATCTGATTCTGCCCGGGAAACCCGAAGCTCTGCAGACCGCAGAAATCCGTTTCAGGCTGAGCGCACCGCTCAGAAATCCCTTCGATGCTGAAGAGGCAGACGTTCGAGTGCGGGTTACCCGCCCTGATGAATCGAAGCAGAATGTGCTTGCGTTTTACTATCAGGGCATCACCACCGAAGAAGGATCTGAATACCCCTTTCGGCCGTTCGGTGCTGGCGAATGGCGTGCGAGGTTTCGCCCTGAGAAAGAAGGCATCTACAAATTTCGTATCGTCGTCGGTGGACGCTACACCCATGAGACCAAAGACCTCCTGCTGATGGTCAGCCCCAGTTCCATAGTGAGCGGATTCATACCGTCAGCCCTGGAGGAAGACGCGCTCAAGGCTTCGGTACTGAAACAGATCGACCGCTACAGCATCGCCTCGTTCGAACTCACACCACAGGGATGGAACGCCTCAGCGGATTACAAAGGACAATTCCCCTATTGGCATGCACCGCTCGAATGGAGTCCTCCACGCCGAGGCTTTTATGGCCTGGGCCAGTTTCACTTCTCTAATGCGCTCCAACTGGACCTCGCTCTTGCCGCTGCAGAAAAGAGAGGCGAGCAGTTACCATTGCGCCTTTACGGGAATGAAGAATTTCACGACGTCAGCGAGCATGTGGACTACCCGCTCCGTTGGAAGGACTCCCCCTTCAGCGTTGTCAGCGGGGGCCCGCTTGAACGTGCCACCGAGTTCTTCACGAGCCCGGAAGCGCTTAAACATGTAAAGAATCAGCTTCGCTACATCCACGCCCGTTTCGGTCACTCGCCCGCACTGAAGGCGGTCGTGCTTTCCACTGATTTCTCCCTGGCGGAAGGCCCGGCCAAGTGGCACGAGATGCTGGGTGAATACTGGAACACTCTTTCGGCGCGTAGTGGCAGCGATTTGCCACTCGTATCTCTGCATCCGCAGGTTCTCCAGGATCAAGCGCCTGCTGATAACGGACCAGCGTTCGTTCCTCACAAAAAATTCGGGGACGAAAGTCTCAGGCTCATGGGGCCTGCAGAGGTCGACTGGTCTGCTTACCAGGAAATCATCCTCGATTTCGAACTCCCACGGGATGCACCCACGGGCATGCGTTGCGCGCTCCTGGCCAGAGATGGGGACAACTGGTGGTATCAGGCCATGGCCGGCGGATTTTTGCGTCCTGGCGATGTCACCCGCCTTCGAGTGAATCTCGGTCGCGATGGCCAATTCAAACCTGCCGGACATGGCCGGCCATTCACGGCCTTCTCACTCGTAAAACTCATACAGCCCGAGATTCGCATCTATTCAGAAAAGCCGTTCGAGGGCGCGGTGAAGCTCAAGCAGATTCTGCTAACTAAAGTCGCCGGCGGCTCGCCGCAACTCAAATCGCCAGGCATTTTCAATCTCCGAGCAGCAGAAATCGATCTGCCCGCGGGCCGGCTAAATCACATCTCTTTTGAGCTTTCCAAGGTCTATGCAGAGCCGTTCGATCCCGAGAAGGTCGCGGTTGAAGCAGTGATAAAAGATCCCCTCGGGAACAACACAAAACTGCCGGCGTTTCTTTTTCAAAACTACGGCAAACGCGAGTTCGAAGGAAAACACATCGAAACCCCGGAAGGGCCCATTGAATGGCAAGTACGATACAGGCCGCCGGTGGCTGGCAAGTATAGTTTTGAACTGACCGTAACGGAACAAAACGGTCAGCCAATGCGAATCGGCAACGGCTCGTTCACCGCCTCTGCAACCGAAACGGTGGCGAACGAAGAGGGCGAACTATCGAAGGAATCGGCAAAGCTTGTGGTTTACCAGGTTGACCGTTCCTATCGCACCGAATCGATCTGGAAAGAGGGCAGGTGGGTCTCGCAGACACCCCTCACCGCGGCTATTGAAACGGTGGAAACTGCCGCAGCGCAGAAACAGTGGCTGGCCAACCTCGAGTGGCATCAGCGCTGGGGGGAAGGCTACAAGGGTCTTGGAAACTTCAATCTCAGGTTCGCCTTCCATCTCGACCAGGCAATCGCTGAAGCCGAGCGTAAAGGCATCCAGCATCCGCTGCGACTCAACGGAAATGAAGAGTTGCATGAAATCAGCACCAACGTTGATTTCACATATCGTTGGAAAGACAACCCCTTGAATAAGGCTAACGGCGGCCCGCTGGCGCTGGCATCGGAGTATTTTAAGCATCCCGCAACCCTTAAGAGCGTTCGCTCGCTGCTGCGATACACCCTCGCCAGATGGGGGCAATCCCCGTCAGTCACGGGTGTCGTGTTCGCCAACGACATGTACGCGACCGGCGCCGAGGTCTGGCACACGGAGATCGCGAAGAGCTTTGCTGCCTACCCACCTTCGTTGCTTGGCAGCGCAACTTCCTACCACCCGATGGCCGCGCCTCATCAGTTCAAAATCCACCAACCGGCTCTCTCGGTCAAGTCCAAGCCTTACTACAAGACGCCGCCTCCCCCGGAAGCGCCTGGCAAGGAAGTTCAGGCATTCGTCGATGGCCCCGGCAACGACTGGAGCAAGTTTCATCTGGCCGTCGTGCGATTCAAAGTGCCCGCGGAGGCGCCCGGTGATATGCGCGTCCTGCTCAGTGTGAAGGACGAAGACAACTGGTGGTATCAGGCCCTCCACCCGGCGTTCCTGCGTTCCGGCGACATCACGACTCTTATCTTCGATATCGCACAAGGCGGCGATCTCAAGCCCGTCAGCCACGAACGCCCCTGGACAGATTTCAGCCGCTTCAGTGTGCATGATGTTTCGTTGCGCCTCTTCTCTACGAACAACTACTCGGGACAGGTTCAGCTTGAGTCCTTCGAATTCTGGGAGGCGCCGGCGCCTGTCCAGCCCCTTAGCATTGTCGAGTTGGCCAACGCATCGCAGCAGGTGCCACTCGGTGGGACATACGATATCGAGTTTCAGCTCAATCGTGCTTTTCGGAATCCGTTCGACACGAACGAGGTATCCATCAGCGCACAGGTGCTCGCTCCTTCGGGAACGGTGAAAGAAGTGAACGCTTTCTTCTCTCAAAAATACAAGCAGGCCGATGTATCCAGAATCGCAGTCGGGGCGCCGCACTGGGGTCTGAGATATCGGACTGCCGAGATGGGCAGACACAGCGTTCAATTCAAGGCCGAGCTCGGTGGACGCGGCGTTTTCTTCAATCATCGAGCTGAATTCACTGTAATCGATCCGAAGCCGCAACCCCCATCCAATTATGACAGCCCCTTCCTTCTGCGGGTTCACGACCTCTCCTATAAAACAAAATCGGAATTCAAAGGAGGCGCCTGGAAAACCCTCCCCGAGCCCGCCAGCACCGAAGACCCGCTCTGGCATGCGGTAATCGAGTGGACGAGCCGATGGGGCAAATACAAAGACCTAGGCCGCTACAACCTCGAGGTAGCCTGGGAATTCGAAAAAGCACTTGATGCCGCGGCCCAGGCCGGCAAGCAGTTTCCACTTCGCCTTAACGGCAATATGGAACTCTTCAACCGCCGCAATCACCGATGGCCGGATAACCCAATCAATGCCAAGAACGGCGGCCCGGTGCCGCATCCCAGTCTTTACTTCAGCACACCCGCGGCGCTCGAATCTCAAACCCGGATCTGGCGTTATCTTGTTGCCCGGTATGGCGACCATCCCGCGGTGAGCGATCTTGTCCTCGCTGCTGACTTTGCCTCCAAGGGTGCGGAGGACTGGCATCTGAAGGCCGGCGGCTTCCTGAGCCAACACCTGCCGTCAAACGCTCGAATCCTCTCCTACCACCCGCAGGTCCTCCCGCACCAACAGACCTCCGTCTTTGCCGACTTCGAGGGGAGCACGACTCCCTTTGAACCCGAAACCAGTATCGAAGGCGGCAAAGAAACCAACCTCGCATCTTCAAAAACCTGGGCATCACACGGCCTCTCCTCCCTTGAGATTCGACGCAACTTCACCGGAGACGGCGAAGCCCCGCTCGTCGCCAATATCGAGCAGGACTGGTTCGATTACGACACCCTTGTCATCGACGTCCAGATACCGCCGGATGCTCCACACGACATGCGCCTGATGGTCTTCCTCAAGGACATGGACCTCTGGTATTACCAGAACCTCCTCGAGCCATTCCTCATCCCCGGGGACGTCACCCGTCTAATCGTTGATATCTCCGGCAAAAACACTGCCTGGAATCCGCCCGCCAGGGCTGCTGGTTCAAAAGATCCGTGGGCGCACACGAAGCCATGGACAGATGGGGCCCGCGCAGGTATCCGCCAGGTAGGGGTGCGTATCTTTGGACATGAAAAATACGAAGGCCCGATTTATGTCGACAACATGCAGCTCTGGAAGACTGGCCGGTATCAACCGGAAGGCCCCATCCAGGTCACGCGGGCAACGGTGGCAAGCGACAAGATTGGCCTCCATGATCGTTTCGAGGTCGATTTCTCGCTTGATCGCTATTTCCGAAATCCGTTCGACCTTAAAGAGATCGAAATCGTTGCGGTTGTCGTCGCGCCGGACAAACAGGTGTTCGAAGTGCCCGCGTTTTATTATCAGGATTTTGACAGGCACGAAATTGTGCAGAAGTCCAACGTCAGCGAAAAGGACGAGCCGTTCGAAATTCTCACTCCCAAAGGCGTGCCGCACTGGAAGTTCCGGTATTCACCGAAGCAGGAGGGCAAATACGAATACGCTCTCAAGGTCAACGGCCGCGTTGCCTGGCCTCAAGAGGGGGTAGCGTCCTTCCAGGGTATCCCCAGCAAGTTTAAGGGCTTCATTCGAGTCGCAGATGACAAACGCCACTTCGAACATTCCACCGGCGAATTTTATTACCCGATCGGACACAATCTGCGTTCACCTTCCGACAACCGCAACAACGAGAACTATGGCGCCTTCTTTCAACAGTTTAATCACCGAGGCACGTTTCAGTTCGATGAATTTTTCGCTGCAATGGAAAAGCAAGGACTGAACTGGGCACGGGTATGGCAGTGTTCCTGGTGGATGGGACTCGAGTGGACAAAAAAGTGGCCCGGCTACCAGGGGCTCGGCCGGTACAACATGGAGAACGCCTGGCGACTCGATTACCTGCTCGAAAAGGCGCGCCAGCACAACATCTATCTGCAAATCGACACCACCAACCACGGGCAGTTCAGCATCGACATCGACACGGAATGGAAAAACAATCCGTGGAACCGGGCGAACGAAGTCGACAAAGGCCCACTCAAACGACCTCGTGAATTCTTTAACGAAGACATGCCCCGAAAGACATATGCCGACCGCATCCGATACACCATGGGGCGCTGGGGATACAGCCGTAATCTCTTTGGCTGGATCATCATTACCGAATCCGAATTCGTCGATGATTACTGGGCCATCAACATTCATAACGTGGACGAAGGCGTGCATCCGCCACTCGTTGACTGGCACGAATACGCGGCCGGTATCTTCCGCAAGTGGGATAAGAATCACATCGTCGCCACCCACTTCTCCATGCCGTTCCGTGGCCGCGATGTATTCATGTCAGACAAACTCGACTTCGTCGAAAGCAACACCTACTGGCAGGACTGGTATTACAACAAACTGAAGAGTGGCCCCGCCGGCGACACCATCCACACAAATTATTGGAGCTACCACAACTTGCTCAACACCTACAACAAGCCGATTCTGATCGGCGAATTCGGCGGGCATGTTTTGAAAAATGCAGCAGCACGCCTGGATATCGAATTACATATTGGCTCCTGGTCCATGGCCATGATTCCCTATGCGGGCAGTACCGGATACTGGTGGTGGCCCTGGCTTCACTATATGGATCGCTACAACCACCTGGGCGCCGTCGCCAGCTTTATGAAAGACGAAGACCGCCGCGGCAAAGAGCTCCGCCAGATCAGTTCAAACGATGCAAAGTCTCTGACTATCACAACAGGTATCGAAGCCATTGGCCTCGCGAACGCCACCATGGCCGACCTCTGGGTCTTTAACTCCGATGTCCGCAATGTCGTGCCGATCCGTTTAAGACTTAAGGACCCCATTACTGGCGCGACTCTTGTCATCAATAGCATCAGCGACGGCAACTACACCTTGGAATTCTGGGATACATTCACCGGGAAGGTCACCGGCAAAGCCAAAGCCGCCGCTGCCAACGGCAGCCTCACCATCTTACTCCCGCCGGTGCATCCGGATTACGCGATGAAGGTGCGGAAGGTGGAATAAATTTCATTTAAGAATGGCGGTCTTGAAGCCCTGAAACTGGCTGGAACGAATCACCACGTGCCGTGCTTATTCTGGCGGATTGGTTGTCAGCGCTTCAAATTCACGATCATAATCGGGCGCACGGTGTCTCCACTCAAATCCTTTCGCCGCGGCTTTCAATCGAATTGCTATGGGTGGCAGCGGGTGTACCAGTAAATCTTCCAGCCGAGCGGCGAATTCATCATCAGTTCTGAAAAAACAATCCGCGTGCACGGTGTTCGGCAATAGTTCCGGATACGCGAGTCGCATCGGTAAGAGCGGGAAACAGCCGGCAGCGATTCCTTCGACAACTGAAAGCCCAAAGAAGTCATGGATGGAAGTGGAGATAACTATGTCTGCCGACTTCAGCAGGCGCCAGTAATCTTCCCTGCTCTCCGCAAAACCATAATGCAAAATGCGGTGGGCTAATCTTTGCTTTGCTTCCTCAAACACCTGCGGCGTCTGTCTGAAACTCTCACCCAGGACCACCAGTTGAAATTCCACGCCTTTTGAATCGAGTTCGAAAAGCGTGTGGAAAAACAACTCGGGATTCTTGTCGTATTCCCACCGGTGATTCCAGGCAAGTGTTGGCGGGCCAACTCGGCTTTCGGGCTCACTCATTCCCTCTGGTGGCTCAATGCCCAAATGCTGAACGCCACTCTTGGCTCTGATCTCCTGCTCAACTCCGGCGGGTACATGGTCCGGCATCCGTTTGAAGAATTCGGGTATCGCCCCAATGAACTGCTCTCTATGAAATGCAGAGTTAAAGAGCACTCGGTCTGAGGCCAGACAGGTCGTAATGTTTGTAAAGACGAATTGAAAATCGCGTTCCATCTCATCCTGCACAGGATAGGTAAGCTGGTTCTCGTGAAAATAGGTAAGGATTGGAATATCGCGAACTCCAGCCGGCAGTAATGCCCGAAAAGCCGCAACGTCAAGATAGTCGGAAGCCAGAATCAGATCCGGAATACTTTCACGTTCGGACACCTCTTGGGCGAATCCAATCGCCGAAGCTCGCATTCTCCACTTCCACTTTCGGCCAGGAAGCCCGCGGATCTCGATCTTGTGCTTTGAATGCTTTTTTAGACCATCCAGGAACGAACGGTGCGATCCTGTCATGTAGGGTTCAAGTGCCAGGATGTCTAATTGCTTGGGCATTTCTTGAGTGACGTAAGGAATAATGAGTAACAGGGATGGTTACTACCGGATTGAAGGGCAAGCAGCATCAAGTATCCAGCGTCGAGCTTCCAGCATCCAGCATTCTGTCCATACCCGTATCATTGAAATGCCGATCCTCGACCCTATAATCCCGGCCTCACGCGACAGGAAGACAAAACCTGAAGACGGACGGCAGAGAACTAATGCCGGGTGACGGCTGCCAGTAAACCTGCAAAACACACTGATATTCAATCACTTACAGCAAGGGGGTCCCTCATGGGCAATCTTTCGCATGAAGAAATTTTTCGCTACAGCCGCCACCTGATTATGCCAGAGGTCGGGCTCGAAGGTCAGCAGAAGCTCAAGGATGCCTCTGTACTTTGCATCGGCGCTGGCGGGCTGGGCTCGCCCCTGCTTCTTTACCTCGCTGCCGCCGGGGTAGGCAAGCTTGGCATCATGGACTTCGACGTCGTGGACAATACGAATCTCCAGCGGCAGGTTATCCACGGCACAAAGGACGTCGGACGCCCAAAACTCGAGTCCGCCAGAGATACAATCCTCGATATCAATCCGTTCGTTGAAGTCGAGCTCTATCAGACTCGCCTCACCTCGGACAATGCCCTCGAAATCATGCGAGATTACGACGTCATTGCCGACGGCACGGACAACTTTCCGACCCGTTACCTTGTAAACGACGCGTGCGTCCTGCTGGGCAAACCCAATGTCTACGGGAGCATCTTCCGTTTCGAGGGTCAGGCCAGCGTGTTCGATGCGACGCGCGGCCCAAACTACCGTGATCTTTATCCTGAACCGCCGCCTCCAGGAATGGTGCCAAGCTGTGCGGAAGGCGGGGTTTTTGGTGTTCTTCCCGGCATTATCGGTGTCATCCAGGCGACCGAGGCCATCAAGCTCATTACGGGTATCGGCGAACCGCTGATTGGCCGCCTTCTGATCTACGATGCGCTGGCCATGAGCTTTACCGAGCTCAAACTGCGCAAGGATCCAAACTCACCAAAAATCACCAAACTTATCGATTACCAGCATTTCTGCGGAATGAGCGAAATGCCGGTTATCGAAAGTGTGGCCGACGTCCAACTCACGGTCGAAGACTTGAAAGCTAAAATGGACAAGCATGAAGATTTGCTGCTGGTCGATGTCCGTGAGCCACACGAGTGGGAAATCTGTCACATTGAAGGGGCGAAGCTCTTGCCTCTGAGCCGGTTCACGAAAGAGATCAATCAGCTCAACAGTGCCCAGGAAATAGTGCTTCACTGCCATAAGGGCATCCGAAGCCTCAAGGCGCTGCAGTTCCTCCACCAGGCCGGCTTCCGCAAGCTGAAAAACCTGCAAGGGGGCATCGACGCCTGGGCGAGCCGGATTGATCCCGATATGCCGCGCTATGCCTAGGCGACCATCCTCTCGATGAACTCTTGAGCAGAATGACAGAAAAAAGTCGGCGTCCTCTCCGTAATGTTTTCATCCTCCTGGGCTGGAAATGCACGACATCGAAGCTCACAGACCTGGGCAGTCATTTCAATGTAAGCTACAGTTGGGGGCGCGAGGTGTTTGCGGGGTAAAGACGGCCACGTCTTAGCCGCGAAGCAGCGGCAGGCGTACATCAGAAACACATGCCGCCGCGTCGCGGCCAGTCTTGCGTAAGACGTCAACCTGGGGCTTGCACCCTGCTCTTTGCCCACATTTTCTTCAACCCCGAAGGCGGTTGTTTCTTATAGCCCAGGGTTGGAAGGCTTTGCGACCAACCCTGGTATTCGAACCGTGTGTATATCAACGCCAAAGGTGTTGTTTCCATCTTAAATGGTGGCCATTCATCATTTTATAGAAACAACCCCGTTGGGGTTGGAACCGTGTTGTCCTTGGGTCCCAGGGTTGCTCGAAGACTCGCGAACCCTGGGCTGGAAGAAAGAACACCTTTGGCGTTCAAGAATTGAAAATGTGGGCAAAGAGCAGGGCTTACGCCCCAGGCTGGCATATATATAGCTGCTTCGTGGCTGCAGAAGGAAGCATTTTCTCCCCCGAAAACAGTTCGATTTCGCACGCGAGGATTCGGTGCGAGAATGTCCTTCAGGCAGACAAAGATCTCAGAAACGGATTGCAGCCTCTGCTGGAGCATCACAATCGTTTTCAATTCAAGGTCTGTCCCTATGATTTTCTTTCACGTCACGTCACCTCCCCAAGCTATCCCCGCGGGGTCCACTCGCCGCGCAGTTTTCATGAATGCGTTTGCTCGTATCGTTGTTATAGGGATTCTCCAGGCAGCAGTCGTTGCAGCTTATGGCGAGGACACCGGGGCCAGTACGAAGCTTGATCGTCCGTTAAGGGTGCTCACGGCGAATATCTGGAATTATGCCGAGCCGTACGAGATTCGAATGAAGTTGCTGCGCGATCAGATTGAAGAGCTGAAACCCGATGTCATCGGGTTTCAAGAGGCTGGTTGGAATCCTGGCGATGAGCATCAAGTGGCACAACTGTTGAAAGGAATGAACTACCATTTGGATCACGAGGCCGATGGTAGTAACGCCAACAAACGGCGAGTGCTTGACGTTGCCGTGGCTTCTCGTTGGCCGATGAAGCGAAAGGGCCTGCGACAGTTGCCCGGCAGCGGGAAGGCGCTGGCGGTTGAGATTACGGCCCCATCACCTGTCGACCGCTTTTGTTTTGTTTCCACGTTCAGCACCGCCCGATGGCAATTCGATCGTGAATTGAATCGCGAACGAGACGCCGTTGCGCTCGACAAGTTCATTCGAGAAATCAGCGACACGGCCGGCTTCCCGCCGATCATCGCTGGCGACTTTGACGCGACACCGGGCAACGCGGCACAAAGGCTTGGATTGCCCTCGTCGAAAAAGACGTTGGGTAAGAAACGGATACAGTATTCGCAGGAGCCGGATCTTCATTTGTCATTTGTCATTAATAGGTCCAGACTTCCGCACAGCAAATCCCTATCACCTGATCCTGAAATTCAGCCACCATGCACCTCCTCATCTACTTCCCCATCCTGGAAGACGGCCTGCTTCAGCAGATCCTTGCTGCGGCCGAAGGTCTTGACGTGGAGATAGCAGGTACCCTTGAAGAGGCTCAGGAGCTGCTTCCTGGTTCGGAGATACTGTTTGGATTATTTCCACCGGAGCTCTTTGCCAGGAGGAATGAAAGTCTGAAATGGATTCAGTCGTTCAGCGCGGGGATGGACAACTTTCTCTACCCGGAAGCTATCGAGAGCAATGTCATTGTTACGGGCGCCAGTGGATGCTACGGAGCGGCGGCCGCGGACTCGGCCTTTGCCTTATTGCTGGCCTTCACCCGCGGGCTCGCCACTCGCCTGAGATCAGACTCAAAATCGAAGACCGGACTTTTGGAGTTGGAGGGGCTGACACTTGGCGTACTTGGCCTGGGTGGAATGGGAAAAGAAATGGCGAAACGCGGCAAGGGTTTTGGCATGCGCGTAATTGCAATAGATCCGGTCGCCAAAGACGACTGCGAACACGTGGACCTGCTGGTGAGGCCGGAGGAGATGGACGCAGTCATGCCGGAATTGGATGCCCTGATGAGCGCCTGCGCTTTGACACCACAGTCCAGGCACATCATTAACGAGGCGCGGTTGCGGGCCATGAAGCCTTCTGCCTACATCATCAATGTTTCCCGCGGGCCAATCATCAATGAGCAGGCCCTGATCAAGGCATTGAAAGAAGGTTGGATTGCCGGCGCCGGACTCGACGTGACGGAGGTTGAACCGTTACCGGAAGACAGTGAACTCCGGCAGATGGACAATGTGATTCTGACCTTCCATTCGGCTGGCGGGTCCCAGAATCGCCAGAAGAAATACGTCGAACTCTTCTGCCAGAATCTGAAACGCTATCGTAAAGGCGAACCGCTTCTGAACATCGTAGACAAAAAGAGAGGGTTCTAAACATGAGCTTCAAGTTGGGATTCAGCAGCATCAAATGGCAGGATCCGGACCTTGAGAAAGTTCTTACCCAGGTGAGGGAAGCGGGATGGGAAGGCTGGGAGATCAGGCCCTCTCTCGACTGGCTTGGAACGCCGTCGCGCATCCGCCGCATCTGCGATCAGACGGACATGCCCGTTGCGTCGGTTACCGGATCGGGCATCTCTCTCGACAACAACTGGGCAATGAAGGAGCGCAATAAGCGCAGGATCGACTTTGCGGCAGAGGTGGAGGCCGACAACTTCATGTTCATGGGAGCAGGCCGGCCAAAGTATCAACCCACTCCGGGGGAGGACATCACTGCTCTGGCGGAATTGGCGGACGAACTCGCAGATTATGCTTCGCAATACGGCCTGGGAGTCTGTTACCACATTCACAATCTGACGACCGTCGATTCCCGCGCCCAATGGGAGTCTTTGATGTCGCAGATGAAACAAGCCCGGCTCTGTATCGATGTCTCTCACTCAGCCTTCTGGAATTACGATCCGGTCGAATCCATCAAGGATTTCCAGGATCGCCTTATCTACGTGCATCTGCAGGATTGGAAGCTCGACCGCTGGGTGGAACTGGACGAGGGCGAATTGGTGGATGTCCCCGCCTGCCTCAAAGCACTGGAAGAGATCGGATACGACCGATGGGTGGTAACCGTCCCCGGCGATACCCAGCAAAGCGATCAGGAGAAAATGGTGGTGAACCGGGAGTATCTGCGAAGCGTTGGATGGTGAAGGCAAGCCCTGAAGGGGTGCGTGAACCGTGAGACTGACATGCCAAGTCTAAAACGACTCGATTTCTTGTAACTTCGACGAGTAAACGGTGCGACTTCCGTAGTGGAGTCAAATCCTACCTGTGCGGTTCCGCGCCGTGCAGAAGTCGTTGGCAGAACCAGACCGCATGCTAGCTGATGCGCGAGGGGATGGGCCGGCCTTGGGTTATACGACGAAAGTCCAAAGCCTGGGGAAAGAGGCCAGCCAGCGATACTCCGGGGGGTGTCACGTCGGCCGGGCTGTCGTGCGAGCCTCCGCCCTTTGGGCGAAGCATGAGTGCCTCCTTTCCCGTTGGTACTCCCAGTGGTGAATTTGCGGTGGCCGATTGGCCACAGCCACTGGCTGTCCTGGTGCAATGGTGGGGTCACCCGGAGAAAACGGTATGTCAGTCGCGACCGGTGAAGCCCTACGCTGTCCCGTACCGGACGGGGCAAACGCTCGGACTCGAACTGAGCACCGAGAAGACGAAGATAACCACCTTCGGGAAAGGCTATGACTTTCTCGGATTTACCAACTCGTCACGGTCGTGCAAGATGCGAGGAAAATCGGTCAAGAAATTCAAAGACAAAATAAGAGAGATGACCTTCCGGTGCCACAATCTCGACGCCAAATGCATCATGGAACTCAACCGAGTCATAAGGGGAACCGCCAACTATTTCGGCGCAAGGTTTTCAACGAACCGGTGGCTGTTTCAAAAGCTCGACTCATGGATACGCATGCGCCTTCGGTGCATGAAATTCAAGAGCAAGAGCCGACACCACAACTACAAACTGCGCGTCCGTTGGTTCAAGGAAACACTCGGCCTGATAGCTATGGAGGACGTATTGCTATGCAAAGACATGTGAGAACACCGAACGGCCCCTCGACATCACAGGGGCAATCTCTAAGCGACTGGAGCGTCAGCATAATTCGGTCAGACAATCCAGTCCTCGGGGTCGCCCATGCGGTAACCCCGCACCGTGGTAAATGCAGGGAATCAACCCTGTCAGCGACAACGGGGAGGGAGTGGCGAAAGCCACTCCCTTACCCTCTGCCCCAAATTTCGCTCCAATGGGGCGACTGACGCCAGCCCAGGGCATCGCCCTGGGTCAACTCTTCGCCAACTCGCCCAATGTGGTGGCAAAGGTACGGGAGTGGGTGTTGGAATTGGCGACGTCCGGTAAACTCGTAGCCAATGAGCCAGGGGATCAAACAGCATCGTCGCTCTTGGTCTCTGTTGAATCGCAACGGGCAGGACTCGTCGCCGCTTGCGAGATCATGGCTCGGACGACTACCCCTGTAGACCAGGACGAGCGGCCGTTTGAAGTTCCCTCTGCCTGGGCATGGCAGACTGCACCATGGATGAACGAATGAGAAAATCTATCCTCCTTGGCATTGCCGGACTCGCCCTGTTCCCCCGTGCCTTCGCTGAGAAGGAGAAGGAAGGGCCGCCAGCCTATGAATTTACGGGAAAGCTTTCCGAGGCTGGAGAGGATGCCGATTTCCTGGGGGAAGGCTGGAACCGCCGGCCGGGGTTGGTCATCAACGATCTGCGAGACGCCGGGCACCTCTATGGCCAGAGCGAGGATATGGACGAAGCTCTCGAAGTCCTGCTGGGCAAGATGCCCGAAGGGAGCGCGGCTTATGCGGAATTCAAATATCGCTCAGGCCAGACCACCAGATACATCACCCTGAGGGTGTGGGTCTTTGAAAAAACCGATCGGGCACGCTTCTGCTGGCGCGGCCGATACGAATCGCCGGGTTGGGACAGGTATTACCAGAAGGTCGATGGCGTCGGAGACCTCGCTGTCGACAGCAAAGAATTGAAGAAGAGAGTTGTGCTGGCCGGAAACGTCATCTTTGCCTGCGACGAGCAACCTGACGGCGCCAGCTACCTCAAGGCACTCGACAGGTACATGACAAAAATGGGAGCGAAAAAAGCTGAATAACATCAATCGGAGAAGACGAAGTTTGAAGCGATCTGCGGTCCATTCAACACTCCTGGTGGCCCTGCTGTCCTTTCCGGCAGCAGGCCTGCAGGCTGGCAAGATCGTGATCCGGAAGGCGAGCAAGGCCGCGCTGGAACTGGCTGAAGAGCCGATTCCGGCCATCACTGTTCGCGCTCCCTCCTATTCGGCCGACGTGTACCCCGACGGGCGTATTCGCTTGTATACGGGCAAGGTGACCCTGTTCAGGAATCTCCGGCTGGACCTCGAAGGCAAGCCGTTCACTCTGACCGACCTCCGGCAACTCGGCCCGAACACGATCGCCTTGTGCGAAGGCCTGCCGCTCAAAGAGAAGAAATTCCTGGGTGACGAACCGGAACCGGACGACGACGGGCTGGCACTCACCGTCCCCATCCCTGTTCAGGAGGCACCCAACCTGCCGAGCATCGTCCTCAAATTTTCTGAGGACGGCTTCGAGGTCGGCTTTACCGGGCTGAAAGTCTACCGGGCTACTCAGCCGGAATCGCTGCCTGCCGCGTTCAACTGCCAGGGCTCGTTCGGCGACGATGCCGTCGGGGTGCGCAACCTCCGAACCGGCTTCGTAGACGCGCTGCCGTCTCAATACATCTGCTGGCGACACGTTTTTTCCCCTGGCGGGTGGTACGGGCCGTACTGGCCCGACGTCGAGGCGACCTACTCGAATGGGCTCCGCGTGGAAATAAGGGGCGCTACAGGAATCTCGCATGGGAAAATCGACCAAATTACACCGAAACCAACAGACCCTGAGTCGCCCGATCCGGGACGGTTCAACCCTGCCCAGGCGCTTCGCGGATTTTGGGCACTGAACGCCCTCAGCAAGGACTCCCGCATCAGCTTTACCATCCACCCCGCGGAGAAGCCCTTCACTGTAGCGCCGGCACCGTACTACACCGTGAGCTGCGAAAAGCCGAAGAATTTCTTCCAGGAGGACGAGCCGGTTCTCTTCAATCTGCAGTTCGCGGAACAGCATCTCGTCCCGGGCAAGTGGCAGATCGCCTGGACTCTCGAAGATCACCGCCAGCGTCCGGTCAGTGAAGGCCGGCGTGAGGTGACCCTCGAGAAAGGCCAGCCGCCCCAGTTGGTCGTGGACCTCGCCCCAAAACACATGGGCTTTTTACGGGCCAGAATTCAGATGTCGCAGGCGAACGGAGCGAGTTCCGCCGTGCGCACCCACGAAGTGAACTTTGCCCGCGTGCGGCTCGAGCCGGCGGCGAAGCCGTTCCTCCCCAAGACCAGCGGCGAGGGCGGCGAAATGGAATGGTCGAACGTGCTGGGTCTGCGCGGCGCTCGCCTGGTCCTGTCGCTCGGCGAAATCCGGGCCAGGCATCAGACTCCCGAGGGCAACGTCGACTGGGAAGGCTGGGCAGCAGACTTCGGTAATTTCATGAAGACCGCGCGGACGGGCACGCTCAAGGGATTCTTCTGCCTGCTGGAGCTGTCCTCAAAGGACATGGACAAAGAATTCCAAGGGCTCTATCCGGACCCGGAGGAACGCCAGATACGGAAACATGAAGCGCAGTTGAGGTGGCTCGGGGAATGGGCTCGTCAGGCGAACAAGTGTGGCCTCGATATCTGGGAGCCCATCAACGAGCCGAATCTCGGCATGTCGCCCGAAGGGTATATTGAGAGCATCCTGAAGGTCCAGTATCCCGAGGTCAAGGCCGCCAACCCGCAGGCGAACTTCCTGGGCGGCAGCATCTGCGGCCTGGACAACTACGGGTGGGTCCGGCGTCTGTTCGAGCTTGGTGGGCAGAAATACTTCGATGGCATTTCCTTCCATCCTTACACCGGGCTGGGCTTCCAGGAAATGTACCGTGCGGAGCTCGACAAATGGTGGCAGATACTGCGGGACTACAAGGCTGAAGATCGCGGATTGTGGATGACCGAGTCCGCCTGGCATCGCGGCTGGAGCATCAACGAGTATATCGTCCACCACTTCAACAGCGTCCGGGAGAGCCAGGCCCGGAACGCGGTCCTCATGCTCCTCAACGCGGAAGCCATGGCCATCCCACGGGAGCGCGTCTACGTCTTCTACCTCCACGAGCACGGATACAACGAGTTTTTCCTGCTTGGATACCGCGATCCAACGTCCGCCGCCATCTCGCTTCAAGTGATGAACGAGTGTCTCCGAGATGCGAAGTTCGTGAAGGAAATTCCGCTTCCCGGTCGCGGACACCATTTTCAACTCTACCAGGACGATACCCGCACGGTCGCCGTGGCCATGACAGACGACGAGCCCGTCGACCTGGTCCTTGCCACGGACGCGCCGGAAGTTGTCGTGACCGACATGATGGGCAATCGCAAAACAATCCGGCCTGAAGCTGGGAATCTCCGCATCACGATGTCCGGCGATCCCACCTATCTGGCAGTCGGGCCGAAGCACATGCTCCTGCCGGCTTACAAAGAATTAAAGGTGCAACCCAATCTCGCCCTCTATTCGCTTGGCGCATCCGTGCAGGCTTCGGACCCGCAGCCGGCCACTGCCGAAACTCAGAAGGGACCGCTTCCGCTGAACCCGGGCGCCGCCATCTGCGGGGATTGGACCTCTTACGCCGGCCCCCGGCTCTTTGGCCAGTGGTGGGGCTGGCAGGAAGACGGCGTCGGGAAGTGGCCCGACTGGCTCGAAGTGAGACTGCCCAAGCCCGTCCCGGTGGTTCGCGTGCGCGTCTATCATGAATACGGCGGATGGTCCCGGGCTCTCCGTGACTACGATCTCCAGGTCTTCGTTCGGGGTGACTGGATGACGGTCGCCCAGGTCCGGGGCAACGTCTACCGCAACATCTACGATCACCAGTTCGAACCGGAGACTACGGATCGGGTGCGTATTCTGGTACATGACGTCACCGTGCCCCAGAGTTGGCTCAGCAAAGTATCGAGTGTCCGAGCCATCGAAGTCTTCTCGCCCGCTGAAGGCCAGGCCAAAGCTTTCTTCATCCAGGACTTCCCGCGGCAGCGGTTGCTCAAGCCCGGCGAGTCCACCGAATGGCGTTTCAGTCTGCAGAATGTGACGGGAGCAGCCGTCGCCGGCCAGGTGCGACTGAAGCTGCCCCCGGGCCTGACCTCCGCGCCTGGGGAACTGGCAGTTTCGCTGCCGCCGAGCGGAACCGCGGAGTGCGTCTTCCGGTTTACGATTAACTCGGAGGCCCAGGACGGGCTCTACACCGCAGTTGCTGGCCTGTTCGAGGGCGACCGGCTCATCTCTTCCGACTACGAGCCCTGCGTCGTCGCGGCCAAGCGCCCTCCCCCACCCAAAGCAGAGACAGCGCAACAGCCCACCAAAGAAGAAGGGACAAAGAAACCGAAAGAGCAACCCGACAAGGACCCAAAAGAAAAACCGAAGCGGCCGAAAAACGAGCTCGAATTGCTCGACGAGCAGGACGAGAAGGGCGGTACCGGCAAATTGGGGGACGACCTCTGAACCGGCACCCGAGGTCAAATCGAACCGCGTGGTGCTCTCGCTCCGCGAGGGCTCTGAAGACTCCCGTGGAGGGTGGAAACCCCGGTATTACTTCTGGCCGAAGGCGTCGATGAGATGAATGGGGAGCACGTTCGACGGCTTGCTCTGCCTTTGATCATTGCCTTCGCCTTTATCCGTGTAGGTAACCCACAGATAGAAGTTGGTGTAGGGGCGAAGTCCTTGAAGCAGTTCACCGCTTTTGCTCATCCGGGCCATGAGTTGGGCGCCGCGCCCGTCTTCTTGCGCGGCGACCCAGATCTGATACTGCCCGGCGTTGGCAACTTCCTCGAAGGTGACGTGGCAGCGGGTGCCGTCGTAGCCCCAGCCCGGATCTTTGACTTTCACCAATTTGGTCAGGGGCAGCGAATTCTTCTCGCTCATCTCCCGGATGGGATTGGGCAGGGTCTTGGGCGCTCCAGGGAGTTTCATTCGGATGCGGCTCAGCTTGACCGCTTCGGGCGTAGCGTCGGCATCCGTTTCGTAAACGGCGAAGAGATCGCTCAAAAGTACATCGGCCGGATTTGCGGGCTGGATGTCGTTGACGTAAAGGACATGGGTGCGGCGCTCGATGATGATCTTTTCGATGCTCAATGGGAGGTCGACCACGTCATCGCCGCCGGCCTTTCGCCACCAGGTGGTGCCGTATTCGCGGTAGCTGTCATAGGGCGCGTGAGAGGGGAGTTCGAAATGGAGGAGGCGCCGGCAGCCAGCGGTCGAACTTCGCCCGGTCGAGCATCCGCGTCATGGTCGCGAAGTGGGTATAGGCCGGCTTGGGATCGTTGTGCGGTATTCGCCGAAATATGCCGCAGCCAGCGTAGTGTTCAGCCCCGTAGTAGCTGCCGGCGTCCCAGGCAGACCAGCCAGAGTAGAAATGCGTAATGCCGTAGGCAAGACTGATCAGTGACCAGCGATGATAAAGGTCGGCCTGCTCGTTCCAGGTGCAGGCGCCCGGTTCGGTTGGCACAAATGTTCCTTCCACGTAAGGAAGGAATGGATTCTCGATTCCGGCTTTGCGGTATTCCTCTTTGACCATGAAGAGGCGGTGCGTGCTGGCCTGATGGAGTAATGCTGCGAAGTTAATTTGTAAGTGCTTTCGTTACCGTCTTGTATTCGCTTCTTGGCTTAATCATGAACGGGTATTTGTTTTTTCTTCTCCGTATTGCTCTAGGCTCCCATCGGTTTGGCCTTGGTCTCACCGGTCGCCGGGAGATTCCCTCAAGCAAAGCGTCATATGCTTTGAAGTTTGCCAAGTTCGAGTCTTGGTTTACTGCCGCTCCTACCCCTTCTATGAGTTGCAGTGTCCCTTTAAACGACACGGTATTGATGGGTATCTGATGTTTCACACTGGCATCCCACATGACTTTCCGGATCAGGTTGTAGGCCAGCGTATGTATCCAAATGGCTTTT
This sequence comes from Planctomycetota bacterium, assembly GCA_027625095.1. GTDB lineage: Bacteria > Planctomycetota > PUPC01 > JACPCR01 > JACPCR01 > JAQBXN01. The sequence goes on along the minus strand of JAQBXN010000028.1, from coordinate 10,197 downwards.
CGAATCATTTCCGGCGTCTTCACTTCGATGACGTTCATTCCCAATGTGGTCTTGAGATGCCTAAAGTCCACTTCAACAGTCCATCGACAGGCGTAAAGTTCAGCGAGTTTTTTGGGCGTATAGGTTTTATGATCGAGCAGAGTCGTCATGAGTTGGACGACCTTGGTTTTGCGACCGGGAATCTCTACCGAGTATTCCACATATCGCGCCTTAAACGTTTTAGGAATCCTTGCGTATTCATCCTTGCTCATCCAAGTCGGCCGCTTAGGGCGTTTCAGTTCTACCAGCCAATCTTTCTTTCCCAAGCGTTCAGAATTGGTGAGATCAAGGTTTCTTCGCTTGCCTGCTTTGGTCAGGCAATCGACTCCCTTTTCTTTAAGCAGCACCATATTCATGTAGGTACCGTAGAGTCCGTCAGCGATGATAAGGTCTTGAGGCTTAAGCTTTTCCCAGAGTTGCCGGAACAATGTCTGTTCACTGTCAAAGTAAGTACCAAGAGAAATCTCCTTGAGAGCTCCGCTTACCAGACTGAAAAATCCAACCATTCTTACGAACGGAAATCCGCATCCCTCCTTCTGTGTGTCCGGCTGGGGATATTCCGCTTGATTTTTCTTCGTATCCGAAACCGAACAGCTACTGCCATCGACCAAGTAGACACGACGTTGAAAAGTCTGATCCGTGGCAAGGGAATCCATTTCTTCGGCAACGGCACAAGCCACTTCTTTAGTCACCGACTCTGGAAGTCGCTTCCGGGCCTGACTGTAGCCGCTGCAATCCGTGGATACCTTCATCCACACAGGCAACCTCCCAACAAGCCGACCAAAGACTTGACCCACAGCCGCCCGACACGAACCATCGGCCTCAAACACCTGGCCCAACCAAAGCCACAACGTGACCACTGGACAAAAGACACGTTGACGAAATTTCACATCGAACTGGTTCAGTATCTCGAGAATAAACTCATCGGGCAGCAATTGACGAATCTCGGCGGGATACGCAGACCTGAGAGAATGATGGACCTGACTGAAACGGGGCAACGTACGACACCTCCTGGCAATAGAAATACTGAGATCTAACTGTCCAAGTTCTAACACCAAAGAGGTCGGTTGTCGCGCCAGTTTCCATAACTGTTTTATGTAGAACGCCTTACGGCTTAATGTCGCGCCATTCGCCCACCGGGCTAGATTCCGATCTACATAGCGGAGTGCCTTTGCGAGCTGCTTGACCTCCACCGGAGGTGGCCCTTTACTCAATTTTTCGAGATCTGTAGTTGTAAAGATGTGATGGACGGCGCGGCGTTGTTTCATGACGGCCCCAGTTAGTCGTCAGTCATTAGTGATTTGGTTGATGAAGGACCGGCGTCCTCTTGTTCAGCCATTATTGAAAGTTCCTCGGAATTTGTGCCGCCGTGGCACAGCGGATCAAGTGATCCCTCTTAAAAACGCTTTACCTTTTATATCCCCTTCCCTATCCTTACCGCCTCGACTTTACACCATGAGGAATGTTCGATGATTCGCAGCCTTGCATTGCCCCTTATTGCCCTTCTTCACTGCCTTACCTCAGATGCCGCCGACGAAGGCTATTTACGCATTCGTGATGGCGCGCCCAAAGCGTTCATTCATTACAAGCTCGGCACGGGCGAAGTGGTCAAGCCCAATCAGCATTTTAAAGAAGCAAAGAACATCGGACACAACGACCTGCTCTTGATGATCAAAGATGCCGATGGTGCTGAAGCCACCGTTCGCCTGGTCAGAAAGCGAAATGCAACGATTGTGATCCCGCCGACTAAATTCAACCACACTCTGCTTGGAGTCGAATGTCTCGATCTGGCCACTTATCAGGACGCGTCCAGTCTGCTGGGTCAATTTGCATCCCCGAAAAGTGAAATTGTCAGGTTGCCCAGCCAGACAGCGGAAGAGGCCGTATTGAAAGCGCAGACCAGAGCGGCTGCGCAGTTCGATGAGTTCAAGGCTCTACGCCAGCAACTCGATGCAAGGAATGCGCTTGCCGAGGTTGAAGCCTTGTGGGGCGCTATTCAAACGGAAGCGCTTAAGGTCCGTTCGAAATTAGGGATTACCATCGAAGGCGACTTCCCGGAACTGCACCGGGCGATCACGTCTACTGAGAGTTTGAGCTTCCCCATATCAAATACCTCTGCAACGGCCAAAGACCTTCAGCGACTGCATAAGGAGCTCGCCGGCTTAAGTGCGATAGCCAATCAACCAAAAGAAAAACGGCCGGATTACGTGGTCAATCTCGAAAAGGATTACCCGGAAGTACACGCCCTTAACAGTGTGGTTATCAAGACCGTAGCTTCAGACGCGGACGACTATTTGAAGTCGCTTCAAGATCTGTCCGCGGAACTTCAGGCGGTGGACAGGAAGTACAAGGCTGGCGAGACGACTAGTCTCAAAACTGATCCCGATGGCTATAGAAAAGTGCAATTGGCTCTTGAAACCAGGCCAGATTTCAAGCAGTTGAACGCACTAGCGAAAGGAACGGAAAAGGACGTTGCCATATCCAGGTCCTATGTTGAGAGCATCAATGCCTCCTCTGTCACACTTACTGAAGAGGGATTTGAAGACGCTCAGAAACCATTCCTCAAACAGGTCGCCGGGGTGGACAAACCGCTCAAGGCGCTCGCTGTCGCCATTGAAAAACTTGCCACGGCACATGATGCGGTCAAGGCCGCTTCTTCAGGTCTGAACACAACGGTTGATAATGCTTCGGTGAAATCACTGGGTACGCTGACCCAGGCAGATCTTGCCGGAAACCTCACGGACAGAAATCGCGAATTCGACACCGCGCCAGCTCTTGCATCTATCAAAGAAATCACGGGCACAGTCGCCAATCTCACCAAGGCGCTGGCGGGGGCCAATGCCGCTCACGTGGAATTGGAGAAGGCTATGGAGGCCGTCTCCTCCCAATCCGCCCAGTTGCAGACATCAGCTAAGGAACTGCAGATTCGCCAGTCTGAGGTTGCTAGATTGATAAAGTACCTGGAGAAAAGGCCTCGATTAAACACGCCGAATATCGACGCAACCATCGCCAGTCTGGCAGCCTATTCAGCCGCCCTTGAGGTTGCCGGCGGTACTGTCAGAAGCAATATCCTTGCGGTGGTGGATCATTCACGAAAAGCCTCATCCGGTAATACGGTATCAGCGGAGATCAAGGATCGGATAAAGGATGCCTCCGCCTCCGCAAGGGCCGTCATGCAATCACTGGCCGGCCCCCGCACTGCCGCCAAAGCTGTTGAGGCGGCCACAGGCAAATTTGAGATGGCCGTGTCTCAACTCAGAACAACGCTTTTAGAGAGCGCGGAATCTCCCAAGTACAAAGCGAATGCAAGCAGGGCCGCGGAAAATCTCAGCGGGGCAGCAAGGCAGTTCGTCAGTTCAAGTGCAGAGCACCAGAAAGCCGATGAGAAAGTGACTCAAAGTTCTTCCACTCTTGCGCTCAACCTGGGCGCTTTAAACACTGCTCTAAACAGCGATCTGAGCAAGCTTCCCATAGATCTCCTCGAACTCCTGGCCAGCGTACCGCAGGCCATGTCGAAAACGATCCAGGTCCAGAATGTCATCGGTCAAATGACACTTGTGAACAACGTTGCCAAGTTGGTTGACGATGCTGTCGCATCCGTTTCGAAACGCGTGGACGGGGTGCTCGAAAAGTCCGGACTCAACATCAAAGAGGTGGATTTAGCCCCGGTGCAGAAAGCTGTCGCGGATGCCTTGAAACAGCTTGAGTCACTCTCCTTCGCGGAGTGGGATGCCTTGGTGAAGAGCATTTCCGGCGCCGCAGAAAAAGTGAAGTCAGCATCTGATGAAGCAGCCGCCAGCCTATCGCCACTGCCGCTTACGACTGCCGAAAAAGCGAAGGCCGCAGCGGCGTGCGCCAGGACTCTGAGCGACCTGCTCAACCAGGCCGCACCCGCAGCAAAGGCGTTGAATCAGAAACAGGCTGCAGTTACCGCGGCCTTGCAGGTTTTGCAAAAGGCCAGGTCGGAATCCGGCTTGGGAGGGGATGAAATGGTGTTCACCTCGACCGGCCTGGATGGCTGGGATCAACCAGCTTCCGAAGCTCTTATGCTGGAAAAACAGTGGCAGAATGTCGCGGCCTCCAATGCGCAGAGAATGAAACAGGCCGGCGAGCGCGCCGGTGAGCTGCTGGCTGACCGGTTGGAGAAAGAGTTAGAAGAGGGCCTCTCCGTCATGCGAAGGGAGCTTGGCAAGGTAGATGAATGCCTGAAGACGGCCATAGCGAGCCGAGATGAAATTGCCAAACAATACCAGGTGAATTACGCAGTCAACGTCGCCATGGACGGCATCCACCCCGAGGCACTGATCGCCCATTCAGAGGTCAGCGCGCTTTTGAGTCTTGATGACATTGCCCTGAAGAGAGCTAAAGATGTTCTGAAGCGTGGGCGAACCGCCATTGCCTGGATCAAGGGTGCCACTGAACGGGCAGTTAACACGTTCGAGATCGAGACCAGTAAGCTGCAGGCGGAGATGGAGACGGCCCGCAAATGTATCTGGGAACACAAGACCGCGGCCACCAACAAGGCGAGCGAACTCCGCAGTCTCATCAGTAAGACTCAGGCCGGCTTCGTTCCGACCGGAAAGTAAGAACAGCAGGAAAAACCCTGAAAATCCTAAAGATTTTTGAGATCTTACGATAATTGCTCCAGCGGTTATTTTCTTTCTGACAAACCACGGATTTCCAGTCGCTCCGGCGTGTTAAACGCAGATTGGACCGTTGGCGAATTTGAGATTACCGTTCTCCCTGTTCATTGAGGCTGAAGGCTTCCCTTCAGGTTATCCCAGATTCCTCGATGCGAGAACGAATATGTCCATCATCCAGCCTGCTTCACCCGAGCATTTCGGCCCCGCTGTTGCCCCCGTTTATCCAAAGCCTGTGCATTCTTCTGCGGGGGGCCCGGTTTACAAGGCAGCGCACGATACCACCAGCATCAGCGCGGACGCCCATCGCCAATACCAAGGTGTTGGCCGTCCAACGCACGCTCCACAGTTGGTGGCCGCCAAGCGAACCCCACCCGTTCGTGGCTCCTCGGAAATTCACCATCAGCCAGAACTGAATCATAAGGAGCCTGAAAAGCCTCGAGCGCCTGAAAAGCCTACCCACTCTTTTCATAAAGCTCTCAAGGTGGCAGGGCTTGGTGCCAGGCACATCGGTGGCCTGACGGGCGGATATATTGGTAAATTTGTTGGCAAACAGATCGGTGGCCTGATCACAGATTTGACGGGGAGCAAGTCACTGGGGAGCGCGGCTGGCACGATTGCCGGAACTGCATCCGGAGCGTTTGCCGGTAGCCTGGTGGGCGCGGCCATCCCGAACTTCTGCCCATATGGCGGAGCACTCTTTGCCGGCGTCTCAGGGGCATTTGAGGCGTTCAAGGCTGACAAACACTGATGCGTAGAAGGTAACAGTTCAGCGCAGAATCTTTCTTACTTTTGATCTTGGTATTAGTCTCCCCTTTCTGCACTTTCTTGTGGAATGAGAAGGCAGCGGCGTTCTATGGAGATTCCCGCAGAGAATGGCCCGGAACAGATGAGAAAACCGAAGAAAGGGGAGATTCACAGCAAGATTAAAGCTGAGAGCCTGCCCCTCTGAACAGTTATGCTGCATTTGGCTGCGGCCTTGTGCCGGGTCAGGAACTTTCCATCACCAGAGATTCCTCTCCGCTCAAGCCGTTGATCACGCGAAACGTTCTGGTGTAGGGCTTGCCTTCAGCAAGGGGTTTCAGATGCACGGATGGTGGGAAGTAGGCGTAGAGCGCGGTATTGCGGGGATTCGGGGTCGTGTTCGGGCCGGAACCGTGGACCAGCAGGCTGTGGAAGAAAAGCGCGCTGCCAGCCTTGAGGGGGACTTCCTGGTAGTTCGAGGTGTCTATGTCCTTGCGGTCGGTCAGCGGCTCGTCCTGATCGCGGGCGATACGGCCCCACTCCTGCAGACCCCATTTGTGGCTCTCGGGAATGATTCGGAAACAACCATTCTCAGACGTGGAATCGGTGAGCGCGATACTCAGTGTTACAAGTGTCGGCGGCTCCATCGGCCAGTATGCGGAATCCTGATGAAAGCCATGGACGGAACCATGAAATGCCGGCTTGAGCATCAGCGTGCTGCGAAATTGCAGGATGTCCGGCCCGATAAGCTCAGTCAGGATTTCAACAAGCTTGGGATGGGCAGCGAGGTCCTTAAAGAGGCTGGAGACCTCCAATGTCCCCTCGATCTTTCGGAGCACCGGGAGACCGTCATTAGATTCTTCCTTTGCGTATGGCTCACGCTGGAAGGAACGGGCGCGAGGGTCGCCGTTCGCCTCCCATTCAGCGAAGCATTCATGCAGGCGCCGTATTTCTTTCCGGCAGGCAGTGAGTTCGTCATCGTTCAGGATTCCTTCAACAATCAGGTATCCGTCTGATTCAAAGCGGGTTTTGCAGGTCTGATTTTCGGACATGGTATTCAGGATCGAGATTCAGAATGAGGATTCGTAAAGTCGGCTTGCGGCTGCAACGGCGTTTTCGAACAGGAGAAAACTGAGGGCACAGAGATAGACCATGATTATTCAAAAAAGGTAACTGTTTAGCTTCCCAACCGATTCTTGCGAGTTTGGTGGGGCAAACCAGGCAAGTGAAAGCGGCCAGGCTGTATATAGAAGTCAGAAACTACGTGGCGCCTCGCTCCGCGAGTGTTCTGAAGACTCCCGCGGAGCGTGGAAAACACGTAGTTCTGGGAAGCGGGGCGCTCTTACTTTCAGGCATGCTTTTGATCTTTCCTTCATGCGCGGCACGCAGAATCTCGAATTAATTCGTTACTCCAATCCATACTGCCCCATATACCCGGTTCGTGCACCGAGGATTTCTTTCAATTCGCCTTCGGCCTGCTCGATGACTTCGTCGGTTGGGCTGCATCCGGGCCAGCATTGCATCCATGGCGGGGTGAAGCCGTAAAACATGGTGTATCGGGTTCGCTCGGAAAGAATGGGGACGCCGGTGTGAATCAGGGCTTCGGTGAATCGGAGCACCGAACCAGCCTTTGCATTGGCCTGCACGACCATTTCTGGCGAGAAAACATCGTGCCAGTCTTTCGCCTCGATACGGTGCGAGCCATCAAGGATCATGGTGCCGCCGTCCTCCGGGCCGACATCCGTCAGGTAGGTGATGTTGTTGAGGAAGGTCGTATTGATGTAGGGATGGTTGTTGGCCTCGACAATTCCATACTTCGGGCGGATGCCTCGGTGCCATCCCATTTTTGAAGGGTCAGATAATTCATCCCGCCGTTCTTTCCGGTCCGGGTGTGGGAGCTTGATCATGGCATGGCAGCATTCGAACCGGGGCGGCGTACCCAGCAACTGTTTAATGACCGGGAGAATCTTCGGGTTCATGATCCAATCACGGAAGACGGCGTTGTAATTGACCATGTTGACCAGATTCTTGATATCGGCCGAATCCTTTTTCTGATCTTTGCCTTCATCACATTCGTACATTGAGTCGAGCGCAGCCTTGAACGCTTCGCACTCCTCGCTGGTAAAGACATCCTCCTGGAGAACCCATCCGTGGACGGCGAAATGGTGGAGTTGCGCGTTGGTGAGCATGGGGGAGTATCAGTTAATGGTGGATGATTACGAGACTTTCTCAAAGTCCAACTCTTCCTGAGCTTTCATGACCTCAGTCAGCACATCCTTGTCAGACTCATAAAGTTTGTAAACGAGCCGCACTCGCAGGCAGTATTCTTTGCCCACCTTATATGCGTTGTCAGGTATAACCCATTCGAAATCCCACGCCGGGCACGTTTGCCCCGGCAGCAGGCTGTCGCTGCCCCCGCTCGGCGAACAATAAAACCGAAGCCAGTTCGGAATATCGAAAACCAGAATCATTACCATCTTGCCGAGCCGGCCGTAGTAAAAGGGCTGGTCGAAACGGTGCTCGCTGCGATCCCAGTGGAAGGGACGCTTGCCTTCCACTTCCGGCCACACCTCCAGGGCTTTGTCTTGCACATATGAAGGTGCGAGATTGCTGCCGGTGCCGTGTCTCGGCGAAATATATCGGAGCCATTCGCCGTTCGAGATGAAGTTCAGCCGGGAGTCCTCAGGGCAATTCATGTAACAGCACCAGGAGACCTCTCGAAAGTCGCGGCCGTTTCGGACGTCTTCTCTATCAGTAAACCTCAACGTGTGATCGACATAGTAAGGATCGCGCACGATGTATTCGGCCCGCACATCCACAGGGCTAACGGCATCTGCCGCTCGAACGAGGGCGCAGGAAGTGTCGTCCACCGATTCCAGGACTGGCCCCTTGCCGCGGATTTCGCCGGGCAGCAGTCCTGCGTAGGAATTACCGAACGCGTTGAACTGTCGATGCTTTGAGGTGAGTGACCAGAGCCCGCAGTATTGCTGGCCGCCCATGCCGTTGCGAGAGGCGTCGCCGACGATGACCTGGATTTCTTCGGTTTGGAACAGTTGGCAGTGCCGCATTGAATCTCCTTTATCAGGTCTGTGCAGGGCACAAAAAAAGATGGCCTGGCGGCCATCCTAACTGCGGGTCTGCAATTAATTCAATGTCAGATCGTCACTCTCACTCGACCGACGTTATTGGTCTCATCCGATTCGTGGATGATGTCATCAGGATCGACTTCGACCTCGAGGTAATAGTCTCCTTTTGCCAGGTCGTGGACGTCGATGGTCTGGCCTTCCAGAAATTGCAGGCCTCTGCGGGCGGGATAATGATCGGCCCAGCCGGGCGAAATGCCCTGCGCTTTTCCCTTGTCGCAACTCAGGCCGCGGAAGGCCGGCACGATGGGCGAATTGGGATTCGATGGGTCATGGTTAAGTGAATCCATCAGACAGAAGCCGGACTTTTGGCTCTGACCAACGACCTCACCCGGGCTGCCGTCTTCTTTGATGTCTCGGAGGCGGTATTGCACAAAATCAAGGAAGTGGTAGTGGTTGTGTCCACCATCGGGAACAAATTGAAATCCTCCAATCGGAATGCTCGATCTTGATCTATCCGCGTTGTGAATCACCTGAAAGGCTGGGCGAAATTCTTCATTTCGATTTCCACCGATGTCCACACTCAGTGGACCTTGCCCGACGTTCGCCGTGGTGGCGGCAAAATTAATTACCCTTCGATTTCCGTTGCTTCGGTCGAGCGCGACTTTGGCGTCTTTGGTGAAGAACATCCACGGCTCCAGGTCGGGCAACAGCGCGTCATCCCGGATCATCGCTTCCTGCTCCTCTTTGCTCGGCAGATCAAAGCTTGGCCGGGCGGACTCACCATCCAGGTCTGCGGACTCATCCTGATTGTGCTGCTCATCCACGCCTGCCGGGTGTTCGTGAACCTGAGATCCCTCTATCTGTGCTGGGTTTGACAGAATAGGAATGGCCATTTCGATGGGGGCGACATCTGCAAGAAAGCCAGAGTCGACGATCTGCGGCAGGCTGAGAGAGAAGGAAGATGGCCCGGGAGTTTGCACACCGGTTGGCGAGCCGAATGACAGCAAGAACGCGCTGATGGGCGGCAGCGTAGGCTGGCTGAATACTGGCAGACTGCCAAAGGCGGCATTGCGCGCAGACTGGCTGACACTGGCCGTGTCTACTGGTAACGAAGGTACTATCGCTGCTGTCGCGGAAGCGAACGGATTCGAGCTCAGCGCCTGGGTGAATGCCCTGTTGTTCTGCAGATAGGCCTGGGTGAGCGCGTCCAATGCGGCTACACCTGACATAAGAATCTCCTGTTACGAATATTGCTTTTCAGGACTAATGGAGGGGCACAGAAACCTGAAATCCTGGAACTGAAAACTCAAAAAGCCTCAGCAGAGTAGTCTCGGCTGGGGCTTTGAGTGGGTTGACCAAATTAATTCTCCAGGACTGCCGGGGAGACGGGAAGAGTCATAGCAGCCCTGGAGGCATGGATGATTATGCGAGTACCGAGACCGTGGATTCGCCTTCACCGGCGAGCTCCTTCGCTATCTTCTCAGCGAAGGAGAAAGCACTTTTCATCAGGAGCGGAACGGCAGGAACATGGTCCGGCTTTTCCACATCTGGTGGAGGCGGTTTCTGCATCGGATCCGGCTTCTGCATTGGGTCCGGCTTCGGCATAGGCCCTGGCTTCTCCACATCTGGTGGAGGCGGTTTCTGCATCGGATCCGGCTTCTGCATTGGGTCCGGCTTCGGCATAGGCC
>JAQBXN010000156.1 GCA_027625095.1 Planctomycetota bacterium | reverse complement strand
TTGTCCTCAAGAACCGGTTTGTTTATCAGTAAGTGGCTCGCAGCATGTGACTACGATTTTGGTTACGGCCTCAAGCCCACGTCAGAATTGAGAAAAAATTACCGCGTGAAAGACGTCGCGGTTTAAATCAGGGAGACGAAATCCACCTATGCGTATCACTTGCCAATGGATCCTCTTTGCCGCGTTTGCCCTGGTGAACGCAATTCAGGCCGAAGCGCCGGAATACCCGCAGAAAACGGAGGGCGAGCGGCCGCCGCTTATCGAACGGCTCAGGAAAGAAGTGGCGCCCCTTAAGAATTCGCGCGGTAAGAGGTGGCCGATGATTCTCTGGGAATGCGTGTCTTTCGAGCTGCAGGAGCCGCAGGTTTATGAAACGCTCCTAGCGCGCGGCCTGACCCAGCACATCCATCTGGACGAAAAGATGATCCCTGCGGCAAAGGCTATTCAGGAAGCGGGCTCACCCGTCATCATGATGCAGGGAGCGGGCGGGCCGTGGCCATACAACCAGGGAAAATCCTGGGAGCACCAGTTCGACGAAGGTTACGAGCCGAAGAAACCGGATAGCTGGTGGCCGTCCTGGAAGGCTTGTCCCGCAATCTTTGATGGCTGGCGCGTGAACGCGGAACGCATCCGCGAAATCATGCGCCAGTACCGGGCCGCTGGTGTCACCGTCGACGCGGTCTGGATGGACTGGGAAGGGGAGCCTTCCAGTTCGGTCGGTGAAGGAGGCTGGGAGAACGCCCGCCACTGCAAACGCTGCCGTGAAACGGTGCCCGGCGCCGCACTGAGAAGTCACGAAATATGGCGAGGATACTGCTACCGGCTGCACAAGGATCTCATCGGGACTTACCTGGCCGCGCCGGTGCGAGAGGTGTTCCCCCGCGCTTCGCTGACCAACTGGATGGTGGTCTGTTCTACGCCAGAGCGGCCGGCGCCCGGATGGTGGAACCGGAATACCCCGCCCGCAATTCCCTCGCTGCTCACGGCGACCAACCCGATCGCCTACGGGAATGACACATTCTGGGATTTCTGGAACAAGGAATGGCCTGTCAATCGAAAGAGCGTTGACCGGTTTTACACGCATCTGCTCCTTCGGCAGGTTTCCGATGATTCGGCAAACAAGCAAATCTACGCTCCGGACAAGGACTGCTTTCCCTGGGTGGCCCGGTGGTGTCCCGATTCAGGGGATCCGAAGATTCCCATGATTTCGAGGGAAGCGTATCGGGAGTCACTGCGGCACATCTGGCTGCGCGGCGCCGACAGCCTGCAGATTTTCAACGCCTCACGGAAGGGGTATGAGGACATCGTCTTTGCCGAAGTGGCCGATGCGGTGGCGGTCTACGATGAGATGCTTCCATTCTCCCGCCTGATCGACGAAGGCGAAATCCTCTGCCTGGATGTTCCCGGTGTCCAGAGCCAGGGCATCCTCTGGTCGGGTCTCCGTCTCGAACAAGAGGCAGTAGTTCGAGTCATCAACCAGGGCGAAGGGAAAAAGGCTCTCCAAATTGAGCCCTGGGGTGGCTTAAAGGTGGAACTTGAAGCGGCTCCGGATGGCGCCACTTATCATCTAACTCGAAAAGGTGATGAAATCCGGATAGACCGGAAGAAGTGACCATCTGGCAAATCGGCAGGCTGCTACCGTTAAACAAACTGAGGAGACGTTGTCTCATGAACAAGCATTGGCCGTGGCCTGAGGCGAATACGTTTTCCATCTGCGCGCTGAATCCCGAGACCGGTGGGACGGGTGTTGCCGTGGCCTCCGCATGTCCCTGCGTCGGTGCGCTGGTTCCCTACGCCGAGTTCAGAATCTGAACCAGATCATCAGGCCATGTCGATGTCGCTTTCGTCCACCAGGTTTCCTGAGCCGGGAGTGTGCCCGCGATGAGGAAAACAGCCAGTGCAGATACGACCCCGGGCATCTCTATTCGTTTGGACATGGGGTCTCCTTTCTATCATCAATGATCAGTCGCTACTCGAACCTGAATGTGCTCTTCGCTGTTCAGACCGAGCACCTGGATGGTTGCTCGATCGGTCAAAGGCGGCGGAATTGGCAAGTGCTCATGGGAATCGGTATACCGATGCACCGGTCACTCCTACAACACGAATGATAGGAATGGGACCTTGGCGAATCTTGACCGGAGCCGGTTCTCTGCCTCAGCCTGGTGACCAAGCACCTCGGAACTCTGCTCGTCATCGAGGGATACTTTCCCTGTTGAGCCGCAGCGGCTTCCGCGCCTTCGATTCCATCGCAGTGAAGGTACTGCGCGGCATGGTCTTCCAGGTGCCGAAACGGCCCGACGGGAAGAGGACTTTGACCTGCACTTTGCCCTCGTGGTCTCCGAGTCCGAAGTGCTGCACCAGTGGGTCCTGATTGCCGCTGTTGCCACACGAGACCTCGCGGACTTGCGACCGTCCGTCGGCAATCACCCACACCCTGGCCCCGATGCCCGACCGGTTCGAGTCGGCATCGCCGATGACCTTTACTTTTAACCAGGAGTGCCGGTTACCGCCGTTGCAGAACACACGCGCGCCGGCGAACAGGTCCAGGTCCCCGTCGTTGTCGTAATCCGCCCAGCTCACCTGATAGCTGCGTTCTGTTCTGACGTTCATCTTGTCGCCGATTGGTTTGAAGTGTCCAGTCCCATCGTTCTCAAACAGGTCCCCGCGGTCACCGGCGTAGACGGTTGTGATGTAAAGGTCCAGGTCGCCATCGTTGTCGTAGTCCCCCAGCGCACCTTTGGCGTACGACTCCTGCCAGTAAATTCCTGCGGCGGCATTCTTATTGATATTGGTGAAGCGGTAGTCCGGCGAGCCGGAATTGATAGCCACCTGCGCGCGGTTCTGGAACGCCGGCGGATGTGAAAAGTTGACGACCACGAGGTCGAGATTGCCGTCGTTGTTCAGGTCGCCCCAGCAGGATCCGATCGTGTGGCCGGTGTACTCGTATGCCGGGTAGTACGGCGATGCCGGCTCTTTTCCTGCCGTGGCATCGCCGTAGACGCCGCGGGCCTTTGCCTGATCCTCGAAACGGCCGCGGCCGTCGTTGACCCAGAGTTGGTTCGGCATCAGGCGGTAGTTGGACACGTACAAATCCTGGTCCCCGTCATTGTCAAAATCAGCCCAGTTGGCGCCGCGCGCCGCCCACGCCCACTTCCCCATGAGATTTACGGGCGCCTCGAACGTCCCGTCGGCCCTCGCCAGATAGAAAGCGTCCGGGTTTATAGGCCCGCCGAATTGGACCTCGTAATTGGTGATGTACAGATCCAGCCGCCCGTCGTTGTTGGCATCCGCGCACGCCGCCCGCGGCATCGACGGCTTCGGGTTGCCGGAAAACGGCGCAGCCTCGAACTTACCTTCGCCCGCGTTCCGAAAGAGCGCTCCATTACCCCCGACGCTCAGGAAATCCAGTCTCCCATCGTTGTCAAAATCGGCCCAGACGCCCTCCCCTCTGGCCGTCAGCTCGACCCGTGAGAACGTGCCGTCCCCGTTGTTGCGGAAGAACAGGTTTCCGCTCATCACGTCCTCGTCCCCGTCGTTGTCGTAATCACCCCAGGCGAGCAGGCCGGCTGCACCGTCGAGGCCAATTTTTCCGGTGACATCCTCAAATACCACGGGCTCAGAGGTACATGGCTTGTCCCTCTTTCCGATACTGATACAGCCGGGCTGGGACAGAGCCGCTGCGACGGCGAGACAGCATATGAACTTGGCAAAATCGTTCAGGTCTCTCATCGGCATCGATCTCCAGAAGTGCTTCCACGAAAATATGCTGATGAAGAGCACAAATCCCTCAGCACTCGTTGGCTATCCACGTAGGAGCCGTGGGCTATCGGACGTGATGCTTTCGGCATAAAGAACTATCCGAAATGCGGGTAAGGGCCAGATTTGAACTCCGGTTTTTCATGGTGTGAAACGCCGTGCTACAGGCAAACTGAAATCACCTTCCAAAGTTTGGGCCCCTGAGCGCTAACCAAGCAGTGGCAGCGTTCTTTTCTGCAACGCGCTCTGAAAAGCTGTATCCACAATCTGCTGCCCTATCCGACATATCTCCGGCGAGAGCGGCCCTTCCACCGGGAGATCGTTCTTCAGACAATGAAGGAAATACGAGATTGGGCCATCGTATGGGGGTGTCAATTTATCTACCACAATTTCTTTGCCCTCCGGGCATTCCCGGGTTTGCAGGCGAACCGTCTGTTCATAATCGTAGCTCGATAGGGTGCCCGCTGTGCCTACAACGACAAAGCCGCACTTCGGTTGCGGCTGATTTGTCCACGGATCGGTGAAGGTGCCCCAGCGAGTCTCGAACTTGGAAAGCCCGGTATCGTACTGCACCACGCTGATTGAATGCTCGTCCACCTCTAGCCCTTTCGGTCTATCAATTGTGGTGGTCACTTCGACAGGTTTACGGCCGCCGAAATACCACGTGCCCAGGGTCACCCCGTACCCGAGGTAATCGAGCAGCGAACCGCCGCCCTGATCCGGCTGATAAAACCAGCTCTTTAATTTCGCTGCTCGGATCTCTTCTTCCGGCGTTTCAATCTTGTCCATTCCGTGACGAACAGGTCCGCGGTTGCCATCGTAGTAGTGCACATTCGTTACCTCCCCAATGGCCCCTTCGTCCACGAGCCGCTTGGTGGTACGGTGTGGCGGGTACCACGCGAGCGGCCAGTTGATGGCGAGCTTCTTTCCAGTCTTTACTACCGCTGCAATCATCCGATCTGCCTCAGTGAGTGAGGCGGCGAATGGTTTTTCGACCAATATGTCCAACTCGTATTCCGCCACCTTTTCGGTCCAATCTCCGTGCGTCGCCGTCGACGGGCACAGCACAGCAACATTGGGTCTGGTCTGTTCGATGCATGCACGGTAATCAACGAAGACCCTGTCCTTGCTGATTTCGAGTCGTTCAATGACATTCGTCATTTGTTCAGGCTTCTCGTCTGAGACACCAACAATCTCGGCCTCCGGATGTTCTTTCACCCGACGCAGCAGGTCTCCCATGTGTTGGTGGTCAAAGTTGATTCCAACGATACGAAACTTGGCCATGGTGGTTTTCCTCGAAGTGTTTTTTGAGTCTGAAGTTGTGTGTGAAGGTGGGGCTTCCTTCATTTGTCATTTGTATGTGACAAACCCCTCTCCTTCGCCACCCCCAATTTCACCTTTCCGCGCCAGTGTCATACCCGAACCACCACCGAGACTCCAGTATCACGGCAACATCCGACATTCGTCACTGAGTTCGCCATTCCAGCCAATCTCAGCGAAAGCTCCTGAACAGCATCCCTGTTGTTTGGGAGTGCGGTGACTCGCTTGTCGCCGCTTTGAATTTCTTCACACCCTCAGGAATCAGAAAGGCTCCGACATGTCGGAGCACTCAAAAGGACGCTTCTTTGGAGTGTTCCGATTTGCAACCGCTTTGATTTTCAGGACGCCAATCCTTGCGGGTTAAGCGAAACCGTGTACGCCGATCGACTCGAGATCTGCTGGCGAGGGCTTCTGTAGGTCTGGTCTGTATTCCTCGCGGGTCGGCCTGTATGGGGGCGGGTGTTGTGCCGGGCCTGGGATTGGGTATGGCGCAGGATAAGGGTATGCCGCAGGTTTGGGATAAGGCGTCGTCGGAATTTCTGTCTGACCGTATTCCGGTTTGGGCGCCGGGAACGGTGGCACAGGTACCTGCTGCGGTGCATGCCCGACGACATTTCGATAATTCGCCTGGGGTGATTTGAACAGGCCGGGATTCAACTGAACGCTGTAAGCCGGATTGAGCAGGTGATCGGGCTGGACGTGGTGCTTATCCGGGACGGGTATGAAAAAGCCGGATGCCGAGCCGTGAGCTGATTTCGGTGAAACGCTCTGTTGAATTGGGACTCTCTGGCCGGGGAAGCCGAAACTTTGATTGGCGAATGAAACAGACATCGTGTCCTGCCTTCCGGATAGTGAAGAGCCGATCATACCTTTCGCCATTATCGGAAAGGTAAGAATTCAATTGAATGTGTTTGGGAATTTAAGGGCTTTGTACTTCAAGCTGCCGCGGAGCGTCAGCACTACAGTTTATCCCACCACGATCGCTCTCATGTATTCCCGGTTCATTTTGGCGATGAACTTGACGCTTATTCCTTTGGGGCAGACCGCCTCGCATTCGGTGGTGTTGCTGCATGTGCCGAAAGCCTCTTCGTCCATCTGATGGACCATGCGCTTCACTCGTTCGCCACGCTCTGCCTGGCCCTGGGGCAGGTATGCGAGATGGGATACCTTGGCTGCGACGAACAGCATGGCTGAGGCGTTCTTGCACGCTGCCACGCAGGCGCCGCAGCCGATGCATTCGGCCGCATCCATTGCGGTTTCGGCGTTGTCTTTGGCGATGGGGAGTGCGTTGGCGTCCGGGGCGCCGCCGGTATTTACCGAGACGAAGCCGCCGGCCTGGATGATGCGATCAAAGGAACTTCGATCGACGACGAGATCTTTGATGATGGGAAATCCTTGAGCGCGCCAGGGCTCGATGAAAATCACGTCGCCGTCTTTGAAGGACCGCATGAAAGTCTGGCAGGTGGTTACACCCCGTTCGGGCCCGTGAGGGATGCCGTTGATGACCAGCGAACACGCTCCGCAGATACCCTCCCGGCAATCGTGATCAAACGCGATGGGCTCTTCCCCTTTGAGAACCAGTTCTTCGTTCAGGACGTCCAGCATTTCCAGAAAGGACTGATCCAGGCTGGCGTTTTCCACTTTGTAGCTGACGAGTTTACCTTGATCGTCAGGGCCGTTCTGTCGCCAGACTTGGAGAGTGAATTTCATTATTTGTAGCTCCTCACTAAAGGCGTGACCTCTTCAAATGTGAGCGGCTCTTTGTTCAGGATCGGTTCGTTGTTTTCACCTGTGTATTCCCATGCGGCTACGTAGGAGTGGTTGTGGTCCTGGCGGACGGCTTCGCCCTCTTCAGTTTGATATTCGACGCGAAAGTGGCCGCCGCAGGATTCATTCCGGTTAAGCGCATCGCGACACATGAGTTCACCGAGCTCCAGGAAATCCCGGATTCTGCCGGCCTTTTCAAGCTCGCTGTTGAGGCTCGTACCACTGCCTGGGACTTTGATGTTGTTGTTGAATACTTCACGAAGTTCAGGAATCTTTTCGAGCATACTCTTCAAACCGCTTTCATCTCGAGCCATCCCGCAATGCTCGAACATGAGAGTTCCGATCTCCCGGTGGATTGAGTCAACGGTTCGTTCGCCGTTGATGTTGAGAAGGCGGTTCAGTTCCCTGTTGACCTCGGCCTCGGATTTCTTGAATTCACTGTGATCTGTATCCACTGGCGAGGGCTTTTCCTGTGCCAGGTAGGCGCCGACCGTGTATGGAATCACGAAATAGCCGTCTGCAAGGCCTTGCATCAACGCGCTGGCGCCGAGGCGGTTCGCACCGTGGTCGGAAAAGTTGGCTTCGCCGGCGACGAAGAGTCCGGGAATGTTGCTCATGAGTTCGTAATCCACCCAGAGGCCGCCCATGGTGTAGTGGGGCGCAGGGGAAATGCGAAAAGGCACTTCGTAGGGATCTTCGCCGGTGATCTCTTGATACATGTGAAAGAGATTCCCGTATTTCTCCTTGATGACGTCTTTGCCCTGGCGTTCGATGGCGTTACGGAAATCGAGGTAAACGCCGCGTCCACCGGCACCGACCCCAAGCCCTTTATCGCAGACTTCTTTGGCTGAGCGGGAGGCGATATCGCGTGGGGCAAGATTTCCGAAGGAGGGGTATTTTCTCTCCAGGTAGTAATCGCGTTCTTCTTCGGGGATCTCGTAGGGAGGGCGCGAATCACCCTTCTTCTTTGGCACCCAGACTCGTCCGTCATTGCGGAGCGACTCTGACATCAGGGTGAGCTTTGACTGGTAATCGCCACTCACAGGAATGCAGGTTGGATGAATCTGCGTGTAGCACGGGTTGGCAAAGCAGGCGCCCTTTTTATAGGCGCGCCAGATGGCCGTGGTGTTACAGCCCTTGGCATTGGTCGAGAGAAAAAAAACGTTGCAGTAGCCGCCGGTCGCCAGCAGCACGACATCCGCCGCGTATGGCTTGATTTCTCCTGTTACCAGATCGCGGGTGATGATGCCACGGGCCTTGCCATCCACGATCACCAGATCGAGCATTTCTGTCCGAACATGCATCTTCGCGTTGCCGAGTCCAATCTGGCGGCTCAGGGCGGAATATGCTCCGAGCAGTAACTGCTGTCCTGTCTGGCCGCGGCAGTAAAACGTTCGAGAGACCTGAGCGCCTCCGAACGAACGGTTGGAAAGGTGTCCCCCGTATTCACGGGCGAACGGCACCCCCTGCGCTGCGCACTGGTCGATGATATTGGTACTGATTTCCGCGAGGCGGTAGACGTTGGCTTCGCGGGAACGAAAGTCTCCACCCTTGATGGTGTCGTAAAAGAGACGGTAGACGCTGTCGCCGTCATTCTGGTAGTTCTTGGCCGCGTTGATGCCGCCCTGCGCAGCGACGGAATGTGCACGCCGTGCGCTGTCTTGAAAACAGAAAACCTCCACCTGGTAGCCGAGCTCGGCCAGGCTTGCCGCCGCCGCGCCGCCGGCCAGGCCAGTACCGACCACGATGACGCGGTGCTTGCGTTTGTTCGCCGGACTCACCAGCTTGATGGAATTCAGGTGGTTGGTCCACTTCTCAGAAAGTTTCCCGGGTGGTACTCTGGCATCGAGTTTCATTGTATTAGCTCAACCATGGATGTGGGAGTCAGCTCCAGGTTGCCCGTCAGGACAGCGAGCGGAATTGAGATGTAGCCGAGGACGATGATGGCGGAGATCAACTGGCTCATGGTCTGGACCTGCCTGTTATAGCGCGGGTCACTTAAACCAAGGGTTTTTAGGGCGCTTTCAATTCCGTGGCTCAGGTGTATGCCGAGCACGCACATGGCAATGATGTATAGAACTGCGACCAGCGGACTCTTGAAACTTTTGACTACCATGGCATAGACATCGAGCCCGGCAAGGTCGTCCGGCTCGACGATGAACATGCCACCGGTGAAGTGCATGAGGTGATAAATGATGTACCCCAGCAACAGGAACCCGGTCAACAGCATGGTTCGGCTCTGGGGTGTGGATTGCACCTGATTCTGTGAAACGTATGGGATTTGCCTCGATATGAGATTGATCCTTCGAATCTTCAATACCGCCCAGACATGGGCGAGGAACATCCCCAGAAGCGCGGCCCGTGCCGGCCAGAGGACGAACGGCATTTTGCGCAGGTTTCGCCCATAGTCATTGATCACGTCCTCACCCAGGAAGATGAGGCAGTTGCCGGTGACGTGCGCAATCACAAAACCAAGCAGGCCCAGACCCGTAAAGGCCATAATGAACTTCAGTCCAATAGAGGACTTCAGCATCGTCATCAGGTTATTCATCTGGATTTTGGAGTGCTTGTCAGGTATCCGCCCCGCCTGAATGCATCACCTCACGGGCGAAGATTCTTGCATTCAGGTTTGAAGCCGCAACTGAGTGGTAATGAGGAATACATATCTCAGCCGTAGGGCCGCAACCAAAGGGAAGAGAGGTGCTTCCAACAAATTCAAGGAAACAACGAATGGGGAAGCCAAAATCTTTCAAAGAAAACAAAAAACTCAACTGTAACCATGTATTACGCATTACGTCATTACGTCATTACGACCCACTTCATTTTGACAATCAATACAGTCCATCTATCATCGCCCAGGCGGTTGCAAGTAGTTTGTGATCATCAGTTTCGAATGCATTTTGCTAATCCTCCTGTCTCTATGTGGAAAGCGATCCTCCCGGTTCATCTTCTGTTTACCTTACTCACGGGATGTGTCACTCGGTCCTATACCATTGAGAGTGAGCCGCCCGGTGCCGATGTTTACCTCGGTGGTGAGCATTTGGGGAAGACGCCGGTCAAGAAGGAATTCACCTTTTATGGGACTCGAGAAGTAATCCTTCGGAAGGACGGGTTTGCCGAAAAGCGGGCTGATATGAAACTGAAGACGCCTTTTTATCAACGATTTCCAATCGACCTGGTGTCCGAGGGCCTCCTGCCTTTTGAATTTGAGAATGAGCAGCGGTTCACGTATTCACTTGAGACGGGCGAATCTGCGAAAGATCCGGATTTGCTTGCCAGGGCCAATGCGGCACGCCTGCAGCTCAAAGATGTACCTGTCCAAACAGTCGCTGCTGGCAAAAAGAGGAAAAGCCAAAGTCACGGTGTTTTTCCATACCAGGTCCGTTCCCGTAGCTGGTGGCGAGTTCCTTAACCCTTCGCAATGAATTTGAGTAGCTCAATCTGGTGACGGTTGTCCAGGACTACCTGTCCGTTTCGCCCACCCTACTTATGACAACGCTCGTTCTCTTCTGCCCCAAGTGCAAGGAATCCCGGAAATTTGAGTCGGTCGGCTCGACCTCGGATATCAAATGCAGGAACTGCGGGGGCCCGCTCTTCTTCGAAGAAGCCATTGCTTCGCCGGATGCCTCTGCCCGAATGCGAGCCCATGGCCTTGAGGAAGGCAACACATTTGGTGATTTTGAAATCCAAAGCGTGCTGGGCTCCGGCGGTATGGGAAAGGTCTACAAGGCCAAACATACAAAGCTCAATCGCACGGTCGCGTTAAAGGTAATGAAGCCGGAGTTCGCTGAAATGGACCCTGATCACGCCGCTCGTCTGCAGCGTGAAGCCCAGGCCGCGGCCCAGCTAATTCATCCAAACGTGGTGACCCTGTTTTCTGTCGGAGAACACGAAGGGTTCGCCTATATTGAAATGGAATACATTCCCGGCCCCAGCGCAGGCAAGATGGTTGAAGACCGCGGCCCGTTGGATCTGGAACTTGCCGTAAGGATCTTGAGAGATTCCGCCGCAGGCCTCAGCGCCGCGCATAAGCTCAGAATTGTTCACCGGGATATCAAGCCCGATAACATTCTCATCCACCCGGACGGCATGGCGAAGGTGGGCGATTTTGGCCTGGCGAAATCGTTCGATGACGATCAAACCAGCCCGGGCGAATCGGCCGAACTCAGGGCCAACATCACCATGCCCGGCATCGCTATCGGCACACCCCATTTCATGTCGCCGGAACAATGCGAGGCCCGGAACCTCGACGGACGGAGCGATCTCTATTCGCTCGGCTGCACATTCTACTACCTGCTGACCGGGGCCCAGCCCTATCGCGGCGAATCCACCATGGGCGTCATGCGGATGCACCTGTTCGATCCGCCACCGGATATCACTATCGATAACCCGGATATGCCGGACGAGGTGGCGCGGCTCATTTTCCGAATGATGGAAAAGGACGTCGACAAGCGGTACCAGACTGCGCAGGAACTGATTGCAGACATCGACAAGCTCGAGCTTCCGCAAGGGGAATCATCAGGCTCGCAGCTCACTGTTGAATTCCGCAATAAAACCTCGGGGGCCAAATCTAAAGCCAAGACGAAGAAAGCCACCAGAGCGACAAAACAGGCCGCCGCACCGGAAGAAAGCAGCATGGCCCCCCTCCTCGGGGGCGTGTTGTTCTCGGCCATTATCATCATCGTGCTGGCTGTCTTCCTGTCGGGCAAATTCAAGAGAGGTGAAGACGGACAGGCGGCGAACACGATCAAACCTGCAACAACGATCACAGAGGCCAGTACCACGGTATTAGCAGAGCCTCCAAAGACAACCGTTGAAATCAAAGACTTCAACCGCCAAAAATTCCCAGCCACTATCTACGACGTCTCACTGGATGAAAAAAACATGGTACTGGCCGCCGCGGGCGAGAACTCAACGGTTTATATCTGGAAGATGCTGACCGGTGAGGAAATCAAACTGGATCTTTCAGGCAAAGTGACCGGAGTGCGTTTCTCACCCAAGAGCGAGTACCTTGCAGCGGTAGCCGGCAAGAACCTGAAGGTTTGGACCAAAACGAAGCTTGAACCCTTCCGCGAGTATCAGAGCAAGACAGAGCTCAACTGCTGCGATTTCAGCCCTCGTGGCAATGTGCTGGCGGTCGGCTCAGCCGGTGGAATCCAACTGTGGGATATTGAAATCGGAACGGTGACACAAACCCTCGTTGAAGACGAGGACATCACTTGCCTCGCATTTGGGCAGGAAGAGCAAACACTGGTAGCCGGCACCCGCCACGGTGAGGTCTATTACTGGAAGGACATTTACAACAGCAACGAAGTGATCCAGTTCAGGGAAAAGCCGAAGCCAGTCCAATCGGTTTCCATCAGTCGCGATTTCCGCTGGATTGCGGTGGCGTATGATGTCTCTTCGCATTTGAGAGACATTGTTGTGAATGAGACCTACCACCAGCAGATGCCCGGCCCGACTTCCCGCATGGCGATTATGCCCAACAACAGGTATCTCTGTTACGGGCTCTCCACCGGGCTGACCTGGTATGTTCCACCCAACGCGCTGATTCAGAGTAAGTCAGATAGCCAGCCCGCAGGTTGGGTAGACCGCTTTCACGGTCAGAAAGATCAAAAAGGGTCCGACTGGTTTCACGAGCTCCGGTTTTCACCAAGCGGTGAGTGGCTTCTGTCATGCAGCTACAACGGCGAAGTCGCTCTCAAGCGGACCAAATCTATCCAGCCGTCAAACTGACATGAAAGCTCTTGTTTACACCGCGCCCAATACCCTGGAAATGAGGGATGTCGATCTGCCTCAGCCGGCCAGTGCCGAGGCTCTCCTGCGCGTCCAGGCCGCTGGCATCTGCGGTTCTGACATGGGCGGATTTCTCGGCCACAGTCTACGACGGAAACCGCCGCTCGTACTTGGGCACGAGCTCGTCGGTACGGTCGTGTCATGTGATTCACCGTCTTTCCAACCTGGTACGCGCGTCTGCGTAAACCCGGTGTTCAGTTGCCTGCGATGCGATAACTGCCTCGCAGGTCGCCAAAACATTTGCAGCGGCTGGAAACTCCTGGGTATGGATGACGTGCAGGGCGCGTACGCCGAGTACGTCCTTGCGCCCGTGAGCGCGCTACACCAGGTTCCTGAGTCGTTACCGGATGAAGTAGCTTGTCTGCCCGAGCCTGTTGCATGCGGTGTACACCTGCTGAGGCTCGCTTCCAAACAAGAGTTCGGGTCAGTGGCCATCTTCGGGGCCGGTACTCAGGGAACGTTGATTCAGATACTCGCGAGACTGCTGGGCTACCGGAAGATTTTTGTCTCGGACGTCAATCAGGAGCGTCTCGCGGTTTCTGAAAAGCTTGGCGCGGATGTCGTGGTTCATGCCGGTGAAAAGGACGTGGTAGAAACCATTCGTTCTGAAACCGGCGGTCGCGGTGCTGACTTGACCATCGATGCTGTAGGACGCTCCGTCACCCGCCAGAACGCCATTGCCGCGTGCAAAGACGGCGGTGAAGTCCTGCTGCTGGGCATGGCGGAGGCCACAACTGAGGTCGATTTCATGAGCTTCCTGCGGAGGGAGGTCTGTCTCAAAACTTCGTTCGCTTATTCTGCCGCGGATTTCAGAAGGGCCGTTGAATTAGTCGTTGGTGGCGCCATCGATATCGAACCCTGGATCGAAGTGCGACCGCTGGAGGATGGCCAGGCCGCGTTCGAAAAAATGATCGGGAATCCCGGCAATACCATAAAGCTGGTGCTCAAACCATAGGAAGGGCAGCGCTGGGGACTGCCGGTCATCCACGCCGGGCGGCTTCAGCGGTGATCTGTCAAAAGTCCTGGTTTCGGTATGGGGCAGCGGCAGGAATGTGACTAAGACGGCAATTCTCTCCTCGACAATGCAGCCTCAACTTCCTGCAACGCGGGGATCGAATTTCTCCCTCCCGGCCTCTCTACCGAGAGCGCCGCGGCCATCGAAGAAAATATCAGACACTGCACGAGACCCATCTTCTGCAAGAGCCCAAAGGCAAAGGCGCCATGGAAGATATCCCCAGCCGCGGTCGTATCGACTGCCTTCACCTTAAACGCCGGGAGGTGGACGCACTCATTTTCTAATTCATAAACAAGACCTTTTGCCCCCAGTGTAAAAGCAGCGGTTTCGCAGCCGGTTTCATGAAGCCCCCGCAGGGCTCGCCGCCATTGGTCAGGATTGTCGAGTTGGTCCACTCCAGTCAGTTCCTCGGTGAATCTCTTGGATGCGAGGAGGTAGTCCACCTTTCCCGCAAGCACCCTCGTCGCTTCCCGGAGGGCGCCCGCATCCAGCACGGTTTGGGCATCCGGAAAACGCTCGATTGCATCCAGCGAAGCGTCCAGTTCGTGACCATCAAGAAGAATAACTTTCGGTCGCATTTCATCGGCCGAGGGTCCAAGAACACACGGCGCTTTCTCTTTGCGACGATTTAAGATAGTCCGGCTGCCATTCTGTTCGTTGACTATGATGGTGGAGTGTGGAGT
Organism: Planctomycetota bacterium; assembly: GCA_027625095.1. Lineage (GTDB taxonomy): Bacteria > Planctomycetota > PUPC01 > JACPCR01 > JACPCR01 > JAQBXN01. Next base: position 4,764 of record JAQBXN010000156.1, on the reverse strand, counting down.
TGGCACTTTTTCGTCAATCTGAATCAGGCTGGTGTCAGTACCTGCCGCTTTGAACTCATCGATGATCCGATACCCGTTCGCATCGCCACCAACCACCCCGGCAAATGCTGTCTGTGCTCCCCACCTGGTTAAGAGGTACGCAGCGTTCGAAGCCGGCCCGCCGCCGGATTCCGACCACTCGTGGATGACGGCCTTCGAATCTTCTTCGGGGAACTTTTTTAATGGCAGGAAAACGTCCCATGCGACGTGGCCGATGCAAAGAATGTCGATCATATTTTAGCTATGGATGTTTAGCGGACAGGTGGCTTGAGGGATCCGGATCGGGAAGAAGGCCGGCTCGTTTTTCACTCATTTCTTTTTTCTTTGCCCGGGACCAAGATACGTTCATCATCCGATTCAGTTGATATCGCTATTCCTATTTCAAAATCAAGGCATGTTATGACGTTTGAATTCATGACCAAAGTCTTAACGACTGCGATTCTCCTTCAGTTGCCCTTCCATCAGAAACTATTCGCAGAGCAATGGTGGAACGAAAAGCCAGGATCCAATGCATTGGGCGAAGTGTTTGGAACGGGTGGAGAAATTAATTAGGAGCTTCCTCCACCATCCAAACAAGTGCAGTATGAGTTTTCAACAGACGAGAAGCTGGGCCGCTCTGTACTCACGAACCACGGGGCGAGTTACCTCATCGTCAATGGGCGGACCGATTACAACTCTGGTATCGAGGTGGCCTGTCGTGCACGGCTGCTTACTTCTGAAAAGCGGAAAAACGTATCCCTTCAACTGGTGCTGGCAAAAGACCTGAAAGACCCTCGTGACCCTGGCATCAATTTAACCCTTTCTGCGAGCCACGGGAGCCCGAGTGTCTCCCTTCTCGTTCGCGCCCCTCACCTGTCCAGGCAGTTCAATCTGACTCTGGATCCCTATCCAATTATCAGCCCGGTTCTTGCGGAGAATGTCCGGAGACCTCTGGAGGCGGCCATGGCTGCGGTGCCTGCGGTGGCGGACAAGTGGTTGAACGTTAGATGCTACTTGGAGGATGACCTGGTACGCGTATGGCTTGACGACCGCCTGGTAGCAGACCTTACCGAAACCGAAGTGAAAGCGATCCGTGATGAAGTGAGGAAGACCGAGCTGCAAAAGATAAACGAGATCGCTGATGAAGCGGTCAAAGCGGCGAGATTAAAAGCATTCCAGGCCATGCCGGCCGGGACGAAAACGTTACCGACTGCCGGTGGCCAACAGGTAACACTCTCTGCCGGTGCGCAACTCGCAGAACTTCGGGTCACCAACCTGAGCTCTTTCGCCGGCAATCGAACATTCGAGACGATTGCTCTGGATGGATATGTAAACGACCGTGAGCTGCTGGGAAAGAGCGGAACTGCTGTGTCCGAAGGATTGCTTCCGTTCGGCGAGACGGCCGGAGTGGGCGGCGTCCCATTTCGTTTTGCAAACCGCCCCTCTGCCGGGGGGCCTGATCACATCGATGTTGGCGAGAGCCTCTTACGACAGGCGAATATGGAGGGTTATTTTCCATCGAACAGGCAGCGATTTATCGGAGCGTCTGCTGCAGACCCGGCCCGTATCCAACTGCGAATCCCTAATGGACGTTACGACGCGCTCTATGTAATTGCTGCCTTTGATGAGGGACAAAACAGCATCCCAAACCTGACCGCCTCGGGCTTTTCGGCAGGTGGGCGATTCTCCTTTGTGTTTGATGAGGCGCTTTCTGGCGTGGAACGGTGCCTTGACGGTAGTGTCCGCCCAGTCTGAGACCCAATGTACGCAAAGAGGCAAATCGCGCCCACGAGAATGACTACGCACCCAGCGCAACCGCTCGTCTTCCTTTTGAGCAAGGCTCCACATTGGGGGCACGATACAGCCTTCGTGCTGACTTCGTTTCCACATTCCTTACACTTCTTCAGTGCCATCTAGCTATTCTCCTTTCTCCGCTTGGTCGCCTTGTTGGACGTCTTTCTCCGGGGATTGCGCTTGATACTCTTGCGTGAACGAACTCATCGGACCGGAGCGAAACCGTTCCAATAGGTCTCGCTGTGTCTTGATGAAAGACTTCACAGGCTCATGATCGCGTAGCCGATGTGCGTCTCGCTTCGACTTGATGCCGACGCCGACGAGGTAGTTGCGAAGCTGCTTTAGCTGGAGCACCTGTGTTCCGATGGCCGAAGTGAGCTCGACTGCTAGGGAATTGTCCTGCGCGCCACGGACGCGTTTGATGGCAGCGTTGATGGCTTGGAACCAGTGGAACAGCCCCTCGTCGTCCGTTATCTCGTTAATGCGAGAAAGCGCAATGTCTGGGACCTCGTCGAATTTCGGATGGCCAAAGCTGCCGCAGGACTGCGCGAAGGCAGCGCCGCAAAGATGAACCACTGGTCGAGAAACTGGATGAGGGCGCCGAGCCCCTCCTCCACGTAGCGGTTGAAGAACCAGTCTGCTGCTTCTTTGTGACGGTCCAGCCGCCATTTCAGCAGGAGGGCGCTGATGGAGATCAGTCCTCCGGTTGCAGTCGCGATCAGTGTCGAGATCAGCTTGGGCCATTCCATGTTCTGCTATTCTCTTCAGTCCAACGATCTAAGTTGAGCAGTACCGCTTCGGCGCAGCTAACGCCGCAAATCACCGGCGGGAAAAAGCAGAGCGAGGAACGAGCGGCGCTTTTTCCCGTCCGAGTGCATTTGCCTTGTTAGGCCAATAATTTTGCCCCGTATCTCAATAAGAAGGCCGCAACATCAGGGCCTACCAAAATAGAAACAGGCTTGCCACTTTCTTCTTTTAGTTTGTCTAGTTCCTGTTCAACAGCCGTTGTGATTGCATTGGCGGTAGAGATTATCAGCCCCATGCTTGCCTCTGGGTAATGCACGAATGCTCGCTTAATATCTTCAACGGCTCTTGTGTCCCAATGATCCCCCTCATAGGATTTTACCTGAACCACCAAAACGGATTGTTTTTCTAAACCGGGAATCGGTAAGCCGCCATCAAACGTAACCAGAATGTCAGCCCCGTGGTCCCCAGCACCACCTTGCCATTTCACATCGATAACGCCTGGTATTTTCTTAAAAACTTCCGCAAGAAGGCATTCAAGATCGTAGTTTGGGTGTGTGTGATGAATGCGTTGTGTGATATTGAGAAGGAAAGGCTGAATTTCATTCGACAGAAATCGGAGATTGGCTTCTGGCGTCCGGACAGAAGGTGTGACACCTTTTTTAAGGACTTCCAGTAGTTCAGCAAACTCATCTTTAAGATATATCCGCCACCAACGGCCCTGTAGTTTGAGACGTGAACGTAAGGCTGGGTGAACAGAGGCATCGTTTCTATCAAATACGTATACCGAACTTGGATCTACAGGAAATCTATGGTTAAAATCGTCATCTTCAAATTTCCATTGATATTGCCCTGTAACTTTGGTAACGGTGCATTTCCCCCACTCAGGAACATTGATATAGACAACATAATCGCCAGCTTTGAAATCAAGGAGGAAAACCTGATAACAGTCTTTTTCTTCATCGGTTAAAGCATCCCATCCTTTTTCATCTACTCGTTTTTTGAGTTCCTTAAGATCAGCGGATTGGATGTAACTCCATCCAAAACGTCCTTCCCCCTTTTGAAGAGAAGGGAGGATGTCGAACCATTCGGAACTGCCTTTCAACGCATAAATTGTTATATCCATTAGCACTCCTAAAAGAAATGAATCCGCTGCCGTTGAGCGGCAGCGGATTTGATGCTACTTAAAAGTCATGGTTGCAAAAGTTCCACTACCAGTAAGCCATTTTCCCCACGGGTTATGATCTGTGCAGTGGGTTGAACCCTTTTTGATTTTTCGGTAACAGTCCGAGCAATATGGTGTGAAACATGTGTCACACATTTTCCAATTGTTTGCCCCCTGCTTTTCAGCACCTGTCTTGCCACAACCTGCACACCGTAATGCTTTTCCGGGTCTCGTTACAGCCATCTCTATTCTCCTTTCGCGCCGCGCTTATGGTCGTCAGGCCGCTACGAGGCGGCTCGTCATAGTGGCCTAACGACCAAGTTCACGCGGCGGGCGCGTGCGACGTTGAATTCAAAACCGACGCTGCCGCCCGCTCGCGTGCAACGCCTTGTTCGGCGTCTTGGCTTGGACTTGCTTGCACCCACGACGGATGGCAGTGAGTTCCCAGTCATTTCTTCGGTGTAGCCAGCAACTCCTTGACCTTCTTCAGGCTTTCCTCGCAATGTGTCTTGTGCCATCCTCCAGCGCCGATCTTCAGCGCCTTGGCGTATGCCGTCTCCGCCTCCCTGTACTTCTTCTCCTTCAGATAACTGTTGGCGATGTGCATCTGGATGAACGCACGCAGGTTCGCCTGGTTGGCTGCGGGATATTGAAACGCCTTCTCGTACTCTTGTCGGGCTCTGTCGAAATCTCCAGATTCCAAGAGGACGGCGCCGACGGCAACCTGTGCGGCGGCGAGTTCGTTGGCCGTTCCTTTCTTTTCCTTGGCCGCCTCCAGTTTCTTTTGCGACTGCCGGATACGTTCGGCAAGGGCCGCTTCCTCGGTGGGAATCGCGAACTCCCTGTATGCGAAGCCGCCGGTGCTGGCATAGTAGACGTACGCGCCGAGCCCGCCGGAGTCCGCGACCTTCATGCCATCGGCCAGCGTGACGCCTTCGGCAATCATCGGTTTGGCGTCAAAGGTGGTCTTTCCTCTTGTGCCGAAGAGCAGGATGCCCTGCCCGTAGTATTTGTTGTTGCGCAACTGCACGTCAGGCGCAGCG
>JAQBXN010000027.1 GCA_027625095.1 Planctomycetota bacterium | reverse complement strand
TTTCCTGTGTGGCCCGTTGCTCATGGGTTGGTCATCCGCTCAAGCACTGGCAGAGCCAGTGGCACACATTATCACCAACGATTGCCAGTGCCACCCCGCCGATACGAAACGCCGGAGCGCTCTTTGCCCGCAACATCAAGACCAGTGGCTACGGGACGGCAATTCATGAGCAGTGGCGAGCAAACAAGAAAGCCCCATTTCAGGAGCGAAGCATTTCCGGCCCGGACATCACCGAGCACGTCAGCCAGGACAGGGTCGTCACGCTCTTCGATTCACCTCGACGCTCCCTGAATCTGCCAATCGAAGAAACTCCAGTGGTACCGTGGGGGGACATCATGAAAGACTGGATCAATGTGCAAAATTTCGCAGACATGGTTAAGGGCAATGACTGGGCGCCGGCTATTCAGGCTGCCATCGATTCAGGCGCTGGCACGGTCTACTTCCCTCGGATGGGCCAACACGGTTACAGAATAAAGAGTACGTTACACCTGCGCGGAAAAGTCGAACGACTCTTTGGTATGAAGACCAGCATCCGTCTCGCCAAGGGAATGGAGGGAATACCAGCGATGGTTTTCGACGAACCCGACGCCCGCCGAACGGTGTCCATCGAGCGCATGGTGATCGCCCCCTTCAAACATGCGTCGCCGGGAACACTCGTCGTCAAGCACGGCCACATTTCACCGTACACGAACGCACCCGGCTGTGGGAAGCTGTTCCTCGAAGACTGCGTTGTCGCGGATTGGAACTTTGCCCACCCGCAGAAAGTATGGGTGCGACAGTGGAACGTCGAGTCTCACTCCGCGGGCCCCTGCATCGTCAGCAACGGCGCCACGATCTGGAGTCTGGGATTCAAGACCGAGTACGAGAGCGAGAAACTCCACGCTCGAAACGGGGCCGCTACGGAAATCTTCGGATCGTTCATCTATCCCATCGGCAAGATCCCCGCAGACCGGCCAATCTTTCGGAACGAGAATTCACGGGCGTTTGTACGCCTCTTCGTCGCCTCGTCACCCAATCAGATACCGAGAAGGAGCATTCAAGAACCGTCCCCGAATGATCCCATTCTCCCTACTCCGGCAGGACAAGCGCGGGCTCGACGGTGGTGCGGGCGCGGCCGGGTACCGCGGCGTTGGCGATGCGCCAGAGGAGTTGGTTGACGCCCAAGCGGCCGATGGTCTCGAAGCGGATGTCGATGGTCGCCGGGCGCGGGTCGAGTCCGGCCAGGTGGGAATGCTCGTTGTTGCACGCGATAAGCTGGAGGTCCTTCCTGGGCGTCAGTCCGTGCTTGAGCAACAGGGGATGAAAGATGGCCGCCTGGCTGTCGCTGGACACGAAGACACCGTCTACCCGGGGCCGCTGACGCCGGCCCCGTCAGCAATTCGAGTTGGTCGCCTACCGAGCGGAAACAGCCATATCGGAGGTCCTGCGTGAATCGCTTCGCCGAGCAGACGACTCGCGTTCGTTGCTGCGCGACCTGTTTCGCTCGGACGCCGACCTCATCCCACACGTGGACGCCAAGCTACTGGAAGTTCGACTCCACACCCTGGCCAATCCCCGATCCAACAGAGCTTTGCAGCACTTGCTCGACCACCTCAACGCCACCGAAGCCAACTTCCCCGGCACCGAGTTTCGACTCTCCTACACCCTCGGAAACGACGGAAATCCTGTCACCTAAAATTCCGGTGAGATCCGGAGTTCTGAGCCTCCTGGCCCCAAAAGAAGAGAAGCACGCCATCTTCGCTGGCTCATTTTACCCGAAACTTCAGAGTCAATGGGGGTGGCTCCGGCTGTCGCTCCTGGAGGTCTACATCGAAAAGGCGCACGGGAGTATTACCAGCCAAGTCTTCCAGAATGGAGTCTATGGTGACCTCATATTCAGGGCTGCTCCATTTCGCATCGGGCACAAAACTCCAGCTGCGTTCGTCGTCATCCACGCGGATCTTGCCGGAAATCGGTGTTCCATCCAAACCCCTGACTTTGATTAGCCGATGACACAAATGGCGGTCGAGTGATTCGCCAAAATGGATCTGTAAAGGCGTGACAGTATTCGCGGCAGGAGATGTTAAGCGCCACGCGGATGGCAATGGGCTCTGCCGATCGGCATCGACGACTTCGAATTCCTTCACAAAGGGTTTCCCCAAAGTCTGGCCTTCCGCATCCATCACGTCTCCGGAGATCGAGAGTGAATATTTACCACCGGGATTCAGAACAGGGCCAAGCTCTTCCCTCAGCTTCAGGCCACGCTTGACGCGCCCCGGATGAATCCAGAGAGAAAGTCGGCTGGCTTCTTCCGACCAGACTTCCATCCGCCGCCAAGGGCTGGGGACCGTCTTCCCACTGGTATCAAGGATTTCAATCTGGTCGAAAATATCTTTTCCTTCTCGCATCGGCTTGGAAAAGTGGATGTAGAACTTCAGGAGGTTGGCCGGCAGTTTGTTTGCACTTGGATAGACGTGATCAACGACCGCTGGTGTTGATGGGGAGTTGGCGGGAACGAGATACTCCTTCTCAATTGTCCGGCCTTCGTGTGTGAAGATCCCTTTGTACCTCTGTCCATGTGTGAGAGCGTACCGAGGCATGAATGCAAGCCTTGCGCCATCGCGGCTGTACTGCCCAAGTATCGGTGGCCCTTGCTTTCCCGAATCGGAAAGCAGGACAAGTCGCAGCAATTGCTCACCATCACCCTGTGACAGGATCTCACTTACGGAACGATCTCCAGCTACCGTTCTAACCTCGGCTATTACTTGGATGCGCGTTGGGTTCTCGCCCTCCAAGATCTGGAGAGTCTCTGCATGGAGTAATAAAACGGGCACCCAGAAAAAGGCAATACACACGAGTACCGCACGGGCCAAGCTGCGGTCTCCCTGATCTGCAGGATGCCTGCTGTGCTGCCTTTTCCTTCCTTCTCTCACGGCAGGTTCACAACTTCCAGATTCAGTTTCGCTTCTGCCAGGCGCAGCACCACAGCTCGCCCCTCATCGATCTTGTCCATCTGGGTGACGCCGCTGAAAGATTCGATCATCTGTATCCGCTCCGTTGCCGGCCCTTCAGAACCAAGCCGTCGCAATGCCTTTTCGTTGACGTCTACGGTCTCGCTGAGAAGGTCCCGTTCGAATCGACATGTCCAATATGGGCTGGGACCAAACGGATTTTTCTCATGATGAAACCGGAAGGTGTTGGCAAGCACATATGCCTTGCCGCCCTTCTCGTAAGTAAACATATCGAGCGGACGATTTCCTGAGCCTAATTCCAGGACACTGACGCCCTTCACCTTTGTACCCGGCCCAATTGCATCTACCGGATACTTGACTACCGGGGTGCAACTGAATGCACCTACGATGTATTTCTTATCGTTCTCTGTATAAGGGATGATGGCACTCATAGGCGCTTTTGTTTCCCAACGCTGGTGTTGAACGTGATAGGTTTCAGCGCTGTAGATAGATGCGGTGGCCCCATGCTTCAGCGGCGCGGGCACGACAAAAATTTTGGACGCAAATGCCTCGTTCGCGCGGGCAGCGGCCAACACCCTATCACCGGCCCAGGCGACGTCTGTGATCACGCTTATCTGGACATTCGTCTCGGGAAGTTTGAGCTGGGCATACGTGACGTTTTCCAGATCGAAATCCTGAATGTCCCCTTTGCCGCTCAATGTCAGAATCAGGTATTGTTTACTGTCCTGTTTCCGAATCCCGAAGTAAATGCGTCCAGACGCGGGGTTTACTGCGAGATCGAGAATTTCTATTCCCTTGGGTGTCGTACCGAGACGACCAGCAAGCTGGGTATCGATATCTTCGATCTGAGCAAAATCCAGTTTCTGCTGTTTGGTGTCACCCGTATCAACAGCAAGTATCTGTGTGCCTTGCCCGTCTCCGATAAGGAGGAGGCCATCCGGTCCGAAACTGATAACGCTGATGGATTTCAGAGGAAGCTTCCCTTTGACGCTGCCTTGTAAATCCGCAATCCCGGGGGTCGTCGTGGCAATCAGAGCAAGGAATGCGATGAGGAGCCTGGACTTCATGGGTTACTCCTTTGAATAAGAATGTAGGATGGATCACTCGATGTTCGTCTCAACACACTACTGAACTCTCAATCGAATGTCTAGAATCTCCAAGGATTCGGGCAGACGAGGAACGGGGCTAAAGAATGAAAGAATCAAAGAAAGATCTCACTCGACGTGAACTGCTGGCCAATCTCGGCCCCGGCGTGGCGGTACTTGGAATGCTTGGCCTGCTCAACGAATCGATTGCGGAGGGAGCATTGGATTTGAGCTCTTTGGGCAGGGATTCTCTTGATTCAATGCGAAAGCATTTCCTCTTGGAAAAGAATCTGGCCTACCTGAACAACGGTTCACTTGGACCGTGCCCTTCCCATGTGCTGCAGCGGACCTTGGAGTCGTGGAAGGAACTGGAAACCAATCCGGTATCCCAGGGCTACGGCCCTTTCATCAAAAAGATGGAAGAAGTCAGGGCCAAGGCCGCAGCATTTCTCGGCTGCGGCGTGGATGAACTCGCGATTACCAGTTGCACCACGGAGTCGATGAATATGGTGGCGCAGGGCCTCGAACTTCAGTCAGGCGATCATGTGCTTACGACCGATCACGAGCACGCGGGCGGCGCTGAATGCTGGCGTTATTACGCGAGACACCGCGGGGTAATTATTGACCAGGTAAACCTGCCTTCGCCGTCAGCAGCGGAGGAGATCGTTGAGCTGTTTCGCAAAGCGATGACTCCGAAGACGAGAGCAATCAGCGCCAGTCACGTGACTTACACAACCGGCCTTCGATTGCCGATTCCACTGCTCTCCGAGTTGGCCCGTTCAAAGGGTTGCACACTGGTGGTCGACGGAGCCCAGGGCCCGGGCGGCCTGCAGGTAAAAGTGAAAGAGTTGGGTTGCGACACCTATGCGACCAGCGCGCATAAATGGATGCTGGCCCCAAAAGGAACTGGATTACTTTATATAAGTAGGGATGCGCAAAAACGGATCACTCCCATGGCACTTGAGCGCGGGTACCAAACCTATACCGGTGCGGTGGGCACGCGAAATATCCCGACGATTCTGGGGCTTGGGTTTGCCATGGACTTTCTGAATGCGATTGGTCTCAAGCGAATTGAAGATCACTGTCTCAGCCTGCGCAGACAGTTGTTTGGAAGCCTCCAGGAGATAGAAAGCATTAAGGTTGTCAGCCCGGAACTTGAAGAGCTTGCCTCGCCGCTGGTAAGTGTTTCGCTCCCCGATGGTGTTCAAAATTCTACGGTTGCGGCGAACCTGCAATCGAAACATGGCGTGGTGGTAAAGGTGCTGTCAGGTCCCGTGCGAAATGGTCTGAGGATCTCGACGCACGTCTATAACACGCGGGACGATGTTGAGAGGTTATGTGCAGGCCTGAGACGCGAGATTGGGTAGCTTTGGGGCCGGATTGCCCCGCAGTTGAATCAGGAATACTGAGCTTTTCGCTCAGGTGTATTTCCGAGGCAGCTTCACTCCAGCCCGTGCTCAGCCATCTTCCGCCTCAGGAACGCCGCCGACTCAGCAATATCCTGCGCGCCTTTCGCAGGATCTTCTCCGTCTTCAATAGAAACCCATCCGGTAAAGCCGACACTTTTCAGGATTGAGAAAATCCTGTCGTAGTCATTCATGCCCTGCCCCACGACCCCATGCCTCAGGATGCCTGCGTAACCGGTAAGCGGTTGGGCATCGAGCTTCATCAAATCTTCGAATGTGCCGCCCTCAAAGTAACGATCGCTTGCATGCATGGTGACCACGCGTTCCTTCACCGCCTCGAGCAACTCGATGGGGTCTTCTCCTGCGATGACACAGTTCGAGGGGTCAAAATTCACACCGAACCAGGGCGAATCATCGATGCCTTCGAGCAGTTCAAGGAACACGTCCATCTTCTGAGCGAACTCCGGGGCAGTCCAGAAACTGTCCTTGTAATGGTTTTCAAGAATCAGAGTTACCTCGTGCTCACCTGCGAAGTCGAGTAATTCGTTGATACATTCCTGTACCCAGGCGAGACCGTCCTCGCGGCTGACATCCTCTCGACGCTGGCCGGACAAGACTCGACAGTATCTGGTTCCCAGAGCCGGACAGGTTTCGATAACCCTCTTCTGATTTTCAATCTCCTTGCGCCGCTCAGCCGGGTCAGGCTTCGTGAAGTCAGGGGAATAGCACATCATCGGGATTGAGCGTCCCTGGGCTTCCACCCGCGCTCTTAATCGTTGGAGTTCCGCCGCATCCTGCCAGGGAGTGAGCGGCCAGAAGAATTCAAGCCCGTCAATGTCGAAATCCGCCGACATATCGATCCACTGATCGACAGTCATCGTGCGATGCACGCAAATATCATGGAGGAAGCATTTGGGGAACGCCGCGATAGGCATGCGGGGGCCTTATTCGAGGGTGGCGTTATCTGGGGCGTCTTTTTTGATCGCCTCGTCGGGCACCTGAAGGGTTTCTGAGGCGAAATCCTGCCGACGTTTCAAGAGCACGGTGTATGGCTCGTCCTCTGGTTTCCCCTGCCGCTCATATAAAACTCTTGCCCTCCGAAAATGAAAATAAGGTCTACCGTCTTCGTCTTTGTGCAGCGTGTTCTTGGTGAGACCGTCGACATAGACCATGACATCTTTGATCTTGTATCCAATCGGCCCGAAAAGCGCGATGCACTTCCTGGTCTCGCCTTTTTTCAGTTTCCCCATCAGCTCGACGCGATTACTGAATTCCCTTTCGAAAGTCTTCTCCACCTTGGACTCGAGCACAGGAATCAATCGGTCTGGATAGGTTCGATTCTCTTCGTCACCGTCCACCACCAACCAGATTCTGAGAAAGAGATACCGATCTCTGGTTGTATTGTTGGTAACGTCATAGAGCAGGTACCAATAAGGCTTTTCGCTCTCGAGGGGCAGCACCATTAACATCTGCTGGGGACGCCCATACTCAACATCTAATGCCCATGTAATCTCCTCTTCCTCAGACCATGCCGAGGTGGATAGCATAGTTGTGACGAATGCCAGTACGGGCAAGAGACGTGTGTAGAATCTGCGGCCGCTTGGGTTGGGACGCCCAGTCATCCGATTATCTCCATTATCAGGGCTGGGCAAGGGGGTGAAAACGAGCGTCGATCGGTCAACGGAAAACGCCTGAAGGTTTACACCAAAAGCCCTTAGTCTAAAAGAAGTTAGAGTTGCACAGGTGGGCAAAAACAGGCCGGGATTATAGGAGGGGCGCCGATCAAGTCAAGACATTTCAATCCGGCAATACAAAGTCCGAATAAGGAAGTGAACTCTCCGCCCGCCGAAGCTTTTCCTGCAACTGAATCGCCTTTGGATGCTTCGGATTCAGCCTGAGAGCTGCCTGAATCAGGCCCTGTGCTTCTCCGGGTTGAGAAGCAAGAATGAGTTCGGCGAGATAGAGGAGATACTTAAGTCGGTCTTGATTCGAGCCCTGTTCGCCAAGTTCCTCCAGCCTTTGCCGGCATTGGTTTTCGAGCCTCTTGGACATAGCCGCCACTTCACTCCGCCGACCAATTCGCCGGAGGAAAACCATGCCAACATAGTTGAGGTCCACGTCATCCGGTTTGAGTTTCAGAGCTTCCGAATTAAACGCTCGGGCCAGTGAGTAAGAACGAGCCATGCGGCTGCCACTCGGGGCGCGCAGCCAAAGCGCGTAGGTATTCATGTTGAACGGATTCAATTTCAGTTGCCGCCCCGCATATCGAAATGCAAGGACGTCAAGACTTCGGGCCAGGGCCTCATCCGGAGCCAATTGTGAAAGCTCGTTCGCCAGCGCAGCCATGTTGTAGTTCAGGGTGCCATAGTCCGGATATTTCTGATTGGCCAGTTCCTGCACTTCCAACGCTGCGGAAATGATCTCGTACTTTTCAAGAGGGGTGGTCGCCAGCACTTCCGCCCTGGCACTCAAAAAGGCCGCCAGATGGTTCGCTGCGGGCATGAACGCTCGTCCAGAAAATGAAATCCCCATGGCCCTCTCCAATTCTTCCTGGCAACTGTCTGCAAGCGTTGTGAGTTCGGAGGCGGGGCCACTCATTCTTAGAATAGCGAGTTTCTGTGCGATTCCTCGCGACAAGTGGAACTGAGCTCGAAGTGAATTCACTCCGGTAAGAACCCAACTGACAGCCAAGAGAAGTCCCAGCCCTCCAACAAATGCGGCTCGCAGCCCCGAGCCGAATTCTTCCTTCGAGCCGGTATCCGTATTGAGTCCGCCAATCGACAGGAGCAGACCATTACCAATCCAGAAGACTGCCTGCGCCTCGGTATAGGAGAACGCCACCCCAACCAGTGAGTGTACCAGCATGGCAAGAAACCCGGCGAATAGTCCCCGGCCGAGAACACGTTCGGTTCGCCTCGATGTCAGCACTATTCGGAATGATTTACTCAGGGCTTCAATCCACAGCCAGCCCAGCAGTCCCAGACCCAATGGGCCCAACTCGGTCAATACCTCGAACGGGTAGCAGTGCGCGTGCAGCAGCGCCGGTGATGCCAGCGAATGCGCATAGAATTCTGATGAAAGAAAAGGCGGAATCGTGGCGACATAGTTCCCCGCGCCCACTCCGACCACAGGGCTGTCCAGGAACAGATTCCAGGTCGCCTCCCAGAAATGCAGTCTGAGCCCCGCTGATGTTGTCGATATCGGCCCCTGGAGATCTTTAAGCGTGTAACTGCTGAAGAGAACAGTCGCAAGGACAAAGGCCAACACAACCGCTGGCAGCCCCCAGAAGAGATGCCGGCGAAATCGCGTGGTTAACAGAATGCCCCCAGGCAGCACCGCCACCAGACAGATGAGCGCCGCGACCGATTGAGTGCTTGCAATCACCAGCAGAAAGATACCCGCCAGCACAGTCGGCCCTGCTGGGGTCCGCCAGTCTCCCCAGTTCTTTTTTTGTAAGTAACGCCGCCACGCATCCGTAGCAAAAGCAATAGCGACCGCAGCCGGAATGTAAAAAAACGGGGCGGCGATATTGCGATTGGAGAACAGATTCGGCAGCCGCTGCTCATACGGCTGGGAGTAGACCCAGATTGTATAGAGACCGACAGGACACAAAATAATCCCCATGATCTGCAGACAACGCAGACGCCGCTTGGGATCATGCAGCGCAAAGCCCGTCCCTATACCCAGGGCAACCATCAGACATTGTTCCGAGAAGCGCTCCAGCGCGAGCATCATTTGCGATGACCACAAGATCGTTGCCAGATTCCAGACCAACCAGGCCACCATGCATCCCGTCAATGACAGCCCCGCACGAAACGGCCTTCGCCGGTAAACACTGCCCCTGAACATCGCAAGGAGAAAGCCACCGAACAGCAGCAAACCCGCGGTTCTGAACAGAAAGGTCTTCAGATACGCCTTCTCATAAGTGAAGGGACAGTACGCCACCGGCACGAACGCAAGCGCAATCAGCCCGGAGAGCAGCAGCCACTTCTGTATGCTGACCAAAATCTGTGTGCGGTCGTTGTTCATGAGCGAATCATAACCAATTTAGCGCGGCCGAAGGTGTGTTATCGCCACACCCCCGTACTCATTCACAGAGTTTCAGTCATAATTTTCGCCGCCGCCTTTGTGCCAAGCGTCAGTGCGGGTTCGCCATCCGATTTGATGGTGACAGCATCCGCGATGCTGTCCTTGCTCTGGACCATAACCTGTGCCCCAGGCTTGAGATTGTGTTTATCCATAAACCGAAGGAATTCCCCATCCTGGTCAATCACACGAGCAATGCGAACGACTTCGCCAAGGGGGCAATCCGTGAGCGAACTCAACTTTCGCCTGCTGATGGTTCCTGCGGCGGTGGGAATCGGATCGCCATGCGGATCGAACTTTGGAAAGCCAAGAATTTCGTCGATTTTGTTCAGGACTTTATCCGAAATAGCATGCTCAAGACTTTCAGCCTCCTCATGCACCTCAGACCAATCCAGACCGAGAGACTGCACCAGAAAGAGCTCAATGAGCCGATGCCGCCGTAAGACGTGCAGGGCCAACTGCTCCCCTTCCCTTGTCAGTTTCACACCAACTCTTGGCTCATAACCTACGAGCGCCGAATCGGAAAGCGCCTTTATCATTGAAGTCGCCGTTCCTGGCGTCACTTTCATCGCTCCGGCGAGTTGGCCCATCTGGACGAGCAGTGAACCCGTCTTCTGCTGTTCGAGATAGATCTGCTTCAGGTAATTTTCGACGGTACTGCTGGGCATCTTTGTGGCTCGTTTTCTTTTGGAAAAAACAGTTTCCAGTCCATGCCTGATTAGATCAACCAGGATTCTTCAACAAAATGAAGTTGAATTAACATCGTTTGCATTTTGATTGCTTTAATGATTTACTTTGACTATTCAAAGTCTGGCTCATCTTTTACCTAACTACCTCAGAGGAGGCACCCGAATGAACTGCTTCACAAAGCTCCTGAGCTTCGCCCTTACCATGACCATGATGACGGGAATTTTATTTGCCCAAAATGGGCCGAAAACTTACCCGTACAAAGTGGGCTCAACAATCAGTATGGTTGCCGATATCGTCGCTCAGGTCGCCGGGGATAAAGCGGAGGTCACCAACATAATTGGTGAAGGTGTCGACCCCCACCTTTACAAACCGACCCGCAATGACGTTCTATTGCTGATGCGCTCGGATATTATTTTCTATTCCGGCCTTATGCTTGAAGGCAAGATGGCCGACGCTCTGATCAAAGTCGCCACCCGCGGGACGCCTGTTTTCGCTGTGACAGAGCTTCTGGACGAAAAATTTCTACTCGAACCCGAAGAATTCGCAGGCCACTTTGACCCACACGTCTGGATGGACGTCAAAGGCTGGATGAAGGGCGTGGACGTCGTCGCCAAATCCCTGGGCGAGTGGGATTCCAAGAATGCAGAAGTCTACAAGGCCAACGCTGCAACCTACAACGCCAGGCTGAAGAGTCTTGATGAGTATGTCGCCAGAGTGATCGCTTCCGTCCCCAAGAAGAGCCGTGTGCTCGTCACCGCGCATGATGCGTTTAACTACTTCGGTCGGGCCTACGACCTCGAAGTGGTCGGCATTCAAGGCATCTCCACCGCTTCTCAGGCAGGATTGCAGGACATCAATCGCATTGTCGATCTGCTCGTCAAGAAAAACATCCGGGCCGTTTTCGTTGAAAGCAGCGTCTCTAGCAAAAATATCAAGGCTCTCGTCGAGGGGGCCAAATCCAAGGGCCATGACGTCGTCATTGGTGGAGAGCTTTTCTCCGATGCCATGGGCAAAGCAGGTACTTACGAAGGCACTTACATCGGCATGCTCGACCACAATGCGACCACTGTCGCCCGCGCACTGGGCGGCAAAGCTCCGCTAGAGGGCCTGAACGGGAAGTTAACTCATACGGAGTAATACGTGATATGTAATTTTCCGACCTGTCATTTATGCCATCCGCCCGACTTTACGTTATGAGCAAATTACAAGACTGTCATTTATGGCTCTCGCTCGACTTTTCCTGAGAGGTGCAGCCTCGAGACCACCGGAATTTCAGGATCCGACTTACACATCACACATTACGCATTACGATCACCATGTCATCCACGACCCAAACCCAACCCGGTATCGAGCCGAGAGCGACTGGAAACGAGCATCCGGAGGATGCCCCCCTTTCGATCCATGACATGACCGTGGCGTACCATCGAAAGCCGGTGTTGTGGGATGTTGATTTCGATGCGCCCGATGGAAAACTGATCGGCATTGTCGGACCAAACGGCGCTGGTAAGAGCACCCTGCTCAAGGCGGCACTCGACCTCATTCCAAAGGTTTCAGGACGTGTTCTCATTTATGGCAAGCCCTATAGGAAGCAACGACACTTGGTCGGCTATGTGCCCCAGCGTGAGAGCGTGGATTGGGATTTCCCGGTGAACGCTCTCGACGTGGTTGCCATGGGCACTTACTCGAAGATCGGATGGTGCTTCCCGGTCAGCCGTAAGTATAAGGACGCGGCCATGAACGCGCTCGAGCGTGTCGGTATGGCGGATTACGCCATGAGGCAGATCAGCCATCTTTCAGGCGGTCAACAGCAGCGCGTCTTCCTTGCACGTGCGCTTGTGCAGGATGCCAAGCTCTATTTCATGGACGAGCCATTCTCCGGCGTCGATGCGGCAACTGAACAAGCGATCATCAGAATTCTTCACGATCTGCGCACAACAGGTAAAACAGTTTTGGTCGTTCATCACGACCTTCAAACAGTTCCTGAATACTTCGACCACCTCATCATGCTGAACATGCGAATCGTCGCCTCCGGCCCCACCGATGAGGTATTTAATCGCGACAATCTTCAGAAAACCTACGGTGGCAAACTAACCTTGCTGGACGAAGCGGCACATGCTCTCGCAAGAGCTACGAAAGTAAAGTGAGGCTTGCATGAGGAATCAGGTTTCAGGATGCAGGATTCAGGGCTCAGGACTAAGAGATCAACGGTCAGGGGCCAGAGGGCAGGAACCAGCTTTCAAGACTCAGGTAGCAGGTGACAGGAATCAGACGTCAGGCGACCGTGGATTCCAGACAGCCTTTGAGCATCCAGGTACCAGCATCCAGCATCACAAATCTGAAAAACGGAAGTCAAAACAACATCAGTCCTCAACGGCCTGCCCGTTACGCATTACTCGTTACTTGATCCTCATTGCGCTCTCCCTGCTGCCAGCCCTGGCCTTTGGCGAAACAGACCATGAGGGGCCCGGCCATGACTCCGGTGACCACGAGCCCAAACTCCACAAATCCATCACAGACTCCAACATCCGGTTACCGTCTCGCGAGGACTTCTTTCGGCTGATCACGCTGGAAGATTACAACACTCGCGTGGTGATCGTTGGCACGATGCTGCTCGGGATGGCCGCGGGGGTCATCGGCACCTTCATGCTTTTACGAAAACGTTCACTCATGGGCGATGCTGTAAGTCATGCCACGTTGCCGGGCATCGCAATCGCATTCATCGTCATGGTGCGGATGGGAGGTAATGGAAAGTCGCTTCCAGGGCTGCTGCTCGGCGCTCTGCTGGCCGGCATGATTGGGATGTTGGTTGTGCTCATGATCCGATACACAACGCGGCTCAAAGAAGACGCAGCGCTTGGCATTGTCCTTTCGGTTTTTTTTGGTCTGGGAATCGCCCTTCTCGGGCTCATCCAGAAGATGCCGGATGGCTCGGCCGCCGGGCTCGAACGCTTCATATATGGCCAGACGGCCTCGATGCTGAGAAGCGATGCCAAGCTCTTCGCGCTCTCAGCCGCGGTTGTTACCGCCATTTCGATTCTCCTATTCAAAGAGTTCGCGGTTCTCTGCTTTGATCAGGAATACGCGGCCTCGCAGGGCTGGCCTGTCGTTTTCCTGGATACGATAATGATGGCTTTGGTCGTCACAATTACGGTCATCGGATTACAGGCTGTTGGTATGATCCTGGTGATCGCGCTTCTAATCATTCCCTCTGCCGCAGCCAGATTCTGGACCGAGCATCTGTTGCGATTAGTCATCGGAGCCGCGCTCATCGGAGCTGTCAGCGGCCTGGTTGGCGCTTGCCTCAGCGCACTGTTTGCACGCCTGCCAGCGGGCGCCATTATCGTGCTGGTTGCCAGTCTCATCTTCGGTTTCAGTATGTGTTTTGGGACAGCCCGCGGCATTTTCTTCAGGTTGCTCGAACACATCCGCCTGGAAGCAACCGTCGCACGCCAGCATCTCATGCGAGAGATGTATGAGTCACTTGAAGAAACAGACAGCGAACAGTCCGAGGGCGGCATCTCTTTCAGTGACCTTGTCCAGAGCCGATCCTGGACGCCCCGCCGACTTAATCGCCTTCTAAACTCCAGTCAGAAAGACGGACTCGTTTACCACAGTTCCAGACAGAAGTGGCATCTCTCTAATGAAGGCCTTCTTGAAGCGCGGCGAATCGTGAGAAATCACCGGCTGTGGGAAATTTACCTCGTCAACTTTGCGGATATAGCCCCGAGCCACGTCGACCGGGACGCCGACCAGATCGAACACGTGCTGGGTCACTCGATGGTGCAACGGCTCGAAGACCTCCTCCTGAAGGATTACCCACAACTTACAGTCCCCTCGAGCCCCCATTCACTAGTGAAAGATGGGAGCACTGCATGAAAATCGCAAAACTGATACTGCCCTTTACCGTTGCCCTTTTCTTACTGCTGCTGAGTTTTTCCAGCAAATTTCGTGGATGGGTCATACCTGCCGATCTCAATGAATGGTCCATCTTCGATACCTGGATCGTCATTGCCGGCTGTCTGAGTGCGATGTCCTGCTCTCTTCTGGGCAACTTCCTGATTCTCCGCCGGCTCAGCATGATGGGCGACGCTATCAGCCATGCGGTGCTGCCGGGTCTGGCCATCGCCTTTCTGGTCACGCAAAGCACGAGCAGCTTAGCCATGTTCGTGGGGGCGGCCGTTGTTGGTGTTATGACCGCAGTGTTCACCCAATCGATTCTGCACTTCGGAAAAGTAGAACAGAGCGCGTCCATGGGGGTCGTGTTCACCACACTTTTTGCCCTTGGGTTGATCCTCATCCGCCAGGCAGCGGACAGCGTGCATATCGATGCAGATTGCGTGCTCTACGGCGCTATTGAGTTTGTGCCCCTGGATTCATACATGATTGGTGACAAACCTTTAGCGATCACCATCGACGGAGTTCTTGAACCAGTTCCCAGGGCGGTGGTTCTGCTATCCGTGGTTTTCGCATTCGATCTGGCAGTCATCCTGCTTTTCTACAAAGAAATGAAACTGAGTTCGTTCGATCCGGCGCTGGCAACCACGCTTGGCATCAACTCCCATCTGATGCATTACCTGCTGATGACCCTGGTGGCCATCACCACGGTAGCTTCATTCGAAAGCGTCGGCAGCATCCTTGTCATTGCCATGCTCATCGTTCCGGGCGCTGCAGCCCACCTTCTCACGGATCGCCTTCCATGGATGATCGGGGTCAGCCTCATCATCGGGATGCTCTGCTCAGTTCTGGGCCACATCTCCGCGATCGTCGTTCCAGGCTGGTTCGGATTTCATGAACAGAGCGGCATCGGAATGAGCACCAACACTTCAGGAATGATGGCCGTGGTCGCCGGGCTCATTCTTCTCGTCACCATGTTTCTCGCTCCCCATCACGGCCTGTTCAGCAAAGTGTTCCACCGCCTTATTCTGAGTCTTCAAATCACCAGAGAAGACATTCTCGGCCTGTTGTACCGGCTGGAGGAAGATGACCTGAAGGATCGTGTCGACAGCGCCATCAGGCTTTTCCGACAGGCCATGGGCGCCGGCCCGATCCTCCGATGGCTGTCGCTGAAGAGCCTCGAACTGGGGGGCCTGATCAGCAAGGAAGGTGAAGAATTCCAGCTCACTGAAATTGGCCGCGAAAAGGCAGGACAACTCATTCGCTCACACCGGCTCTGGGAAAGCTACCTGCACAAGCATTTCGAGCTTTCGCTTAATCGCCTCCACCGCAGCGCAGAACGGCTCGAGCACATCACGGATCCGGAACTGGGCCAACGACTCGCTGAAGCTGTCGATTTACCCACCACCGACCCGCAAGGCCGGCTGATCCCCCCGCCGAGCAAAGACTCCTGAGCGATCTCAACGCTCCGCGGCGATTGGTCAGAATGCTGGAGTAACAGCAACCGTCTCCACGATCTAAAGACTCACAAACCATGGGCTCGTCCATGCCGTGTGTCCGTCTGTTTGGGCGATGCGCAGATGGAATGGGATGACGCCTTTCACGGCCAGCTCTTTCGAGGCTCTCACCGCACATTCCCAGATGGCCTCACGCTGAAGCGATTCCGGAGGCGCCCACTCAAATACGACCTGCTGCTCAATCCCGCCCGCCTCAAAAGTCTGCGGGCCCTCCGCAAGATCTGAAAGATTCACGGAACAGGAGATTATATCGGTAACGAATTCCACTCTGCCCTCCCCTGCCCTCTCCACAGTCATTATCAACCCATCCTCGTCTCCAGTCGTGATACTTTTCCATCTGACGCTTTCTGAATCCCAGTCCTGAATTCCTTCTGCCGGTGAATCGAATGCAAAACCTTCAATTGCGGTGATGGTATTCCCTGCAATGCGCAGAGAACCATGCCATTCGGTCGCGCGTTTTCGATTGAGGATTCTCGCTCCTGACCAGCGGATACGTACACGGTCCTGTGGGCGCGATTCGTAGGGACTGGCAGTCCACGCGTCAACATCGTTGCCGCCTGCGAGCAGATCGATCCGCTCGATGCCGGCCGTTCCTGCGACTTCAACCTGAAGCAACAAGTCACCTTCCACGCTATCGATATCACTGCCAATCGTTTTCCCATTCAGTAAGGCATTAACAAATATCCGGGGGCCGCTCGTACCATAACAGCGACGTGACTTTAAAGAACGGAAGAGCGATGCTCGCTCGAACTTCTCCGCCAGAATACAGGTAAGTCCGCTCAGCACGCCAAATTTGCCTGCGCCCGCGTGCTCAGCGCCCGGCCGGCCCTTGTGGCCATCGCTGTTGGCGACTACGCCCACTCGATATCCGCGCCGTAGTGCATCGAAGAAAAACCATTCAAACGTTCCCCAGCACGAATGAACTTCGATCACTGGTTCAAGTTCGGGATCGAAGTAATTCAGATTTGCCCGGCGTCCCCCGATGTGCGGAATGACGATGCACTCGTCGCCTGATTGCTTCAGTGCCTCATAGAGTCTGGGAAGCGGGGCAAAACCCTCCCGCTGCGCTGCCTTGCCCTGCACCTGCATCAAAGAAGAACGCCGGATTACTTTTCCCTCTTCAAGAAACAGAACATTCCGGTCACCTCCGACAGGGGTGAGCCCAGACCACTCGTACCCTGGAAAAACGATAAAGCGGCCCGGTTCCGTAAGTTCGCGGCTGAGTTCGTTGAGTTCCTGCCAGAAGTCATCGGTGATTTGAAAATCGTTGCCCTGATGCCCGGAGAAGTCGTTCAACGCGAAATCGCGGGCGTAACGGAAATATTTCGAGGCAGAATTCGAACCGACGGTTTCTTCACTCTGGCCATGCAAGTCTCCCCAGAAAGCATGCAGGGCTTCCGGGCCTGAGATCTTGAGCGGAGGGCTTTCTGCCGCCCCAAGCTCGCCATGTTCGGCACGAACTCGCAAGTATCCGCTGCCACTGCAAGCCACGCGTTCAAAGAGGTGCCTGCCTTCGGTCAGCTCAATCTGATCGGGGAGGTTTGTTTCGAGGCCTTCGCTGTTCAAAGTGATGTTTCCCGCCAACGGCTCACGGATCGGATTCCCCCATTTATCAATGGCCCTGACGAGCAGGCGAACCGGATGCACTTCGGAGCCGTCGCCAGTGGCCATAACTTCAAGACGGTCCGGTTGTGTCGGAATAATCTCCAGGGCCGGGTGTTGCGGCAGCCACTCGTATACCCCGGCGCCAAGCCGATCTATAGAGATTTGGAAGTCAAAATGGTCCTGTTGATAGGTCTGAGCTCGGGTACCTCTGCTGCCGCCACTTGTATCGCCGTAGACCAGCGTGACGACATCGCCCTCCTCCAGGGGAGCATCAATTACCTCGATAAAAAGATGCTCCTGATACGGTCTGACACTTGCCCGGGCACGCCAACTGAGCACGAGTTGCACCTCTGGATTCGTACATGAAACCGACGCGTAATTGTCAGCCGCAGGCTCCTCTACTTGAGGCACACCCCAGTCACTCACCCCGCGAATGCCCACCCGAATCGAACCCCCATCATCTATTCCGAGGTCGGCAACTTCATACTCGATAGTCCAGGTTCCCCAGCTACCCGCACGGACGGGCTCCGCGGGTGTGATGGATGCACGGCCCAAGCTCGGCTTCTCTGTGTCTGGCATACAAGTTCCTCATTGGCGAAGAGGAAACTTAAGGCCCTCTTCTTTCTGAATCACTGCTCTCCATCCTCAGCAAATGACGGTAAACCCACTTGTTCGAAATCACTGGCTATCCCGTGTCGCCGCTTTGCGATCAAATGGAAAACATTCCCTACCCCACAAGCAATTCGTGCGGCCATGTGAATCCCACTCACGCAAAACAAATGCAGTAGCCGTTATCCAGCCCCTCTTCGCTGAGGTCCGTGGTCTTTCTGCCACCCGCACAGGCGATTCGTGAACGGTGCATGTAGGAGAGGATCGCCGGACCTGCCTTTCGCGGTTGCCGGGTGTGCTTTGTCGCTTCTTCGATGATGGATTTGAGAGTCTGATCTTCGAGAGTTTCATAAAAAGGGTGCTCAGAGCTCAACGGCTTTTCCGGGTCCTGCATGTTGTACCAGCAGGCGCCACCGTGGAAGAATCGCAGGTCATCTTCTCTTTCACCCTTCTGCCGGGCTATGGTGAAGGCGCGCACCCATTTCATCCGTTCGCCGTTCTGCCAGAGTTCGGTGATGCTGCCTTCGATGTATTTCCCGTCCTCATCCAGCACCTTGCCGAGATCAAATCGCGTATCGTTGATGGTGGCCGCACAGGTCTTGAGGTTGCCCTCGGGATCGAGGCCAAGAATCGTGTAGCCAGCACCACAGAAGTCTTTTTTCGGGCCGTTGGATGCGCAGGCGTGCATGATTTTTTCGTTCGCCAGCTTCAAACGTGAGCCGTACTCATTCTTGCCCCGCTTCACCTCTTCTTTACAGCGATCCATGACCGCTGAAAACTCCTCGTGAGTCAGCAGAGTACGCTCCGGATTCTTCTTCGTGCCGCCAACGTCGAGCAGCATGATAAGGTGATGGTACTCGGCCCGATTTCCGTTTACCTCCATCTGACACAACAGTTCGGTCAACTGGGG
Organism: Planctomycetota bacterium; assembly: GCA_027625095.1. Taxonomy (GTDB): domain Bacteria; phylum Planctomycetota; class PUPC01; order JACPCR01; family JACPCR01; genus JAQBXN01. Next base: position 59,177 of record JAQBXN010000027.1, on the reverse strand, counting down.
AATGCTGTCCAAGGTCGCCTTGGTCGGAGTCGAACTTACGCCCACGCGTACACCCACATTCAACAGATTGCGGAGTCCCTCCAGAGCTGGGCCGAACGAGCGCTTGCCCCGAATGAGCGCATTGTTTTCCTCGTTGTGGCCTTCAATGCTGACCTGGACGATTAGCCGCTCACGAAATCGCGCAAGGAAATCCGCGGCCTTGGGGTCAATGAGCATTCCGTTGGTAAACAAAATTAGTTTTCGCTCACTCGCTATGTATTCCACCATTTCGAGGATCTGCGGATGCTGCATCACCTCGCCACCAGTCAGATAGAAGACTTCTGTGCCAAGGGCCTTTGCCTCATCGACGACCGCCTTGCAGGCTTCAAGCGGGAGGCGATGCGGATTGTGCATCACCTGTTCAATGGTGTAGCAGTGCTTGCAACGCAGGTTGCAATCGTAGTTCGGCACAATCCAGAACTCGTGCAGACGTTCCAGGCCGAGAAGGTGATGGCGACCGGTATAAACCGGTTTGTCGTAGCCCGTGTTGGAAAGGAACTCACGCTTTGCACACTGGCTGAAGAACTTCTCTCTGCTCCGGGCATCATTCTGAAACAGCTCGCTTGCAGACTTGCCCTGCGAAGCGCGAATGGCATTCATGGCCTGGAATCCACCGTCATTCACAAACACCCAGTTGGCCTCATCGGTATCGAGCAGCAAGTGCCCCGCGTCCAATTTTTCATGACGGAACTGCGGCACGAACAACGAGCCAGAGGGATCGAATCCCTGCCTTTCCTTCGGCCCGGCCCAGGGAGGCTGCGGCTCAAGACTCTCAACACCACCTCTGCGCATACGGGGTGGGACAAATACGTGAACGAGTTCCATAAGTTTCCTCTGAATTAAGCGTGCCGGTGCGGCTAATCTCTTTCCATAGCGTTAATGGCCTGCACGCCATGCACAAGCGTTGCTCCTCCACGGATCGCTGAGGCCACGTGGAGCGCCTCTGTAATCTCATCCATGGAAGAACCAGCATTTCTTGCGCCGACGGCCCAGGCATCGATGCAATAGGGACATTGCACTGCGTGGGCCACGGCCATAGCGATCAGGGCCTTGGTTTTCTTCGACAGAGCGCCTTCGGCCATAGTGTCGCCGTACCAGCGATTGAATGCTTCATAAAGCTCCGGTTTGTGCTCACCGACCTCGCCGAACCGTGCGAGATCTTCTGGGTCGTAATAGCTTTCCATTTGATGTTCCTCCAAGAAAGTTGTGGCAGCGATTATATGAATGGCATCGTGTGAAGCGACCAGATGAGCCCCCTTCACAGAACTCCGGACATCGGCTTGTAAACGATCTCTAGGGGCGGTTTTGCGAGGTTTTTCGTTCCGGAATTTAGTTTACACATTTTCAGCCAAGTAGGGGCGGGAGCATGTAGCCTGGAGCGCAAGCCCTGGGCATTGCCCACATTCTGTTTCAGATTACGCCGGAGGCGTATAGGCAAGTAGCCGGTGGTTTTAACCACCGGTACACGTAACAAAATCAGAAAATAGCCCCGGAGGGGCGTAGGCGACCTTCTGCCTACGCCCCTCCGGGGCTAAGAGAATCGCTCTCCTCTTGATCCGGTGGTTAAAACCACCGGCTATCTGCCTAAGCCCCTCCGGGACTGAAGAGACGGACGGGTAATGTAACATTTTTGATAAGGTCGATGTCCTGCGCCCCCTTCGTCGGAATCTTCGTCTTAATCTTTCCACTTCCTCTCCGTCAGTGAACAAGACAGGAAAGACGGAAGCAATCGCTTCACTGAAATTGATTGTGCTCGGTACGGGGCATCTCTCTAGCATCCAATCATTGAATTTCGTTTCCCAACAGAGGAGAACAGCAATGCCTAGATCCCGAATGTTCATCGAAGAAAGTTCGTGCCGCATCCAGTTAACGCCGCTGATTGATGTGACCTTTCAATTGTTGATCTTCTTTATGGTTGTTTCTGAGATCTCGGATCGGCACAAAATCGATTCGACCATTCAACAGATCTCCGGTGGAAGTGAGGATGTGGTTGTCGGTTTTCCCGAAATCCGCATACGGCTGGACACCACGGATGCTGTTACGAGAGACGGGTCTGGTGTCCGAATCATGTTCGAGCAGTATCGGTGTGAGGACATCGCAGATTTACGCAACAAACTGTTCGTGCTTAAAGAAGACCTGGCCGGCGTTCCTGTCATCATTGATGGCGGGCCCAGAGTTCCCTTCAACAAAATCCTGGAAACCCTGGATGCGTGCAAGAGCGCAGAATACCACAAGGTGCAATTTGCCCGGCCGAGATTGGTTGACTGAAATCTGGATTTGAAGCTAATCCATGTCGTGCGGGTTTCCAGCCTGCACGAGTCCATTTTGTGAATTCAAAAATAAGTGCGGATGTGCACTATGGAGGGATGAGACCAATGCCGCTGGATGAAGACACCTTTGAAGAGGAGGAAACCGGCCCGGTCGAGGCAGTCAATCCCGATGACGACACCAAGGCACACCAGGCAGTCAGCCGTGATGACGATACCAAGCACCTTACAGCGGCCGTGAGGCTGGCCGGCAAAGGATATCTTGATTACGCGGTCATCGTCGTGGGCATCGTATTGCTTCTGGTCGGATTGAGCGGTTCCAAAAGGGGCGCGCAGCTTCCGAGCCCGACCGATTCTGATAACCCTCAAGCCCGAAGGAAAGTCGATGACGGCTTCGAATGGCAAATACGTGAAGGCAACATTCGTTCGCTGGCATGGGATGCAAGTGGCCGGCATCTTGCGGTGGGTGGCGACACGGGCTCAATAGAGGTCTGGGATGTCAGTGAAGGCCGAAAGCAGCATGACCTTGAAAATACGGGCGAGGTCCTCGCCCTGGCGTTCGGCACACGCATCAACGACGACGAAGAGGAAGAGCCATACCTCTACAGTGTCCATGGCACTTTCCGGCCGCGAGGATACGAAGACTGCCGGCTGGTCCTGTGGCATCTCAACACTGGCGAACAGCGCGAGCAGTTGCGAATACCGCTCGTTCAGATCCAGGCTGTCAGTTTCAGCTCGAACGGGTTGTCACTTGTCATCGCATCTCCCAACGAGCTCCACCTCTGCGACCTGAAGCACCTGAAGGCATACACTTCCCCAGTGGATTTCAGATTTCCGTCCACGGTAGCGATCGGTGGAGAAGGCGGGGAAGACATCCTTGTTGGTGAAACGTCGGGGGCCGTTCTTCTCAGCGGTGGCGCCCCAGAAGAGATAACTCAACGCAAAACTTTTTACCCAGGGCGAACCAAGACAATCGTGGCACTCGCCAGTAAAGGCAGGAGAGCGGCGGTCGGATTCTCCAGCGGGATGGATGACGAATCCATGGTCTCGCGTCCCATTCGATTCTGGAAAGATTGGCAGCTCTGGGACCAGGAGACTTCCCTGAATGTAGAAGAGGGCGGGGTCGAAGGCCTGCAGTTCGTGGGTGAATTGCAGCTTGCTGTATTTACGGTTGCTTTCGCTCAAGCTGAGGAGAAGTGGCAGCGGAAAGTGGAGTTGAAGATGTGGAATCTGGCGGACGGAACCACGGCCGGGCAGAAGGCTTTACCCTGGGATACGAGAACATGCATCGTTTCAAACGATGGGCATAAATTGGCCGTCGCCATCGCTGGTGGGCGGGCACAGATTCTCAATTGGGCCAAAGAACAGCCATGACTCCAGCAGGAGACCTGCAGCCACGGTCATTGAACGAATTTGCCCTTTCTTCAACAGCTCTTTCGGCCCCGTCATTTCTTTGCCCATTGCTGTTTCATTTTCTTCATCTCCGCATTCGCTTTAATCGGCGCTCCGGGGCATTGATTCGTTTTCGAATAGAGCCACTGGCCCTGGTTGTCCCGGAGTACCGGCATTCGTTTTTGTACTGACGGCGGTTTGGCGACCCTGGTTGGCTTCTCCGCATACCAGTAGGCCACGGATGACATTTCATTTGCCAGATGGTTCCCGTGACCGTGCTCTATGGTCACCCTGACTTCTTTCTGATACCGGATCGGGTTTTCGATGTGGTGCACATAGCTGGTCTGGTAGCCCTTTGTATTGCTCTCGTGGATGGATGAGCCGTTGCGCAGAAATGCGTTGTCCTGCATGCCCCACGCCTGGTTCAGGTAATCCTCGCTGCCGGTGCCGTGGAGTTCGGGGGGCCACTTGTACCCGTCGATCCAGATCATGTCGTCGCCCTCGCCCCACCAGGTACCCTGAAAATTTGTGACTGAAAGATTACAGCCGATGTAGTGGCCGCGGCCCTTCGTCTCAAGGATCAGGTAGTTGTTGTCCCACGCTTCCTTGTCCTTGTTCACGACATCCGCTTCCGGTGTGTTGACCCGAATTTCGTGTCCCCACCCACCGAAGGGATTCGTACGGCGGAACTCCGCGTGAAAATATCCACTCTCATCGGCAACTTCTCCGGTTTCATAATCCACATAAAAGTATTGGCGATGCGGCACGCTGCTTTCGTTAACAAGCTCGACAACCGCTCGCTCCCGGAAATGCATCGGCACGTAGCTGTTCAGAGCGCAGCCCCCGTTGAACTGATTATTCCGGCCGGTGGATGCCGTGAATAGCAGCGATTGATATGAATTCACGATGCCGTGACCCAGCCCAAAAAAATCGCCGAGCGGCGCAACCACACTCGGGTGCTTCGCGTTATCCCACGTTATTTTGAGGAGGCATTCGCGGTAATGGTTTGGCTGAGTCATCCATAGGTGGGTGATCTTTCCCGGGCCTTTGATATCCGCCAGTACGGCAGACTCACCGGCGGGAATCGTCCATGCATCCGCATTCCGTCCCGAGACGTCCCACGAAGAATGTCTCGCTGTCCTTCCGTTGGTGATGTGAGAGAGTTTGTCCAACATCGTAAATGCTCCTTTTCAATAAAACGGTGTTACGTATTCGCAAGAATGATTCGAAGAACCTTGGGCGCGCCCCACTTGAATTCCCTAGTTTCAAAGCCCGTAAGCTTCATCAATTTCATGTTGATATGCCCGGACTTCACCGGAGAGCACTTCGTCGTAAGAAACGCTTCTTCCAAGCTCTGAAGATTCCAGGCAGGCTTCGGACAGAGCTTGGGCGATGAGGCCATCCATGCCATCGAGTTCTGGTCGCCGCCGGTCTCTGACTGCGCAAAGAAAGTCATATACCTCCAAAGGCACGCCATGATCACCGGTGAGTTCCCTGGGTTCGGGATAAAGCTCAGGTGGGAACAGCGCAGCAAGTTTCTCTTCCGAAAGGCTCGCCAGGTACTGCTCAAGAAGTTCCTCGTGCGAGATACAGGTCTTGTCCCGCTGATGAAACTCAGGCTTCATGGGGTAATTGCCTTCGGCGTAAACAGAGCCGAGATCCCCGTAATGAATGGTGAATGAGATTGCTTTGCCGGGAGCAGCCCCGGTCCACGTCCAGGTCCCGGCGACCCCACTCTTGAATCGGATGTGACTGATCAATGTTTCCGGCCAGTCCATGGGCTGCCGCTGCCCGTTCTCATCCAGCGTGTAAGAGCGATTCAGTTGGCCACAGGTAGCTGAAACCGTCTCGGGCTCGCCATAGCAATAGATGAGGAAATCGGCGTAATGCACCATGCCGTCGATAACCGCTCCGCCTCCTCCTTTCAGCTTCTCATGCCGCCAGACCTTGTTCTTTTCTTCCGCCTCGACGGGCATCCCTTCGGGCCCCCTTGAGCTTTGCGCAAAGAACATCCTGGAGCGGCCGGACATGGCTTCATTCGCTACGGCCCACTGGACAACCCGCGGGCCAATCCAGCGCCGGACCTGTTCTGCAGTTGCCAGAATCTGGCCAGTCCGCCCGGCTGTTTCGATCATCTTCCGAGCAGCGCGAATTGTGACTCCGAGAGGCTTCTCGACCATGACATCTACTCCTGCCTCCATACAGGCGCAGGCAATCACATGATGGAGGTGATGCGGGCTCGAGGTATCTACACAATGGAGATCCTCCTCATCCAACATCTCATCAAGAGAGGCGTAGAGAGTGACTTTTCGATCCGGCTGGAATTCCGCAATTCTCTTTGCAAATCCTTCCGCCCTTTCGAGGACGGGATCGCAGACGCTGACGATATCGAAGAAATCGAGTCCCCTTTTCTTGATGTCCTGGTAACCACTCAGATGCGCCCCCGCCATGCCGCCGCAGCCTGCCATTGCCAATCGGATCCTTTCAGCCATGTTGTCCTCGCAATTTATGAATCCAGTGTTAAGCGTGAGACACGCGCCTACGAATACGGTCGCGGCTTGGGCTCTAACCACTCCACGACTTTATCCATCAGCGACCAGGCTGAGAAAAAATTCCCGGCCGGGGATTGATGGCCGTTGTAATAGCGCTTGAGGTATGCATCCGGATCGAGCCTTGAATTCTCAAAGTCGGCTGCGTAGCACTCACGCATGTCAATGACGGGATAAGATTTCGCTGAAAGGTAGTCAACGAATGTCTGGTCAAACCTGGATTCCCCCGCCAGGGCCCGACGTATATTCGCCCGGTTGAAGGACAGAACGACCATCAGTTTCTTGCCGGTCTCTGCTACGAATTGCTCGGTCAGTTCAATGACGTTTTTAGTCGCGAACAGCGCGGCCTCCGTGTGCAATTTTCGGATGGCATCCCCAGCCTCATCATTCGAGACCTGGTCTGCAGGAAGGCCGAAACTTACTGCGACGGGTTCCAGATCTTTCGCGCCCTCGGCCGCTGCTTTGGTGGCCATGACAAGCTTGAGGACAGGATCATCCTTGAAGTTTTTTATGCTCCAATCTCTGTCACACAATTTGTAAACGTCTTCGGGAGCAGACAGCAGGTTGCCGTTCTCGATGCACTCGCCTTTCTCAACATTTACCCGCATGTGGGGCAGCGTGAACCCGCAGTTCGTACTGCGACCAAAGCGGACCCGCCGCCATGCGTCAAGATTCCGGAAATGATCGTCGTCGTAGATGTTGAGAATGATGTGGTCAGCGACATGTTGACCTTCTCGATGAATCTTCCGCATACGTCTGTATGCCTGATAAACGCTGTAGCCGCCGACACCGTAATTTCGGATCGGTTCGCCGATGTGCCCTGCGAGGTACTCCTGCCAGGTCTCACCGTCGTTTACCTGATCGCAATGCGTGAAGCTGTCGCCATAGGTGTGCAATCTACAGGGCTGGTCGGCAAACTGCATGACCCTGCGAGCGCCATCTTTTTCATAGTTGTAATAGGTGCGTGTGCCGTTTACGCCATCCCCCTCATGCATCGTGTCATCGTGAACCCATCCGAGTTCCGGGTCATGCGTCCAGCCCCGATTTGGCTGGAGCGATCCCGTGGTAGCCTTGGCCAGAAAGTTCTCCACCTGCTCGCGGCTGGGAAGAAACGACTCGATGTATTCTTCGGTGGTCATGGCTTGTGTATACGCAGGAGCAGGCGGGCGGTTCGAAATTGGCTGAACAACTTACAGTCGATGCCTGCCGTCAGTCAAGATGGCGATTCCTATGGTATTAGGGCGGACACCTTGGCCATAAAGTGGTGACCGTCAAGCGGCATGGAACAAGAGTCACCTGAGTGCCGGGGTTACCGGCTCGCCGTTGGTGGTCAGGATGTGAATCTCGTGACCCGATTGATACCGCGGGTCCTTGTATTCCCAGACGACCTCTTTATCCCGGGTAATCTCGAAAACTTTCGTTCCATCCGGTCGCCCCTCCGCGTGACTGACGAATACGGTATTGCCGTTGGGCAATCGCTGCCCCCCACACGGGTCCTTAAACAGACCGCCCGCGTCCGCATTCGTCGCCACCCAGACCACCTTGCCATCGGCGTCCAATTCAACGCACTTGTTGCCGTGGGTGAGGTTGATCACCGTATTACCGTTTTCAAGTCTGATAGCTGTAAACGGCCAGTTCTCAGCCTTACGTCCGCCGAGATCTTCAAGGTCGGTCTTGAGAACTTTCACTATTTTGCCGTCTGGCTGATATTCCTTCACGGCGAAGGCAAGCAGATGCGGCACAAGGTAATTTCCGTTCGGAAGCTTACGTGCCATGCGGGTCTGCATGTGCGCGTTATTCGTTTCGGGTTCCAGGACCACATCGACGGCGATTGTCCCGCCTGCCTCAACCTCAATCAGCCGGGGACTGTTGCCAAGTTCGGTGATCAGAGTGCGGTTGTTGGCGAGACGGATGGCGGTGCTGATTTCACGATTGCCCTTGCCGATCTTGTACTCAAAGACAACCTTTCCATCACGCGTGAATTCTTTGACCACGTTGCCAAACGCTATAAGCACATTTCCATTTTCCAGCACACATCCATCCCGTGATCCGCCCGGTGTCCGCCAAATGATTTCGTTGTCCTCGCCGATGATGGCCGTCCACGCTCCTGTGATCAGAAAAGAATGCCGGATGCCTGTCTTGCTGATCTGGCTGGCCTCGGGGGCGGGTGGCTTAGGAATGTCATTAAGCATCGGTTTGCGACTGGCAAAGTGTGCCTCGGACGCAGCCTCGTCGAGCTGTCCGACGGCCTGAAAATTGTCGAACGTGATATGGCCCCAGCCGCCAGCGTTGCCGTCAACCAGGCGAAGGAACACCTTTTGACCCAGTAATTCCTTGGGCGCCTTCCATGTAATCTTCTTCATCGGCTGAGCATCATCGCCCGAGGCAGTTAGATGCTGCTTGTCGTCCAGAGTGCATAACGCCACGTAAGTATCGTGATGGCGTCCGCCTCCCACGAGCAATGACATTTCTGCATTGTCCAGCCTGAAGACCGGGGATTCCGCCACACCGGTCGCTTTGTCAGAGGGGGAATTGTCGGCGAGCTCAAGCGTCGACAGGAAGTATTTACCCTCCTTGTTGTAGGGCCCCTGTTTGTGATGGAACTCGGCTCGATCCGTGAGCAGCTTTTCAAATTTTCCCTCAACGATTTTCCAGCCTTGCATGTCACCGGACTCGAAATCAAAAATCACATTTTCGGCAGAGGCGGTCAGGACGAGCGTCTGGCATATGGCCAAAAGAATGAGACAAGCGTTTTTCATGGGTGGTTCTCTATTGAAAAAGTTGCTGAATTCCAGAGTCCTTAAAATGTCGAGTTGTCATTAAGTCGCCACCCAGTCTCAACTCCACTTGCTCTGACGGCCCGGCCAGTTACAACATTTTTCCACCCTGAACCACACAGAGACAGTCATGGCTAGTCAACAAGAACCGGTTTCACCGATGCCCGGCGTGCCTGCGATGGAAGGTAAAATGTATCTCCCTCCGACGCCGCTCGATGACGACGTACTTCGGATCACCAAGATCGAAACGGTCATCCCGGACGACCTCTTCCCCGGCCTGATGCTGTTAAGGATCCACACGGACGCCGGCATCATCGGACATGGCGAGTCCTACTATCTTGCGCACGGCATGGCCGCCATCGTTCACGATTGGATGGCTCGTCGGCTCATCGGACACGACGCTCTCGCCATCGAATCGCACTGGCGTTTCCTGTACGAGCGTTGTGCCAACTTCGGTGTGAGAGGCGCGGAGTTGCGTGCCCTGTCGGCGATTGATCTGGCGCTGTGGGACATCCTGGGGCAGGTCTGCAACAAACCGATCTATCGCCTGCTTGGCGGGCCTGTGCGCGACCGGGTGCCGGTCTACAACAGTTGTGGAAACCCCGCATACGGGCCCAATCCACACGGCAATCTTGGCTGGCCGGGCTATGGCAGTCTCGGGGATCCCGGGCCACTCGGCGATTCCTACAACCTGTTTCATCATCCACTCGAACTTGCAGACGACCTGCTCAGCGAGGGTTACACAGCAATCAAGACCTGGCCTTTTGACCGCATTGCTCACAAGCACGGGGGAATGCAAATTTCGCTGGACGATCTTGAAGAGGCGGTAGCGCCACTACGCAAGATTCGTGAACACGTCGGTAACAAGCTTGAGATCATGGTGGATGGCCACGGCTTCTTCATGCTGCCCGCGGCGCTCCGAATCGCCGAAGCGTTACGTGAGGTACAGCCCCTCTGGCTCGAAGACATTCTCAAGACCGACAACCTGCACACGCTTAAAGATTTTCGGCAGCAATCCCGCATGCCGATTTCGATCAGCGAGATGCTTCTGACACGTGCGGACTTCGCACAGGTGCTGGCGGAACAGGCCGCAGATTTCGTGATGATTGATCCCACATGGGTGGGAGGCATCTCCGAGACCGCTCGACTCGCTCATCTCGCGCAGGCATATAACGTGCCCGCAACCATGCATGACTGCACCGGCCCACTGACACTCTTCGCTGGCCTGCATGTCAACGCCGCGGTGCCCGGCTGCTGCTTCCAGGAAACCGTGCGTGCACAAATTCGCACCATTTACAAATTCCTGATCGACCGCGAAGTGGTCATCAAGAACGGTTTTGCAGAGCTGCCCCGTGATCCAGGCCTGGGCGTGAGGCTGAATCCGGAGCTGTTCAATGGAGACAGGAAGACGTATCGCGCGACGGCTGAATGAGCCGACGGAACCCGATTCTCATTCGTATATTTTTGACATCCCTTTTTCTGCCATCTTTCCATGAACATCCGAAGCCCCCGCATCGAACATCATGACTGGCACGAAGTGAAGGCCATGGCCGAGGCCAGCATGGTCGTGCTCATCCCCGCTGCCACCATGGAACAGCACGGCCCCCATCTGCCGTGCGACGTGGATAACCTGATCGTCCAGTATCTCTGCGATGAAACGGCAAAGAGACGACCGGAGCTTTGTACGGTCGCACCGCTGATTCCGTTCGGATTCAACGAGCACAACATGGGTTTTCCGGGATGCATCGGCATCGGCCCTCACACACTGATTGAATTGTATGCGGACATTGCTGAGAGCTTCACCCGCATGGGATTTCGAAAAATCCTTTTCCTGAATGGACACGGCTCGAATCCCACTTTCTTGACCATTGCATCGCGCATGGTGGTGAACAAGACCGAAGCGCACGTAGGAACGGTCAACCATTGGGATCTGATTTCGGACGTCATCGCTGCACACCGGGAGAGCGTTTACCCGGGAGGCTGTGCGCACGCGGGAGAGCTCGAAACATCGCTATACCTTCATATCTGCCCCGAGCGAGTACGAATGGAGCTAGCGGTGAAAGAAAACCAGCCGCGCTGGGCTGAACAATTCTGGGTAGACCTCCAGGGCGGCGGCCCGGTAGCCATGTGCGATGACTGGTCACGCATTAACCAAAGCGGCGTCGAAGGGGACCCCCTGACCGCCTCGGCAGAGAAGGGAAAAATCTGGGCAGAGGCGACTATCGAGCGTCTGACCAAATTCCTCGATGAGTATCGGGCCCGAAAAATTCTTCCGAGACGAAACTTCAATCACGTTCCAGAAGATCCGAAGCAGGAGAAGTGAGTCTCGCTCAATCAGTAACTCTGGCCGGAGTCCTGAGTTCGGATACCTGAGTCTGGCCTTCTCAGCTCGTTCTGCGGCTTGACCAGCACCCGTCGTTCAGGCGTCAACCGTGCCAGCATCTCCTCCGATGGCACGAAGCCGTGATAATTCCTCGACCACTTCGGGCAGTACCGAATAATGATGACCCGTCTCTCACCCGGATTCTTCCGAGCCACCGCTCCGTGGCATAGAGAATCTACGAACAGGCCCGCATCCCCTGCCTTCAAGTAAACTTCCTCGGCGGCCAGAACTCCATCGGAAGAGTCTTTCATCAAGTTGCGATAGCCGGCTTTGAATACCGGATGCTCAAAATTGGATTTGTGACTGCCGGGTACGACTACTGTAGCACCATCGCCCGGCCCGATGTCTGTCAGGGCCAGCAGGATGTTTATCTCACCGCAATGAAACTTCCCGTTCTGGTAAGCATATTGAGTGCGCGTCAAATGCATGTGCCCGCCGGAATGGATATTGATGGCACCGCCCTGGCCACGAATATTCACAAAATATTCGGTCACCGAAATCCCGTCGCTCTTACCCAGATAGGCGCCCGCATGATCAAACCAGGCCGGGTGGTCCAGGAGTTCTTCGAACACCCCACCAAGTTCGTGCACATTCTGAATGTTTTTTCCTCGATTCTCGGGATGCCGCTGGCGCATCACATTGCCATACCACTCCCCCGGTTCGAGCGGAGGGATCTTATCAATCGCATCGTTGAGTCGTTGAAGCATCCCGGCTGACACCGCGCTTTCCATGACCAGAAAGCCACGAAGATCGAAAAGATAATTGTCTTGTTCAGTTGGCATGTTGAGTGATGGGTGGTGGGCAGAGCATGTACCGCAACGGCTCTTGAGGATGCCTGCGGCCTCTTGGACCGGAAATTCCAATCATCTGTGAGCGAACACACGTGGGCGTTAGTGGCCCGGGGTCATTCAGGTTCACATCTGGTTACTTCTTCCCGAGTTTGTTGAGCCGTTTGATGATGGAGTCTGACAATTTGGCCGGAAGGTCGACTCTTTCGTTGGTCAGGGCAGAAACGTAGCACGCCATCATCAGGTCTGAATTCCTTGCGGCGAGTTCGACTCGCGTGGGGAATTCCTTTTCTTTTCCGCCGTGGATGGCGTCTCTCAGATGGACGTACATGGCTCGCTGCGCTTCCCCGTCGTTCTTTGGCCAGCCGGTTTTTCCTTTTGAAAACTTCCCGTTCAGCCAGAGGGTCCAGCCTCCCGCCAGGCTGACCCAGATGCGGCCTTTGCTGCCGATCACTTCAACCTGGATGTGTGCATAGCCACGCTCCTCGCCCGGAACGATAGGCGCCGACGGGCCGTGGGTGAATTGCAGTCTCGCCTCTCCAAGACCTGCAATGGCGTTGGTGTCTGCCGGAACAGGGATGTCACCAAAGTGCACCAGACCGCGGGCACCGGCCACAACCCACTCCGGTTCAGGAAGGCCCGACACTCGGGCAGCGGTCAGGGCAAGGTCGAGAGTGTGGGGCCCCTGCTCCAGGATGTTCGCTCGAGTACTGCAGCGAATGGAACGAATTTCTCCAAGCTGCCCCTTGCGCAGCATAGGCCAGAATTTCTGCCAGTGCGGCATCCACTGATATTGGGTATTGACCGCGATCAGACGGTCTTCTCCCCACTCGACCAGTTTGCGAGACTCGGAAGGTTTCAAGGCAATGGGTTTTTCAATCAGGATGGCCGGCGCCCCCGCTGCAATGGCCGGGCCGACAATGCTGGTCCGAATGGTTGGAGGAGTACAGATGTCTACGAATTCGGGCTCCTCCTTCTGGATCATCTCCTCCATGCTGGTGTAGAGCCGGTCGATCTGAAATCGCTCCCCTGCCGCCTTCAGCTTTACCTCATCGATATCACAGATCGCTACGAGGTCCACAGCCTTACTACCGATCATGCTGTCCATGTGGGTTTGCGCCCTGCCTCCGCAACCGACCTGAACGGCGCGTAGTTTTCCGGGTTTCTTTACAGAAGCGTTTCTATTTGATGTCTTGCCTGATTTCTTCGCCATGGGATGTCTCCTCTTGTCGCTGCTGAAATGGATATGCACCGCTGGCCAACATGGTAGTTTGAGACTCGTGCGAAGATAGTCGGATCCGAATGCCATACCTCCGTTATTCAGAAAGTGCTGGCAAAATCGGACTGATCAATGCAGCGGGCCCCAGTGACCTGAAGTTGAAAGACTCGAATGTGTATGACGTTGACGCCACTCTCGATCAGGGCACAGCGCCCATTAAGAAAAAGTTCCTTATGCCGATTTCAGGAACCGCTACGGCCTCAGCATCCCATTCGACTGCCAGGGTCAGCGGTCGGCCAAAGGATGGGATAATGGCGCCTTTAAATTTTGAATATCCAAGTAATGCTCCGTGAGCGAACGCCGGAGCATTTCAGGATGACGTCAGATGCTTTGGATTCTTCCGGCGGGCGACGTCGATACCCGCAAGGAAAGACGAGGTTCTCCTGGCCTATCTTCTCGCCGAGTAAGCAACCGAACAGGACCCGCGAAACGATCCGCCTGTCCAGACTCCGCATGCTCGTCCGAAGGGCATCCCCGAACTGGGCAATCCGATCGAAGAAATGGCCCAGTGCGGCACATTCGATTCCGCCGACATCACCCGAACAACGCTCCCCGATCAGACAGCCGACGGCACCCGCTGTTACGTCCACTTCGAACCAGTAGAAGGCGCCAAACGCTACGACATCTGGATGAGTCCCTACCAGGACGGCAAAGGCGCCATGAAACTCGGCAACGCATAGCCCAAGCCAGCCCAGATGCCGTCCGGCCTACGCACGGACACCGACTTCTATCTTTTCCTCGTCGTCAACAACACCGAAGGCAAGCTGTTCCGGCCTTCACCTTCATTCAAGATCTACCTGAAGGATGTCTTTGGAATGAAGTAAGGGAAGCCGCGCGGCGCGGTGAGTATCGGGGGACACTTTGCCTCCAATCGCAAATGTTCACTGGGGAAACCATTTTGGAAAGAAGGTGTTACCCACGCCGAACAAGCGTTTCCTTTCCTAGCAGTCGCTGCGACCACATGGTGGCCAATATTAGCTCATCATACAAAGGGATGGAAGGAGCGCGTTCTCCGGCTCTACATGTGTTGTGGACCGCGGCCAGCGGCCATAAGACCCACCCTCAAGCTTGCCATTCCAGAGGCTACTGGATAGAGCCCGCGCCCCTCTTAGGAGCAACTAGATTGTCGAAGAAGCAGAAGAATTCGGTCGGAATTTCTTCCCGGTCCAGGGAGACTAGTCCGCGAGAAAAATTGCTGAAAAAGGGTCCTCAGACCGTCTCTGACGCTGAACTCCTTGCAATTCTGATTCGAGTTGGTGTTCCGGGAGGTAGCGCGGTCAACTTGGCTAAGCAACTTCTGAAGCGGTTCGGCAGCCTGGGCGCGTTGTCCGAGGCGCCCCTTGAAGAATTGATGGGGGTAAAAGGTTTGACGGGTGCAAAGGCAGCACAGGTAGCGGCAGCACGGGAGATTGCCAGACGAATCACAAGCGCCGAGCAAGTCAACGGATTCGTCATAAACGATCCAGCCCAAGCATACTTGTGGAGTCTAACGGAGTCGGCGAGGGTGGCGGCAGGATTTGACGCGGAACTGGCCAATTCCATCGCCAAGTTTGAATCCTATAACAAACATCTCTATCGGCCGAACACTTATCTTCACAAGTGGTGGGCTAGAAGATGCGGAAGCACTTTCCGTATGATTCTGAAGCATCTCGTCGAAGATGAGGCTAAAAGGGACTACTACACTCCTGGCGGTCTTGAAGGGAAAATTATCCTCGATCCCATGATGGGCGGAGGCACCACGGTCCATGAAGCGATTCGATTGGGCGCCAACGTGATCGGGGCGGATATTGACCCCATTCCTGTCTTGCAGGCAAAGGCCACACTTTCGGATATCTCGCTTCGTGATCTGGAGAAAGCCTTCAGCGTATTTTTTGAGGCGTTGAATTCGCGGTTGAGCCAGTTCTTCAAAACCCAATGTTCTTTCTGCCCTAACGATGTCGATTGCCGATTCACCCTCTATGCGGCGAAGAGAACCTGTAAGTGTGGCCCTGCGCTCTTCCTGGATTCGACCGTTCTCCGTCAGGAGAGTGACGACACAAACATTGAGATATGTCCCGAAACTCACAATATTTCCAATAGAGGCGAAATCCTCAAGGCGTCAGGTTCTCCAAAGCCGCCCATCAAGACAAAGGGAACTCAGTCGTGTTCAATGTGTGATGAGCCATTCAAGGAGCCCACAGATGCGCCTTACTATGCACGGTTCGAGCCCATCGCCATAGTTGGCGAGTGCAGCCATCACGGGCTCTTCTTCAAACCACCTTCCGAGAGAGACCTGGCCCTCACCCGCGAGGCTGACAAGCAGCGACTCAAACTGGACCTCGGAGACGAAAGGGACTTTAAAATCATTCAAGGGCCGAAGTCCCGTGACCTTGTCCGGAGAAACATAACGAGCTACCTGGATTTATTTTCCAGCCGGCAATTACTCTATCTTGCGGAGGCCAACGATATTCTTCAGTCAATTGAACCGGGCGCCAGGATGAGTCTGGCCTTGCTCGTTTCTACGTCACTGGAGTTCAATTGTATGCTTTGCGGCTATAAGGGCGGGGCCAAGAATCGTCCTGGGGCAATTCGTCATACCTTTTCTCACCATGCCTATTCATTCCCGTACACCGCTCTCGAAAATAACCCGGTTAATCCCGCGTCTGTTTCCGGCACCCTGCAGAATCTGTTCAGAAGTAGAATCAGGAAAGGCAAGAAATGGGCGAATTTGCCGAAAGAGAGATACATAAACAATGGCTCGGCAGAAACCGTCTCCATTGATGGCGAGGTGGATTACGGTCAAGAGGTTAAGCGACAGTCAGCCCTGAAGAAAGATAGTCGTCGGTTCTTAATGCTTCAGGGCTCGTCTGTCTCTCTTAAACTCGACTCAGACTCAGTAGACTATGTAGTCACGGACCCACCCTATTTCGACAGTGTTCAATACAGTGACCTCGCTGCTTTTTTTCGGGTTTGGTTGAAAAGACTTTTACCCAATGAAGCCAACTGGGATTACGCACTCAAAGATTCCGCCGTCGGTCAGAATAGCCGGCAGGATATTGAATACGCCGATTTGCTTGGGGGTATCTTCGCTGAGTGCCATCGAGTATTGAAGAAGGACAGAGGCAGACTCGTATTTACCTTTCATCACTGGAATCCCAAAGCTTGGTCTGCATTAACACTTGCACTCAAGAGAGGAGGATTTGTGCTTCTGGAGCGACATGTAGTTCACTCTGAGAATCCAGTCTCAGTTCACATCTCGAATTTGAAAGCCCTGACACACGATGCGATTCTTTTCCTGGCCCCACGAGAATGTCATGAGAGTTCGGCTTAGCAAGACAAAATTCGAGGTACAGATCAGGGCGACAGCGCGGGGCTACCTGCTTTCACCGACCGCCTTGACTGGCAAGAATTCGGAACATCCCTCCCGGCTCGGTCTGTCAGGACCTCCCAGGTCTTGGGTTTTGGGCACGATGGCTCTCCATACCGCCAGAATGTAGGCACGAAATACGTCACTCCCCTTCCACACTCAGCCAGTCCAGATACACGGAACGGTTCTTTACAGGCCGTTCTTCGTCCACATACAGAATGTGCGGTCGCATCGAGACAATGACCTTGGTCAGTTTAATCGGGTAATCGACGGGCTCATGGCCAGGATGCGGCTTCCGTGGGCCGCCGGGCGCCTTGGGGGGGACTGGGATAGGCTTCTTTTCTTCAAGGGCTTTCGCTTTCAGGGCCTCGTAGGCTTGCAATGCGATCTCGTGTTCCTTGAGCGCGACCTCGTGTTTTTTCAATGACTCCTGATAGGTCTTTTCGATCTCGATAGCCTCAGGAGTATTGGTGGGCCACCAGTCGAATTTGTGTGGACGATGAACGAATTGGTCGTCGCCGGGATACTGGCCAGGCAGCGGCATGGTGATGGTGTTCCAGCCTTCAAAGTTGATCCAGGAAGTCCCCTTGTTGTCCGAAGAATTGGAAGCGCCCGAATACTGGTTTCCGCAGGAGGTCCAAATGCGTCCTTTTGCGTCGGCAAGTTCGAACATCACCCGGCCCCAGCCCCCGTTGCCCTTCATCCGGAGTGAGAACTGGATTGGGCGGCCGGTCAGTTCGAGAGGCTGCGGAAGGGCGAGTTCTACGTAGCGTGGCAGGAGTTTCCGCGCGTCATCGTCATCCTGCAGTTCTACCTTCAGGCAAGATACCCCGTCTTCAGCCGGTGTAGACAGATCGAACGTCCCCTTCAGGCGTGGCACGGCCCAATCGTTATCAAGGATTGGATTGGCTGCCTGGACAACCTGGAACCTGGTGCTCTCAAATTTCAGCACGTTCGGAAGAGTCTTCGATTCTTGTTCAACAGGCTCGTTGCTGACTACCCCGGAAACGGTCGCTCCGGTGATGTAAACCGGTGTATCTGAAATTTCGAGGGAGAGAACGCCTTCCTGCGTCTTTACGTTCAGGACATTACCGAACGCATCGAATACCTGAGGGCTGCCGGAGATAGCAAGTTGGACCTGGTGGAGGCCTCGAACGATCCAGATTGGATAGATGTGTGAGCCGTCCTTTTTCTCAAAGTCAAGGACGTGAAGGACATCGCTGTCGCTCTTGACGAAGCCGGCGGGCCTGGCCTGGTCGAGGAGTTGTGTAAGCCAGGCAAACATAGCGTAACTCGGTTTTGGATTGATCTCAGGCTCGCGGTAGCAGTAACCACCTGCGCCCCAGTTGCTCCAGTGATAGTCATCGGACGAGTCTTTAATCAAGCCACATGAGGCAAGACGTTCAATGCCGTTTGCCAGAGCCAGCATGGCTTCGCGGACGCCTATGACGGCCTGCTGGTGCAGGGTAAGGTTACCCGGGTTCGTGCCGTGATAGAGTGCCTCGGTAAACCAGACCGGTTTGCTGTAGCCGTATTTCTTTTGAGCACGTTTCCATATATTCACCTGCCCGAGCAGGCAGAGCCAGTCCGGCTGACGTTCTGGCTGACGCATGAACATGGCGCCTTCGCTTCCCCAGGCATCGAAGTACTCGGCAGGCATGCCAAGCTTCATGAATTCAATGCCGACGGACGGATAATCGTTAATCAGGACAATTTTGGCCTGCGGATCTGCCTTCTTGATTGCAGCACAATATTTCTTCACGTTCTCGAACTGCTTTTTGAGTTTTTCCTTTTCAGCATCGGGCATGTCGTACTCGCTGCCGCCAAGGGTCTCGCTGACGCGTCGGACGATGTCTGTAGAAGATCGCGATTCGTGCATCACTTTGTAGTAGTTATCGATTCGATTCTCCTGTGAGGTCTTCAACCAGGGAATGACCTGCTTCTCAAACTCCGTTTCGTCAAACCAGCCTTCACCACGCTGATAACCATTAGGCGGGCTCTGAAGAGTCAGGGTGATGCCATAAATATCCTTTATGCGGTGCATCGCCTGGGTTGTGTCTTCCGGCTTATTGTTGCGACTTACTACAGGCCTGCCGCCGTAGGTCCAACGCCAGCCGCCTTTCTGAATCAGACTGGCGATATCGTCGATCTGTTTCTGGCCGCCAAATTTCACACTGTGCGGCAACCAGAAGGCCCAGACGCCGAACGGTGAGTCCTCTTTTGCCTTGCGCGTATCCGGGGCAAGAACGGCGAATGTGGTATCGCGCTGCTGAAGGACTCGGCCATCCGCTTCGACGCCAATCGCGCAAGAGTACCAGCCTCGCCTCTCGGGTGTAACATCGAGCGGAACTTCTCTTGTCTCACCCGGACCGATCTCGATTTTTATGTCTTCGGTCCACGCCTTATGGTCAATTCCATGCTGTTCGCCCGTGCCCGGCCCCGAACAGTTGGCGAAGACTCGTGCAGATATCTTCTCCTTTCCGCGGTTCGTCACGGCGCACTTGAATATCGCTTTCTGTTTGTCGGAAAAGACATTCCCCGGCTCATCGGAAATGTGGGTAAACAGCAGCGGTGAACTCTCAAGAGTTGCTGCAAGCAGATGAACGTCACTGGGCTTCCCTGCAGGCAGATTACCAAACTCGAACGGGTCGGGGACAGGGAGGTGAACATTGATGTCGCGTGTGAACTCGATGCTTAGAGATTCAAACTCACGAACGTTGCCACTCTGCGGCATCGGGACTCGCAGGTAGTGCAGATAACCACTCTTACCGTCCTTGAGCTTGACCAGGATGCTTGCTTCGAGGAACGGAACTTTGTCTTTCCCGCCGAGTTCCGGTACGGCAACAACCTGGTGATGCAGAATACCGGAAGCGCCACCGAAGTAACCAATACTCACCGTCATCCGCGGCACATGACCATCCCGACTGCCGGAGAATGCAACCAGATGCAGCGCGGAGTACTGGTCACCGGGGACAGGCAGCACAATTCGGCCGTTCGCGTTTGTGCCATTTTGATGAAGGTAAGTGTACTTGAGCCGAATGGGTTCTTTCAGCCCGCTCATAGAGGACGCCACGTCGAGGGCGTTGGCCTCTGCCTTATCAGAGAAGAGAAATGGGATGTCTCTGAAAGAATTCATTCCCCTGGGTAATGATTCCAGGTAGCTGACGTTTGTATTAGCCTTGTCTTGCATTGACAGCGGAAAAAAGCCAGTGGGCAGTGACAGAACAGACAGATTCCTGACTCTTGCACCCTTAATTAGAGTGACCGAGCAACCGCCTCCCGCCGAGGGAAGCGGGTTTGCCGGGACGGCCATCCCTGCCAATGAAATCTGCGCAGTTTTACCGATACGGCCAAGTTCGAATGGCTGCCAGGCAGTCGTGACATTTTCGATTTGTGGCTTTTCACGCCCCAATCTCAAAGTCTTACCGTCACCCATCAGGGCAATATTCCCACGGGCCGAAAGTGTTTTTCCGTCAACCTCCTGAATACCACCGGCTACTGAAAACGACGCACCAGGTTCAGGCAGGAGGAATTCGCCACGAAGCAAATAATTGGGGGAGCGAGTATCAGCCAGTGATAAGGTGAAAGCTGCCCTGCCCTTCTGCACGAATTCGCTATCGCCCTCTTTGACGCCCTCTCCAGACGTTTGCCATGCATCGGAAGGAATGTTCTGCGGCTGACTGGGCTGAAAGCTTTCGGCATGCAGGACTGAGAGGCAGGCCGGCAGAATCAGAATGGAGAAGGGAGGTCGTGAATTCATGTTTGTGTCCTGTTTTCGGAAAGTTGTAACATCACGTCATCAGCATTGCGCGTGCGAAAGCGCAGTCCTGGCAACTGCGATCATCGCGTTCAAAGTCATTGAATAATTGGTAAAGGCCCTGCTGGCGGCGGGCGTTTGTGATCAGGCGTTTCGCTCTCTCCGATCCTCCGAGCACCCGATCCACCATGAAGCGGGTGACGCTCGATTCCGGCAGCGGCGGCATCTGGTCGTAGAGCTGATGGAGGAACGATTCCAGACGTTCATCCCGGTCTTTGCGAGCCATCTCCAGCAGTGCCGGCAGGAGGACGTTTATGAGAATGATCTCCACCCTTTCCTTGCCGATCAGACGCATCGGAGCCTTCGTTTCCTTGCCGCCGAATTTACAGCGCAGGCCCCAGTAAGGATCCTTGAGATCAGCAAACATGGAATCGACAGCTTTCATGATCTGCCCGATATCTTTCCGAACCAGGAAACCATCCTTTTGAACAATTGCCTGTGGCAAAGCCTGGCGAACGCTGTTGAGCAATCCGTCGTCGTGGTAACGATGAATAAAATGGGCCACGCCCGCGATGCGACGTTGGGGGAAGTTTACCGGACGTGTCCCTGAGAAGTTCCAGGAGGCCTCAAGCGCATTCGATTCGATGCCTGTTGTGGTGGTAAGTTCCTCCCGGTATTCCCTGACCAGTTCATAAGTTTCACGATCAGGCATCCCCGGAAGAAATTGCTCGAGGGGCATAAAGCCTGCTGCATGGTAAAGCGCGGCCTGGACGGCTTTCACACCGGAAGGAAGTACATTGCGGAGCTTCTTCAGCGTGGCTTCGCGGGCGAGTTCCTCAAAAGGCTGCTTGTTCTTTTTGTAGCCAAGGGCCTGCATGAGGAGTTCATAAAAAATCTGGTCTTCTCCGACGATTTTTGCTCGATAGCCAAAGTACTGAGCCTTACGGAGGATGCGTTCATCTCCCGCATTATCGAGGAAATCACCCACCCACCCTTCGCTCACCGTACCCTCCTCAAGATACTGATGGCAAAGCCCTGCTGTAGCCCCCTCCGGCCGAGGGAAATCGCCCTGATCGAGGACACTGAGCAGCTCTGTCAAATCGCCTTCTATGTTGTCTTCAATGACGAGCTGTCGAATGGGCTGGCCGGCCTGATTCACGATGAAGTCATCATCGCTGTCATTCCAAAGCACCACATGTAAGAGGACATTGTTATACGCAGGGTCGTCCTGATGACTGTGCTGGTACCAGCCGGATGGCTCCAGATGGATTTCAACATCGCCACGCTGAACTTCGCCGTCACCGAAGACCAGTTCGGCTTTGAAAAAATCCGGGCCTGATTCCACATTCCACCATCCGGGCGTGACCACCCGAACTGATTCGCCATCGACGGTGGTTAAAGAGTCGGCAGCTAAATATTGGCCGTACCAGATGCACCGCACCACACGTTCACGAATTTGCATGCCGCGATAGTTCAGCCGCGGCTCGGCGACGCCCGATGCTTTTTCAATGACGGTGCGGTAGCGTTCGGTGAAACGATGCATGGGGAAATGGGGAATCAGGACCAGCAAAAACAAGGTTGGAGTAACGGCTTTAGCCGGGTTCTGCAACGTATGCCATGCGAGTCAAACAGAATTGTGTTCTTCAAAAATCCAAACCCGGTTAAAGCCGTTACTCCAACCCCGGCTCAATTACCCGGCACTTCATGCTCTGCTCTGGGCTCGCGGCTCATCAGATCCCGCACTGCCTCTGCCGGGCTCTTCGCATGAAAGAGGACTGCGTAGACCTCCTCGCAGATAGGCATTTCGACCTGATGTTTAATGCTAAGGTCTCGCAGCGACTTTGTTGTTTCGACACCTTCAGCAATCTGCTTCATGGATTTTCGGATTTCGTCGAGGGTCTCACCACTCCCGAGTCGTTCTCCAACGGCACGGTTACGTCCATAGGGAGACGCACAGGTGGTGTAAAGATCGCCGACACCGGCCAGGCCGAGAAAGGTCTGCGGCTCAGCGCCCATGGCCTGCCCGAGTCGCACCAATTCAGAAAGACCGCGGGTGACAAGAGCGGCCTTCGAATTGTCACCGTAACCGAGCCCGTCACAGATGCCGGCAGCGATGGCGATGACGTTCTTTACTGCACCGCCCAGCTCTACTCCAACCAGGTCCGTATTTGTGTAAGCACGAAAATTTCTGCCGGTAAACAACAACTGCACCTGTTCCGCGAGCCTGGGATCGGAGGACGCTATGACGACTCCAGTGGGCCGGCCATGCACCACCTCCTCACAATGGCTTGGTCCGGAAAGCGCGCCGACCGGGATATCTCCAAGCACATCCCGAATGATCTCTGACCCGCGCATCAAGGTTTGCCCCTCAATGCCCTTCGAACAGTTGATCATCGGGACGCCTGCCGGATAGACCGGAGCAATACGTTTCAGAATTGTGCGCAGGCTCTGCAAGGGGATGGCTTCAAGGACGAGTTCAGCCCCCTTCAGAGATTTCTCCGCGTCACCTCTAATGGCGATCTCCGGCGGAATCGTCGTTCCGGGAAGGTAACGCTCGTTCACTCGGGTCTCGTTTATCTGCGCTACGTATTCCGGATCCCTGCCCCACAGAGTGACCGAGCAGCCCTGGTTTCTGAGGTGGATGGCAATGGCAGTTCCCCATCCGCCGGTGCCTAAGACGGTCACTTTTTTCATTTGCCGTCCTCGTTTTTCCAAGGAGTAATAATGACCGTGATCAGCGTGCCCAAGGGCGGTGCCTCATCTTTATTCACCATGAATCCTGCGTCATCACCCCAGTAAGGGTTACGTGCGGAAACAGAGTAATTCAGTACCGCAGACGGATCATACCAAACGCCCGCCAAGACCTTTTCATAATCCCCGCCGAAGACCTTACCCACACCTTCAATATCCCGAATGCGTGAACCGACATATATCCATGGCGCGGGCGGCGGGGTCTTTTTTGTAGAACGACGTATCCACAGATCTTCAACAGCAGAGGTTGATTTCTTACCTCTCCATTCCCACCTGAGCTGAATCGTGGCTGCACCGTCGATAAGCGCATGTCCGGGAACGCTCTTGACCATGCCTTCCTTTGTAAGCTCAACTTCTTTCTTTTTCAGTCCGATCAGGCCGAGCGCTACGTTGAGATGCGATGCCTTAGCTTCGGTCACGAGGAAACTTTCGTAGTCCTTGCCCTCCGTCTGCACCAGGAGGAACTCGATGATACCCTCGTTCAGGGAGAGCTTGGCATCGACCTCGACTCGCTTTTCGGAGGGAAATACGCGGATGCCCGGGAAGGTGACTTTGGCCGAAGATTGCTCTGCGGCGGAAGTGCTTAATAGCAGGAAGAGCGCGGCGTAATAAGTAATGAGTAATGAGTAAAATGAACTCTCAGGCATTTGGGGGCGTTCGTTATTTCGGTAAGGCCCGTGAAGAGTTTGAAAATTACTATCTGTTTTATTCAGACTCTTATCCCGGTTCATGCTTTTCGCCCGACAACGATGGTGTGCGGTGCGGGTGGGTCCAAGTGAATCGTTTCCAGATTCTTTAGTCCTGCTTCCTCCATCCATGATTCGATTTCCGTCCAGGAATGCGCTCCGCCGGAATCGCTGGTCAAAAACATATTGAGAGCGAACAGGGTAGCCATTTCAGGACCGTCCTTTTCAGCGTTGAGAAAGACATCTGCTGCCACACAGATCCCGCCTGACTTTACCGAATCTGCTGCACGGCAGATGATCTGCCGGCAGGTTTCAGCGGTCTCGCGATGCAGAATCCCTGACATAAGGACCGCGTCGTTTTCTTCTCCAAATTTATCATCCAGGTAACTGCCACATCGGAACTCGACCCTCGAATTCATCTGCCACTCAGCAACGATTTCCCTGGCAACACTGACTACAGCAGGCAAGTCGAGTACTTCACTTCTCAGGTCCGGATACTTCGTGCAAAAGAGAAGCGAGTAAGTGCCTGGACCGCCGCCGACATCGAAGAGTTTACGCATGCCGGTCAAATCCACTTTTTCAACGATACCGGGGGCTATTGCAAGGGCTCGGTTGTGCATTCCGAGCACGAAGCTGCGGGTCTTTGAGTTGTCGCCCCCGAGCTGAAGTTGAGGGGAGGTGGCTGGGCCGCCGTTCGATATGGCCTCGGAAAGGTTGCCCCATGCATGATACACATCCTGCATGTATTGAATCGCTTCACCGAGATAGGTTGAACGCCCCGGTACCAGAAATACCTTTGCTGTGGGCGTGTTTGCGTAGTGTTCACCCTCCTTCCGCAGCAATTTAAGGGAACACAAGGCCCTCAGAAGCCCCTCCACATTATCTGTCCGAGCCCCGATTGCAGACGCTATTTCCGCTGCTGTCAAAGACATATCACCGAGCTTTGCAAACAAACCAAGTTTGTTCGCAGCCAGGAAAGTGGCCGACCGCCAGTAAGAGGTGGCCAATTCGATAACAGGCTGAGGATCAGTTGCTTCCATAATTTTGCTAGGTGAGTCCATCTGCGCGAACTATATCGCCCAAGTCCACAGGGAATCAAGCAGCAGGGCTACAGGCTACCCTTCGCCCAAATTCTGCTGGAAGTGGCGGCGTCTCGAATCGCCGGCGATTCTGGCCAAATCTGAAAGCTCTTACTCGTAATCTTTTATCCTCTACGAGTTACAGAGCTTCTGATACAGCGCAAGCAAAAGGCTGGCAGGCATTGTTTTGTGGAGCACAATCACAAGGGCCATCGAGCAAATTCAGAATGAGCAGCATTCAAATAGAAACTGAGAAGACCGATTACACCGGCGGTGAGACTATCAGAGGCCGGGTCATTCTTTCATTATCGGAAACCATCCCGGTCAGAGGCATACGCATCGATTTTCATGGATTTGAAAAATCCTACTGGAGAACCGGCGGCGGAAAGAACAGCTCCACCCACACACAGACAGCAGACTTCTACCATGACGAACTCACGCTCTTTGGTCGGCCTGCATTGTCAAGAACAGAACTACTGGCGGATGCAGTGAGGGGGATTTTTTCGAAAGAACATTACGAATTTCTCGCGCTCGGCGAGCATCCCTTTGAGTTCGAATACACGCTGCCACCGAACCTGCCTGCGGATTACAACCCGGGTGACAGCCACTATAAAATAGCCCATCAGGTGAAGGCATACGCGGACATTCCACTGAGCTTCGACATTATTGAAATGGGCGAGTTCACCGTCTACGAAACCTATGACCCGTGGGACATCAATCCCGTCTCATCAAAAAACAATAAGTCATTCATGTTCGACATGGGCGGCGGATCGTTGGAACTGGAAGCAGGCGTTGAACGCAACATGTACTTCCCAGGCGAAGTCATCAAGGGTGCTCTCCAAGCCAATAACGACTCGAACAGGGTCATTAAACAGGTAACCGTCGACCTGAACATGATCGTCCATCAAAAGGCACGCAGCCGGGATTCGACGCGAGAGATCAAGCATCGATTGCTGGAAGTGCCTCACCCCAATATCAAGCAGGGCATACCTTCAACAATCGACCTGCAGTTTTCCTTGCCAGAGGATCTTTATTGCTCGATCACGTCCAGTGATTTGGTCAAGATCACCTACGAATTGATATTCAATGCAGACGTCCCCTGGGCAGTCGACTTGGATGTGCGCGTGCCCATCAGAATTCTCGAACGGGCTGGGATGCCATCCGGAGTGGGTTGGGAGTGAAGTCCGCTGCGGGTAACAAGGTGGGTGACCAATCCTTGAGGAACGTCATTGAGCCTCGAGGATTCATGCCCGGATTTGAGACTGAAGTAAGGGATGCTAAAGACATTTCAGAATTTTTGACGCAAAGGATTACACAGAACCCTGGAATCTGCGGAGGTAAAGCAGGTATCGCAGGCCACCGGATTCGTTTCTTGGACAGCGTGATTATCCGCAGCCACATCGATGAAATCCGGGATGAAATTCGGAGTGAGACCGGTTATGTGGATAAATTTATTCATCAGCCTCCTTCCGCTCTCGAAGCAAAACTGAAACAAAGCTCAAACCCAAGAGGATAGACAATGGGCCATTCCGTAACAGTTCAACTCCAGCTCCCAAAAGATCTCGAAGAGTTCAAGTTGCCCCCTGCACTTCACGAGCGCCTGCAGGAATTGCTCGATAAGCAAGATGAAAAAGGGAAGCTCACAAGCAGAGAACGCCGAGAGGCCGAGGCACTCACCCAGCTGGTGGATATGCTCGCGCTTATGAAATTGCGAGTTGAGAGCGCAAGCCTCCATGCGGGCGCATGAGTTCCGCATATATTCCCGCCAATGTCGCAAAGCTTGTTCGTCAGCGAGCCTCGAATCGCTCCGAATACTGCCTGCTTCCCCAGTCCTCTCAGGAAGCTACTTTCCACATAGATCACATCAGGCCAAGGGCTGACGGTGGCCAGACTCATCCTGACAATCTTGCCCTGGCATGCGTTACCTGCTCACTACGAAAGGCGGCTCGTGTAACTGTTCGCGATCCCAAGACAGGTAGGTTGGTTGTTTTTTTCAATCCTCGAACGGATAGTTGGTCTGAACATTTCACGTGGACAGCGACCTGGCGTGTGAATGGCCTGACACCAATCGGTCGTGCTACCGCACGTGTTATGGGCATGAACCGAAAAGCCATCATCGCAATTAGACAACAGCTTAACGCTTTGCAGCGATTCCCCTGACAGTAACAGGCCTACGCCAGCAACTCTTTCACCACCTCGCCATGCACATCCGTCAGTCTGAAATCGCGGCCGGCGTAGCGGTAAGTCAGCTTCTCATGGTCGAAGCCAAGCAGGTGGAGGAGCGTTGCATGGAAATCGTGGATGTGGATGCGGCCGTCCACCGCCTTGAAACCGAATTCATCCGTGGTGCCGTGGATATAACCCGCCTTAACACCTCCTCCCGCCAACCACATGGTGAAGCCATGGTTGTTATGGTCACGGCCTAGTTTGGCATTCCCATTCTGTGGATTTGGGAGCTCGACCGCGGGTGTGCGACCGAATTCGCCACCCCAGATGACAAGCGTGTCCTCCAGCATTCCTCTCTGTTTGAGATCTTTCAGGAGCGCCGCGATGGGTTGGTCGCATTCCCGGGCGAGCCGACGATGGGCGCATTCGAGATCGTTGTGCGAATCCCAGGGTTGGCCGGCGCCGTGCCAGACCTGGACGTAACGCACGCCCCGTTCAACCAGTCGCCTGGCCATCATCATCTGACGGGCCTGCAGGCCGTTACCATACATTTCGCGGATGTGACGTGGCTCTTTTTCGACGGCGAAAGCATCAGTGGCTTCGGTCTGCATTCTGAATGCGAGTTCGAGCGATTGGATGCGCGCCTCAATTTGGCTGTCACCCTCTCGGCCCATGAGGTGCCTGACGTTGAGTTGCTGGATGTAATCGAGCTGGCGTCGCTGCTGTTCAGTGGTCAGGACTCGGTTGGTCGCATTCGCCAGCAGCTTGTCACGAGCCCTCTTCGTATCAATGTGTGTGCCCTGGTAAATGCCCGGCAGAAATGAGCTGCGCCAGTTCGCCGCTTCGGAGACCGGACGCCCTCCGGGGCAAAGTACGATGAAGCCGGGCATATTCTGATTTTCTGTGCCAAGCCCATAGAGCAGCCACGAACCAACACTGGGACGGGACATGATGCTGTCGCCGCAATTCATCAACATCAAGCTCGGTTCATGGTTTGGCACGTTTGTGTGCATGGAACGAATGACACAAAGATCGTCCGCGCATTCACCCACGTTGCTGAAGAGCTCGCTCACATCGAGGCCCACCTTGCCATATTTCTTGAACTTGAACGGCGACCTCATTGCCGAGCCGGTAGCGCGTTCTGTTCGAAGATTGCCTGTCGGTAATGTCTTTCCATCATACTTGTCGAGCATCGGCTTTGGGTCGAACGTATCGACCTGAGACGGGCCGCCATTCATAAACAGGTGGATGACCCTCTTTACCTTCGCCGGGTAGTGTGGTTGCTTGACGCCCAGCGGGTTTCTGGAGTCACCACCGGCATTCAGAAGGTCCGCAAGCGCTAACGAACCCAAGCCCAGAGTCGAGCGGTGCAGAAGTTCGCGGCGTGTGAGGGAAGGGGTCATTGTCTAGGAATGGTTAGTTGATGAAGGGATTCTTCACGGTGACCTAATCTACAAACATAAATTCATTTGTAAGCAACAGTGCTTGCGCGAGTTGATCCCATGGCTTGAGCGTGGCTTCAGGCGGACTCGAAAATGAGCCCTGTGAATCCCAACTGTCATTGCCACTCAATGAATTTATGGTGAATCGCCAGTGATAGGAATCACAACTGGGGTTTGCCTGCATATCGAGGATGAAATCGAGAATCTCGTCCTTCTTCATCAAATGGCTGCTGATATTGGTTGGCGATTCTTTATCTTTGAACGCAACCCATTCGCCGATGACGCCTTTGTTACTGCTGATCACCACGGCCCGGACACCATCGCCGCAGCTCCGGTTCATGTGTTTGAGGTGGCCGGCGATTTCAACCTCCGCTGCCAGCGGTGCGATGAATCGGATGATACAGGACATATTCCGAACGTTGCCAGGATGCCCCCCCTCCGCAAAAATCTGAAAGTAACCATAATCGGGGTCTGGATAGGTAGCGCTGCCTTGATAGGCGGTGCCGGAGAAATGAGGCGCCTTTGTGAATCTATGCTTGGGGTCTGCATCAGGCTCCGGGGAACCGTATCCGTACTGCCATACCGTTTGAATCGTTGAAGAATCAGTAACGCCCTCCAGAAATTCTCCCGCCATATCCAGCTCTTCATTGTTCGCTTCGCGGCCGAAGATGCGATGGTACAGAAACTGAATTTTTTGTGGTCTATCACCGAGCTTCTGAAATCCTTCGGCCGTTTTCAGATGACGGGCCTGTTCGATGACGAACGGGCTGTTCAGTTGAAACAGAGTGCGCTGAGGCACAGAGGTGTGGTGCCGCTCCGGGCTTGTCTGATCCGGATTTGGCACATCGAAAGCTGCCAGGACTTCTGAGAAGTTAAGACGATCTATGTAGCCATAAACCGAGCGTCTCTTTGAGAAGGGTGGTTCAAAAAGTTTCTCCGATCTGCCGCGCATGGTCGTATCAAGCAGGCCACTCGCAGCAAGCAAGCTGTCGCGCATGGCTTCAAAATCCATTTGGCGCCGATTCATTCGCCAGAAACATTGATTCTCGGGATCGATGGTGGCGCAGTCCGAGCGATCACCACTCCCCTGTTGGTAGGTGCTGGAGAGCATGATCCTGCGAATTAGTTTCTTGAGTGACCATCCATCATTCATCAAGCTCGTCGCCAGGTGATCAAGCAATTCGGGATGAGAAGGTTGTGGCGTTCGCAGCCCGAAGTCGCCCGGCGTCTCCACAAAGCCCTTGCCAAACAGAAGCCGCCAGACTCGATTAGCCGTCACCCTCGCCGTCAACGGATTAGATTTGCTGACGATGGCCTCCGCAAGTTCGCCGCGTCCACTGCCTTCTTTGAATGGCGGCGAATCCTTCCCTGCGATGCAGGCCAAGAACCGCCGGGGCACGTTTTCACCGCGATCTCCCGGATTGCCGCGCTTGAAAACCACGGGATTGACCGGTGTCGGCTTATCAGCAACTACCATCGCTCTTGCTGGTGCGCCGGGGTGCGTAGACTCAATCTGCTTGAGCTCGCGATTGAATTTCTGCTCTTTGGTTCTTTCTTCCCCGTCGAGCGCACGCTGGGATTCATCCCGGGTAAGCGTGAACGGAGCTTCGGACAGAAGCTGCCGGATTTCTTCCCGCTCCGGACTCGGCAAAGTTGTTGCCGTCTTGTCACTCTTCTGAAGTTCCGTCCACTCTTTGTGCACCTCCGCCATCATGCTGCATATCCGCTCCAGCAATTGGCGTGGTGTTGTTGGACGGATCTCCAGTGCTTTCAGGAATGCTGCGTTCAGATTGACAGGCGGTTGCTCCAGGAACTTTGCAAGTTTGTCGGGGAACTCCGTCTCTGTAACTGCGTTCAAGGCGGCCCACGTTGCTAACACCGGATGTTTCTTCCACTTTTCCTGTCTTTGCAATTCGGTCATTCGGGTACGCATGGCTGCAAAAACACTTCTCTTTAGTTTTTTATTTGCGGTGAATGCGCTGTCAGATTGAGCCTGAGGATCAAATTCAAAGACTCCAAGCAGGTAATCACCGATTCGGTTATGCAATTCTTCGTTGGAGTCCGATTGAACCTTGTCCAGAAACTTTTCGAATTCATCGCTCTTCTTTCCGTATTCCTCATCAAAGGCTTTCTTGTCCTTTTCGGGGACGGTATAGCCGCTTATCTTCGGATAATCGTCAGGCTCAGTGATGCTCGAAAATACACCGTGGAGCGAGTAGTAATCCTGAATCGGGATCGGGTCATACTTGTGATCGTGACAGCGTGCGCAGGTGACGGTCAGACCCATGATGCCCCGAGTAATCAGATCGATGCGGTCGTTAATGATCTCGTGGATTTTATCGATATAGCGGGGCCCGACGGTCAGCATTCCAAGTGCGGCGAGCGCAGGTGAGTCGGCTTCCTTCGTATAGAAGTCCGCTGCTATCTGTTCCTTTATGAACTGGTCGTAGGGCAGGTCACGATTGAGAGCCTCGATCACCCAGTCGCGGTAGGTGTAAGCGTACGGGTAACGCATGTCTATAGCCGAATGCCAGTCACGAGTATCCGCGTAACGGGCAACATCCAACCAGTGTCGGCCCCAGCGTTCGCCGAAGTGTCTCGATTCGAGGAGTTCGTCGACCACTCTTTCAAAGGCGACAGGCGACTTGTCGTTTTCGAATGCCTGATACTGCTCAAACTTTGGCGGCAGACCGATGAGATCGTAATAAGCCCGGCGAAGGAGCGTGCGGCGATCAGCAGCCGGTGAAGGAGTCAGACCGCTGGCTTCGAGCCCTCGATTGATAAATGCGTCAATAGCCTGTCCAGCAGCCCGACTCCTCATCTCTGGGATCGGCGGATTTTTTATCGGCTGAAAGGCCCAGTGTGATTCAGCCTGCTTGAAAAGGTACACCTGGTCGCCGAGTACCGGCTCTACCACCTCGCCTTCGGGCCAGGGCGCTCCCATGTTTATCCACTTCTCCAACACCGCTACCTGGTGCTCATCAAGAGCCTCCTCGTCTTTCGGCGGCATCTTTAGTTTTTCCTGGCGACGCACTGCCTTCAACATAAGGCTGTCAGCCGAATTGCTTGCTATGGCCGCCGGGCCACGCTCGCCACCGTAGAGCAGTCGCTCACGAGAATCCAGCCTCAGGCCAGATTCAACTTTTTTCGGGCCATGGCATTGAAAACACTTGCCGGCAAGAAGAGGCCGGATGTCCGATTCGAAGAACTCCAACTGCTGCTTGGTGAATGCCTCATTCGCGGCTGCCATTTCCAGGAGGAAAGCAAATGCAACTGCAAAGAAAATTGTGTGTCTCATTTGAGTCGTCTCAGGCAACAGGTATTGGCAAATGATATAGCCCTTCTTTCAGTTCGCCGAAGAATCTGCCGGCCCACTGCCTACTGCTGCCTTGGGGCCGCAACGAAAGAGGTTTACAGGAGGCGACAGAGACAGAGAATATTCAATGAAGAACGTCTCCGTTATCTCTGTTTCCTCCTGTAAATTTTAAAAATTACACTCGCTACGCGCAGAAGTTAACAAGCGAATCTCTAATGATTACTTTGGCCCTCATGCCCGCTGTCGCCGAAAAGTTGCATCACCAGGTATTCCTGCTTCTCCATCAGCGTCAGCCCTGGCAGATGGAGACAGCGGATCTCCAGATTGCGACTCGCTGCCGCGTCGACTGCCTTCTTGAGTGCCAGCTCAATTTCGATTCTGCCCGGTGCCGATTCATCGACGATCCGAGCGAGTTTGGCCTTCAACTGTGGTTCCGCTAACTCGGATACACACAAACGATACCTGCCATCTAATGCCAGGAAAGGTCTTTCTATCAGCGTCTGACAGGTCAGCTTCATTAAGGCGTCAAGCCCTGTCAGATGTGAAGCAGAGAACCCCGCTATTGTGAGTTCGGGTAATCCAAACTTTCTCATCCCCATGGTTCGCGCTTGGTACCATATTCCTTTCTTCAGGTAGGTCATGGTCACCTGCGAGGGAAGATACGGATATTTGCCTGTCCACTTGTGGAGGCGATGCTCCTTCCATGCATCAATATCAAAAACAGTTCTGGCTTCGATGTCGGCGATTAACCCACCGGTTGCCTTGGCAACTTCGTACAAGGAAGTCTGGGCGTTAAGGACGTTCTGAAGTAAGCCCTTCTCAGGCGAGGATAGCCAGACCTCAAACGCGTGCGGCCAAGTCTCGGGAGGCTCTTCATTTACTCCCCATTCATCGATCGGTTTCCATCGCAGGTTGTCCCTTTCGCTGATAAAGAGCGTAGGCTCATCTGTCTGCCGGGGCGACATACGGCTGATTCGGAACGCTGAACTTGAATCCGAAATCAATGCCGCAAATTCCGCTAAACTCGTTGTGGGCTTATTCAGATAGACAATGGCGTAGGCATACAAAACGTGTTCAGCAATCAGTTCCCGCGTGGAATCGCCAAATAACCCGGACAGTTGTGACTGAAGCCGAATCTCAGCCTCCTTTGGTATATCGAGCTGCTGCCCGCCTTCATCACTACCGGCCGTGATCATGAACGAGATTCCAAACGCCAGGAGGACGCCAACGATAAAGAATTGGATTCGAAGATATTTCACTATGGGTTGGTGGTGTTGGTAACAGACGGCAGGTCATTTATAACGTGCCCCTCAAAGTCCTATGCAAAATACCATATGCAATCCGTCCCATTCCTCAACAACTCAGCATGGTGGGGTTATTCGGAGCTCAAACACGCTTTCTTTGGTCGCCGGGGCGGCTGTAGTGAAACGCCGTTCGACTCGCTGAACGTCTCCTATGACGTAGGAGATGAACCGCGTTGTCTGGCCCGCAATTGGTGTGATGCGAAAGTGGCCATCGGCGCCCACAAGAATCGCGTGACGGCTATGGAACAGGTGCACAGCTGCGAAGTGCACGAAGTAATTGCGGAAACCGGCAAAGTGGCAGGTAAATGTGATGCGCTCATCACCAGAACTCCCGGATGCTTCCTGGCGGTTCAAACCGCGGACTGCGTCCCCATCTTTATCGTTGAGCCTGATAGAAAAATCGCCGCGGCAGTTCATGCCGGCCGGAGGGGAACATTAGGGGGCATTGTGATGAAAACGATCCAGGCCCTGGAACACAGATACGATGTCTCACCTGACACGCTGCAGGCATGCATCGGACCATGCATTCAGGAGTGCTGCTATTCTGTGGGGGAAGATGTGGCGGAAGAGTTCGAGAAAAGTTGGCCGAACGGTGACTCCCCCCTTGATGTGGTCACTGAAAATGGTGAGTGTTATTACCTGGACCTGCGTGAACTGAATCGCCAGCAGATGCATAAGGCTGGAATCGGACAGGGAGACATCCACTGTGTCGGCAGCTGCACGGCCTGTAATACCTCAGATTATTTCAGCCATCGCGCAGAGAATGGAAAGACAGGCAGGCAGTTGAGCCTGATCGGATGGGTGCAGTAAAGACTTCCGAGGGCGGCCAACAGGAAACCTCGACGACTATATCAGGGCCGACGCGTGGCATGCGTTCGAGGCGGCCTTCCTCAGGCTAGTCGAACAGCCCAGCCCTGTTATGATGGCCTGCTCACAGGAATGGACCACACAGGAGAGATTCTTCTTGGGCGTCGAAGATCGCGATTACATCAGGGAGGTACCTCGTTATTCCGATTCCAGTCGGGGAATTGGTTTACCGCCGGTCTGCAGATGGCTTCTCCTTGCGAATGGGCTGGTCTTTATGCTTCAGATCTTTGTCACTCGCTCCCCGGGGATAGAGGACCTGAGACAGCAGGTTGGGCCCTTGGAAGGAGCCCCTCCAGGCGTTATTGAACAGATGGAGGCGGACATGCTGGCTCGGGCGCCAAAGATTTCGGTCATGCAGGATTGGTTGCAGTTGGATACTGAGAAAGTAGTCCGAGGCGGACAACTCTGGCGGCTGATCACTTGTGCATTCTGTCACGACAGGTTCGACATCCTTCACATTGTTTTCAACATGCTGTTCCTGTTCTGGTTCGGCACAACGCTTGAGGGGATGTACGGGTCCCGTGAGTTTCTGTTGTTCTATTTGGCCGGGGCCAGCATGGCGAGTATGGCCCACATTGCGCTGGCGCTATTTACTGGTCATTCGCACCCAGCTATTGGGGCATCCGGCGCGGTGATGGCGGTTACCATGCTTTATGCGATCCACTTCCCTCGTGAACGGCTTTTTATCTTTGGATTCATTCCAGTCCAGATTAGATGGGTGGTTCTCTTTTATGTTCTTTACGACCTGCATCCAGTGCTGCTGACCCTGGCGGGAGAAGAGGTCTTCAGCGGCATCGCCCACGCTGCCCATCTCGGAGGTCTTTCATTCGGCTTTTATTATTCGAGGTCGGGCATGCGTATAGAGCGGATCATTGGCCGACTCCGTCCTCGATCTTCAACTCGGCCTGGCCCTCGTCCAGGCAGCAGACCACGAGTCGAGCAACCGCAACCTGCTGAAAATCTCGGGGAGCAGGTAGACGTGATTCTTCGAAAAATTCATGAACAGGGCGAATCGAGTTTGACCAAAGATGAGCGCGACATTTTATTATCCGCGAGCAAAAAGCTGCGGAAGAAAAGAGATTAAGATCCGAAGCCGCCTTCAGGCCCGCAATTAAAACCGGTGGACGGAGTTGCCCGCTGGCCTTTGCCCAAATCTTGTTTCCGTTACGCCGGAGGCGTACAGGCAAGTCGCCGGTGCTTCTGACCACCGGCGACTTGCCCATGCCACTACGGGGCAGAAGAATGTGGATAAAGCTCAGAGTGAGAAAAGTTACCTCCTCCTACTCAATTCCTTTTCCAACACATGATCATGTCCGACGATTGGCAATCCCAACGAGTGCTCAAGTTCTTTGACACGAAGAACGACTCGCCGTCTGTATTAACACAGCATCAGATTCAAGAGTTCAATGAACGCGGCTATCTGCTGCCCTTCGATATTTGCGGCAAAGCAGAGGCAGAACGAAATCGTGTGTATTTCGACCGGCTGTTGAACGATGTCCAGAAGGAAGGACGGAGCGAATATTCCATCAATGGCTATCACAGCCAGAGCCAGGAAATCTGGGATATCTGCACCCATCCCAAGATCCTCAATATCATCGAAGACCTCATCGGCCCTGATTTTGTGGCCTGGGGCACTCACTATTTCTGCAAACTCGCAAACGACGCGAAATCCGTCCCCTGGCACCAGGACGCCTCCTATTGGCCGTTGACTCCCTCCAAAACAGTGACAGTCTGGCTGGCGATCGATGATGCTGATCGTGAAAACTCAGCCATGAAAGTCGTCGCCGGCTCCCATAGAAAGGGACACCTGGCATTCGAGAATGCTCAAAAGGACGAACAGGTTGTCTTGAACCAGAGAGTCATAGACGCGGAAGAACATGGCGAAGTGGCCTATATGGAGATGAAAGCCGGACAGATTTCCGTGCATTCCGACATGCTCATTCACGGCTCTGATGCCAATGCCTCCAATCGCAGACGCTGCGGATTGACCATCCGCTACGCACCAGTGGAAGTAAGATGCCTTCATGAATGGAATACAAAATCCATCTGGTGTCGCGGCGAAGATACCACCAGACATTGGTCCAACCTCCCAAGGCCCATGGAGGCGCAGAAAAATAACAGCCGAAGGCTCTGACCTGCAGGAACTCAACAACTAAAGATGACCAAACTGAGAATCGCCATTTACGGCACAGGAAACTTCGCCAACAAGACGCACATTCCGAATATTCTTACTGTTCCAGAAGTGGAAATAGTGGCGGCCTCAGATGTGAACGCGGATGCCCTGCGAGCTACTGTCACGGAATTCGGAATTCCACGCTCCTATGCAGACGCCCATGAAATGATCGAACGAGAGGAGTTTGATGTGCTCTATTCCATCGTTCCCGCGTTCGCTCGCACAGATGTAGAAATTCAGGCGGCCCGAAAAGGCATCCACATCTTCAGCGAGAAGCCACAAGCAAGGAAGATGGAAGTTGCTGTCGCTATCAACAAGGCCATTCAAGATGCCGGCGTCATCAACACGGTAGGATTTCGGGAACGTTACAGACCTCTGTTTCAGGAGGCCCGGCGAATACTCAGCGATAAGACAATCGTTCATTGCCGATATCAGAGCTTCCGCGGCCTTCCGTCACCGAACAATAAGAATCGCTCCTGGTGGGGTGATTTTCAGAAAGCAGGTGGGCCCGCATTTGACTGGGGCGTTCATGGAGTTGATTACATCCGATTCATGAGCGGTCAAGATGTAGCGCGTTCACAAGCGTTCTACCACCACCCTCAAGGGGCCGATCAGGCGCTTTCCTGCTCTTTTAATATGCAGATGACCAGTGGCGCCACGATGACAATGATCACTGCAGCCGCGAGCCACAAAAACCCCGATGAGCCGCGGTTTACTATTTTTTTTGAGGGCGGATACCTTGCGGTTCATATGTACGATCGCATCGAGGTAAATGGTGAGACCGCCTGGCAGTGGGAAGGTGAGCAGATGGACCCGTGGCTTAAGCAGGATCAAACTTTTCTTGAATCCGTCCGCACCGGTGACCCAAGCCTTCTTCTCAACGATTATCAAGATGGCCTTCAGTCACTCGCTCCCATTCTGGCCGGCTGGGAATCAGCAGATGGCGGCGGCAACTGCATTGAAATCCAGGACTACATCAAAAGGGTCTAGTGGGCCGTCAATTTCGATTTTGAGCATCCATACTCAATCCGATTCGCACAAAGTGAAAATTAACGGCTTACTGGCGGCCGGAGTAAGGGTAAACGCGCGACCTGCCCCCTCGCCGATGCCAGACGCGACCGCGACCAAATTGCACTCCGAGAGCACGGGGTTCGCTTTCAACAATCTTTCAAAGCGTCACACGCCGTGCTTACCAGTTACGGCCCCTCAAGGAGGGAAAAGTGGAGGGGTCGAGAGCAATGGCAGCCTCACCCCACCGATTTGCTGTCCCTCCTGATTCATAGTAAGTGATCGTCCCCACCACGGTAGTGCTTACCCAAATCTGAAACCTTCGAACAACAGGAGTGACCATGTTAATCATCGGGGACAAAGAGGCTGATGCCGTCAGAGACGTCATTAAGAGCGGCAAAATGTTTCGGTACCACGAAGGTGGGCAGTGCGACCGGTTTGAAAAACGATGGGGAGAATACCTGAACACCAAATTTGTAAGCATGACCGCCAGTGGCACGAATGCGCTCACTGCGGCCCTGGCCGGTCTGAGTATCGGCCCCGGTGACGAAGTACTTGTTCCTGCGCTCACTTACATGGCTACACCAATCGCCGTTCTGGCAGTGGGCGCCATTCCCGTGCTCGTTGATGTGGATGAATCCACCTGTATGGATCCCATAGCAATGGAAGAGGCAATCGGCCCACGGACCAAAGCCGCCATACCGGTTCACATGTGGGGCCAACCCTGCGATATGCGCAGCATCATGCGGGTGGCTCGCAAACATAAACTCCTTATCTGCGAAGATGCCTGCCAGGCTGTTGGCGGCGGATACCAGGGCAAGAAGCTCGGTTCGATCGGGCACGTGGGAGCGTTCAGCTTTAATTACTTCAAAAACATGACATGTGGCGAAGGCGGCGCAGTGGTGACCAATACAAGAGCCATTGCCGAAAAGGTGAAATGCATGGTCGATCCATGCAGTTTTTACTGGAAGGGAAAAGGCACGTGGCGTCCCTTTGTAGCCAATGGTGCCAGGGCATCCGAATTCGAAGGGGCGATCATGAACGTGCAACTCGACCGCCTGCCTTCCATGCTCAAGAAACTCCAGGCTCAGAAAAAACGGATTCTCAAAGAAGCGGCCAAGACGAACCTCAAACTTACCCCAACTCACAGCCCTGATGATGAGTGCGCTACCTGCAATAGCTTTCTTCTCCCGACTGAGAAGCAGGCTCAAGAGTTCGCTACCCTAGCCGGTGGAGGCATCATGGGAAAGACCGGCCGTCACGTTTACCTGAATTGGGACCCGATCTTCGATCACTCGGCGTCGCATCACGACGCCCTGAACCCTTTCAAGTTCAAAGAAAATAAGGGTTGCCGCATGACCTACACCGAAGACATGTGTGCACGGTCGTTGGATATTCTCAACCGCACGGTAATGATCGGGAATCATCCGAGCCGAAAGGCTCTAGAGGTGACGGCAATCATCAAACGTATCAAAGATGCAGCGAAGACCGTGTTAGGATGAATTGCACTGCACATGGAACTCGGGGAGCACCGATTCAAAGCTCCTGCCTTTGGGTCTAAGACCAAGAATAGCTTGTTTACAATAATCGTCATTTATGTATAGTTTTGTAAATGAGATTCGATGCCCTCATTTCCCAGTTCGGACATGCAGCTTTTTTCGATCTGCAGATGGTTGCCCAAGTTGCACAGGAGCCTATGCCGCAGGTTCGGACGCAACTTCATCGATGGGCAAAATCCAATCAGGTTATTCGTCTCCGGCGCGGACTTTACACGCTATCTGATGAATATCGGAAGGCAGAGATTCATGCTCCCTACCTCGCCAACGAAATCTACAAACCCTCCTATTTGAGCTTGCAATGGGCTATGGGTTATTGGGGTCTGATTCCGGAAAAGGTAGTGGTATTCACCAGCGTGAGCAGCCGGGTCACCAGGGCATTCGAGAATCCGTTCGGGATTTTTCGATACTCCAGCGTTCATCGAGATTTCTTCTTTGGTTTTTCCAAGAGTGAAATTCAGGGGATTCCCACTTGGTTGGCCTCTCCGGAAAAATCGCTGCTTGATTTTTGGCACCTTCAACACGGGGTATGGACGCCAGAAAGAATGGACGAATTACGCCTCCAGAATCAGGAGATTGTGGATGAGGATTTGTTGCAGGTCTATGCCAAACGGTTTCGCTCTCCGCGGTTGCTGATAGCCGTTGAGAGTTGGAAACAGATTTCATTGAGTGAAACCGAAGGAACCATAGAACTGTGAAAGCTGAAGCGGTTGCAGTCACAAAAACGGTATCAGAGCCTGCAGAAAAAATGAATCGCTTGCGCGAATACCTGCAGGCATTCGTTTTGAGATCTCTGCATGAGTCAAAGGCATTCCAATGTCTGTCTTTCGTGGGGGGTACAGCTCTTCGTATTGTTTTCGGCCTCCCTCGCTTTTCTGAAGATTTAGATTTCTCCCTCGAGAGCTCTGCTGACTACAAACCGGTTCAGTGGATGGGCAAACTCAAGAGAGATTTACACTTTGCCGGCTTTGAGCCGTCGGTAACTTGGAATGACCGGAAGCCCGTTCACACCGCCTGGGTGAAGGTATCAGAAATCATGCACGAAGCGGGTATCTCACCGTTGCCGTCACAAAAGCTCTCCATAAAGATCGAAATAGACAGTAACCCGCCTTCAGGCGCACAGCTTGAAAACAGGATTCTCAATGCGCCTTTTTTGTATGCGGTGCGGCATAATGATCTGAGTTCGCTGATGGCGGGCAAATTACACGCACTCTCTACGCGTAAGTACCTCAAAGGCAGGGACTGGTATGACCTGCTTTGGTACCTCACGCAGCGCCCACCAGTCGAGCCCAACCTCATCCTGCTGCAAAACGCCCTCGAACAGACATTGGCCGATAACGCCTGGGCCTCAGCCGACTGGAGGAATCAGGTAAGTCAGCGGGCAAGGCGAATGAACGTCGATCTGATGATCGATGATGTAGCCCCTTTTTTGGAGCGGCCTCAAGAGACAGCCCTGCTGACTCGTGAAAATTTTCTTAAAATCCTGGCCGAGACTTGATCTGACGTGAGTAAAGAAAGGGATGAAGAGTTGGGAGGGATGCACGACGAATCCGTCAATGCAGCGAATCGTGAAGAAGGTCTGACCGGACGCGATCCTGCCCAGTCCGAAACAGAACCCGCTCCTGGTAGCCGGATCGAAGCCCCGAATCTTCCGGAGCTTCTTCCCACAACGCTGGAGCACGAAACAAAGCCTGTACAACCGCGGCGCTGGCCGCGTCTCAGGGCGTACCTCTCCTGCCTGCAGGCACTTTGTGATAAGCTCAGAATTCCTGTTGTGCCAGAAGAGAGGCAGACATTCTTCTGGGGGCGATGGCTGTACCTTCGCATTCTTGGTATTGGATTTCTCCTGTCGTTCCTGTCCATCTGGAGTCAGGTAATGGGGCTGATCGGGCCTCGGGGGATTCTTCCAGCGCGTGATTTGATCGCGGCGCTTTCAAGACAGCCAGGTTGGACGGGATTCATGAGCGCGCCATCGCTCCTGTGGCTTGACAGCGGGCCGTTGGGAATCCAGTGCGTGATGCTCGCAGGAACGATTGCAGGCCTGCTGCTGGCATTGAATGTTCTCCCTCGAATTTCTGTTTTCGTCTGCTGGGCGTGCTATCTCTCGTTTGTCAGTGTTGCGCGCAATTTTTCGGGTTTTCAGTCGGATGGGCTCATGCTTGAGAGCGCCTTCCTTGCGTTATTTCTTGCGCCCGGAGGATTCAGGCCGGGGCTCGGGGAAAAGAATCCTGTAAAGCTCGCCATGATGGCCATGTTTGGATTGCTGATCTTTCGGCTGATGTTCGGTTCGGGAATCGCCAAGCTCCTCAGTGCGGATACTGCCTGGTGGTTCAATGAGGCGATGGATGACTACTACGTGAACTGCCCTTTCCCGACCTGGATCGGCTGGGCGGTGCAGCAGATGCCAAGAGGATTTCATTCCTTCTCTTCTGCCTTTGCGCTCTTCGTCGAAGTCATCTGTCCCCTGCTGATCTTAATGGGCAAATGGCCGAGGCGCGTAGTCGCCCTGATCTGGATGTCATTCCAGATTGGTATCCTTCTGACGGCCAACTACACGTTTCTGAATTACAACTCGATCGCGCTCGGGCTCCTGATGCTGGACGATGGTTTCTTCACCAGGTTTCTGAGGCTCAGGGGCGTCGAATCAAGGACAACCGATGACCGGGGCTATCTCGCATCACTGCTCGGGTCAAAGCCCGCTGAATACATCGGTTTGGTAGCCACATTGTGCCGGGGAGTCCTGTTTGTCTTTCTGGCGTTTAACGGTCTGATCATCCTCCTTGGCCTGATGCGTATACCGTTAAACAGCGCCTTACAAAAGCCCCTGACATGGGTTCAGGGCTTTAGAACAGTCAATCGATACGCTCTTTTCGCGGCCATGACACATCACCGCCATCATATTGAGTTCGAAGGCTCACAGGACGGAAAAACCTGGAAGCCTTACAAATTCAAATGGCAAGCTCAGCGAACAGATCAAGCCCCGAGGTTTATGGCCCCTCATCTTCCAAGGTTTGATTGGAACCTCTGGTTCGCGCAATTGAGCACCTACCAGGACAACAGACACCGGTTTGTTCTGATTGCTGGGGCCCGCCTTCTTGAGGGTGAACCATCCGTCATTGATTTGTTTGCAGAAAACCCGTTTATCGGGCAGCCACCCAGATACATACGATTTCCTTTTTACAAAATGACGTTTAGTGACGGGCAAACTCTGGAGACAACTGGAGAATGGTGGCGCAAACAACCAATCGGCTACTGGGCGCCCATCCTTTACAAAGATTCCAGTACCGGAGAATTCAAGCTGACGAAAGAGCCTCCAACGCCCTGAACGCCAGCCGCTGCGGCAGTTTCAACTACCCTCAATTGATTTTTGAGATTCATGAACGACTTCGTTTTGCTGCTACTTACAATCGTGCCGGCCACCCTGTTTGCCGGAGACTGGCCACAGATTCTGGGGCCGGAACGTAACGGAATTGCTCAAGGCGAGGCGCTGATGAGCGAGTGGCCTGCACAAGGACCGAAAATCTTATGGAAGCGTGATGTTGGGGAAGGCTACGCTGGCATCGCTGTTTCCCAGTCCAAAGCCGTACTCTTCCACCGGGTGGATGGCAAAGAAGTTGTCGAGTGTATGGACGCTGCCACCGGCAAGGTAATGTGGGATATTTCGTTCCCGGTCGCCTATTCCGGCGGACTATCCTCGGATTCAGGGCCACGCTGCACCCCATTAATTTACAAGAATCAGGTGGTTGTCTTTGGCATTGACGGCAGTCTGCATTGTATTTCGTTCAAAGACGGACAGATACGCTGGTCGCGCCATGTCGGGCAGGATTACAAATCTCCGGAAAGTTACTTTGGCCACGGCAGCACCCCTGTTGCACACGGCGACACCGTCCTCCTGAACCCGGGCGGGAGACCTGACGCAGGACTTATTGCAGTCTCGTTAAAGGATGGCGAGACCGTCTGGAAGACCGGCAGCGAAAAGGCGAGCTATTCGTCCCCAACTTCCGTTGAGCTGTTCGGAAAGCAGCATGTGGTTTTTCTGACCCGGCTGAATCTTGTCTCCATCAACCCGGCGACAGGTGCTGAGTATTTTCGTTTTCCCTTCGGCAGCATGGGCCCAACTGTGAATGCTGCGACCCCGGCAGTTCACGAAAATCACGTTTTCGTGACAGCCAGCTACAGCCTCGGCGCCATGTGCGTAAAGGTTGGTGAAACCGGTTCGTCTGTGCTCTGGGAGAACAACGAGATGGCCTCACAATTTACTACGCCTGTATACAAGGACGGCCTGCTTTACGGCATTGATGGCCGGGAGGACGTTGGTCAGGCCAGGCTCATCTGCATGGAAATGCTGACCGGTAAAGTGAAGTGGGCCAAACGAGGTTTTGGCAAAGCCGCACTCATCCTTGCGGGTGACAGGCTGCTCATCATGAAAACGAACGGGACACTTGTTCTTGCCGAGGCTTCGCCCGAGGCATACAAAGAACTCACCTCGAATCGTGTGCTTGGCTCCGCCACGTTCGCCTTGCCGGCGTTAGCCGAAGGCAGGATATACGTAAGAGATACTCGCACGCTGAAATGCCTGGAAGTGGGCAAAACCAACCATTGAACAACATTGCAGGGAGAGAATGGGTACGGTCTTACATATAAACGATCTGGATAAACGATACGGCCCGCAGGTCATCTTTGAGAAGGCCAGCGTTGCGATTGGTCTCGAGCACAAGATAGGTGTCATCGGACGCAACGGCGCGGGCAAATCCACCCTGTGCAAGATCATCCTCGGTGAAGAAGAGGCAGATCACGGCCAAGTGGTAGAGTCATCTGAACTTCGGCTCAGTTATCTCGAGCAACATGATCCTTTTCAACCGGACGAATCAGTGCTCGGTTTCCTGATGCGCTACACCGGCAAAGAGGATTGGCAGTGCGGCAAGCTGGCGGGACGGTTTCAAATGAAAGGTAAGATGCTGGAGCAAACGATTGGCTCACTCTCCGGTGGATTTCAGACCCGGGTGAAACTGACCGCAATGCTCCTTCGGGATCCGAATTTCCTGATTCTTGACGAGCCTTCAAACTATCTCGATCTCAAAACACTGATACTACTCGAGAACTTCCTTCGTGATTTCAATGGCGGTTTCATGATCGTCTCCCACGACCGGGAGTTTCTGAAACGCACTTGCCAATGCACTATGGAAGTTGAACGCGGCGGCATATCGCTCTACCCCGGCTCGGTGGAGGAATTTCTTGAGTACCAGGAACAGCAGCATGAACTGGCTGAGCGGCACAACGAAAACGTGGAAGCCGAGCAGAAACGACTGCAGCGCTTTGTGGATCGCTTCCGGGCCAAGGCCACCAAAGCGGCGCAGGCGAAATCAAAGATGAAACAGATCGAGAGGCTGGAAAAGATCGAAATCGCTCATCCGATTCGCTCCGTCAGAATCCGTATTCCAAAGGTGGAAGTGAAGGGAGGCGTAGCCCTGAATGTAAAAGACCTGGCTATTGGATACCCGGGCACCACTGTTGCGGATGACGTTCACCTCGATATCGACCGGGGCAGGCGCGTCGCCATCCTCGGTGACAACGGTGAAGGTAAGACCACGTTTCTGCGAACTATTGCGAACGAACTCCCCAAACTCGCCGGTGAATTCAAATGGGGACACGGCCTAAAGCCCGCCTATTATGCTCAGCACGTATATGCCTCGATGAATCCTGAGGATGACATTGAAAGCTACCTGATAAAACGCGCTGCCCCGGGCGTGACCAAGCAGGAGATTTTGAATATGGCCGGCAGTTTCCTGTTCGGCGGCGATATCGTGAAGAAAAACGTTAC
This sequence comes from Planctomycetota bacterium, assembly GCA_027625095.1. GTDB lineage: Bacteria > Planctomycetota > PUPC01 > JACPCR01 > JACPCR01 > JAQBXN01. The sequence goes on along the minus strand of JAQBXN010000027.1, from coordinate 14,431 downwards.
CGTGTTGAGTGGAGGCGAGCGGGCCCGCCTCTGCCTGGCAGGTCTACTGCTCTCGAAGAACCCGGTTCTCCTGCTTGACGAGCCCACAAACCACCTCGATTTCGATACCGTCGAAGCCCTCGGATACGCGCTGAGTGATTACACGGGTACGATTTTCTTTACCAGCCATGACCGCACCTTCGTGAGTCTGGTTGCGGACCAGATCCTCGAGGTCAAAGACAGAAAGATTCGGCTCTATCCCGGCAATTACGAGTCCTACGTTTTTGCCCTCGAAGAAATGTGCCGGGAGGATGAAACCAATGGCGTGGCAGTGCCTGGGAAAGAGGCAAAGGGAGACAAGCGGAACGATTATCAGAAGCAAAAGGAGCGGAAATCTCGCCTGCGCAAGCTTAAGAACCAGGTAAAGGAATTCGATGAACGGATGACTCTTCTCGGAATAGAGAAAGATGGGATTCTTAAGCACTTCGAGAAGAACCCCACAGCCTATTCGCAGCAACACACTCTGCGGCTGAATGTCTTGGAGACGGACCTCGCAGAAACCGAGGCCAAGTGGCTCCAAGCCACCGAGGAAATCGAAGGTTTGGAAGCTGAGTTGTAGCCGGCTTTTAACCGGCAAGTAGTGCTGACACTCCGTGGCGGCTTCCAGGAGACCGGTTACAAAACGCCGGAATACGCCGGGCAGGAGGAAGGCCCTTACCATGAATCACCCCCCGTTTATCAACTTACTTTTGTTTCAATAGAATCCCGCCCGCACCTACTGAGAATTCCATCCAAGGAGAATAACCATGTCTAAGCTCAAAGTCGGAATCATCGGCGTCGGAGGTATCGCAGGCTCTCACATTCCCGGCTGGCGGGCATCGGAGGACGCGGAACTCGTAGCCGGTGCTGACCTGTCTGAAAAGGTTCTCAAAGGCTGGGGCGAGAAGCACGAAATCACAAGGCTCTATTCCGACCCAGCCGATCTCATCAAAGACCCTGATATCGACATCATCGATATCTGCACACCGAATAACTATCACGCACCGCTCTCTATTGCAGCCCTGAAGGCCGGTAAACACGTTATCTGCGAAAAACCATTGGCACCCAAACCGGCAGACATCCGCAAGATGATTGCGGCCCGTGACAAGTCGGGCAAGAAGTTGATGACAGCACAACACTTCCGCTTCCAGGGAAAATCCAAAGCGATGAAAGCCGAGATCGATTCGGGAGCGCTTGGCGACATCTATCATGCACGCAGTTGGATGCTTCGCCGAGGCGCAGCCCCCGTGCGGCCCGGCTTTATCCAAAAAGCGCACAGCAGTGGCGGGCCTTGTATTGATATCGGAGTACACATTCTTGACCTGACGCTATGGTTCATGGGCAACCCCAAACCGGCAGCCGTATCAGGTGTGGCCCGTGCCGAACTGGCCCATCAGAAGGGAGCCTGGAGCATATGGGGCGGGGTGATTCCAAAGTCATTCGATGTCGAAGATTTTGCTGCCGGCTTCGTCCGTTTCGAAAACGGCGCCACACTTATCATCGAGGTGAGCTGGCTTCTCCATCACGACACTCAGGGCGAGGATATGCAGATGTGGCTCTACGGCACCAAAGGCGGCAGCCACTGGCCAAATTGTGAGATCCTTTCTCAGAACAATAAGACCCAGCAGATGTATAACCGCCAGCTCAAACGCACCGGCGACCAACTTGAAGCGCATGCACAGGAGTGTGTCGAATTCGCCAGAGCGATCGTCGAGGACGCACCGTCGCCTGTCCCGGCCGAGCAATCACTGGATGTGATGTCGATTCTTGATGGCCTGTACCGCAGCCAGGACGCGGGGAAGGAAGTAAAGATCGGGTAGGCGTGGCAGGCTTTCAATTTTAATTCCGTCCAATCCGAATGAAGACACCAAGCACAAATTCTTAATCTTGGTCTTAGTCGTAGTCTTCGTCCTTCTGATTGCTTCTATGAATGCTGAAGATCAAGACTAAGACGAAGAGCCGATTCACAATTTTGACATCGCAGACCTGCCAGCCTCTCACTTCCCATGAACATTAAGAGCATCGAAGACATCCTGGGCGTCCCCCAAACAGCCACTACCGACGGCCTTAAGGTCGGCAACCCCGAAAAAAAGATCACCGGAATTGCCATCACCTGTATGGCCACGCGACGGGTTGTCCTGGAAACCGCACAACGAGGCTTGAACCTGTTAATCTCGCACAAACCTGTCTTCTATCATCTGGAAGATGACTTCAAAGACTCAGAGGCTGACTACGCATTTGTTGAAAAAATGCAGGAGGTCTTAAAGAACTCGATCCTCCTTTACCGTCTGTATGATCTCTGTTTCGGGCATCCGGATTTCTGTTTTACGGAGTCCCTGGCCGCCTGTATCGGGTTTGGCAAGCCGATCCGTTCTAAGGATGGCATCGCTTCTTATGCCGTTGTACCGGATTCGCTGAAGAGTATTGCGGAAATCGTGAAGCAACGTCTGGAGGCCCCGCATGTACGCATCCTCGGCAAGCCGGATACTGAAGTTGGCCGAATTGCCACGACTGTGGTCGAACCAACAGTTGCCTGTTTGAGGCAGTGCCTCAAATTCGGAGCGAAGTGCGTTATCGCCGCTGAAGCGGATGACTTGGCCATAGGCTATGCTGCCGACTCAAATCTGGCTCTGATTCTGTGCGCAGATGTGGAGATCACCCGCCCTGGTCTGCGGACACTGACTGATTATCTGAAAACGAAGATCTGCGACATTCCTGTCGAATACATCGAAAACTCACCCTTACTAACCCAACTCTGAGGACACAATGCATCCGGACGATCCAAGCATCGAGACATTCGCAATCGGCACAGAACTGGCCATCGGACAGATTCAGGACACAAACTCGTCCTGGATGGCCCAGGAAATCGCACGCATGGGCGGTCAACCGCGTCGCTTGACAATACTCGTGGACGACCTCGATGAGATCGTCCGAGCCCTGCGTGATTCCGTAGATCGCAAAACCAGCATCATTCTAATCACCGGCGGCCTGGGACCGACCCCCGACGACATGACCGTCGAAGCTGTCTGCGAATTGACCGGACAGGAATCAAAGATTTCCGAACCCATCATCGAAGATTACATAGTACGTCGCGGCTACAAGAGCCGCGACGAAGTGAGCGAAGGCCTTCTGAACATGGCGACCGTCCCTGTCGAATCCGAACCGATGCCAAATCCGGCAGGTTGGGCTCCGTGCATCAAATTGAAGTTTGAAAACACCCTCTTTTTCCTGATGCCAGGCCCGCCCAGAGAATTGAAGGGCGTATGGGAGTCGTATCTCGAGCCTTTTCTCCGTAAGCAGTTCAAGACCGTCACCAAGACCCGCAGGATCTGGACTGACATGTATGAATCGCAGGTCTCACCGCATATGCAAAAAGTGATGAAAGAGTTTGAAGGCACTTACGTCAAGGCATACGTCGCGCTGCGATCAGACGAACGCAAAGCCATGCCCGTCGATATCGTCTGCCATGGCGAAAATGATGCTTCGGCCATTCGAAACCTGGATGCCGCCACCCACCGATTCCGGGAACTGGTGGAAAGTGAGAATTGCCGGTTTGAAGTAGATGAGCTCGAGGCGGAATCGATCGAAGTGTGACGTTTGGCCGGGCCTCCCGGCCCGGCTGAAGCTTCACAAGTTCCAAGTCCTGTCGCTGACCGACCTCGACGGTAAACAGATCAAAACAGACCCATGCTCTCAACCTTGACATCATTCGTCAGGTTAAACTCCGCGGCCGGTATGTTTTCGCAGTTGTCGCCTTCAATAGTGGTAAATGACAGGGCGGCTTCTGCGCCCGGGGTTGCCATATATTGTCCGGATTGGGAAATGATGACGAACTCGTCGGGCGAGGGATCGTAAATTGTTCGAATAAGCGCTCCGGAACTCTGATCCCAAAATCGAAATGTAGAATCATTACCTGCGGAAATGACCGCACGTCTGCCCGGCATGAAGGCCACAGCGTTTACCGGACCGCAGTGGCCGTGCATCGTCTGAAGGAGCGTTCCGTCTGACATGCGCCACACCTTGACCGTACTGTCACAACTACCCGAGAGAAGGGTGTCGCCGGCGTCATCAAAACGGAGGGTCTGAATGAGATTCTGGTGGCCCTGTAACGCACCGACCCGTTGAAGATGCGGAAGGGCAAACAGGACGATTTCGTGGCGAAGGCCAGCCGCCACATATCGCCCATCAGGAGAGGCGGCAAGAGCCGTACAATACGAACCTTTCAGAGACAGCCGGGACTCCCCCCTGCCGGTATCCAGTGACCAGGTGCATAACCCTGAATTTCGGGAAGATGTGATGAGCAGTCCGTGTGGTTCGGATACCGCCAGTAGATGCTGCACGACCGGTCTGAATCCCTGGGAATCTGACACCTGTGCGAATCCCTCAAAGGGGTCATTTCTCAGAATACGGGAGAAACCGCTGAGGAGCCGATTCAGCAGGGACTGACGGAATACGAGATCCACTTCACCGGTTTCGAGGTTGATGGAGTAAGGCGTCTTGCCAAAGCCGGTCGCAATGAGTCTGCTTCCATCCGGTGAAAGTGACATGTCCATGACAGACTCCATCCATGCGTCAAGTTCTTCGAGCACTCCACCATCTGACCAGCGTCGCTTTTCCAGGAGACCACCCGCAGCAGAAAGAAAGCTTTTTCCGTCCGGGAAGGGGCATATGCCCAGGAAACCATCCCCATCAACCGGTCCTGAGTGAAGCGGTTTCAGGGAACTCAGATCCCAGAGGGTCAGGTGCTGAATCAGGTCGTGTTCCTCTTCGATCATCTGGGTGGAGTTCCGAAGGAGATACTTGCCGTTAGGGCTTACGTTCAATCGGTAGCCGTAAGGACATGCCGGCGGCGGAGGCGCCTTCCACAAATGCCCGCCGGTGGATAGTTCATCCACGTACAACTCGTTTCCATCAGACCATGCGAAGAGAACCTCACCGTTCGATTGGAAAGAGATACCTGCTTCTTCCGCGTAGGCGTACTCCATGGTTTCCATATCGGATTCCGTTCGCTCAACCTTTTCAGAATCCAGCACCAGTTCTCCAGCATCAACATCCCAGACTTCAACCGTGTTGGTCATGAAGAATGCGAGCCGGCTGCCATCGTCATTGAGCCAGAATCTTTCAGCAACCCCAGGGCTACCGAAGGTTCGTGAAAATCTATTACTCTCCAGGTCAACGACTACGACCGGATCCATGGCGGAGGCAAAGGCAAGCTTACGTCCGTCTCCTGAAAAGAGCGGCTCGACACTCATGTCGTTGACGGGGATCTGAAACTCATATTTCACCTCGCCTGTGTGCGTGTCCCATACGACCATTTTACCCAGCGAGCTTGGTGCGGCGACAAGAGCGGCGTCACTGCTGATAGCCATTCGGCCATAAAAGTGTTGCCCTCGTTGGGGCCACTTGAGAGTCGCTACCAATTCATCCTTCAGATGACTGTAGAGATCAACACCGCCCTCTCCAGGTAGAGGAGAGAGCACCCGTCCAGACGATGCCGCGGCTGATATCAGAAGGTGGTTCGGCCGCTTTACCACAAGCCTTCCCGCAACCGCCTCGAAGACTGTCGTGCCGCCTTCGGGCAACTGCAGCAGAATAAGACTGCCATCAGAACTGATACTCATAAACTCGTCTGCCGTGGCAGAGGTGGCACCGGCAGCAACGATGTTGGTAAGGAGACGCCCGTTCTTTACATCCCACAGTTTCAACAAACCGGCGGTATCGAGCGTAATCAGCCGGCTCCCACCAAGGGCGAACTCTATTCGAAGAATGTAATCGGAGTGACCAAGTTGAAGGACTGGGATGATCATGTCGTCAGTAATGCGAATTCGGTGGAACGAACAACAACCTGAAGTTCTTTGTCAACTTTGGACTGAACCCATATGCAGATAGTATTAAACAATTGAAGAATGGAATGGGATGACTCGCTGGAGTGATAATCATGTTTAAGAATACGTTCCACATAAAGAGGCAGATGGCTTCAGGCTCAGCAATCCTCGATATCCAACGGCCGTTGCACATTTCCCATCGAGGCGGCGCCCTCAACGGCCCTGAAAATACAATGCCCACCTTTCAGCGTGCCGTGGAGGATTTCAAGACGGACATGCTGGAATTTGATGTCCGCAGCACGTCCGACGGAGTCATCGTGGTTCATCACGATTCGAATGTCGATCGCACGTCCAATGGGAACGGCCCGATACAGTCGCTTTCGTTCAAAGAATTGGGGCAATTGGATGCAGGCTTCAGCTTCAGTCCTGACGGGGGCAATTCGTATCCTTACCGGGGGCAGGGATACAAAGTCCCGAAGCTTGCCGAGGTACTTCATTCATTCCCCGACAAGCTTTTTCACATTGATGTGAAACAGAATGAGCCATCCATCGAGGAAGAAGTGATGAAGATGATTCGTGACGCGGGTCTCGCAGAAAGAACCTGTATCGGCTCAGCCAGCGGTGTGGTGGGAAGGCGTATCCGCCGGGTGGCCGACAGGCTGGCGACCTTTCCATCCGAAACGGGGCTCAGGCGGCTCTACATTTCCTTTCGCTTGAAGCTGCTTCGCTGGTATCCGCTGGCGGATAATGTGATCTCCATTCCTCAATTCGACAGGGGAAAGGAAATCCTCACCGAGTCGTTCGTAAGGCAACTCCAGTCACGAGGCAGAAAGGTGTTCACGTTTATTGTGGATGATCCTGAAGAGCAGAAACGGGTATTCGAAATGGGCGTCGATGGAGTCATGACGGATCGGCCGGACGTCCTGCGCGAGACCATGAAGGAAATACAAACGGATGAGTAACAGTCCGACCATTCAGTGGGGCGACCCCGGCATACAGCGTGAGGTGCCGGGCGGCCTGATTCAGCTTCTAGAGAAAAGGATGAAATGGAAAGCGGGAGACGCCCTCCCCTACCCGCGGCCTGAATTCGTGAAAGTTCCAAAGTCGCAGATGACAGACGAGGAACGACGCCAATTAAGCGAACTGATAGGTATTGAGAACGTGAAAGACGAACATGATGAACGTCTGCGTCACTCGCTCGGCAAAAGCTACCTCGACATTATCGAATACTGCAGCGGAGAACTTTCTCTTGCCTGCGATGCCGTCCTCTATCCGGGGACAGCGGAGGATGTTTCAAGCATTATCGCGTGGGCCAGTCAATCGAAGAGAAAGATCATTCCCTTCGGAGGCGGCACATCCGTAGTGGGTGGGGTCAATCCGGCTGGACCGGCTCTCACTCTCAGCATGGCTCGGATGAACAAGGTTCAACACATCGATCTGCAGGCGCAGACGGTTCGGGTTGAGGCCGGAATCCTTGGGCCCAAACTCGAAGGCGAACTGAACACTCAGGGATTTACGCTCGGCCACTTTCCGCAGTCTTTTGAATATTCAACTGTTGGTGGATGGATTGCGGCGCGTTCAGCGGGCCAGCAATCGACTCGTTACGGCAAAATTGAAGATTTGGTTGTCTCACTTACGGTAGTGACTCCAGCAGGCAGAATTGAGACCAGGACAGTACCGGCAGAGTCTGCAGGGCCTGACATGGACCAGATCTTCTGCGGTTCGGAGGGCACCCTCGGCGTCATTTGTGACGCGACCCTTCGGATTCACCGAGTGCCTGAAGAGCGCAGTTGGGTTGTGGCGCTTGTCCCGGAATTCGAGGCCGGGATGGAGGCTGTTCGCGAGATCATTCAGCGGGGCTTCCACCCGGCGACCATCCGGCTGTCTGATGCCCCCGAGACGCAGTTTCTTCGGGCGTTAAGCTCTGAACCCAGCAAGGGAGTAACCGGCCACGCAGCCGCAATGATCAGCAGGCTTTATCTCCGCGCAAAGGGAATCACCGGGAAAGAGGGGTGTCTTCTGCTTCTGGGTTTCGAGGGAGAGAGCGAGCTGGTGAGCCATGAATCCCTCGCTGCAACCAAATGCCTGAGAAACGCCAAAGCCACCATCGTGGATTCCGCGATCGGCGAAGGCTGGTTCGAAGACCGGTTCAGGCTTCCGTATCTGCGGGACCCGTTGATCCAGCATGGGCTTCTTGTAGACACTTTTGAAACGGCTGCGACATGGGGCAAGCTCTTCATCCTCTATCGCGAAGTAAAAGAGGCCCTGGATACAGCTCTGACTTTTGAAAGGCGCAAACCGGTGATTCTGGCCCACCTCTCACACATCTACCCGGAGGGTGCTTCGCTTTACATTACAGTCGTCGCTCCCGCCAGGATTGATGAGAAATTACAACAATGGCGGGATGCGCAGAAAGCAGTGATGGATGTCTTCATCAAACAGGGCGCCGCTTTGAGCCACCATCACGGCATCGGAAGTTATCAGTCAGAGTTCTTCAAAAAACAGGCAGGTCGCCTTGAGATGGACGTTCTCCGGGCAGTGAAGGCGAGCCTGGATCCCGAATCGATCATGAATCCAGGCAAGCTGGGTATGTAGATGAAGGCGCACGGGGACTTCTCCGAGAAGGGAACCGGGCAGCGGTTTTCAATAACTCCTAATTCTGCCCGCGTGCTCCAGCCTTCCATCGAGATTGGTCACTCATTCGTTTCCACTGACATAGGCAAAGCGTGACTGCACAACCCTCAGCGCCTCTTCAACGGATGTCCGCCCTTCACGAACCTTACGAGCGATTTCCTGTTGAAGTGTTCGCATGCCTTCTTCGATCGCCTTCTGTCGAATCACAGTATCTGCCGCGTTTCGAAGGATGAGCTGTTCGATGGATGGACTGTGGAGCAGGAGCTCGAACACCGGCTCACGGCCGACATACCCTGAGTGACCACATTTGTCGCAGCCCTGCTTGCGAAAGAGAAGGAGGTTCGATTCGCCCCCGTTCATGTCACCCAGTGAGGAGCCGTCGACCTCGTAAGATTTCTTGCAGTCAGTGCAGAGCACCCGAACCAGACGCTGCGCCATAATGCCTCCCAGCGCTGAAGCGACAAGGAATGGGTCAATACCCATGTTGACGAGGCGTGTAACCGCGCTTGCAGCATCATTTGTATGCAACGTACTGAAAACAAGATGACCGGTCAGCGAAGCCTGAACCGCAATCATCGCCGTTTCAGCATCGCGAATCTCGCCGACCATGATGACGTCCGGATTTTGGCGCAGCGAACTGCGAAGACCGTCGGCGAAGGCCATACCATTTTTCTCGTTCACCTCCATCTGCGTGATGCCGGATATCTGCCGTTCCACAGGATCTTCGATGGTTAGAATTTTCCGCTCGTCCTGGTTCAGGTGTCCCAGGGAGGCGTAAAGAGTGGTGGATTTTCCTGAGCCGGTCGGCCCGGTAATCAAGACCAGCCCGAGTGGGCGCTCGACCACCTGTTTGAACCGCTTGTAGTCATGAGGGCCGAGGCCGACTCGCTCCAGGTTGAGTTTCTCTTCCGACTGTGCAGCAACTCGGATGACCACGCTCGTGCCGGTAACCGTGGGCACCAGCGAAAGTCGGAGATGATAGCTCTTGCCCTCCATTCGAAGATTGATACGGCCGTCCTGAGGCGCGCGGGTTTCGGTAAGGTCAATCTGCGCCATGACCTTCAGCCGGGCCACAAGCGGCCGAAAGGTTTCAGGAGGCAGCCTGGGGCCGTCACGCAGAATGCCGTCCACACGAAGTCGTACACGTATCGCTTCCGGTTCTGGTTGGAGGTGAATGTCGCTTGCGTCCGCCCGAATCGCGCGGACAAGGATGGAATTCACCAGCCGGATTGCCGGCCCCTCTTCTTCCCCTGATGACATTTGATACGACTGGTTCCTGCTTTCTCTAGCCTTCGGGTCGAGATTGGATTTGATGCAGTCGACTGCGTCCTGCATCACCACTTCGTCGTCAAGTGGCGCCAGCGCAAGCTCCGGGATTTGAGAATCATTCAGGGAACTGCAGGTGGCATCGATGACACGGGTTATCTGTTCTTCGGTTGCGATCACAGGATTGACTTCCACGCTGAACAGTGCCCGCAGGTCATCCACGGCCCGCAGGTCGAGCGGGTCAGAGATCGCCACAGTCAAGGTCTTACCATCCCATGAAAGAGGGGCGATGCGGTATCGTTCAAATGTTTTTGATGGGACTACATCTGCCGGGACGGGCTTGAGCGGGAATTCGTCCAGGTCCACGAAGGGCAGCCCCCATTGGAGGGCCCGGCAACACTGTCGATCATCATCGGACAGGTAGCCCATGCGAACGAGCGCGTCCCCGAGCTTTTCACCTGACAGTTTGCAGACTTCGAAGACAAGTTGCAGCGACTGCTCTTCAATCCCGAATTCCTGTTTCAGAACCGCTATAAAATCTGTGTTATCGCGCCGCGCCAGGCTGGTCTCGGAAAGGGATATTGGACGCAGCAGTTTTTTGCGGTATTCGGGATTGCGAAGAGGGCCAGCGATATTCAGGTTGGGTGATGCCATTCGGATTACTTTCCGTGGAGAAAAAACAGGTGAGTTCCAACCTGTCAAAATCACTCGGAAAAGGTTCGTTGCGACATTAAATTTGTAATTTTTCGTGAGAACAACAAAAGCTCATACGAAACTGTGGAATGGCACTAAGCCTTTGAGTCAAGGTCTGACGAAACACCGGAACGGCAATCCAAAAAAAAAGCAGCGTCGATGACCGAGGTCGCCAACGCTGCTTTATAGGGCGAGAGAGATTCTGAAATCTGGTCGCTGAACGCCCAGACTACTTTTTCTTAGTGAACGAAGAAGACGTTCTGCTGGATGTTGTCCGCATCGGTGTTGTTGCGAATGATGTCGGACAGGTCGGTGTTGCGAATCATGTTCTTCTCGGCGGCGGTTAAACTGGAGTCGTTCTCGAAGTAGAAACGGTCACCGTCACGGAGGCGGACGAACTGGTCAATCATGGCAACCTGAAGGAGTTGTCCAAGTGAGCTGCCCGGGACGTGGTCTTCGGCGAGAGCGCCCACCCAAAGGTCGATGTTGCTGACATCACCGTAAGTCTCTTCGAGCTTCTGGGCGAGTTCGGAATCGCTCGTGATATCGCTGAAGGAATTCACCGGAGCGAGTCCGTAAGCCACCCGCATGGTGTTGTAATCCGGCAAGCCGTGGTCACGTCCACGCTGGATGTTCAGGGCGCCGAGGTCGAATCCGCCTGCCCCCGGAGGGCCAAAGAGGAAGTTGCGGACATCATCAATCAATTTGGTATCGACTTCTTCCATCTGCTGCCCGACGAGGCCACGGAGGACCGGGTCGATGCCACCTTCGTCGATGATGCGTGAAGGATTGAAGAAAGCGTCACGCAGCGCGAGGCTGCCTTCGGGGATCTCGTTGCCGTTCTCGTCGAGGCGCAAGAGCTCGCTGGTCAGCATGCTGTGGCCGAGGCGGTAAAGAGCGGTGCTGAACTCATTAACGATAGCGCCGTCGAGGTCAGGGTTGTAACCGTGATAATCCGGGAGGGCATCAGCGCCGAGGAGGGCTGGCAGGAACTCGCTGTAAGTGATGTTCTGCAGGTAAGCGCCCACAATTTTTCTGGCCTTCTGATAAATCTGCTCGTCGCTGAATGCTGGATGCTGAGCAGCAATCTCGTCGGCGAGGCGGTTGTGTTCCCGGACAAAAAGTGTGTGTATAGCGGTCAACCCGGTCTGTTCATTTGCACGAACATCACCGGCAAGGAACAGGTTGGCGCCAGGGCCGCCGGCATTGTCGAGACCCCCTTCGTTGAATGGCAGCAGGTTGCCTGCGCTCACCTTGAGCTTGCCACCGTCAAAGGTGCGAAGGGCATCGGAACGCTCCTCGTCTGAACCGTAGACATTGGATGCATCGATCCAGGAGGTGATCTTGTTCAGTTGCTGGCGAGGATTGCTCGGGTCAGTGCCAGTGCTTTCATCGTAGGTGCTGCGAGTGAGCGGGATAATCTTTCCGCCCTCGTTGAACGGGTCGAAGTGAACATCGCCGTTCGGGACAATAATCGGGAAAAGTTCAGCGGGCTCGTGTCCTGGCGTCAGGTCGATATCGTGGTCGAGGAACTGGCCCCATTGCCAGATCATATTGGACAGATTGCGAGCGTTGGGAATGGACTCTTCCTGGGCCAGAATCACGTTGCTGATGAGGCGCGCGCTGGGGCGATACGTGCCGCCCGGTTCTTCGACGAGGTCACTGTAGGCTGCGGGGCCGACGCGTCCAAGCTGGGTGTCAGCCATGCCTGTTGTCGGGGCGAAGAAATTGTTGGTCGCACCGTCGATGGAACGGGTATTCAGAAAGCTGAGTCCATCGGAGCTGATGTTCAGAAGATCAGACGTACCCTGAGCCACGAACATACCTGCCGTCATCACAGCGCTCCCCCTCTGAAGGTTGACTTGATTGGCGATGCCGTTGTTGCTTGCCTTGTTGCCGGGGGCGGAGGCTGCGGCAGACTGGCTGCCCTGCTGCTGTTGTTCGTTGGTGTCCTGCGCCCGGCTGGCGTGGTCGGTCATCTTGCCAACGAAATCAGCAGCCTGGTTAGAGACGAATGTTGTATCGACGATATTGAGTGAACCATTGTCGGAGAAATTGCTCTGGACACTCTTGGCGTTGTTGCGTGCGAATTCATTGCTGAAGCCGGAGTTCGCCGTAGCGCGCTGATCCAAAGCCTGTCCGTTGAAGTTGTTCGACTGGGCTCCGGAAAAGCTGCGGCTGGCCTGCATAAAGGTTGGGCCGACACCAACGTTGAATGGGTCTTGACGACCGCCGGGGCCGATTTCGATCACAGTTGTGTTGTTGGAGTTGGTGGCCTTGCCGGCGACGGCGTTCTGGTCGAGATTGTTAAGCGCTGGATCGTTCGGCTCGATCAGAGCGAATTGCGGTTTCACTTCCGCGTCCTGGTCAGCACTCTGCCCGCCGAAGTTGTTGGTAGTGGCGGTAGCGCTGGTCTGGTCAGTAATGGCGATAACATCGCCTGGGAGAATGTTGTTTGCGGTGGGGCTGCCGGCGTTGATGTCGCCGATGCGAGTGAGATTGAAAGTGTTGCCGTTGGCGTTCTGGTCGCTGTTCAGATTCTGCCGACCGGAGTTGTTGGCGAATGGCGAACGTGAGGAGATGCCGGTGTTGTTGCGGTCGACGACCGCCCGCTGACCGAGCTCCTGATTGTGGGCGTTGCTGGTGGTGCTGTCTCCAGCGACCTGCTTTGTGACGATGTGCAGATTAGGGACGTTGCCCAGATTTAAGGTGCCGTAACCCGAACCGACGATTGACGTAACGGTAGCGAGTGTGTCCTGCTGTTGCTGATTTGTCCCCTTCTGATCCAGGTCGTTATCAGCCAGGCCTCCCTCTGAGCGGGAAAGCTGAAAATTCCGCTGGAGGTCGTTCGAGTTGCTGAGGCCGTTCGAAAAAATATTGCTCGAAAATACGGAAATACTGCGCATGGTTTTTTGTTCCCATTGAGCCAAACAAGGGATACCCGGGCAGCCACCCAGGCATACGGAAGCGGTCTGATGCCGATCCGATTCAGAATTCCCCAGCACAGTGTTTCCGGCGACCTTTTTTGTCGCCGTATCGAGATGTATATGCCTGCTCGCGTCCAGCCAGGACGCTCTCGCAGACGCCTTGATTATCGTTTTGTGAATGATGCCTGAACGCCGTCAGGAGGAGCTTGAAGTTGCTGTGACGTTTGGAGGGTCAGCCGCAGGCCGAAGTTGTGTTGTGGCAGGAAGTTAGCTGAAAGCACTTGAGGGTTTTGAAGTCGTTTCTGAAGGTTGGGAAAGCCGCAGGGGCAGAGCTGAGGCACACGAGAATTAAAGAGGAAGTTGACTGTGGGAATGATGCTTTGGAGTCTCACTTTGTAACTTCTCCGCGTGAAGCGGCGAACTTTCCTGGGAGCGGAAGCGTCTCGCTTCCGTGCGGAGGCGAGACGCCTCCGTTCCCAGGATTGATTGTGGCCGTTAGGCCGCGTGAGGTTTCCTGTGAAAAAGCCCGTTCGAGTTAATTACTATCTGTTACGGATACATGTTCGTCGTAGCGTTGCCTTCCAGGGCGGCGTCCGTTTCGAGCCGACAGGCTCGGGGGAATACACTCCGGCCTGGAGGCCAGAGCTACTACTTAAAAGCATTGACCAGACTGAAAGGAAGTCCATTTGTCTTCGCGTTTCCTTGTCAGCGCAGATCGAATCCCTTCCCAATCCGACTCACTCCGGCGGCACCCCGTATTCCGCTCGCAAATCGCTGAGCTGCCGGGCCACTTCAGATTCACTTAGTCCGGTCTCCTGAAGCAATTCGGCGTAGTTGCCTAAGCCTGTGTTCAGATGTGGATGCTGGTGGCCAGTGGCTTGGGTGAATTTCAGCAAGATTTCCACTGCGCGTCGCATGAGCGGCTCGGCCTCGGCCAGACGGTTCGTGGCCTTGAGCAACAGCGCCAGATCGTTGAGGCGGATGGCGACGTTGGGGTGTTCGGCTCCGAAGGACTGCTCATCAATGGCCAGGGCGCGTCGAATGAGCGGCTCGGCCTCGGCCAGACGG
>JAQBXN010000026.1 GCA_027625095.1 Planctomycetota bacterium | reverse complement strand
CGACCTGAAAGAGTTGCTCAAGAATTCACCGGTCGAGTTGCTGACGATTATCACCCCGCATAACACCCACGCACCTTTAGCCATTCAGTGCCTGAACGCAGGCAAGCACGCTATTACAGAGAAGCCGATGGCCATCAGCGTCAAAGAATGCGACAGCATGATTGCGGCTGCAAAAAAGAACAAAGTAATGCTTTCGGTCTATCACAACCGGCATTGGGACTCGAATATTCTTGGCCTTACCAAGGCTGCACATCGGGGAGGTATCGGGGAAGTCTTCCGCGTCGATGCTGCCGCTGCCGGATACGGCAGACCAAGGGACGACTGGTGGCGCAGTAACAAGTCCGTTTCCGGTGGATACATGTATGACTGGGGGGCGCACTTCGTGGAATGGTTGCTCCAGATTATGGATGCGCCCATGAGCGATATCGCCGGCTACTTTCAGGATCGCGTCTGGACCCACGTAACCAACGAAGATGAAGGCGTTGCGGTGATTCGATTCAAGAATGGCTCATCCTGCCGTCTTGAAATGAGCAGCATCGCCGCGACAGGCCTGCCGTATCAATTTCGAATTCTCGGAACGAAAGGATCTGTGGTCACCGGTGATGGCGGCTGCACCATCACGAATATCAGCAAGAGCGGTAAACGTACAGAGAAGTTTGTGCCATACCCAAAAGGCCAGCACAACAAATTCTACGCCAACATCCGCGATCATTTGTTGAAAGGCACAGACCTCATCATCACTCCCGAATGGGCGCGCCGCGTCATCCAGGTGATCGAGTACTCGGAACTGTCACACAAGAAGGGGAAGAGTGTGCCTGCGAAGTATGAGTAGCGGCAGATCTACCTCATAAAGTGAAGATTAAGAAAGCAAGACTACAAGTAAGAGCCTGCCCTCTGAACAGTCACCAATCTTTCTACTTTGCGGTGATAACCGTCCTGAATCCCAGGCCCCACGCGCTGATGGTTGGCTTTTGATACTGGACCTTCGCTGAGGCCAGTGGATCACCGAAGCGCGAAATGCTTTGCCAATTCCCTCCCTTCAGAATTCGCGCGACGCCGGTAGCCGGCCCTTTTGGATTGGTCGTAATGCGGTCTGTTGAATCTGGCCCGAACCAGTCACTGCACCATTCAGAAACGTTGCCCGCCAGGTCCTTCACTCCGTAAACGCTTGTGTCCTGCTCGAACTTTCCGACCGGCGAAGTGAAATTGAATCCGTCGCTCGGCACTTGTGTTCCTGGCCGAACCATCTGAGAGAAGTTGGCCCTGAATACATTCCCTTCAGACGCAGGCGAATCTCCCCACGGATAGTTATTGCCATCCGGCCCTCGAGCGGCTTTTTCCCATTGAGCATGGGTCGGAAGCGACTTCCCTGCCCACTTGCAATAGGCCGTCGCATCCTCCCACGTGACACCAACCACCGGGTGACTCGGATCATTGAATCTTGAATCCTTCCAAGGGTCCTGGGGAAGACGACGCTGTTCATACTGGGGCCGCGCGTGCTCGGTCGCAGTAACGAATCGCAGATAACTTGCATTACTGACTTCATACTTATCAATAAAAAAACCATCAACGAGAACCCTGGCCACAGGGTTGCTGCTGGAATCCTTTTCACCCATCAAGAATACGCCGCCGGGGATATAAACCATCTCCGCCCTATCGACCTTGCTGAAATAAGAACCGCCCCTCTCCTCCACTCCAGCGGGCAGCATGGCAGGTTTCTCCGCAAGCGCGTGGCAAAGAATTATCTGTAGTGCAGAAGTCAGAAGGCAGAAGTTCCTGGTCATTGTTCTTGTATTTTCCAATTGAAAGTTTTGGACGTTCCGGTCTGACCAACCCACGGGTTACAATGCGTGAAGTTCGGTTTTGTGTCAAAGAAAGACATCGTTCTCCTACCGTAGCCTTTGGCCGCAACCGAAGTGTTCGTAGCGCGGGCTTCAGCCCGTTTCTTCGGCTTTTCGGAAACGGGCTAAAGCCCGCGCTACGAACGTTGTACACGCACAGGGCGCAGAAGTTTCAGTGGAAATCTCTATCGGATGACGGCCAAACTGGTGAAGACGGTTTCATAATTGTTATATATGCACTGATCCGAGTCTTGCCCCCGCCCGTCCTGCAAATTCTGAACTGAGAATCCACCATGCACACACGTCGATGGTTTCTGCTGGCGACTGGAATGGCAGGCTCCGGCACTCTTGCCGGCAAGTTTTTTTCAGGCAAACTCGGCCTCCAGGAATTCAAAAGAACTGCTTATGCCTTGGGCAGTGCAGTCTCTATGCAGATCTTTGCAGATTCACCCGGAAGGGCAGAACAGGCACTCGATGCCGCGTTCGATGAGCTTGAGCTCGTTGAACAGGTCATGAGCATCTATCGCCCCGACAGCCAGATCAGCCAGCTCAATCGAACCGGAAGCCTGGAGCACGTACATCCTTACCTCAAACAAGTGCTTGAGATGTCGCTGGCACTGTCCCATACAAGCTCGGGTGCATTTGATGTTACCGTGCAGCCGCTGTGGGAGACTTTTTCGAATGCCAATCGGGCAGGGAAGATTCCTTCAGCAGAGGAGATCGATCAGGCGAGAGGAAAAGTTAGCTGGCGAAAGCTGATGATTTCCGGCGACCGCGTTTCGATGGAAGAGACGGGGATGGCCGTCACCCTCAATGGAATTGCGCAGGGCTTCGCAGCCGACCGCGCACTTGCCGCCCTGCGTAGTCACGATATCCGGCACGCTCTTGTCGATACGGGTGAACTCGGTGCAGAAGGCCGAAAACCATCAAACAAGCCCTGGAAGGTCGGCATTCAGCATCCTCGGAAGAAGGGCGCATTTGTAGACCTCGCTCAACTTGATGGACGCTGCCTGGCTACATCAGGTGATTACGCGAAGCCGTTTAGCAAAGACGGGGTTCACAATCACATTTTTGACCCCGCCACTGGCGTTTCTCCGAATACATTTGCAAGCGTGTCCGTGGTGGCATCAAGCGGGATGGAAGCCGATGGACTCTCCACCGCTGTCTTTGTCCTGGGCCCTCAGCGCGGCTTCGACCTGATCCGTGCATGGAAAGACGCCGAAGCCATGGCGGTTCTCAAGGATGGCTCTGTGCTGGCCACCGATGGATTTCCTGGAAGCACGCCCACGATCCGCACTCTTAATCTTGACCAACAGATTTGAAAGCCACTTATGAAACTTGCCATCTCAATTCTGCTTCTCGCTTCTACAGCGGTTATCGCCGATTGGCCCCAATGGCGAGGGCCCAATCGTAACAGTGTCGGGACTTCCTCCCCTGCACTACTGACCAGCTTTCCTGAAGATGGCCTCAAACCAGTTTGGGAATTCAAAGATGTCCCCGGCGGCTGGTTGGGCGGATGGGGCTCTGCCGTTGTCGCTGGCGGCAAAATATATGTCTTATGCGGTGCGACCACCAAAGAACCAATGAAAGAGCGCATCCTGCATAAAGATGCTTTAGCGTCCTGGGGCTGGCGCCCCGACCCCTTGCCGCTGGAACTCGAAAACAAGGTTGAAGCTGTGCGTCTTTCCAAAGAACGAGCCAATCTCGATTCTTATACGGCCAAGCCATGGGCACAGGAGTGGATCAATGAAAATCTGCCGAAGAAATACCGCAAATACGACCTATGGGTGCTCGAACAAATCACACAGGGAGACAGCACATTGCCGCCGGCGGTGGTACGCAAATTAGAGCCGATTGCGGACAAAGAATTTCCTGACCATACAGCCATCCTGAAATGGCTCGAAGAGGCCGGGATCGAAAAGAAATACATGAGTGACATCTTGCGTAAAGTGAAGAGCCACAACTATCAAGCGGTCAATCGCATCCTTTGTCTCGACGCAAACACCGGCAACGAGATCTGGAAGTCAGAATTTCCAGGCGTCGGCCATCACTTTCCAACGTCTGGCACTCCTACCGTTCACCAAGGGAAAATCTATCTGGCAGGTTCCGGCGCCAAACTTTACTGCCTCAACGCGGAAGACGGACAGACAATCTGGCAGCAGACTTTGAAGGTAAAGCCAGACCAGAATCTGTCGTCTTCGGTTCTCATCGTAGACGACCTGGCCATCCTGTTGAGTTCACACCTGCAGGCCTACGACATCAAGAGCGGTGAACTGCGATGGGAGGCCGAAGACACCGACAATCGGCACAGCTCGCCGGCCGTCTGGAAGCAAGGGGACAAGTCGTATGTTTTTTGCAATACAGGCAAGGCCGTTGTGTGTATCGATGCCAGGGACGGAAAGTCTCTCTGGCAGGTGGATGGCGGCGGTTACACCAGTCCCACCATTGTTGGAGATATTCTCGTGACAGTCGGTCCGACGGGAAAGAGTGCGCTGGCGGCGTACGAACTGAGCCCTGACGGCCCAAAACAACGATGGCAGGTCGCGTGCCGTGAAAGAGGCGCGAGCCCGCTGGTTTACGACGGCCATGTCTACGTGATCGGCGGACGGAAAACGGGCGGAGGCAAAGCCACATGTGTGGACCTGAAGACCGGGCAGATTGCCTGGGATCAATCAATACCGGATACGGAGCACACCTCACCGGTCGCTGCCGGAGGACGTATCGTAAATATCAACTGGAAAGGGCAACTCGAAGTCATCCAGCCGACCCCAGAGAAATACACTCTCCTTGCAACAGCAGATCTGCAATTGCTCAACTGCATTTCGCCGGCATTAGCCGATGGATTCCTTTATGCCCGTCGCCAGAGTTCCATTGTATGTTTCGACCTGAGGGAAAAATAATGAAAGTAGCTGTATTCGGCGCCGAGGGTTTTACGGGGCGGGCCATCCTGGCAAATATGAAGGACAGGCACGAGGTACACGCCGTTTGTTACAATTTGACAGGATGGGAACAGTGGTCGGATATCGACGGCAAGTGGAATGGAATGACCTCTTACGGTGACATCGTGGATTACGATCACGTGGATTCCGTCGTTTCGCGGGTCGACACCATCATCCACACCACGGTCTACTTTGCAGCGGGAGGCTACGGCCCCCACGACGAAAAGCCGTTTCTTATCAATCTGAAGGGCCTCTGGAACGTGCTTGAAAGTGCACGAAAACACAAAGTCCGCCGGGTCGTTCACATTGGGTCATGCGGAACGGTGCATCGCGATGGCATCTTTTATGATTCAGATATCCGGCGAACGGACGGTGAACTTTACGGAATCACCAAACGCCTCCAGGAAGAAATGTGCCGGCAGTTTTACGATGCGTTCAAGCTCAGCATCATCGTCCTGCGCCCGGATTACATCGTGGATACCCGCCTTAATATTGGGAGGCATCGCGAAAAGATGGGGGGCGAAGATGGACGGCCATGGCGGAATGGGCTGGTCTGCCGGCATGACCTCGCGGAAGCTTGCCGGCTGGCCGCGGAGTGTGAGAAGACCGATTTCGATATCCTGCATGTGGTAGGCACCAAAGAGGCAGAGGATCACTGCAATGTGGGACGAACCAGGGAATTGCTCGGCCTGGAGTTTCGAGGCGACCTGGACCAATACAGGCCATCCTAGAGTCGGTAGTTTTCACTTCTGCGCGTGGTCGGAAATCTGTTTAAGCGCAGATGAAGAGGGGCACGGATAAAGAGACTGGAGATATTTTGATTCTGATATCCACCGCCCTCTTTGTGCTTGCGAACGAAGGCCGCTTCTGTTCAAGAGCATGTCTTTAGATCCTGATGAGCGGGTCAGGCAATCTGCGCCAATTTATTGCGTTCTATCCATCATCTTCCCAGTCGAGGGTTGATTTCGAAACGGCGTAAAGCCGGCCGAGGGCTCTTGCGACTGTGAACGACATGTAGAAGGTGAGCGTCCAGAGCGGAATGTCCAGGGGGAATCCGAAGAGTGGGAATTCCCGGGCCAGATAGACGGTGGCCCAGAGGCTAAGGATGCTCATAGCAAAGAAGAACATGGCGAACATGTAATACCGCAGTGTTTGAAAGAGCCCCACAATGACTCGAATGGGATTGAGGGCAGCTACGCCACGCGCACTACAGACGAGCAAACCCGCCATGGGCATATAGACGAATGCGATCGTGGCTACGATCACTCCCCTCACTACTTCAGCCGGGACCTCCATGACCTTTTCGGGAAAGATAAATCCAAGGATGCGGGACGGGATGACTATGCCAAGCAACAGGTGGAAGAGAAGACACAGTTGGGGTCGCAAAATATCCGGCCACCATTGATCGAGGCTGGGCCAGTGAGGAAGCTTCTCCTGCCCGCGGCTGGATGCAGCGATAAGTCTGAAGTGGAATGCGAGCAGGTAACCAAAGAAGAGCACCATGACAATCAGCGTGACGATGCCAAGGATCGCTAGATGCTGGGCGTTCAGGCCTTCCTGATCGCGAGTTTTCGCCAGAATGGCTGCCGTCTTGTCGCCCCTCAGCAATATCGTGCTGGCATTAGTCAGGCCGGAAGTAACGAGAGCACAGGCAAGCAACGTAAATCTCGCCCCACTTTGCACGCCATAGGAAAGGAGATCCTTGGGGTTGAATCCCTCTACAGAGGGCTCAGGTGCTGCATAGCGGACCGGTTCAAGGGATGGCTCGGTGCGCGCGGCTTTCTGCCGGGCAGGGACACTCGAAGCCTTGGGGTCGGAAAGCCCGGCACCTGAGTGGCTTGGGGCAGGCGATTGAGATAATGCTCCCGGGGACAGGGCAGGATCTGCTGGTGAAGCGCCGGGTGCTATCGGCTCCAGCGCCAGTTCGGCAGCGTCTGGCTTCAGACCCCCTGCCCTTGCCGCGTCATATCTGGCCTTATCTTCTTCTTCCTGCTTTTTCCGTTCGTAGACGGCAGTCACCTGCTCCATAGCCGCTGCCAATGTCAGGCCGTCATCGTCCGCCGCTGAGGATTTATCCGCCTGAAGACCCAACGCATTTTTTGGATCGAAAATGGCAAGGCCCTGACTTTCCTCTTTCTCGGGCTCCCCTCCTTCTGACTGGTCTTCTTCGCCTTTGGGGGGCAGAACTGCGAAACTCGGGCTGCCGAGTGGTTCATCCGCGACCTCTTCCTCTGGCAGTGGTGCCGCTTCCGCTTTCTCCTTTGCTCTTTCTTCGTCTTCCCTTATATCCAGGCCCTTCTGAATCCGGCGCGTGTATTCAAGAGGTGTGAGCAATTCCTCGACTTTAATTTCAAGATAGTCGTAGCTACTGTCCAGTGCCATGGCCTTATCGTAGGCCTCCACGGCCTCTGGTTTACGGCCGATACTCAGGCAGACATCTCCAAGCTGGGACCACAAATGCGGCGCTTTGGGGTCCCTGGCGATGAATTGCTTCAGGCGCTTGTATTCCATCTCGGGCGTACCAAACGCCTGCTCCACGATGATTTCCGAGGCCGTTTTCTCCGGGGCCAATTGGGAGGCATCCTGAGCACCTATTTCACCCTGCGGCTTCTGATCACTGGAAATATCGTGAGGGAGTGAAGGAATGTCTTCTTCCTTAACGCCCCCTTCCGCCTGTTCAAGCAGCTTTTCGAAATCTTCGAAATCCATGCCTTGGCCTGTCCCTCCAACAGCGCCGACTTCCACTGTCATACCGGGAGTAGGTGCAGCTCCACCGAAACCCTGAATATCGGAAGGCCCGATAACCTTGTCTCCCCTGGGCCGGGGGACAATAAACTCCCAACGGCACTCGGGGCATCGGGCTTTGCGGCCTATGTAACGCTCGTGCAGAGCTAAGATCGCTTCACATTTGCATTTAAGTCTTACAGGCATGAGCGCCAGAGAAAATTTGGAGGAGGGAGCCCAAGCACCGTGAACGGTGCATTTTTTATGTTTGAGCGGGGAATTATAGTGCGGCCCTGTTTGAGGGCAAAAGCATGGCAAAACAAACGTCTGGTTCTAGGATTCCCCGCCTTGAAGCCCCAGTACTAATACAGGTAAAAAGATGGCCTATTTTGAAAAACCACGCCTCCGGGTCGCTCCAAGCCCTACCGGTGACCCACACGTAGGCACTGCCTATATAGCGCTATTCAACCTCGTTTACGCCCGTTCGAAAGGCGGAAAGTTCATTTTACGTCTCGAGGACACAGACCGGGCCCGGCGAATCGAAACCTCGGAAGCCGCCATCAGCCACAGCCTCGAGTGGCTTGGCCTTCAATATGACGAGGGACCGGATGTTGGCGGCGATTTCGGCCCGTATCGGCAGTCTGAACGGCTGGACATCTATGCCAGACATGTCCAGGAACTTGTCGACAAGGGAAATGCCTACCGTTGCTTTTGTACCAAAGAACGTCTGGATGAAGCCCGCTCAAATCAGCGCACCCATAAGCTCAGGCTGGGTTACGATGGGCATTGCAGAACTCTTGATCCTGCCGATTCCGCACGAAGGGCTGACGCGGGTGAGGAACATGTGGTACGTCTGCGCGTCCCACAAGAGGGTAAGACCTCTTTTCGGGATGAGATTCGCCGGGAGGAGATTGAATTTGAGAACGCAGAAATCGATGACCAGGTTCTTCTCAAGGCCGACGGCTGGCCCACTTACCATCTTGCAAGCGTGGTCGATGATCACCTCATGAAGATCAGCCACGTGGTACGTGCCGAAGAATGGATTACGTCCACTCCCAAACATGTGCTGCTCTACCAGGCGTTCGACTGGCCCATGCCGAAGTTCTATCACATGTCGTTGCTCCGAAATCCGGACAAATCGAAGATAAGCAAGCGGAAGCTCGCCCAACTCCTCCTACAGACCGGCGAAGACGACAGTGTGAACCCAACCTCGCTCGAATACTATGAGAGCCGCGGCTACCTGCAGGAAGCTCTTCTGAATTTTCTGGCGCTCATGGGTTGGTCGATGGGCGACGACCAGGAGAAGTTCACCCTCGATCAAATGATCGAACATTTTTCCTGGGACAGGGTGAAGCCGAGCGAGCCGGTATTTGATTTGAAGAAACTCGACTGGCTCAATGGCCAATACCTCCGCGAGCTATCTCAAGAAGACCTCTGCAAACGACTCATCGCCGGCGGCTTTACCACGGAGGAACGACTCGATGCGGTGAGACCGGTTCTTTCGCATATCCAGGAACGCCTCAAAGTCCTCAGCGAATTCAATCAACTGACGGAATTCCTGGTAGCCGATAACCTCGAATATGACGCTTCTGAACTCCTGCCGAAAAAGAAGAATACTGAAGAGACCGCTGACATACTTTCAAAGATAAAAGCTGCTCTGAAGGATATAGATTGGCAATCCGACACGATGGAATCCGCCATGGTCGAACTGGCCAATCAACTCGAATGGAAAAATCGCGATTTCTTCGCCCCCATCCGCGTGGCTATCACCGGCTCGATGGTTTCACCCCCGCTGTTTCCATGCGTCGAGTTGATCGGCAGAGGAAAATGCCTGGCAAGGCTCGATGCGGCTATTACCAAGTTGAGTGGTTAGAGTTGGGCAGCGGACTCTGGGGTTTTGTCTTGCAGCATCTCTGTCTTGGAACTTTGCGTTCCATGCCTCTTCAGAACCCGAACAATGTCACCTGCCAATTTTGTACAGATTCTCCTCCGTCCGGATGAAGAGTGATTCCCCATCCACAGCGAAGGAGGCTTGCGTCCTTTCCTTCAGCTCATTCGTTGCAATCACCTTATGCCGTTTGCCAAGCTCCATCACTACAGTCTTACCATCTTCGCTCAGGAAATAGGCATGTCCGGCCGCATAGATTGGTGATGACGAGTACTTCCCGCCCAAACGCTCCTGCCAGAATTCTTCGCCAGTCTTTGCATTCAGACACGTGACAATGCCGCTGTCTGACACCATGTAAACCTCGTCGTCTACGATCAGGGGCGAGGGTGTGTGTGGAACGCCCCTGCTGGTTTTCCAGACCACGTGAGTATCGGTGACGTCACCCTTTCCATCGGGTTTTATAGCCAGCAGGCTGGGCTGATTGAAGCCTGTGCAGACGTAGACCAATCCGTGGCCGTAAACAGGTCTCGGCACGACGGAATAACCATCGGGATAACGAACTTTCCAGATCTCGCTGCCGTTGGCCGGGTCGTAGGCAATGACAGCATCGCTACCTGGACTGACAATCTGCTGCTTGCCGTCCACGTCGATCACCAGCGGTGTGCAGAAAGAAAACTGACTTTTGCCGTTCATGTTTCGCTGCTTGCGCCAGACAACTTTCCCGGTCTTGCAATCCAGCGCGATGACGAAAGCGTTGCTTGAACCGTCGCAACTGAAGAAGAGCTTCTCTTCCACGATCACCGGCGAGCAGCCGCCACCGTGTACGGGCGGGTACTTGATAGTGTCATTCTTCCATAACACCTTGCCCTCCAGGTCAAGGCAGGCGGTACCGAGATGGCCGAAGTGGACGAAGAGTTTGTCGTTGTCGATAACGGGTGTGGGCGTAGCCTGGCTGTTCTTACTGTGAACGGGAACCACATCCTTCTTGCCCACGTTAAACACCTCTCGTTTCCACACACCCTTCCCCTTCGCAGCTTCAAGACAATAGACCTCAAGGGAAAGTGCTCCCCCCTTGAGCTCGACCGCCGAAGTCATGTAGATTCTGCCGTCATGGATGATGGGCGATGACCACCCAGAGCCCGGGATAGCCTGTTGCCACGCCACGTTCATATTCTTGCTCCACCTGATCGGAAGCTTGGGGGCAGTGGAGTGCCCCTGTCCAGTTGGACCGCGAAATTGAGTCCAGTCTGCAGTGAGAGGAAGCGGAAGAAGTGCGAGTAATGGAAGCAGCAATTTCATAACTAAGATTTGTAATTAAGGAGGAGAGTGTGACGAAGATCGTGATAGCCGGCAGCCGGCCCCTCAGTCCAATCAGGGGCACTACTTACCCTTGGAAACCAGTCTGAGAGCAGTATTTGCAGCGTCTCGGACCTGGTGGACATCACTCTGGGCGCATCCAATGAGGGCCTCTGAAAGGGCTTTGTCTTTTACACTGGTTTTCGTCGCGATGGCGGAAACCGCATTGGCAGCGTTGGCCTTGGCACGCCAGTTCCCATCTTTGAGGATACGCGTCAGCAGCTCGATCGACGAGGCATCAGCCAGGCTACCCAATACGATAGTGCCGTACTCCCATGCCTGCTGGTCCCTGCTGACCTCTTTGATCAGGGATTCTTTCACAGCATCCTTCAGTTCCTCCGCGTCCTTCAGCGTGACCCAGACGGAAAGCGAGCGAGAGGCGCCGTCCTGGACATTTACGATGGAATGGCTGAGCAATTTGACCAGCGGATCGACTGCTTTTACCGAAGGGAAGCCGGCCGACACCCGGGCCGCGATGCCGGTCTTTCGCCAGTCGTGTGGCTTTTCGAGCAGGGGCAAAAGTATTGGGGCGACTTTGGCTCGTTGTTCGGGTGTGCAGAGTTCGTCGAGTTGTTCGAGCGCATATCCTGCTGCCTGGCGAACGTTGGGAATGTCATCGCTGACACACTGGGCAATGGTCTCGACCGAACCGGTATAGCCGCTCTTTCCGAGGAGCGTAAGGGCATGGGTGCGAAGCGCCCATGCGGATTTGTCTTCCATGCCTTGCTCAAGCGCGGCGGCACCCACCTTTGCAATCCGAGATGAATACTCAATGGCAAAGTTCGAACCCATCTCACTCAGGATTGCAGTCTTGACTCTGGCATCAGTGGCACCCTCGAGCTCCGTCAAGAGATACGGGAAGAGAAAATCTTTTAAATAGTGCTCGTCATTTCGAAATCGATTCAGAATTTGTCTGGATTCGTTGGAAACATTCGCAACGCTGTCGCCGAGTTGCCGAATCACCACGGGCAGCGCCTGGCGAATGGTTGGCTCCCACATTCGATTGAGACCGCGCAGCGCGTAGGTGCGATTGCGCCAGGTAGAATCGGTCTTGCTCTCATCCCCTCTGGCTTCGGCCTGAGTGAGAAGGACTCTCGTAGTCTCCCCATTGCGAAGATCAGACAGGTAATGCATTGCCGCATCAGCAACGTTTGAGGTTTCATGACCGAGAAGTTCGCCGATCTTGTCATAATCCTCTGGCTTCAACCGGGCCCCGTTGCGGACGGCACGTTCCAGCCCACGGAGGGAGCTTGTCTGAATGCGCCAGTTGTCTGATTCAAGCCCCTTGGTAAGGAACGGCGCATCCTCTGCCGCGACGTAGGGCACCACCGCATTGTAGGCGGCAATCCGGATGGTCTCAGACGGGCCTTCCTGGCTTTGCTTTATGAGTAGTTCCCGGGTCTTGTCATGCGGCAGGATGGAGGCCACACCGTTCGCTGCTTCGATGGCTACGTTTACGTCCTCATCATTCATCGCAGCCTTAAGCGCTTCGACCGCAGCGGGCATTTTCATATTGCCGAGGGCGACAGCGCACTCGCGACGAAGCATCCAGTTTTTCGCCGAAGCAAGTTGCTCGCTAAGCACCTCAATGACTTTGTCCGCGTCTGCCTCACGTCCTTTCCCCGGCGAGAAGATAATCCCCAGCGACCGCGCGGCACTGACGCTGAATCTGTCGTTCGGAGAATTCAGATTCTGCATAAGGCGAGGCACGGGATCAAAATCAACCGGTGTTTCTTCGGCAGAGATCGGGAGCAGGTGAAGAGTCGAGAAGATCAGGGCAAGAGGCTGCATTCTAAATTCTCAAAAGGCTGAATCGGAGGAGAGCCGCCCTCTAGCCGGCATTCGTTCGGGAGGACCTGCTCCTCTACTTTTCAAGGACATACTTTTCAAAACGTTTTTTATCGATGGACTTCATGTACGCATCCTCTCCGGTAACGATTCCTTCCTTGACTTTTTTCTCCAACTCATCGTCCATCGCCTGCATCCCTTCACTGCGTCCGCCCTGAATGGCGGACATGATACGGTCGATCTTCCCTTCACGGATCATGTTCGCGACACCACTCGAGCCGACGAGAATCTCATTCACTGCAACTCGGCCTCCACCGACCTTCTTCAGCAGTTGCTGCGCAACGATGCCCCGGAGAGATTCGCCGAGCATCGTCCTGATCTGAGACTGCTGATCCGTGGGAAAGACGTCGATCACACGGTCGATGGTCTTGGGTGCATTGTTTGTGTGAAGCGTGCCATAAACCAGCGTGCCCATGGAGGAAGCACTCAAGGCAAGACCCATGGTTTCCACATCTCGGAGTTCGCCGACCAGCACCACGTCTGCGTCCTGGCGAGTGGAAGCACGCAATGCGACCGCGAAAGATTGCGTGTGGTTATGAACTTCACGGTGACTGATGATGCAGTTCTTATTCTGATGAACGAATTCGACCGGGTCTTCGATGGTCAGAATGTGTCTTCTGTGGCCTTCATTGATGTGGTTGATCATTGCGGCCAGCGTCGTCGATTTACCACTTCCGGTGGGGCCGGTTACGAGCACAAGGCCGTCCCGCAGCTCTGTAAACCTCTTCAGGATGGGCGGCAACTTCAGTTGTTCAAGTGTCAGAATAGTGTCCGGAATGATTCGCATAACCACGCCATAACCAGTGCGCTGAAAGAAGTAGTTCACGCGGTATCGAGCTTCGCCAGGAATGCCATAGGCAAAGTCGAAATCAAGATTTTCGAGATAAGTCTGCTTCTGATCCTCCCTGACGATCTCAAAGATATACTCTCCCAACGATTCTTTTGTCAGCACCGGGTGCTGTGCAATATCTACCACTTCCCCGTGAATGCTGTACTTGGGCTTTTGCCCCACGTGCATAAAAAGATCCGAGGCATCGTTCTTTTTCATATTCAGCAGGAGCTTGTCTATTTTTGCCATAGGTACAGGGTGAGCAGTTGGGGCAAAGTTGGAATTGTTAAATCAATTGAGCTGGGCAAGAAAGAAAGTCCTGTCCGCGACCCGGGTGAGGGCCTCTTCCTTTGAAACGCGGCCTTCATTTACGAGATTTGCTAGAGACTCGTCCATCATGATCATTCCCAGTTTCTTTCCGGTCTGCATGACACTCTGAAGCTGGAAGGTACGATTCTCCCGGATCAGATTTCCAGAAGCCGACGTGTTGACCATAATCTCCAACGCCAGTTCGAGCCGCTTTCCGTCGGGCGACGGGACGAGTTGCTGCGAAACAATCCCCCGCAGCGATTCTGAAATCATCGAACGAATCTGGCCTTGTTGTTTTGGCGGAAAGACATCAAGCACACGCCCAATGGTCCGAACCGCATTCGGGGTGTGCATTGATACTAAGACGAGGTGACCTGTCTCCGCCGCTGTAATGGCTAGAGAGGTGGTTTCAAGGTCGCGCATTTCCCCGACAACGATCACGTCGGGCGCCTCTCGCAGGGCGGCACGCAGGGCATTTGAAAATGACCGTGTGTGTGCTCCAACCTCGCGCTGGCTGATAAGGCAGCCCTTGCTTGGTTGAACGAACTCTATTGGATCTTCAACGGTGATGATATGTTCCCTGCGTTCTGTATTCAGCTTGTCGACCATGGCAGCCAGGGTGGTGGTTTTGCCGCTGTTCTTGGGGCCGGTGACCAGAACGATGCCCTGGGCGTAATCGGTAAATTTTTTCACTTGATCGGGCAGCCCCAGTTCCTCGAATGAGCTGACCGTATTGGGAATGAGCCTGAAAATGCCATCCATTCCCCGCTGCTGCATGAGATAGTTTGTGCGAAATCGGCCAAGCTCCGGTCCGCCATCGTAGGCGAAATCGATGTCCTCCTTCTCCAGAAAGAGTTCTCTCTGTTCAGTAGTCAGCAATGACAAGAGCGATTGCTTGCATACCTCCGGATCAATGGGATTCATTTTCAGATCACGCAGAACGCTGTTAATGCGTACTACTGGCATGGCTCCGGATTTAATATGAAGGTCAGATGCCCCCGAGTCGCGGGCCACCTTGAACAATCGGTGAATAAATTCTTTCCCCGCTCCTTTGACCTCCACAGCCGGCGCTGATTTTGGCGCTGCCGGAACGCTCGCCTGGGCGGGAGCTGCCGCCGGGGCCTGCTGCTTCGCGGCTACCTGCGCCATTTGCTTCTTGTACATGCCCATCAGGTTGTCCCTCATCTGACCACTGATCTTCCCGGTCTGGACCATCGCTTCAGCCGCATTGATAGGGTCAGGATTTGCCTTGAGGTAAGCCTGGAGTTCCGCCTGTGACAAAAGCTTGTTATGGATGATAATTCTGCTGAAGATCTCGTGAGATTGATTGGCCATGGCTGCATTGCTCGAAATGAATTAGGACCTGTCGCCGCGTATTCCCTCTGCGAAGATTTATACACAGACAAAGGGGAAAGCGTCAAACATCGGAATGGCCGACTGACCGATCTTCGCTATGTGCTGACAAGCTGAGACACTGGAAACTTGAAAAAAAATTCTTATTTTGCCTCAGGCAAGCGTTTTCAAGGCCCAGGCCGACCGCAACCAGGAACCAGAACATGCAAACCTATCGAGATCTTACTCAAACACTTACCCGCCGACAGTTCCTGAACTCCGCGGCCGGTATTGGATCGGTCGCCTTATCCTCCCTGCTGCACCCTGAGCTCTTCGCCACGGCCCTTCCCAACTTAGTGCCAAGGGCGAAACGCGTTATTTACCTTTTTCAATCGGGCGCTCCTTCGCAGATCGATTTGTTCGACCACAAGCCCGGGCTCAAGAAACTTCAAGGCACTGACCTGCCCGATTCCATTCGGAAAGGCCAGCGTCTCACGGGCATGACCTCAGGCCAGAAGAATTTCCCGACAGCATCGAGCGGTTTTGAATTCAAGAAACATGGAGAGTCCGGCACAGAGATAAGTGCACTGCTTCCTCATCTCGCTGAGGTGGCTGACGATATTTGCGTCGTTCGAACGCTCCATACCGAGGCCATTAATCACGACCCAGCCATCACCTTTTTCCAGACAGGCAGCCAGCAGCCGGGCCGCCCAAGTGTGGGTGCCTGGATGAGCTACGGTCTCGGCAGCAGCAACCAGAACCTACCCGCTTATGTGGTAATGGTCTCTGAAGGGAGTGCAAAACGAGATTCGCAGGCGCTTTACGCCAGATTGTGGGGAAGCGGATTCCTGCCCTCACAGCACCAGGCGGTCAACTTCCGCAGCTCGGGGGATCCGGTACTCTATCTCTCCAATCCACCTGGCATCACTGCAAATCGGCGGCGAAAGATGCTGGATACCATCGCTGAGTTGAATCTAATTCGGCAGGATGCAGACCAAAATCCTGAGACCCTAGCCCGCATTGCTCAATATGAAATGGCCTTTCGCATGCAGACTTCCGTGCCGGATCTGATGGATATTTCGAACGAACCCGAATCAGTATTTGAAATGTACGGCCCAGACTCTCGCAAGCCGGGCACTTACGCAGCCAATTGCCTGCTCGCTCGCCGGCTGAGCGAACGCGGAGTCCGTTTTGTTCAGATCTTTCACCGTGGATGGGACCAGCATTTCAATCTACCTTCGGATCACAGCCTTCAGTGCCGTGATACGGATCAGCCCTCCGCTGCGCTTATCAAAGATCTGAAGGCACGGGGACTGCTCGAAGACACTCTGATTGTCTGGAGTGGAGAATTCGGACGCACCGTCTATTGCCAGGGAAAACTCTCCGAAACCAATTACGGTCGCGACCACCATCCCCGTTGCTTTTCAGTCTGGATGGCCGGAGGCGGAATCAGGCCCGGCCTCACCTACGGGACATCGGATGACTATAGTTACAACATTGTCGAAAACCCGGTGCACGTCCACGACCTCCACGCCACCATGCTCCACTGCCTCGGAGTTGATCACAAAAGACTGACTTACAAGTTCCAGGGCCGAAACCACCGCCTGACCGATGTACACGGTAATGTGATTGAAGGGCTGCTTGCATGAGGGATGTATTCAAAACCTCAGGCCTTCACGACAATGTCATTCAATAACAAACTTGCGTTCTGCAAGCTTTGAGGCTGGCCCATCCTTTATGATTTGCCACAAGCTGAAGGTCCAGTTTCCCGGCGCTAAATCTTTGATCACCACAGAGTGCCTGCCTGTTACTTCGCTTTTGAAAACTTCGCCCTTCTCATTACTCAGCATGTAACTGAGGTGCTTGTTGGCCTCAGACGCCCATCGAAATTCCGGGCTCCTCCCTTTGCGCGAATAAATTGCGAGATTATCGATTCTGAATTTTTGACCGACCTGGCTGCCGTGCATCGTCCACGTGCTGAGTTGCTCAACGAACAGTGGGATGGCGTCGTTCGTAATTCGGCCATGTTCTTTCAGGAGGTCCAGGAGATTTATTTCGAGGTGATGCCAATTGCGATCTCGTTCCGGGGTGGCCAGCCGCGTGACTTTGTAAGGCTGGAAGTATTCAAACCCCGGCGATGCCCACTCGAGGACGAACAGTTCTTTGTTCAAGAGCGCGGCCAGGTCGAAATTGCAGCCGGGATCTTCGAATTTGTAGTCGAAGGCGATATATGGATAGCGACGAATGTCCCACGGGCCTTTGTGGATGAACATACTGAAATAGTCGCCCGGAAAGACGTTTTCCGACTGAATGCAGGTGTTTCCGCTGGCTCCATCAAACGGATACGGGTCAACCCAGGTACAACGACGTATGCAGGTGTTCAACATCGAGTCGTCGAGGCCATCGGATTCAAGTCTCACTGGCGAGTCCTGCTCTTTCGTCTCACCCTCGTAGTCGTAGAAGCAGAATCTGTCCGAAGGAACGTAGGTAATCAGTTCCTGCTTCGGAGTCTTGTCCCGCCGGTCTGGCAAAAGTTCTCCAAGTTGCTCACGCACGATGAGTGGCAAATGACAGGTGGCTGACCATGCCCCCTCTTTCGACTTCACGCGCACGTGCAGCCAGGTCACTTCGGCTGGCACTACAGCTTCCAGCCGATCACTCTTGCCGGACGCGGTCGTTGCTGGAACAGTGTCTGGCTTCTCATCGAAAACGTGGCTGAACTCGATCACCTCGTGGCCCGGAATAGAAAAATTGAATCGACTCAGGACTGTCTTCGAAACTGTAGGAACCAGGCAGAAGTCGTCGATGTGATAAACCACGTCCTGCCTGTTCCCCATCCGTTCACTGTCGGCAAGAAGTATCTCGTCCACGGGAAGGGGGCCATTCCCGCCCAGGTAAGTGCGGAGTGCAGCTTCAAGATTGATGGATGCCGTGTGCCAGTTGCCATCGGCTGTGATCGACGCGTTAGCGATGACGGGCCAGGAACTGCCCACACCCGTGAGATGGATTTCGAAAGTCTTGTCGCCGGAGCGCAAGATAAGATTTTGCTCGAGATCGAAGGGGAATCGATAATCAAATTGAATAAGTGGAAACAACTGCGCGTTGAATGGCGTTCGTGTGATGCGTGCCCCGGCAGGCCCACCGATCTCCCTGTTCCAGAGTCGTAAGCTCTTCTTTCCCTTCGATGGGTTCGAAGGATCACGCCAAAGCAAAGCCCCATCGCTGCCGCCGTATGTCTGCCACTCGCCAGGACCCGATTCAAAGTCGTTGAGCGGTACGCGGCCGTGAATCGCGATGATTGGTGATGGTAACTCGGCGGCGACCTCAGGCGCATTTGACTGGCCAAAAGATACGTCGGCCACCTCGCAGGAAGCGTCCTGGCGATTGACGCCTAAGCCGCCAATTTCCTGGACGGTGTTCAGCGGCGAACCAATGAAGACTTCATCTATCACCCGGTCGGGATCGTCCGGGCAGGCAATCTTGAGTGCTGAGCGAATGTCGACATTTACTTCATGCCACCCGCCATCGGCTGCAGTGCTGAGCTTACCCAACGGAATGGCCCCGGTTCGGTAGGATTCAGCCCCGCAGAGGATGAACTGACCGAGTTCCTGCCTCCGGCGTATGAAAAGCCCGAGATTCTGTTTGGGAGATATCTGACAGCGAAATTTCAGGAGGCCTTCTTTGGCAGGATCGAGCGGGCCTCTGCGAATCACCTGGTGGAACGCAACTCCATTTTGAAAAGCTGCCTTCTCGGTGCACAAAAAGGTGCCAGGGGATTTCGCATAGGAAAGCCGGACTTTGGCGATAGCCATTCCGTTCTTACCCCAAGTCCAGAATGCAAAACGGTCGCCATTCAGCGGTGATGGGTCCGTGTATTCAAGCAGGTTCTGGTATCCCAGTTCTTCCCCCTGGAGACTAAACTTGGCGGCAAAGATTTGAATGAGTCCACCCTTCCGCCGAATTCGCACCCGCTGCCAGACAACTGTGACGGAATGATAGAGTTCCAGCCTTTGTAAACGCAGGCCTGGTATCAGGAAGCTGTTGTTGCTGGCAACGATTTTTTCGTTTCGGTAGAGCTGTGATGGCAGATCGACCGTTCCGAAAACGAGGTTGTAGCCACTGTCGAGGGTTTGCCCATCTGCCGCAAAGGTGATGTTCAAAGTCATCGGAAAAGAGAAATGCATTCGCTGGGTCGAGCCCTCCATGGGGGCAAAAGCCACCTCCAGATCAAAGTCGCCCTCGATACGTCTCTTGTTCCAAATGATGGCATTTTCCACCCCGCGCCCGCCGAAGAAAGACCACATCGGCACACATGCCCAGCGATTGGTCGATTGCCACGTTCCCGTCATCGGCAGCCAGGCCGTGGGCGCGGAATCGAACGCATACTGTTTCAAATGAGATGAGGTGACCTGGGCTTCATCGCGCCAGTCAGCGTTGCGGAGACGCCAGCCTGAGGTGCGTCCCAAATCTGCGGAAATGGTTCCGCTGACAGGCGAATCCAACTTTGTCTGAAGCGATATTCCTGGTGCGAGAACAGACAGTTCCCCTTTCTCAGCCGTCGCTGTGAGCGACTGCAATTCCGGCTGGTTTCCCTTTGACTCAGCAACAACTTTGCCCTGGTGCATCAACCGCGCCTGGCCGGAATTCCATTCAAAGAGATAACCGGATTCTCGATTTCCACGCTGGCAAAGAAAGGCAACCTTCCCCTGTGTCGGCGGCTGACTGGGTGCTTTCCACTTGAAGTTAAAATCGTTGTAGAGATCGGTCGCGAACCAATGGAGGCCATCCGCACCTTCTTCCCAAAGGGCCCGAGGGTGGGCCCAGCTGCGCATATGGCCGTCGGTAGCGAAAAGCTTGTCGCTGAAATCTGCACTACTCTTCTCTCCGGGCCCGAGGGGGCGATCTATGGCAGGGCCCGGCAGTTCCCTGATGGACTGAACGAAAACGTCGTCGAACCAAACTCCCGACTGGGACTGGACGAAAAGGCCGACCTTACCGGCAGTCAATCCGATATCCGCCTTCTCCGCTTCGGCAGGGAACTCCAACACTCGATTGCCATCCAGGTATGCTGCAATCCGGCCCCGAAAGATTGCTGCCTCCAGCCGGTACCACCCACCACTCGTGCATGGTAGTGAAGTTTTCGTCAGCATTTCAGGTATGTCATCCCTCACATGACAGACTTGGAGTTCCCCCTGACTCCACCTGAGCAAATGATAGTTACTGTCGTTCTGTGCATAGAAGATGATACCTGCCGCGGCTGTTGGATCATCGATTCTCAAAGAGACACCGACTCTATAATCCATCGAGAACCAATAGGTGAGCTGATTCACCGCAACAGCCGGTTCTGTAGTTGAACCCAGCCAGGCTTTGTCCATTTGAGCCGTCGACTTTCCAAAATATTGGAACGCATTCGAGGCCTGGTCGGGTGTGTGCGACGCCTGAATTCCCCACCCGCCGGACGCGGGTTTCCAGAACGGCTGTTCCTGATTCGTTCGCATAAAATCGTCTGCGACCAGGAAGCCCGCAAGCGGCTGGATTCGGGGCCGCTGGGACAGATTTACTGCATCGCCGCTTACCAGACTCAGTTCAGGCTTCGAACCGAGGTCGAAGTTCCAGGTCGCCTGCCTCTGCCCATCCAGAGCCAGATAAGAATTGCCGTCTTGAATGACTGCCCAGAGTGAATGGGTTTCCTCTTTTGCGAATGGAATACGAACAGGGTTTTGCCTGGCTGTATCGTTGAATTCAAGATGCGCGCTATAAAGCCGAATCGTGATGGCTTTGTTGTTTCCGCGGAACTTTACTTCTGTGGGCTTTTTCTTCCCGGCAGATTGGAATTCACACCGAAAAACAAAGTGAGGCGCATCGGCAGCGTTCCACTCCTCTGAGAAGAGGGGGCCCTGCAGAATCCACATGAAAGTCAGAAAATAGATGGATTGCATTTTGCCGGTTCGGAAGGAGGTGCCAGGTTGGGGCACCGTCGAAAGGAAAATCTAACCTGGCCCCCACTTCTCACAAAAGAGGGGCTTAGAATTACAGTGTGTGGGTAGCCGGATTCGCAAGAATTCGGGGCTTGATGCCTCCAGTGCCCGAACTCTTGCGACTTCGGCTACAGTTTTTTTCAGAAACTAACCTAGAACAATTTCATCGATGAGTTGGTTCACAAGCTGGGGATCGGCTTTGCCTTTGGAAACCTTCATGACACTGCCCACCAATGCGCCTTTGGCTTTGCCCTTGCCGCTCTTGTATTGCTCAGCGGCTTGTGGATTCTGGGCGATGGCGTCCTCTACCATTTTGCGCACTGCATCGCTGTCACCGATTTGGCGCATTCCTTTCTGTTCGATGATGTCCCCAGGGTTCTTGCCGGAAGCAGCCATCTCGGCGAAAACCTCCTTGCCCTTATTCTTGCTCACCTCGCCGGCCTCCACACGGCGCAGCAGATCCGCCGCAGCTTCGACGCCAACCGGAAATTCCTCTATCGAAATCTTCCGGCTGTTCAGCTCCTTCATCACGTCGTTCATGATGAGGTTGCTCACGGCCTTGGCGTCACTGTGCAGCTTCGCACAGGATTCGAACCAGGCCGCTATACCGGGATCATCGGCGAGGACTTCCGCGTCATAGGCCGGAAGTTCGTATTGCTCGATAAATCTGTGCTTCTTGGCGAGGGGCAACTCAGGCATAGCCGAACGGACTTCGATAATCTGGTCTTCCGTTACGGTCGCTGGAACAAGGTCCGGCTCTGGAAAATACCGATAATCGTGGGATTCTTCTTTGCGCCGCATCGGCCGGGTTTCATTTCTGAACTCGTCATACAGCACAGTTTCCTGGGCGACTGTTCCACCGCTGTCAAGAATCTGAGTCTGACGCGCTATTTCGTATTCCAGTGCCAACACCACGAACTTGACCGAGTTCACATTCTTTACCTCGACGCGGTTTCCGTATTTCTCCTGGCCGAAGGGTCGCAAAGAGAC
This sequence comes from Planctomycetota bacterium, assembly GCA_027625095.1. GTDB lineage: Bacteria > Planctomycetota > PUPC01 > JACPCR01 > JACPCR01 > JAQBXN01. The sequence continues at coordinate 56,029 of JAQBXN010000026.1, read as the reverse complement.
GCTCGGCTCGAAGCGAAGCGAGCCCTCTTGCATCTTGCAGTCGGATAGATCGAGGTGCAGAAGGAAAAGGCGCATCGTCTCCATGTAAGCCTTTGCATCCTCAATGCTGCGCATATCAGGCTTGGTTACGATTTCGGCGAGCGGCTGGCCGGTGCGGTTTAGATCCACCTTGCTGAAGTCCACGTTCGAACCTTCAGGATGCATGAGCTTTCCAGCATCTTCCTCGAGATGGATGTTGTCGATCCCGATTCTTTTGATGGCGCCGTCTACCTCTATCTCGACGAAGCCGTCCACGCCCAGGCAATGGTAGTTCTGCGAAATCTGAAAATTCTTCGGTTGGTCCGGGTAATAGTAATTCTTGCGGTCCCAGGTCGTCTCGAGATCGATTTTGCAGTTAAGCGCGACTGCGGCTTTCAATGACAGTTCAAAGGCTTTCTTGTTCATCACCGGCAGGACGCCCGGCAAACCGAGGCAAACTGGGCATGTCTGGGAGTTGGGGGCAGCCCCAAACTCGGTGCTGCAGCCGCAGAAGAGTTTGGTCTTGGTCTTGAGCTGAGTGTGCAACTCCATACCGATTACGATTTCGTACTTCCCCATGGTGCTAATTTCCTTTATTCCGAGTTCAGCCTGGGCCGCCTCAGAAAATCTGTGGTCTGTTGAAACGCATATGCGGCCCGCAGAATGGTGGCCTCATCCCAGGGCTTACCCATGAGTTGCAGTCCCAGCGGAAGGCCTTCCGCGCTGAACCCGCACGGCACAGAAATACCAGGCAGACCAGCCAGGTTCAGACTCAGCGTCATGATGTCTGACAGATACATTTGCAGAGGGTCATCGACGAGCTCGCCGATCTTGAAGGCCGGCGAAGGCGACGTCGGGCTGAGGATGCAGTCGACCTGTTCAAACGCGTTATCAAAATCCTCTCGCATGAGTTTACGCACCTTGGCGGCCTTCACGTAATAGGCCTCGTAGGTCTCTGCGCTCAAAGCGAATGTGCCAAGCATGATGCGTCGCTTCACCTCATCGCCAAACGCTTCCCGGCGGCTCTTGGTGTAGACGCCGATCATGTCCTCCGCATTCTGCGAACGGAAACCGTAATGCACCCCGTCATATCGTGCGAGATTCGAACTCGCCTCGGCCGTCGCGATGATGTAGTAGACCGCAACCGCATACTGAGTGTGCGGCATGGAGATTTGGCGAATCTCGGCGCCGAGCGATCTCAAGGTTTCGATCGCCGCGTCCGTTGCAGCGGCGACGTCCGGTGACATACCGTCGACAAAATATTCCTTCGGTATCCCTATCTTCAAGCCTTCAATCGAACCTTCGAGTGAAGCGAGATAATCAGGCACATCAAGGTTCGCCGAAGTGGAATCACGGGAATCATGACCAGAGATAACTTGCAGCAGCAGCGCGTTATCGCGCACGTCACGGGACAGCGGCCCAATCTGGTCGAGCGACGAACCGAATGCGACCAATCCATATCTTGAGACACGCCCATACGTCGGCTTAGCTCCAGTAATCCCACAGAACGCTGCCGGCTGCCGGATCGAACCACCAGTATCCGAACCCAATGCCAAAGGCACCATGCCTGCAACAACTGCCGCGGCCGAGCCTCCACTGGAACCGCCGGGAGCGTATTCCGTATTCCACGGATTGCGCGTCACCATCAGGCCGGAGTTTTCGGTCGAGGACCCCATGGCGAATTCGTCCATGTTCGTCTTGCCGACAATGACAGCGCCGGCCTGTTCCAGCAGCTCGGTCACGTTGGCGTCGTACGGCGTCATCCATTTCTCAAGGATTTTAGACCCACATGTGGTGGGAACGCCCTGAACACACATATTGTCCTTCAACGCAATAGGCACTCCGGCAAGCGGGCCAACGTCCTCGCCGGCCGCCAGTCTTTTGTCGATTCTCTTTGCCTTTTCTTCCGCGTTTTCACAAACATTGATGAACGCCTTGATCTGGCCGTCATGCTTTCGGATCTGCGCCAGAGAGCCGGCGACCGCTTCGGCTGCCGAAATATCCTTCTGGCGAATCTTCTGTACCAGCGCGGTGGCCGTTAAATCTTCGAAATTCATTACTCCACCACCGTCGGCACTTTAAAACTGTCCCCGGTCTTTTCCGGTGCATTGGCGAGCGCCACCTCGGTCGGCAAGGAGGGTTGAACCACATCCTCCCGAAACACGTTGTTCAGTCCCATCAGACTTGACATCGGTCTAACGGCGGACGTGTCTAATTCATCCAGCTTGTCCATGTATTCAAGGATGTTCTCAAGCTGAGACTGAAAGACTTCGACCTCGCCGTCGGACATCTCGATACGTGACAAAAGGGCTACGTGCCGAACTTGTTCTTTTGAAATCTTTGCCATTTGATCGTCCCGGATACATGAAGGGCGGAATTCTATCGAGTCATCAGGAAAGCGGTAATGAGTTTGAGAGGGGAGACAGGGGTACACAGAGACAAGGAGACAAGGAGACAAGGAGGCGATACACTCCCGCCCCTTGTAATTTCGGTGGCAGAAGAATAATTACAGTCCTCATCCAAGCACCATTCACACACGACATTCGCTGGCATGGCAAAGCAAATTACTCCACGGAGTCAAGACTATTCCAAGTGGTATCACGACATCGTTTTAAAGGCCGGTCTGGCTGATTATGCTCCGGTGAAGGGTTGCATGATCATCAAGCCATACGGGTATGCCATCTGGGAAAAAATGCAGCGGTACCTCGACGATCGCTTTAAAGAGACAGGCCATCAGAACGCCTACTTCCCCCTGTTCATCCCAGAAAGCTTCATGAAGAAAGAAGCGGAACACGTCGAGGGCTTTGCTCCGGAATGCGCAGTAGTCACTCATGGCGGGGGCAAAAAGCTTGAAGAACCACTCATGATTCGTCCAACATCCGAGACGATCATCTGGGACACTTATCGCAAGTGGATTCAGTCCTACCGCGACCTCCCACTTCTGATCAATCAATGGGCAAACGTCGTTCGGTGGGAGATGCGCACCCGTCTTTTTCTACGCACCACCGAATTCCTATGGCAGGAAGGCCACACTGCTCACGCCAGCGAAGAGGACGCGCGCAAAGAGACGATGATGATTCTCGAAATTTATCGTCAGTTTGCTGAAGACATCATGGCCGTACCAGTCATTCCAGGCCTGAAGAGCGAGAATGAGAAATTCGCCGGCGCCGTGGATACCTACTCTATCGAGGCCATGATGCAGGATGGCGACGCCCTGCAGGCAGGAACAAGCCACTACCTCGGCCAGAATTTTGCCAAAGCGTTTGATGTGAAGTTCCAGGATGAGAACAGCGAACTGAATTATGTCTACGCCACAAGCTGGGGCGTCAGCACTCGCCTTATCGGTGCGCTAGTCATGGCGCACAGCGACGACCAGGGCCTGATCATGCCGCCCAAGCTTGCCCCTATCGAGGTCGTTATCGTTCCAATCTATCGTGACGAAGACAGCCGCAGTCGCGTGCTCGAAGTAGCGAATCGCCTGGTGGCAGAATATCCCAACAAGCTGAGCATCAAGCTCGATGACCGCGACGAGGTTCGCCCGGGCTGGAAATTCAATGAATGGGAAATGAAGGGCGTCCCACTGCGCATCGAAATCGGGCCTCGGGATGTGGATGCGGGGAAGGTCACCGCCGCTCGACGCGACACCGGTGAGAAGCGGGACCTGCCAATCGAAAGCGCAGTCACCCAGGCGCTCGCTCTTCTCGATGAAATACAGCAGGGAATCTACGACAAGGCCCATGCATTCCGAAAGGAAAACACTCACCGCATCGACAAATGGGATGATTTCAAAGAATTCTTCAAGAATGGTTCTGGTTTTGTCGAAGCCCACTGGAACGGTAAGACCGAGAGCGAACTCGAAATCCAGAATCAGACCAAGGCCACCGTTCGCAACATACCATTGAGCGCAGAGGAGGAAGACGGCAAATGCATCCTCACCGGCGAGCCATCCAGCAAGAGAGTTATCTTCTCGAAGTCATATTAAGCGTAATACGTAATAAGTAAGGGCAAGCCTTGAGGTACGGCTCTGTTTGGCCGTCCACTTATCTGATCTCTAGCCTCTGCTACCGTTTTAAGTTCACAACTGGCAGTAACCTCCCTTTCTTATTCATTACGGATTACGTATTACGAATCACGCCTCCATGTCATCGCTTATTGTTTACTACGACGAAATCGGCACCAAGAGCGGCAACCGGCCTTACTTTGAAAAGAGGCTGGTACGCAACATTCGAGAAGGCTGCCCGTCACTTAGAACGGCGAGTATCCGCCGCCTTTACGGCCGCATCTTCATAGAAACGAGTGAAGATCTGGATATGGCCGCTACCTCTGAACATCTTGCGCGAGTAGCAGGGATTTCATCCTTCTCACTTGCCCAGACTGTTGAGACAAGCGAAGAAGCTCTCAATGCGGCGGTAGATGCGATCGAACTGCCTGAAGAGGTCCGGACATTTAAGGTCGAAACCCGGCGGTCTGAAAAGAGATTTCCCCTTACCTCCCCCGAGGTAAATCAGCGCCTTGGGGCACGGCTCCAGGCACGCTCCGGCTGGGAAGTGAATTTGAGCAACCCAGACTTCACTTTCCATGTAGATATCTCGCAACAGGGCACGTTCATTTACAGCGGCAAACAGAAGGGGCTGGGCGGATTGCCTGTTGGATCGAATGGCAAGCTCGTTGCGCTGATGAGCGGTGGCCTTGATTCGCCAGTGGCCGCATTCAAAATGTTTCGGCGCGGGTGCAAAGTGATCTTCGTGCACTTCCACAACTACAGCGCGGATACACGGCAAGTAAGGGACAAGGTTGTCGCACTCGTTGCGCAGCTTGCAAAATATCAGTCCACTTCAAAGCTCTATCTCGTACCGTTCTCCACGCTGCAGCAGGCGTTGGTCACCGTTGTGCCACCTAAGGCACGCATGGTTGCTTATCGCCGATTAATGTTCCAAATTGCGGAAGAGATTCTGGAAAAAGAAAGTGCAAAAGGATTCATCACGGGCGACAGCGTTGGCCAGGTTGCTTCGCAGACCCTTGAAAATCTCAACGTCATCTACGATGCAACTTCATACCCTATCTTTTCTCCCTTGATTGGAGATGACAAGAATACGATTATCACTATTGCGCGGCAGATTGGCACTTACGATATCTCCATCAAGCCTTACGATGATTGCTGCACTTTCCTGGTCGCGAAGCATCCTGAGACAAAGATGCGGCTGCAGGAAGCGCTGCGGTACGAGGAACGATTCGATAACGAAAAGTATTGCACGGAGGCCCTCAAAGAAACGGAGGTACTCGAAATTGGTTGAGCTGAACATGGTCGTCGGCATCCTCGGGGTGCACGGTTTTGTCCGGGAGTCACGTTCACTCAAAGAAAAGCGCAAAGTAGTGAGCAGCCTCAAGGGACGCCTCAAGAATAAATTCAATATTTCCATCGCCGAAGTAGATTTCCTTGAGAGCCACCAGCAGGTCGGTCTTGGCATCAGCATAGTTGGGAACGATCAATCATTTGTTGACAGTGCACTGAACCAGGTCCTTAATCACCTCCGGCTTCATCCGGTGATGGAGCTTTTTGATTACGAAATCGAGTATGTCTAATGAACGTGCCAGGAAGACGACAGGAACGCCTGAGTGCGCTGATCAAAACGACCATCGGCGAGATTCTGATCGACTTGAAGGATCCGCGCCTGGTAATGATCACCATCACCCGCGCAGTGGTCGCCAAGGACATGAAGTCCGCCAAGATTTATTTTTCAGTCCTTGGCGAAGAGGAACAACAACGCACTGCCCAGCGAGGTCTGGAAGCAGCACGAGGAAAGCTACAGGCCGAACTGCGGAACAAGATAACTCTCCGATATACCCCTGTTTTGCGTTTTGAATATGACCCCGCCATTGCGGGTAGTGTGAGAATTGCGCAACTGCTGAAAGAGGCACTCCCGGATGAGGATCTGGAAGAGATCGTTCATGAAGCACTCCCGGATGAGGTGGATGATGAGCAGGCAGAAAGCATCTGATATGGAGTGCGGGAACTTGTTACCGCCTTCACCTTCCCGGGGGTCTCAGAAAAAGAAAGTGCCGACAAATCGGCGGACTCCAAAGGGTGGAATCCGTCTTTTGTCTTTCTCTCTGATTTTCATCACCCCCGCCCTCTCCCAGACAGAAGCCCCGGCACCCAAACAAATTCAGAACGCGATCGAAGCCGGGCTTGAATGGCTTCATAAAGAACAGACAAAAGAAGGGGCTGACGCAGGCAGCTTTGGCAATCCACGCTACCGGACCGCCACAGCGAGTTTTGCCGGACTCGCATTTCTTGCGAATGGACACACGCCGGGCGAAGGTGATTACGGGATAGCCACCGACATGGCGATGCAATTCGTCAAATCCACCATGACTCCGGACGGCTACCTGGGCACTCAAGACAATTCCATGTACGTGCATGCCATCTGCACTCTTTTCGGTCTTTCTTATCTTGGACGTTCATCAGATCCGGAAAAAGAAAAAGAACTCGCCGAGTGGTGTCGCAAAGCAATCAAATTGATCCTCGAGGCACAGAAGATCCGTAAGGCAAGAGCAGAAACAGGAGGCTGGCGATATTCCCCTTACGCGCGTGAGAGCGATCTGTCCGTCACCTCATGGCAGTTACTCTCCCTCCACGCCGCGAAACAATGTGGTTACAACATTGACGACGACGTTTTTGATTCGGCGTTGAAGTTCATCAACAACTCGTTCATGGAAACCGATGAGGGCGAAGGCGGTTTCCTGTATCGACTTGGCACGAGCAAAGAACCTGAGCCTGCAGCTACCGGTGTGGCGGTGTTTATGAAAGGGCTGTTCGATAAAGAACTCGACGACAAAGTGAAAAGGTCGCTCAAATATCTGACGCGATATCCGCCGAGTTGGGGCGGGCGCCAGTACAACGGCTTTTTCTTTTTTGGCTCGTTTTACATGTCGCAAGGCATGTTTCAGGTAGGTGGAGAGACCTGGAATTCGTATCGGCCAAAGATGCAGCGTGTACTCGTCGATAATCAGGAGGGCGACGGCCGGTGGGGGTTCCCCCCGGATAACAAACCGCAAAGTTACCCCGCAGGCGAGGCATATTGCACGGCGATGGCTGTATTGATTCTTTCATTGGACAAGCAGTATCTACCCATGTATCAGCGGCAGCGTTCCCTCTTCTGATTCGCGTAGCACCAGTAGGTTAGGCGCCCGGCATCCATAAAGAGACAGTTCCTGCACGAGCGACGCCCAACGCGGCTTTCTCAAGTCACCACCACTGTATCACTCTGATTCCAGACATGAGCCTTTCAAGACAAGAGTTGAAAGAAGTATTGCGGCTACTTGCTGCAGAAGAGCCGGAGTTTATTGAGGAACTCCTGGGTGAACGGTTCCTGCGTAATCCGTTCCCGCCGTGCCAGGCCGGTGAAAACTTAATCTCAGATCCTTCGGCGAAGATATCTTCGCTTGCTCATATTGAGCCACCCACGAAGGAGTCTCCGATCATGGTTGGCCCGAACTGCCGCATCAACGACTTCGCCTGGCTCAGGGCCTGGGGCGATGGAATCAGGATGGGCGCCTACTGCACGCTCAATCAGTACTCCATGATTCAAGGCTCGGTCACTTTGGGAGATGGGGTGCGTATCGGGGCGCACTCACTGTTTGTCGGCACTGAACACATCAAAATTCGCACTGATATCCCCATCTATCAGCAGGGAGTTGAGTGGAAAGGAATCACAGTCGGTTCGGATGTCTATATCGGATCGAATGTCACGGTTCTGGATGGTGTGACAATCGGCGAAGGTTGCGTGCTTGCCGCGGGAGCGGTTGTGAATAAGGATGTGCCGCCCTACTCGATTGTTGGAGGTGTGCCCGCAAAGCTGATTAAAGAAAGGAAGTAGGCCTCCCCTTTTCAAAAAGACTACGACAGTAGGACATGCAGACACGCACACTGAAACTTCACCATATAAACAATGACGATTTACCCATGTGGCCAGCGACTTGGGGAATTCCGTTTAAGGAAAGCGAACTCCGGGAAGACGACAATCTTCAACTCGTAAGAGCTGACGGTGGTCTGCTTCCGATTCAGTTCAGATGCCTCACAACGCATCCTGATGGTTCTGTCCGCCGCGGCCTGGTAACCACAGAGACTTCGTTGCCTGCGGCCAGTACACACGAATTTGAACTGAAAATTGGCGAATCTCCGCCCTCCCATAACCAACCCGTCGTGTCCGCTGATACGGTGCTGGCGGCTGCAGGCAGAATCACCATTTCCGATCACGGCCTGAAGCTCGAAACGGTCGCCGGCGAATACCATTGGACATTTCACGCGGCCGGTTGTTTTCTGGAATCGGAAAAAGGCACAGAAACCAAGCCACTCGAATGGAGATTCCACGATTTCGAGTGCGTTCATGCTGGCGAGGTAGAAGCGCTCTGCGTTCTGAAAGGTGACTTCTATCTGGACGGCGAAGAATTTCTCCATACGCGTCTCACCCTACGCACTTACGCAAAAACGCCGGTCGTGCTGTGTGATTTCCTGGTTCTGAATCTTACAGAACACGACCTCATTCAACTGGATTACCTGGAGACCAAGATCACCAGAAAGGAGCACGCCTGGACAGATGTCTGCTATGAAGTGCGGCAGTCTGCAATGGCTCATCGCTCGACGCTTCCTCTCGAGGTTCAGGCGCGCAAACTCAAACTCCGTTTTGAAGATTCTGAAGGAGAGCGGGAAGACACAAGCCGTCTGCTCAATTTCAATGAAACGTGGTTCGCCGCGTCGGACAGTTCAAGCCAGTTGGTCTTGGGCCTGCGCAATTTCTTTGAATACTTCCCGTATGGAGTAAGGCTCTCCGACAACGAACTCAGTGTCGATTTCTGGCCGGCCTGGAGCGAAAACCCGCTGCAACTCAAACAGGGATCCGGCAAGACACACGAATTCGGTTTGGGATTTATCGAAGCTGAATCCACATGGACGGGACGCGCCCTGGGATATGCGATCTGCAAACAACCAATGGCGCAAACACCAGTGGCTGCATTCCAGCAGGGCGGCGTCTTTGAGGAACTCCTTGACCACCAGCCGGATCGTTATCCGCGCGTCGAGACAACACTCTTTGACCTGGCTTACAATCGCAATCGCGGGTATGGAAAAATGAATTGGGGCGATGATTACTCAGCCCTCTACACAAACCAGCTCCGCGGCAAAGGCGAAATTATCTGGAACAACCTGGAGGGCGATCACCCCTTCCATGCCTGGAGGCTGTTCGTGCGCACCGGCTTGTTCCAATACTTCAAGGATTATCGTGACAGCATCCTGCACTGGGCTGACGTCGATTTCTGCGATTACAACAGCGACCCCCTTCACAGCGGCGCTCTTCGGGTTCACTCGGCAGGACACTGGACTGCGGGCACGAGCCCTTGCCACAACTGGGCCGAAGGTTTTCGGGAGTGGTATTTTGAGACCGGTAATCCGCGGCCGAAGGAGATACTGGAGAAGATGGGAGACTGGGTAGTTCGGCGGGCTGAGGCAGGCGCGTTCAAGACCAATCCAGAGCCTTATACGCGAGGATGCGGATGGGGCCTGATTCAAATGGCCGCGATTCAGGAAGTAGTTGGCCGGGAAGACATCCGGCAGATCATGCTGAAGCTCTGTAGAGACCTTTTGGATTACTGTCGCGAAAACAATGGTCTGACCATGACTATTCCAACCGGCGGGAGTTGGCTTCCCCGAGACAACGCGTTCCACACGGCGACCGTGGTAATGGGTGCTTATCGCACCTGGAAACTTTACGGGGATACCACCGCCAGAGACCTCATCACCGCAGCCGCGGAATCCTTTATGGATGAACGCACTTGCACGCCGGAAGGTATCGCGGTCTACATCACCGGACCGGAACAATCGTTTCCGATGCAGCAGGCTGCCGGCTTTGCCATGGCCGGCCTGGCCTGCGCCTACTACACGACCGGGGAAGAACGGTTCATCCGCCGCGGCATGCGAATGCTCGAATACTGCCTCGACCGAGGCATGATCGTTGACCAGATGCGGATCCCTGGCGAGTTCATCGAGATCGGCGACGACGTCATCTTGAATGTCATGATGCTGATGCCAAATACGCAACTTTTGAGTTATCAGATGCGCGGCATCATTTTGTTTATGAAAGCGGCCCACGAGACGGGCATGCTGGAACAGGTGGATTACAAGTTCTAATTCGTGGCCAACAGATTGTTACAGGGATCATGTACTGTTCCCCCCTTGGCATAATTCGTTACAGGCTCCAGTGCCAGGGGGGACGGACACTGGCGGGTTGTAGTTCGAAAAAACAGAATCGATTCAAGTTCTAAACCGTTTCATACAGTGTACTAAGAGTTTCACAGAGCAAGAATCTTCATATCTTGGCCTGTCTGGCACCACCATTGCTTTATAGGCACAGCGTAGAATTTGATGCAATGTCATATTGCATTGACGTTTAGGCAACTTGATGGGCACACTCCCCAGGTTTTGGATAACAGTCGTCTAGGGGGCGACAAGTGACATTTCGGGGAGAAATGGAAGAAGTCGTAGCTTCCAATGTCATCATCCTGTGTCGGAGAGGGGCACTTGATGGTCTGAAGCCTGGAAAGCCTTTAAGAGTCTAAATAGTTCGGAGAGGTAAAGCCTTGAACCGCTCGGTTCAAGGCTTTTTTTATGGGATGAATCATTTCGTGGTCTCGACGCTCCGCAGCGAGGGTGTAATTGGAACCCCTTCCCCACTGCCCTGCCCTGGGCTTTACCCACATTTCGAATCGTTTCTTACGCCGAAGGCATTACGTCCTATAGCCCACGGTTGTGCTGCCCCGCGAACTCACCGCCACTGCTGAGTCGTCACCATCTGGTTATACTTTCGAGATCCTCCGCAAGTGATCCATATCGACCAAGAGTAGAAACCAGAGGGAATTGAACAAAATGTCTCGATCAGATTTCCGTGTCCTGCGGCCTCTAAAATGGCCCTTTTGCCTGCTGCTTCTCTCCGGTTGTGTGAGTGAGTCGGTAAGGAACTCGCAATCGGCAACAAATGCCGGAAAATCTGCCATGAATTGGCATGGCGTTCAGATACCGGCACTGAGCCAGTTTAGTGTCGAGCGACTGTTCCTGCGGAGAGCGGACGGAATGATTCGGGCCATCGGACTCATCGGCAAAAAGAGTCGTCGTGATTCGTCGAGTGATACGAACTCCCGGAGTTGGGATTGGGGGCAGGTGAGCCTGAGCCATGCGCTCTCTGAAAATCGCATTAATGTTCAAGTTAAAGTCGAGAATCGGAGCGACCAGACGATCGAATCGATTCAGCTTCATCTGGGCGATATTCAACTCCCCGAAAGTGCTGAACCGCAGAACATTTTCTTCCGAACGCCCTGGATGCGTGAGGCGAACGCCATGCGAATGTCACATGGAATCGGTGAACCGGGCATCGTTGGTGTCGACTTCCCGGCCGGGTCGCTTGCGGTCTGTAATGAACAGGTGAGCCGGCCATTGGGCCTCGGTTTCGGATGGCCGAAAGATACGGAGAAACGCTCTTGGCCCCTGCTCCTGTACACCGGCCGTCATCCCTCGGTCCCGAAAATGTTCCCATATATCAAACGCCCCATCCTTCCTGGCCAGTCTGATACTTTCTCGTTCTCGATCCGTTTCGGGCCGTCAGGGGCAGACCTCGGAGAGCTTACGGACGATCTGTTCAAACGATTTGCCCAGGCTCATCCGTTCCAAGTCCACTGGGCAGACCGGCGTCCGATCGGCCAGATTTTTCTCTGCCGGAGCCATTCGGGGTGGGAAACAAATCCGCGGGGCTACTTCAACACCCCGGATGTAGACATCAAGACCGAAGCCGGACTCATAGATTTCAAGAAACGTCTGCTCACTTATGCGGATGGATGCGTCCGGATCATGAAAGACATGAATGCCCAGGGCGTCATTGTCTGGGACGTCGAAGGGCAGGAGAACAAACATCCGATCAGCTATCTGGGCGACCCGCGCTCGTTGCCTCCTGAGATGGAACCGGTGGCAGATGAGTTCTTCAAAAAATTCACGGATGCCAGTTTGAAGGTTGGTGTAACCATCCGCCCTCAGATACCCGTTCGCCGTCCTTACAGCAACGAAGTCTTCCAGCAACCGGCCGCCGACCCGGCCAGGAACATGATTGAAAAGATTACCTATGCCAGGAAGCGATGGGGCTGCACGATCTTCTATCTCGATTCGGACGTTTATGTGGAGGAGGATCCCAAGTTGCCGGGGATCGAAGCGACACAATCGTTGTTACTTGGTAGCGCCCAACTACGACAGGTGGCTGAGGCACATCCCGACGTGCTCGTCATTCCAGAAGTCGAAGATTTGCAAAATTACGCCTACGGCGCCCCCTATCTCCAGCTCAACTACGACAAACTTGCCGCCACGCCCCCCGAGGTGTTACGGGCTTATCCAAACGCTTTTGGTGTCATTGTCATCGTGGACAGCCAAATAGAAGGGGTTCGAGAGCAGGTCGTTCAAGCGGTCCGCCGTGGTGACATCCTGTTCTATCGGACCTGGTTTGGGGACTCATGGAATAAAACAATCAAGGCAATATATGACAAAGCAAAACCCTAAAGCGGCCTTGCGCCCGCAACCCGGTAAACCATGAAATGCACGAAAACAGAATGAAAATCCAAGCTATCCATTCCCTACTCCTTTTCTTTTTGGGTGTATTACGTTCCTTTCGTGATTCCGAAGATCTCCGCACTACGCGGAGAAGTTACAGGTTTAAAATTTAGTGCAGTCGTACGACTTTTATCATCCAAGGGCTGCCACCAGAAACACAAAGAGGAATGAGAAGACTGAACGCTCAGTTGGCACTATTCCTTTCACCATCGCGTCTTTGTGTCATGGCGGTCTCAAACCTCTTCCGGTGATGAGGAGAATTGATACCGCACTATCTAAAACTGCCTGACGGCATCACGAGAAAGATTCGTGGACTATGGAAGGCACGGAGATTACCGAGACTCGAAAGCAGGCGGTAGAATCTCTTCCTCCACGCCCTCTGTGGTTCTTGAAATAATTCTGCCATCCCGCCATTCCACCTTCGTAAACTCAAGAGCATGCAACACTCCCCCGAGCAGTTCCTTCGAAAAGTCACCGGCTATTGGATCTCACAATCGATATATGTGGCGGCAAAACTGGGCGTCGCTGATGAGCTCATAAATGGTCCGCAGACCTCACAAGAGCTGGCGAAGAAGCTGGGCTGTCATGACGGATCGCTGTACCGGGTCTTACGCCTCCTTTGTACTGAGGACATCTTTCGAGAGACCGAAAAAGGATTCGAGTTGACCGCCCTCGCCCAGCACCTTCGCTCCGATACACAGGCCTCCATGCGTGCCGCCGTGTGCATGTATGGAGAGGAGGCTTTTCAAGCGTGGGGAAACTTGTTTCACACCGTTAAGACGGGTGAGACGGGCTTCGACCACCATTTCGAGAAACCGGTGTTTGAATACTACGCGGAACACCCGGAGGCATCTGAAACTTTTAACAAGGCCATGACGGGCCTCGGAAGGACGATGTATCCCAACCAGACCATGATCGATGTTTACGATTTTGCAAAGCATCGCGTCGTTATCGATGTTGGCGGCGGGCACGGCGATTTTCTGTGCGATATTCTGCTGGCCAATCCGGAATGTCAGGGAGTAGTCTATGACCTGGCTCATGTCATTGTCGGTGCAGGCAATACGTTCGAAGAGCGTGGGCTCACACAACGTGCGAGGGCCCGGACTTGCAATTTCCTTCAGGAAGTCATGCCTGGCGGCGACGCTTACCTTCTTAAACGAATCATCCACGATTGGAACGACACCGACGCAATTAAGATTCTCAAGAACTGCGCGGACTCCCTTACTGAGGAAGGCCGTGTCCTGGTTGTTGAGACAGTGATTCCACCAGGTAACGAGCCCTTCTTTGGCAAGAACCTCGATCTCCACATGATGATGATTACCGGTGGCCTTGAACGAACGGAAGAAGAGTATCGAACGCTTTTCTCGATGGCAGGGCTGGAACTCGTTCGAGTCATTCCGACTATTTGCCCACTGAGCATAGTCGAGGCCAGGAAGAGCGGCGTCTAGTTCGGATGGAGTATCCACAAGCCACGCGGAGAGGTTACAAAGCGAGACTCTACTCCGGCGAGATGGCCGGCATAACCATTCCTTCGAGACCAGCGCTCTTGGAGCGAGGTTTGTCCAGCCGTTCAAAACGAAGGAAGATCCCCCACGCACGGCATTGGTTCGTTCCGAGGGCCACCAGAATCTGATGGCGACCCTTTCCGGCATCGAACTTGACGACGCCCTGGTCAGACACCGCTGGATTTATTCCTTTGGGGTCGTGATAGACTTCCTTCGAGCCGATCCACATTTTTACCGGGCCATCATAACCGAGCAGAGCTGCCAGTTTCATTTTCTCCGTCGCTTCCAATGTACACGCGAAATAGAGGAGCTTGTCCTCTGGCGCATGCTTGGACAATTCAGTGTGCAAGTCGCAGAAGGGAGTATTGAAATCCAGTTGCCGCCAGGGAAGCGACTTTAGTTGCCGCGGCCGCTTGAGACCCCTGAGGTCCCCTTTCCCGGGGAGGGGCGTCGTCACCCGTATTGACTTCACAAAATCCGTCAACGCTCGCCGGTGGCCGGTCGGTGGCAGTGGCCCGAATACAGGCACGGATCGGTCGGCTTCGTCCGTGATGTTGCAGGCCGGGTTATAGCCGAAGCCGTAGTGCAGAACCTTGTCGTTCAAGTCACCTATACTGCAGTTGGTGCGCAAGATGGCACGGTTACCGTTCAATTGGGTGTCAAAGATGAAGGGGGTGCGATTGGAGTCTGTGAGATCAAATCCGGTAGGCCTCGACCCGGACACCAGGCGTCCAACGACGTGATCGAATTCCACGACGAGGTCAACCAGGCCGCGACTATTTATTTCAGTCTTAATGCCCTTCAGCGAGATGGGCAGCCGATCACTCTTTCTGGTTTTCACAAGAGCGCACATCGACTGCCCAAGTCGGCGGCCCAGCCGGTTCATGTCTTCTCCGCCCACGTGGATGAGATCCTCGAGAGTCAAATCGATGGCGGGAACATTGGCCACGCCTGCGACCGTGTCCTGAAGCTGACGCTGCTGGTCCTGGACGGAATTCCAGGAAGAGGGGTCTCCCCACGACGCCGCCAGCCTGGATATCTGCACCATGGCTACGGGCAGCCGGGGCGACTTGGCATCACGTCGTATGGAGCGAATGAGCGTCTTCATCCTTTCAGTAAAAAGAAGTGCAGCGGAAGCATTCGCATCGCTTTCGCCCTGGTACCAAATCATTCCTGCAGCTTTGCCACCATTCTCTCGCAGCCTTCGAACCATAGCGCCATACAGGCTCTTGCCACCTTCATCTCTTCTTGCAGGGTCCCACTGAGTCATACTCGTCCCACCATGCGCGCTGACAATGAGTCCTTGTGGCACTCCGGTGTGTTCTTCCATGTATTGCCCAAACGCCACCGCGGGCCCCAGCCCGGTAACCTTATTCAATCCCGGACGGACTCCTCCACACAGATCGATATGCACCTGGTCCACACAAGCCCACATGTTGTGAATGGGATCCTTCGCCACGCGCCACTTATCGTCCATATAAAACGCGCGCACCATGGGATGCGGCCTGGCAGCATGGCGCAGCAGACCGCAGCCCTGCATATTGGATTGTCCTCCGACCAACCAGATGTCTCCGACCAGCACGTCATTGACGGTCATCTGGTCGAGAACGGCCTTGCCTCGACCTACACTGACTAGAAGGTCATAGGGCCCTCCCGCAGGCAGTCCTTTGAGTTCGGCCTTGATTTTTTTTCGAGAGACCTTCCCAATCTTTTTGCTGGCCCAACCTTTGAGCGCTTTTCCATTCGACGTGGCACTGACTACCAGATCTCCGTCAGCCTCAGCAGTGCCTGTAATCGTGGAATCGCTCTGATTACTGCTGTTTCGCTGCAAAACCATATGCGGGAAAAGTCCTGAAATAATTCTCATCTTTGGATTGTTGGTGTGTGGTCAGGAATTGAAGACGGCCTTTTACATGATGCGAATTCGAGAGTCCATAGCTTCAATGAATAATCAAGACCAGTCTGCAGGTTTCTATACTCGTAGACTCTTTTCGATACCGACAGTTCGCAGAGACCCCAGGCATTCGGCTTGAAAGTCTCGCGTTCAACAAAGACTGGAATGGAAAAGACAGATACTATGACGAAGCCGGATGTCATCATTGAGTGCCTGAGTTGGAGTAACTGGTCAGGGCCGAATCTTTCTTACTCTTATCTCCCCTTTCTGCTCTTTCTTGTGACATGTGAAGTCAGCGGCATGGAATGGAGATTCCAGCAGAGAATGGACCGGAACAGAGAAAACCGAAGAAAAGCAAGATTAAAAGTAAGTGCCGGCCCCTCTGAACAGTTACCATATAGGATACGTTTCTCCTCACCGCTTGTATTCAGGCACCGCATCGCGCTGTGTATCACCGGACTGCCATGAAACCGACCCTCATCAGCCTTACCGCCTTGCCGCTTGCTTCGCCGGGACCGGCGAGACGAAATCGGATCGAGGCTTCGAACATGAGGTTTCGACTGATGTACGCGATGCTCGTTGTGGCCTTAGCTGCACACGCCGATGAGTTATTTACGTCGAAGATTGAACCGTTGCTGAAACAGCGATGCTTCAAGTGCCATTCGCACGAGAAAAAGATGAAGGGCGGGCTGACGCTTGACTCGAAATCAGGCTGGGTGCAGGGCGGCGACTCAGGTTTACCAACCATTGTGGTTGGGAAGCCTGAGGAGAGCCTGCTCATCAAGATGGTCCGCTGGACGGATGATGACCATCAGATGCCTCCGAAGGAGAAACTGCCGGCCGCAGAAATCGCGCTGCTTGAGGAATGGGTGAGGCTCGGCGCACATGATCCTCGGGTGCTGGTGAACAGCCCGACCTCGACGGACTGGTGGTCGTTGAAGCAGCTGGTGAAACCCGCGCTTCCGGGCGTTGCGGGTGCGACAGTCGAGAATCCCGTTGACCGTTTTATTCTTGCCCGTCTTGCAGAAAAGAATCTGGCCCCCTCGCCGGAATCGGATCGCCGCACACTGATTCGCCGGGTGCTGTACGACCTGCATGGACTGCCCCCGTCGTCTGAAGAGCTGGATGCGTTTGAAAAAGACACCGACCCGAAAGCTTACGAGAATCTGGTGGACCGGTTGCTCGCTTCACAGCGCTACGGAGAGCGCTGGGCGCGGCACTGGCTGGACACGATCCACTTCGCTGAAACCCACGGTTGCGGACACGACCTTCCACGGGACCATGCATGGCGGTATCGCGACTATGTCATCGAGTCATTCAATCGTGACACGCCCTGGCCTCGGTTCATCCGTGAACAGCTTGCAGCGGATCGATTCTTTCATGACGAATCGCGTTTGCAGGCTGGGCTCGGATTTCTCAGTGCGGGTGTGTTTGATCACAGTGCGTTTGAGACCGCACCGACGAACTTCGATTATCTCGATCGCGACGATATGGTCATGCAGACGATGGCCGCCTTTACCAGTACCTCACCAAATTGTGCGCGGTGTCATGCGCACAAATTCGATCCCATTTCGCAGGCGGATTACTACGCTCTGCAAGCGGTCTTCGCTGGAGTCGTCGAGGGCGACATTCCCTTTGACGAAAACGCGGAAATCGGTCAGCAACGGATTCGCTGGCAGTCCCTGCTCACCGCAGCGAAGGCGCAAGACAAGGCTGTGCTGCTGAATTCGGAGAATGAACCGAGCGTCACCGAGTGGGAGAAGCGTCAGGGGCCGGCGGTGAAGTGGACAACGCTGAGTTATGAGAAACTTGCCAGCACGGACGGCGCGACCCTGTCGCACAGCGACGGGGTTATCGTTTCTGGCGGCACATTGCCTGCCAAGGACACTTACGTCATTACCGCCACTTCGTCACTGACACGCATTACCGCGCTGCGGCTCGATGTGTTCGCAGACAAATCGCTTCCCCATGGCGGTCCAGGCAG
This sequence comes from Planctomycetota bacterium, assembly GCA_027625095.1. Taxonomy (GTDB): domain Bacteria; phylum Planctomycetota; class PUPC01; order JACPCR01; family JACPCR01; genus JAQBXN01. The sequence continues at coordinate 37,985 of JAQBXN010000026.1, read as the reverse complement.
GCAACCGGAAAACGGCAACCTCACAGTAACTGGGTTTGAAGCACAGGTGTTAGATCCTGGAGCAGCCAAACCGGTGATGGCAAAATTCGTGCGCGCCTCAGCGGAATTTAATCAAGAGGGCTGGGCCGCCCCGGCTGCCATTGATGGCAATCCGAACACGGGCTGGGGCATCCACCCCGCCGAAGGAAAGTCGCATCATGCCGTGTTCGAGTTGGCTGAGCCTCTGATTCTCCAGGCAGGTGCGAGGCTTACGATTTGGGTGAAGCAGACCTACGGCAGATCGCATCTCGTCGGCCATTTGGCGCTCTCTGCCACCGATGAGCCGCCGTCGCTCGCCGAGGCGATTCCCCTGCTTGTAGCGGATGCGCGTGCTGTTGCTGCAGACAAACGCACCGAGCCGCAACGTCTCGCACTGGCCGCTCATGTCCTTCAAATACGCGCCAGCGAAGAATTGGAAAAGCTCCCCCCACAACTGCTGGTCTATGCCGCGGCAAAGAAAGCCGACGTTCTGCTGGCGGTAAGCAAAGGCACGCCCAAAACCGTGGCAAAACCGAAGGTCGTACAGATCTTAAAACGCGGCGAATTCGATAGTCCCCTCGCTGTTGCCGAGAGCGGATCGCTCAGTGCCGTAGACGCATTGCCTGCACGATTCACCAAGGCGCATGCCGGTGACGAATCGGAGCGGCGTGCGGCGCTGGCGGATTGGCTTGCCGATGAAAAGAACCCGCTTACCTGGCGCAGCATCGCGAACCGCGTCTGGCATTATCACTTCGGTCGTGGCATCTGTGATACACCGAACGAATTCGGTCGCATGGGCGGCGTGCCTTCGCATCCGGAACTGCTCGACTGGCTGGCATGCGAACTGCGCGAAAACGGCGGCTCCCTGAAGCATCTTCACCGGCTCATCCTCACCAGCACCACGTACCGCCAGAGCAGTGATCATCGCAATGACGCCGCAAAGCTCGACGGAGAAAATCGACTTCTCTGGCGAATGAACCGGCTTCGGCTCGATGCCGGTAGCTATCGCGACTATGTACTCGCGGTCGCTGACAAGCTCGACCTCTCCTTTGGGGGCCCGAGTGTGCGGCAATTTATCACAGGCCCTCCTGTGCAGCTTACACCTACGCTGATTTACGAGGCTTACGACTGGTCCGCCCTGCCGAAGCATCGCCGCAGCATCTACCGATTCGTCTGGCGTGGCGTGCCCGATCCCTTCATGGAAACGCTCGACTTCCCGGACCTCGGACTGCTCGCCCCCACCCGCAACTTCTCGGCATCGTCGCTGCAATCCCTCGCTCTTTACAACAACCCCTTCGTTCTGCATTTCAGCAGTGAACTGGGCAAGCAGGTCACCACACCCACCGATGCCATTCGTCGCGTCCTGCTACGCGATCCCGGTGCTGATGAACTGCACGACTTTACTGCTTATGCTCAAAAGAACGGCATCGCCGCTTTGTGCCGGGTATTGCTCAATAGCAACGAGTTCCTGTTTGTTGATTAACTGTTAAACCGCTCTGATCTTTCACTGGTCAAATCCCATGAACACATCCCCAACCCACACACGGCGCGACTTTCTTTCCGACATCAGCAGCGGCTTTGCGGGCCTCGCTCTTTCGCATCTGCTCACACGCGAGGCTACGGCCGGCGTCCCTGTCCCCAAGCCAGAGTTCTACGGCGGCATCCATCATCCCGCGAAAGTTCAGCGCGTCATCCAGCTTTTCATGAACGGGGGCGCCAGTCCGATGGACACTTGGGATTACAAGCCAATGCTGGCAAAACAACACGGCCAGAAGCTCGGCTCTAAAGAAAAGATCGAGGGTGCCACCGGCATGCAGGGGCCATTGATGAAGAGCCCTTTCGAGTTCAAGCAGCACGGGCAAACTGGACATTGGGTAAGCAGCCTGTTCCCGGAGCAGGCACAACTCGTTGACGAGATGGCCTTTCTCATGGCAATGCAGGGACGGACGAACGTGCACGGCCAGGGCGCCTACCTGATGAACAACGGATTCCTGCTGCCCGGCTTCCCCTGCATGGGGGCCTGGATCTCGTACGCGATCGGCAACCTCACTGACAATCTACCCACCTTCATCGTGCTGCCTGACGCGCGCGGTTTGCCCTACAACGGGCGAGGCTGTTTTACCTCCGGTTTCCTGCCGGCCGTCCATCAGGGTACTGTCATCAAGGCCGGTGCCGCGACACCCATTCCTGATCTCTTTGCGAATAAGAAATTCGCGTTCGCCACACCTGAAGCGGATGGTGACGGCCTGACACTTCTGAACAAGATGAACCGGGGACATGCAGCGCAGCATCCGGGCGATTCAAGACTCGATACCCGCATCGCCGGATACGAACTCGCCGCCAAGCTGCAACTCAGCGCGCCGGAAGCCTTCGATGTGATGAGCGAGCCGGAATCCGCACGCAATGCGTACTGCCTCAACAGCGGCGACAAACCGACCGCCGACTTCGGAAGACGCTGCCTGCTCGCAACACGCCTCATCGAACGCGGGGTGAGATTCGTGCAGGTATGGAGTGGGCCGGAGGGTGCCGTAAACAACTGGGACAACCATGCCAACATTCCCAACGAGCTTCCGCCGATGGCCCGCAGCGTTGACAAACCCATCGCCGCCCTGCTGCGCGATCTCCGATCGCGGGGCCTTGACGAAGATACACTTGTGGTCTGGACCACCGAGTTTGGCCGAACGCCTTTCTCACAGGGCGCGCTCGGCCGCGACCACAACTGCGGCAGCTTTGTCAGTTGGCTATGGGGCGCAGGCATCAAGCCCGGCGTCACCCATGGCCAAAGTGATGACTGGGCCTACAAAGCCGAGCAGGACATCACCACCGGCTATGACATGCATGCCACCATCCTGCATCTGCTCGGCATCGATCATGAAAAACTCATCGTCCGCCAGAACGGACTGGATCGCCGGCTCACCGACGTGCACGGTCACGTGGTGAAGGAGATTCTTGCCTGAACTGCCATGGTCTACGCCATCGCCATTTTGCTTCCCGGATAATTCAAACCGTCGTTGTCTGTACCCGACAGTGAAGGCTCCTGGGTTGGACACCACACACGGCAACTGAAATGAGCTCAAACACACTCGACTAAAATATGACTGTCATGCAAAACAAATATGTCGAAGCGCACTTCGCAGCAGATGGACGACTTATCCACCTTTCCATTCCAGGAGGTGAGAACCTGATTTCTGGAATCTTCTGCCATTGCCATATGAGTGATGAGGAAGGTAACGGGTTTCTCGTCAGCGAGGATCCTGACCGGCTCGGACAGGCGGCTGGTTTCGAAGTGTTACAGGTGTCTGAAAGCCAATCTTGCGTTGCGCGTATGGTTCGAAGCGGGGAACTGGAAATAGAGATTCGATTCGAGCTTCTGGCGGATAGTCCACTGCTGCAGGTTTACACTTCGGTTCGCGGTCGCCCTGGCTGGAAGGCCAGCCAAATCGCGCTGCCAAGAGTTCAGTTCGTCCCAGGCTTTGCCAATGCATTTGAGGACGAGCGTGACTGCTATTTCGACGGTGAAGAAGTCGGAGACGGGCGGGAGCTTCCTTGTTGGCGAGTCTTTTTCAAAGAAGGGATAGCGAGCGGAGTATTGGCAGCCACGCGCTCCAAGCTCGATATGAGTCATTTTCAGATCGTCCAAAATGGATTCGACCTCCGGCCGCACGTAATGACGGCCTATGACACCAACTATGTGCTGGCGCATTCCGCAATAGATTTTTCCGAGCTGCAGGAATACCGGTCAGCTTTCGAAATCGGCCCCTGGGATGAAACACGGCACGAAGAGATTCATGCCTTGGCAAGACTCGGTGAGCCTGTCGAAACCGGAAATCCACCAGCCACCGGCCTTCCGCCTGGACATCTCAAAGGAGTCGTCTTCGGTGCACTTGAATTCGCCGACGAAGAGGCTGTGAGCAAAGACTTCGATAGCAAGAAATGGATGATAGTTGATCTGCCATGCTGCTATGGTGGCCGCGCCCTGATGGCCGGCCCGAGCGTGGAAGCGCCAGACCTGATGTGTCACCCTGAGCTCTCAGGACTTCACCGCGTCATTGTCGGGAGCGGGAACGGGGATGGAATCTTCGCACGATTCACCGGAGATCCCCTGCCAACGATCCGTATCACTGGTGTCGAGAGCGGTGGCGGAGCGGCCTCTCGAACTCCTTTCTATCTCCACCTCTCCGGGCCCCAGGAGAGCCGAGAGATATCGCTGGGGGTCCATGACATGGGAGGCAAGTCCGTCACTCTGAGCAAATACCCGCACTCATACGCCCGCACGGTGGTGGATTACGTTCGTTTTGAGGCACTGAGTGACGACGAGGCAGCACGCTGGAACGAGGTGGAAGACAAAGAACCCTGCATCCCCTTGAGCGGCTTCAACGATATTCCCGATATAGCGCCGTTTACTTCTCAGCGCGATCCCGACCCAATGATCTACAAGGCAAATCTCTGGGAACACGCTCGCTGCAAGTTCGACAAGGTCTATTGGCGTATTGACGGACAGTGCTCCGACTACCCGTCGAAGTTTAACACCATGCGATATATCAGCGCCAAAGTTCATGGTGTCTTCAGCCCGCAGTCGAAGGCATACGGCCGGGCGTTGAAAAAGGTGGACATGCTGAAACTGGCCGTCGAGGCCGCGCACGAATATGGCCTGAAGCTATATGGTTGGATGCGTTTCAATAATTACGGAGGCAATGTGCAGTGCGAATTCTTCAAGCAGCACCCGGAACTGCGCGAGGAATGGGAGCCTGGTCGCCCCGCCAACAAGCTCTGCCTTGCGCACCCTGAAGTCCGCAAACACAAGATCGATATCCTGGTCGAAGCCGCGGGCTACGGACTGGACGGGCTGAACCTTGGCCTTCTTCGACATCCGCCCCCCCTGCTGTACGCACCGGTCCTGGTGGACGGTTTTAAAAAGCAATTCGGGAAAACTCCCCCACCGCCGCGGGCGGATGACCATACCCATATTTCAAGCCTTCCCAATATGACTGAGGAATACCTGGAGTGGTACCTTTATCGAACAGGATTCATGACTCAATTCGGCCGGGAACTTCGTTCGGCACTCAACGGGCGGGGAATGGAGCACGTGAAGATCGCCATGTGGCTCAGACCTAACCATTGTCTGTTTGATTCCATCGATCTGCCGCTCTGGCTTGAGGAGGGGCTGTGCGACGAAATAGTCGTCGAGTCCTACAACACCAGCGATTGGGACGAAGAAGTCTACGGCGTGCGACCTGATTGGAAGGAAATGGTGCAGGCGAAAGTCCCGCTTATCCGCAGCATATTTGCACTCGGCTTGGAAAGGGCGACAGACATGGCCCTCAGTGAAGGCTACGACGGCCTATGCACCTACGAATCAGATTGGTATGTCCTCGACGATCGCTGGATAGACTTTTATAGAAATCTAAGGAAGTGATTCGGGGCCGGGCCTCTCTTGCTTTTGAACTTACATATTGCTCCTGCCACTGCCTTGCAGCCGTAACCAAGAATTTTAACAGGAGAAAATGGAGGGAGCGGAGACAGAAAATGATCAATCAACGACATCTCCGTTATCTCTGTTTCCTCGATGTATATACGCGGAAACAATTACAATCTTCCCTGGGTTACCTCACTCGTGCGGGGTTTGAGGAGGGCCGGTAGAAGAGATAAAAAACGGCAGTTTACCGTTAAGAACTGGGCGGGTTGGGCGTCCAACTCATGATTATCGTGAGTAGGGACGCCTCGCTTTAACGACCTTGATGTGGTGTTAGTTGTACGTTTTTGGTGCCCGGCACTTGAGGCTTACTACACCTGCAAACGGCATGAAATAAGATTAGGAGAAGGAAATCCCAAAGTTAAATCAGTTTGTGATTTGAACACCTTTTTTGTACCAGAGATCCATTCCCGAGGCTCTGACCCCTTTCCCGAGCACCTTTCCTCCATGCGCATCCCAATCACCATGTGCCACGGCATCAGTGCGTGGGGCGACAAACATCTTAATCGTGAACACTTCGATTCATTGGTCAGCATTGCACGCGAACTTGAATTCGAATCAATCACCTACGACGATCTCGCTGAATGGATGGCGGACGCGAAGGAGATTCCAGAGCGGTCGATCATGTTCGATTTTGATCATCCAGTGAAATCCATGCGTTATGAAATGCATGAAGTGCTCGATGCGCATGGCTACCGCGGAAACCTGTTCATCAACACCGGCCCGCTTAATGAAATGTACAGCAAGCCGTTGCCCCCGGACGATGTAAGAGAACAAGCCACCTGGGAAGAGCTGAACGAACTGGTCGAGTTTGGCTGGCACATCGGAGCGCACACAGTGACCCACCCAAATCTCTCTGAACTCTTCAAAGAAGACCCCTCCGGACAAAAGCTGCGTGCCGAGCTCGAAGCATGTGATTTAACGCTGAAGGAGAAGCTGGGAGTAACGGCGAAAGACTTTGCGTTCACGGGCACGAGCTGGAGCAGCGCGGCCGAGAAAGAAGTGATGAACAGATACCGTTTCGGCCGACTCTGGATCATTGGGGCTATTTATCAGGTGGACGGCAAGGAGATGCGATATGCTGACCTCGTCGGGGTCGAAGGCGAAGATCAAGCGGATGGTGGCCCGCCTCATGCCGCGCGATACATCACGAAGGATTCAAACAAATACCGCCTGCCCTCCATGGAACTCCAAAAGCTTGTTCACGCACCTGATGCTTTCAGATCTTACCTGGAAGGCGCTTTAAGCCAGTAACTGCCCGGGATTCAAGATTTACGATTCGGGGCTCACCATTCACCATTCACCATTCACAACTCTTATGTCCAGACTTCTCATCCTCCACTGCCTTTTTATTCATACCCTTTCCGCGGAATTTACCGGCAACATGATCGTCAACCCGGGGTTTGAGGAAGACTTTGTCAATCTCCGTGGCGAGCCGCATGTCCTCAGCTTCAAGGGCGATTGGTTTTACAACCAGCAAGATGAAATCCCCGATTTCTGGACTCTTCAGGGTAGTTGGATTTGGAAAGAGGACACTCCGCATTCCGGAAAGCGGAGTCTGGAACTCACCAAGGGTGCTGTAGCTTCAAGGCAATATCCAGTTGCTATATCGCAAGACGGTGGCGGCCCGTGGGGCGGGGTCAACAACTTGAACATGAAGGCTCAGAATGCAGATCGTTTTCCACGGAATCTTCGTGCGAGCGCGTGGTGTCGCGGCGGAGGAAAGTTGCTGCTCACCACTAATGCGATTGGGAAGGACGGGAAGAGAGTGAGCAGCAGGGTCGAAGCAGCGCTCCCGGAGGGGGCAGAAGGCTGGCAGAGGATCGAGGCGACCCTTGATGCCGGAGCTCAGCAACCGGGCCTGATCACAAACATCTCCATCAGCCTGACTGGCCCTGGCGAATTCGATGATGTCGAGCTCAGTGAAGATGTCAGTGGCTCGCCAAACCTGGCGCAGAACGTCAGCTTCGAAGATGTCGACGATAACGACTACCCAAAGGGCTGGTCGGGGCAGCGAAAATACTCGTGGATGGGGCCGACCTACTATGTCTGGACAGACTGGAATCATTTCCACTCCCGGAATCGCGGTGGAGTCGTATCGGATGCCCTCGTGTCCCACTCAGGAAAACGGTCCCTGCGCTTCAATGTTTTTCCTGGCGATGAAAAATATGTCGAGTCCGACGCCATCATTCTGAATCAGACAAAGCCACAGGTCATCGAGATCGGCGTGATGGTGCGTGCAGATCGCATCAAACTGATCGACCTTCGGGCGATCAACGAGCTTGGCGACGATCTTCAAACAGCACGCCCTCGACAGCCGGAATACGGCACCGGCGGCACACACTTATATGGCGCTGGCACGTTCGGCTGGCGCTATATCCGAAAGTTTGTCAGCCCGATAAATGACCAGCCTATTAAGTCCATTCGCATCCGGCTCTGCGCTCGCGGCTTCAATGCGCATACACTCGACGACGGCGGCACACGCCCCTTCTGTGTTCAGACCGGAACGGTCTGGTGGGATGATCTCCGGGTCATCGAACGCGAAAGCAACGCTCAGGAACTTGCTGCCCGAGGCGTTAAAACTTCCATCGAAAAAATCGAACCAAACGATTTCACTGTCGAGTCAGTTGACCTTGGCGACCGGCTTTTTGGCGAAAATGAACTCCGTATCAAACTCCGAAGCAGTTCGAAAAAGACAATGCAGCTCAGGGTCGGCTACACCTTCGGCCAGGAGGAAAAGCCGGTGAAAGAAGAGAAGGTGAAGATAAAGAATGGGGAAGCGACTGAGGTTGTACTGCCATACAAGATCGAAAAGCTGGCTGGCGATGCCCTGGAGCAGCAACCCATCCATGTCATGCTGTATGGCGGCGGCAAATTGTTAGCGAAGAGCACCTACTACTTCAACACATGGCCGGTTGCGGTCGATTTTGATTTCTCGAAGCACTACAGCTACCCGGATGAAAACCCGTTGCGGGTGGCCATGAACCTCGGAATCGCCAGCGGCACGCTAGCAAAGGTTGCACGCCTTGAATTACTGGCGAAGAACAACATCGACGCAGCGGTTGTCGGTCGTCATGAAATCAAGGATCTCGCAGCGGCATTCAAGAGCACAAAGGAAGGGCTGCCAAAAAGCCGCGAAGCTAGTTACGAGCACAAGTATCCAACACCATTCTGGTGGAGTGATCGCACCAACCTGCTGGCCGTCGATTTCGATATTTCAAAGCTGAAAGTCTGGCCACAGGATCAGCCGACTCGTGATACCTGCCTCGAACTCATCGCCTACGATTCGAAAGGCAGTGTGCTCTTCAGTGACAAGAGTCAAGCCTTCGGCAGGATGGAAAGATTTGATCGAAAACAGTTGCCTGAAATCGAAACAGTCAAGGTTCGTGAAGACGGCGCCGTTCTCATAAATGGTCAACCGAAATTCCTCTCCGGCGCCACACACCAGCAGCAACGCATTGCACACTCGCCTGAAATCATTGCTGACCTTGGATTCCTTGGGCATCGCCTGGCCTCCGCTTCTTTTGAAGATTTGGACAAGATGTGGACTGAACATCGCATCTACCTGCTCCAGGCCAAGCCGGTCTCAAAAGCTGGGACAACAGTCGTTCATACCAGCTTTACGGATGAGCAACGGAAGGAATTCACTGAATGGATAGGTAAGGGAGGAGGCAAGCACATCGTCAGCTTCAACACCGGCGGCTGGGAGAGCAAAGTTGATCATACCAACGCCGAGGTCATCAAGAGCCACATCGCACTCAACGATGAAATCCGTAAGCGCTCTGGCCGTCCCATCGCCTGGTCGCCCAGCGGCGCCTACAACGCCTGGTGGGTTAACGAAGTTCCGTACTATGACATCGTCCACGGGGAAACGGAAATGTGGGGTGCGATGGACTACAACGTCGTCTGGACGCCGTATCAGAAATCCAGACCAACTCCGTCGACCTGGGTCTACCTGCCACAGCTCTACGAGAACCATCCATTCGAGAGGCTGCGCTTCGAGACTTACGAAAACATTCTCCGAGGTTCGGCCGGCTATTCCATGATCCAGGGAATAGGCGATCCGACCTTCCTACGCGGCCTGAACGGCGAACTTCGCTATCTGGAATCACGCTGGTACTCGCAAGAGACTCCGCCGGCGGTCGCCGTCACTCCCGAAATTTCTTCGCAGGTGAGGAAGAAGGGAAACAAGGCATACATCGTCGCCACCAACTCCGGGCCCGTTCAAGTAGGGGTATGGGATTGGCACGAGGAAGCCTTCTCAGGCAAACGTTCTCACAGCGGCGATTCCATCAATAGCACGTGGAAACCTGAGGGCTGGACCCTCCACGGCTGGCGCGTGGATAAGGCCAGAGAAGTCAAAGCCGGTGATCGTATCGTGCAGTATGTCCGAATCGATCCTACGAACGTGCCCAAGAGTATCACCCTCGGCATTCGCGGGAACGGCAAGTTCATTCACAACGTCACTCTTGGGGATTTCTCGTTCAAAGAATTTCAGGAGGAGGCGGCCAACCTGCAATGGTACACCGAACTCAACCATTCGACCTGGCATGCGGTATGGTGTCACCTGACCCCTGAAAAGTATGCAAAAGCTGTTCGCCTCAAAGGTCAGCAGTGGGCAGACACCTATCAGAATTACAGCATCACACACAAAAAGCATGTCGATGAAGAGACCTACAAATCCGAACACTTCAAATCGCTCGGCAAGTTGCCGGAAGCCGGAAAGTGGTATCGCATCGAAGTCCGGGCTGAAGATGCCGGCCTCGTCGGCAAATGGGTAGATGGTTTCGCATTCTCCACCCAGAAAGGCAATGCCTTGTGGGATCACACAGCCATTCTGAGCGGCGACAAAGAAATCGTGTTGTGCGAAGACTCGGTAGGCATTGATCGCTCACTCTTGGGCAGTGTCAGATTCAATATCGCCGGTCTTACCGGTACCAGGAAGGTGAAAGTGCTTTTCGAAAACCGTGAAATAGATTGCACGGACGGCACCTTCACCGAAGACTTCAATGGTATCGATACCTACGGCCAGGAGGCGGGCGGAGTAGCCGGCGATGCCTTCGGCTACATCAAGGACGAGATGCGCGAGCTGGTCAATATCATGCCCAGCGGCTACGCGTACAGTTACGGCCCGACTGCAGTGCATATATATGAGATACCGCTCGACTGACCGCGTGACCAGTTTGCTGATCCAGTCTCTTCCATGCATCGGCAGCCCCGTTCCTGACGGTCACCGCGGCTCCTGGCGTGGGTAGCCCTTGAGGGATTCCGTTTCGAGCCTACAATCGCGACTCAAATAGGAGTGCCACACATGTCTGTTCAAACCCAGGTAGAGCCTTTAAGAGCCGGAGACTGGCTGACTCGTGAAGAGTTCATCCAGCGATGGAACGATATCCCGGATCTGAAGAGAGCAGAATTAATCGGAGGGATTGTCTATATGCCGTCGCCGCTTTCTGCTGGGCATGGAAGGAGTGATGCCAGAGTGCAGTTGTGGCTGGGTTACTACGCCGCACACACACCCGGTTGTGAGGCCGGAGCCAATGCAACGTGGTACATGCTCAAGGATGCCCCACAGCCTGATGGACACCTTCGAATCATTCAGGAATATGGCGGGAGTTCTTGGGAGGAGGAGATTTTTTTTCATGGCGCCCCCGAATTAATTGTTGAAACCAGTCTTTCGAGTTCCTCTTACGATTTGCACCAGAAGAAGGAGCTGTACCAGGCTGCGGGCGTTGAGGAATACATCGTAATCTTGCTGAATGGGCCGGCGGTACGATGGCATCGTTTAGTCGGGCACAGATACCAGGAATTCCAAATCACGCCTGAAGGGATCATCAAGTCAGTTGTGTTCCCTGGGCTTTGGCTGAAAGTTGATGCATTACTCACAGGGAACAGCACTAAACTCCTTGAAACCCTGGAACTCGGCCTGGCCTCCACTGAACATGCAGAGTTTGTAGACGAACTTGCTCGAAGGCGAACTTAATCCAAACGACACTCCCCCGCCGAATTCCCGAACTCATGAAACGCCCACGCCGACTGACAAAAGGGTTGTTGCCTGGGGCTCTGCTGTCGCTGTCATTTGCCTTCCTATCCTCTGACTCCCGCGGCGATATTGATTATCTCAAGGAGGTCAAACCGCTGCTGAAATCCCGGTGCTACGTGTGTCATGGATCGCTCAAGCAAAAGTCCAGTCTGCGCCTCGACACCGTGCAATCCATGTTGAAGGGTGGTAAGTCCGGCCCCGTGTTCAAACCTGGCGATGCATCTGAGAGCATCCTGCTGAAACGCATCTCCACCGCAGATCTCGAAGAGCGAATGCCGCCCGAACATGAGGGTGAACCGTTTTCTGCCGAGCATGTCAAACTTATCAAGGACTGGATACTCCAGGGCGCTCCCGCTCCGGCGGATGAAAAACCCGAGGCCGCTCCGGATGAGCACTGGGCCTTTAAGCAGCCCGCCAGCCCGCCCGTCCCAGCCGTCGCTAACACCGGCTGGATAAAGAATCCGATCGATGCCTTTATCGCAAGGCAACATGAACAGCACGGACTGGCACCCCAACACGAGGCGTCACGCATGGAACTGCTGCGACGCCTTTACCTCGACCTCGTCGGGTTGCCACCAACTGCTGAGGAGATTGTCACGTTTGAACAGGACACCTCAAAGGACTGGTATGAAACAGTCGTCGACCGTCTTCTTAAAGATCCCCGTCACGGCGAGCGCTGGGCTCGACACTGGATGGACGTGTGGCGTTACAGCGACTGGTGGGGCCTCGGCATGCAGTTGCGCAATAGTCAGGAACACATGTGGCACTGGCGTGACTGGATCGTGGAGTCACTCAACGAGGACACCCCTTACGACGAAATGGTCAGCCTCATGCTCGCCGCAGACGAGCTGCATCCCAATGTCCTCGGCAAGCTGCGGGCAACCGGTTTCCTGGCGCGGAACTATTTCCTCTTCAATCGCAACCCGTGGCTCGAGCAAACTGTCGAGCACGTGAGCAAGGGACTCCTTGGCCTGACGATGAATTGCGCAAAGTGCCACGACCATAAATATGACCCGATCACCCAGACGGATTTCTACCGCATGCGGGCATTCTTCGAGCCATACTTTGTGCGGATGGACATCGTGCCTGGCGAGGCAGATCTCACCCGCGACGGCATCCCAAGGGTGTTTGATGGCCTGCTCGACGCACCAACCTATCGCTACATCCGCGGCGACGAATACAATCCGGACAAAACCACTCCCATCACCCCCGGTCTGCCCGAACTGTTGTCGTTCAAGGAAATGGTCATTCAGCAAGTCGCACTTCCGGAAGAGGCGTGGGAGCCGGTTCGACAGCCGTGGGTGTTGGATGCCTACTTGGCGACGGCTCGGAAGAAAGTTGAATCGGCCGAGGCAGCCTTGGAAAAAGCGAATGAAAACCTGGAGGCCGCGAGAAAGAGCGCCGCGGAAATTCTCGACGCCCGGAAAAACATGGAAGCGGAGATTCTCGCTGCGACCAAGCTCGTGTCTCTGTTAACTAATCCTGAAGTGGAGACCGTTGAACTCGAAGAAGGTATGCGGATCGTGGAAAAGTTTGAGACGTTTGACAAGACCCGCTGGAAAACGATTGCGGGCGAGTGGGTTCATCAGCCCGGAAGCCTGGAGCAGAAATTGGACGGCGACACTCGTTCGATCCTTCAACTGGTTGGTAAAGCACCGCAGGATTTCGATGTATCCATACGCTTCCGCATCCTCGGCGGGAGCAGGTGGCGAAGCGTGGGGCTGACATTCGATGCAAGTCATGAGGATCCGACCCTACCGGCGGCCGCTACAGACAGCGCAGTGATCGTTTATGCCAGCGCCGTCTCGGGCGGTTCCAAAGTGCAGGGGTCGTACAGCAAAGCCGGTAATTGGGTTTATCCCAGCGATGCGATGCGTGCACTGCCCATCAAAGTGGAACAGGACTACACTTTTCAGGTGCAGGCTCGCGGCAATCTCGTCAACGTATCGCTTGATGGAGCGCCGGTGCTTGCGTGGCAGTCTCCGTTGGACAGACGGGAGGGGGCGATGCAGTTGATAACCTTCGATGCTCTGGTGGTTTTCCATGAATTTTCAATCGCTCCGCTAAGCTCCGACGTCAAGTTGCAGGAGTCCGTCGCGACGCCGGGAAAGGCGCCCACCTCTTTGGAAGGCGCTAAATCCGCAGTGGTCCTGACGCAGGGCGAGTCAGCCGTGGCCGAGCAGGCTGTGGCCATCGCGAAGGCGGAAGTGGAGAGCATTCAACGACGCGCCGACGCCATGCGCGCCTCATGGACCAAGCCAGGTGAAGAGAGCGAGCGCGAAAAAACGGCTGCTGCTGTCCTCGCCGAACGGAAGGTGCAACTTGCAACAGCACGGCACACCCTGGCTGTTGCCGAATTGAAGTTGCTGAAAGTCGGAGGCAAGAATGAGGCCATCGAGAAGGAAGTAAAGCAGAAGATGGAGGCCCTGGAAAAGTCCGAGAAAAGTGTCGCTGCCCCTGTTGCCCCTGGAGAGTCGTACGCCCGGCTTGTAGGTGCGAAATGGACACCGACGCGATTCAAAAACTCGGGTAGCGACGACCCTGCGGTGAAGTTTCCGCCGACAAGCACCGGGCGACGGAAAGCATTGGCCGACTGGATTACTGATTCACGGAATCCGCTTACTGCCCGCGTCGCAGTGAACCACATCTGGATGCGTCACCTGGGCACACCGTTGGTAACAACGGTGTTCGACTTTGGCCGCAAGGGCACCCCACCAACCCATCCCGAGTTGCTAGATTGGCTCGCCATCGAACTCGTGGAAAACGGCTGGAGCATGAAGCATCTGCACCGTCTTATCGTGACCTCCTCAGTTTATCGGATGAGTTCTTCCCTGGCCGGAGGTGAAGGCAATATTGCAAGAGACCAGGACAACCATCACCTATGGCGGCGTCCACCCATCCGGTTGGAAGCGCAGGTGGTTCGGGATTCTGTTCTTGCCTTGTCCGGCCAACTCGACCTGACCATGGGCGGCCCCCCGGTTCCTTCCGCCGCTCAGGAGTCCTCGAAGCGGCGCAGCCTGTATTTTTTCCACTCGAACAATGATCGGAATCTGTTCCTTACCATGTTCGACGAGGCGATGGTGAAGGAGTGTTACCAGCGCGACCAGAGTATCGTGCCGCAGCAGGCGCTTGCCCTCTCCAACGGTGGGTTGATTCACGATGCCACGCCGCTGATCGCCGCGCGACTCGTCGAGGGTGGGCAATTGGACGACGCCGCATTTATTCGCAAAGCATTCAATGTCCTGCTCTGTATCGCGCCCAGTGATGCGGAAATCGCTTCCAGCGCCAAGGCCCTGGAAGCCTGGAGAATGCTCCCCAACACATCGCCAGACAAGGCCCGCTCCCACATCATCTGGGCACTGCTGAATCACAACGATTTTATAACTCTGCGTTAACAGACATGTCGAACACTCAATACCAACACAACCTCCTTGGCCAACACCTCTCCCGCCGCACCTTTCTCTCCGACATGGGGATGGGATTCACCGGTCTCGCATTGGGCGCCATGCTGCAACGGGAAGGGCTTGCCGCGAGCGACGCGGTCTGGACGCCCCCAGATGGGCAGCCGCATTTCGCGCCCAGGGCCAAGAGCGTCATCTGGCTTTTTATGAACGGCGGTGTGAGCCACATGGAAAGCTTTGATCCCAAGCCGATGCTGACCAAATACGGCGGCAAGACTATTGCGGACACCCCCTTTGCCGACGTCCAGAACCCGAAAAGGCTGGCCATCGAGAGACTGGTGGTGCCCGACGGTAACGGGAATCAGCGAAACAAACTTTACCCACTGCAGGTAGGCTTCAAGAAGCACGGACAAAGTGGCATTGAAGTAAGCGACTGGTTCCCTCATGTCGCGCGAAACGTGGATAAGCTGGCCGTGGTGCGGTCTATGTGGACCACCGACAGCAATCACGGAGCGCAGACCCAGTTCCACTCCGGACGCCACATGAACGACGGCGAATATCCCACGCTCGGCGCCTGGGTGCATTACGGTCTCGGTTCGCTCAATGACAATCTGCCGCAGTTCATCTCCATTGGGAATCGAGAATACTGGAACAAGAAGGATGGACATTACCTCGGCCCCGCGCACGACGCAGTGCCGCTTCGCATCGATCCGAACAACCCGCTCGACTACGGCCGCCCACAGCGTCCGTTTTCGTCACAGGAACAAAGTGTGGGATTCGAGTTGGTTCATGATCTGAACCGCCTGCGCGGCATCGAGTATCCCAGCGACCCCGCCATGGCTGCGCGAGTCGCCTCCTATGAACTTGCATACCGTATGCAGACCGCAGTTCCCGAGGTAGTTGATTTTTCCAAAGAATCGGAGGAGACCAAGGCCCTCTACGGTTTGGACAACTCGCACTGCCGTGATGTCGGCATGCAACTGCTGGCGGCGCGTCGTTTCGTTGAGCGCGGAGTTCGTTTCATCCAAATCCAACACGGCGGCGGCGGCGCAGGAGCCTGGGATGCCCACGGGGGGCTCAAGAACAATCACACGAAGAATTCACTCGCGGTCGACCAGCCGATCGGTGGACTGCTCGAAGACCTCGACCGTCGCGGATTGCTCGACGAAACATTGGTTATCTTCGCCACAGAATTCGGCCGCACCCCAGGCACACAGGGGGCCGATGGCCGCGACCATCACATCTTCGGTTTCACCGTATGGATGGCCGGCGGCGGCCTCAAGCGCGGTGTTGTCCACGGTGCGACCGATGAGATCGGCTTCCATGCCGTGGAAAACCGGCACTACGTCACCGACATCCACGCCACGATTCTGCGTCAGATGGGTGTCGACTCCCACAAGCTCGAAATACCCGGCCGCAAGCGCCTGGCCATCGATCACGGTTTGCCAATCACAGAAATCATTGCGTAGGGAACAGTGTGGGGCCTCGGCTCACTTCCACCACCCCGTCATTACTTTTCCGAAAATCCGCCGACCTGGCTTGGGGGTCAGCGTGAACCCGATCACTTTATCGGCATTAGTTCTGAAAATAACCGGAATCGGGGCGCTCAACTTGGGCTGGATCGCGGGCGGGCCTATAATCTGACTTTTTCACCAGACAAACGCGGCGGACAATGGAACAGATTTCACGCAGAGACGTCCTGAAACTGGCAACGAGCCAGCTGGCATTGGCCAGCCTTTACCCCTCATATCTGCTTTCGAAAGAGGTCGAGTCAAATCAGGATATCGTTTTTCTGATACCAAGCGTTTCTGACTACAAAGCATTCTCAACGCCTTTCAACAAGCGTATCAAGACCACACCCAGCCTGATTGCGGTGTGCAGGAATGAGGCCGGAGTTCAAAAAGCTCTCAAATACGCGGCTTACAAACGGCTTCCAATTGCGGTCAAAAGCGGGGGTCATAGCTTTGAAGGCTTTTCACTCAATGCCCACGGTATTGTGGTGGACGTCTCTCTTATCAATGAGCAAAAATTGGTAGGCGATCAATTCATCAGTGGTGCAGGTACAAAACTATTTCAACTGTACGATTTCCTGATTCCAAGAGGTAGAATTGTCCCTGTCGGTTCTTGCGGTACCGTCGGATTATCAGGGCTCACACTGGGGGGAGGCTATGGGATGTTTTCCCGTCGCTGGGGATTGACGTGTGACAATCTGAAGGGCGTCAGAATGGTGGATGGAAGAGGACTTATTATCGACTCGAAGGATGATCCCGAATTACTATGGGCATGCCGGGGCGGCGGCAATGGCAATTTCGGAATCATTACAGAACTTCGTTACCAGACCCATGCTGCGCCCCAGACCCTGCCTCGGCACCGGATAAAGTTTCGTCATCTGAGCACAAGCGATGCGGTCGCCACCTGCAAAAAATGGTTCGAGACCACCCGAACCTTACCTGATGACGCGTTCTCGGCGTTTGTGTTGAATGGGAATGCAATCACTATCCTGATCACCTACTTTGACCAGACTTCCAAAGGCTTGGTGAATTCGATTGCAGATGCCTTATCCCAGGGCGCGACATCTGTCTCGCCATTGGCTCAGGAAAAGTTAAGTACGGCAGTGACCCGCTACTATGGCCGCAAGACACCTTTGCACTTCAAGAATGTCTCGGCAGGGTTCTACAAAAATTTTGATGATCTTGTTGATGGCATCCACGAGATATTCGATCTTGTTACATCCTCCGTAGGGACAATATTTCAGATAAACACTCTAGGTGGCGCCATTGCAGATCAATCGAAAGTCAAGACTGCCGCGTATCCTCACAGAATGTTTGGCTACCTTGGAGAACTGCAAAGTTATTGGGAAAATGATGGCGCTACAGAAGATAGAATTGCCAAAGTCAACGAGATACAACGGAAGCTGGAGAACATCGGCATCACGCGGCACTATCGCAACTATCCCAGTCTTGAATTGAAAAACTGGCAAGTGGCCTATTTCGGAACGGAAAACTACAGCAGGCTGCAAAAGTGCAAGCAGAAGTACGACCCAGAAAATCTCATTTCGCATCTTCAGAGCATCAGTCTGCCCTGATGCGGGCTCGAAAAGCAATCGATCGGCCGACCCGTTCGGTGCTCGGTTCTCAAGTGTAGGTGGACTTCCCGGCTCGCTAGAGCCGAACGTTCTCGATTCTTCGCCTGCGAAAACCCCTAAGTAGTCCCCGTCCCGTTTTGGACATTCCTGTTGCATTCCAACCCTTCATGAGATTTTTTCAAAAATTTCCTGCTAACCTTTTGCGTTTTGATACGCCCTGTGTGTAGAGACACTTGGCCTCTCGCTTTTCGGGGTTTCCACTCGACGAGCGGCAAGCAGTTTTCTTAACCGCCGCTTCCGCGGCAAGGAGATAATTCTATGAGGTACGCTTTCACCATGGTTGCAGCCACGCTCGCCCTGGCACTCATTACCCCATCCAACGCACAGGCGGACGAGGCCCAGGTCATGGATGGCTATATCCACAATGTAAACATGGAGACTGGGACCTTCCGGCTCGGGGGTAAGAACGAAAGCAATAATACGTTCAGGTTTGGTGTGAAAAAGGGCGAGATCGAAACCGCGTTTTCTCTCGATGGCAAAAGGGCCAGCGCCCGAAACGGCTTTCCCAAGAAGAGCAGAGCATCCGTAACCCACACCAAGGTCGGAGATGTCCTGTGGGCGCTGAAGGTGGAAGTCACATCACCCGGGAAGTAAGTCGATGGTGCTTCGCTGCGGCCGGGCCTGGATTCAGCATTTGGGAGTAGAGTCAAATGACAGACAAAGAGCCGGCTCCAAAACCCCACTGCACTGCGTGATCACCGAATTACCAGTGTCTTGTTTGCCGCATTTTGACCAGGTTCTTTCCTTTCGGGTGGCTTCCGTTTTCAAGTATTTTTCGATCATTGTCTGGAGGGTTTCTGCAGGCTCTGGAAGCCTCGACGGAGTTAGGGCACACACCCTCGGATGGCCATCAAATTCCTATGCTCAACTCCTGATTGCCGTTAGCAGAACGCCCAGGAAAAGGATCAGGCCTCTTGATTTTCTAATCATTGGGGTATTGCTCGCCCCTTTCCTCCCACGGAAAACCCAGTCCTCATCCCACAAAGAGCCCCACGTATACAGCCGCAAGCAAAAGCTGGATTGCCGAATACGGAGTGGCCACCTTAACAAATCCACCGAACGTCATGTGAAGTTTGTTCTTATGAATGATGGTCACGGCCACTAGAGTGGAAGCGGACCCGATCGGGGTGATGTTCCCGCCGAGGTTGGCGCCGAAGACGACTGCCCACCAGAGTTTCATACTGGGAGCATCGGGAAGTCCACCCAGAATCTTGGCCAGCATGGCCGCCAGTGGAATATTGTCGGTGACCGAACTGGCCATCCCAGCCGCCACCATCAGAGCAGCACTGCCAGCTTTGGGGTCATATTAATGATCGGTTTTATCCAGGTGCCGATCATTTCGAGCACCATTGCATGCTCCATCACGTTGATAACCACAAACAGACAGGCGAAGAAACCGAGAAGATCCCAATCCACTGACTGGTAAAACTTGTCCACTTCCGATTTGTATCGCATCAGCATTACCGCAGCGAAACTGAGTGCGACATAGCCCATGCCCAGGTCACTGATATAAGGCAGCGCTGACGTTGCTGCTATCACAATGATGAACAGGCCGGTCATAATGGTGCCAAACCAGAAAAAACTTTCGCTCTCGATCCCGTCATTCTCATCGAATCCCGCAACTAGATTTGCCGCTTCGGCCTTTTCTTCCTCAGTTTTGAGTCCTTTAACACGGAACAGCTTTGCCCCCATCAAAATGGTTAGGACGGTCGATACGACAACATAAGGCGCGGACACAATAAAGAATGTAAGGAAAGGAATCCCTGCCACGTCAGAGGCCAATCGGACCTTGCGCGAAAATACTCCTCCCCGAGGCCGTATTGTAAAGTTTTGGGTGGCGCAAGATCGATCCTTTAGCTCACAGCAATAATAATGGAATATCTCTAATCTCAACCGCCAGCGGGTATGCCATCCCATGCATGGCCAACTGATCATCATCTTTTGTGTTTAACACAAGCAAGTCGATCTGATGCTCTCGAATCAGTCCTTTGTAATCCGCTAGATGATGGCCGTGTGTGACGACCGGTTCGACATGCGCTGTTATTCCGTTCTCTTTAAGAATTTCACCGCAAGAGCCAATGTAATCTCTCGGGCCCTTTTCCGCTCTCTCCCGGATTTCCAGACGTGCCATCTCCGTGTCGATATCCGGAATCTTGGAGATGATATCCATGTAGTATTCAAAAATGGACTCGTCCTCGATGTGTGCCAGGAACAGTTTTCCGTCTGCTTCAGTGTAGCGGACAGCGTGATTGATAAGCCGATGATCGCCTGTTGAGATCATCTGTAATCGCCATGACCACATTAGTATTTTCCATCGAATGCTCTGCCCCGCGTCCAGTTTCCGGATGCGGTAGAAGCAAAATGGGTTGCTCGGCCACCTGGGTGAGCACATCCACATACTCGCCAATGCTGTGGGGGAACTTCCACGCTCTGCTGTGCAAATTTCTGCAGGTGCAAACGAGGCCCGCCCCACCTTCCTCCACCAGGCGTAAAAGCACTTCTATATCATTGTATTGATCACCAGTGACTATCGTCCAGGTCACATCTCCCAATACGGAGAGGAATCCCTTGACCTGTTCGCTGAAAGCCGCCGCCTCTTCCTGACTCAAATCGGTTACCAGGACCGCTGAACCGACCTCAATTTTTTCATAAGAGCAGACCTCCTTGTCCGCAGCTTTGAATACACCCTCGAATTGATCAATCTTTGGCATGTCTGTTCCCCTTCACCGGCCTTCTAAAAGGCATAAAATAGAATGTCATCCGAGTATGTTTCGCGAATGCCAATTTGTCTCGCAGGGAGTCGGCCAACGAAGCGAGTGACTATAGGCGTGTTTGTGTGACTGAACTAACAGAGATCTATGAATTTATTTGCCCTTGTCCGGCTTTGATGCCACGGAAGAAGGGGCGAATATGAGGGCAATCGTGAAGGAATACACCGGCTTCAAGTGCGGCAGATACCTGAAGATAGAGATGGTCCCGAAGCCCGTAGAGATGGATGAAGACTCGTCGCCCATACTGAGCGACCCGGAAGAGATCAGGGAATAGCGAAAGTGGTAAAGACCTTCGCACAGGCCTTGCGTCATCCTTTGCAATCGGCGCAGGGGCAAAGATCGCGCAGGTATTCAAAGGTATATATGCCGCTGTTATGTTGGTCGTTCCAGTCAAATTTCACCGCGTAATTTCCAACAGCCTCCATATTCAACGCTTCAGCCTTGGTAACGACCTTGCCGGAGAGCACCTTGAACGGATTTGAATTCTCAGCCGCTTCATTCCGTTTGGTCATACAGTTTGCGCAGGGACATTGCTTTCGCAGGTAATCCAGAGCGAAGGTGCTTTCGTGTCCGTCGTACCACTCGATCTTCATTTCGGAGCGGACGTCCAGTTCGATATTTGAAGGCTGATATTTGGTTTCCATTGTCATTCCACTGAATTCCTGAGGGTGCCAAGATTTTCTACTTGAAGCTCAATCTGATCCCCGGGTTGAAGCCACTCATCTTTCCTTAATTCCATGAGACTGCCTCCCGGATCCGACATGCACAGGATATCACCGGGGAAAAGAGGTGCGTCCTGCGATGCAACAGCGATCAGATGCCCCCAATTCCAGATTGAATTGCCGGTATCTGAGCTTCCGAGCAGTTCGCCATTGATCCGAATCTGCATCGTGAGCTTTTCGAGAGCGCCTGCCTCCTCAACACTGACCAGGTAGGGGCCAAGAGAAGTAGCGAAATCCTGCGACTTGGACGGCCCCACACGAAGATTGAATTCTTCGGCTGCCAGATCTCTCAATGTCCAGCAATTTGAGATAGCGAAGCCGGCCACGTAGCTCATGGCCTCCTCAGCGGGGATATTCACCCCGGACATCCCAATGACACAAGCGATTCCGAATTCGAAGTCAAGCTGACCACCGGCGGTTGCCCGGGGAATGGTGACGTCCCCTCCGTAAACGGCCTGGTGATTTCTGTACACAAAGCGTGGAGATTTATTCCATGCTTTGGATGGACGCTTGCCGCAATGGCTGCAGAACGCGCGATAATGACTTTCCGACACGGAAAACTTTCGAAGGCTGGCGGGCCGAGGCAGCGGCGATTTAAGGTGAACCTGTTGTGGTGAGAACACAAAGTCGGTGTGTCGTGCACTGAATTCATCAACGCGTTCCATAATCGCCTGAACAGTCTCCCGGGTAAATACACCACCTTCCAGGTACTCCACCATGCAGGTCGGCAGAGAACGGAGAGCCAGCTCATTCGCTGCCTCACGGAGGTCTATGATCGCTCCCCCGGGCCAAAGCAGGCCGAGGCGATTGCCGCCGTTGGGGTTGGTGATTCTCTCAAAGGTAAGGAGTTTCATGCGGGGAGGTTGTGAAGTCTGATAGGCAAACGATTTTAGCTTCGACGTCTCGCCGCGGTCAGGCCGGCTTCACGGCACATGCGGCGAGACGCCGAAGCTACGCTTGCGGTCGTGAATCTTATCGCGACCGAACAGATTGGAAACTTCGAGTCGAAAGAGGTGTGCCTAGTTTGCCGGCACTGGGGCCTCTGCTAAACTGCTCGGCCTTCTGGATTTCAGGGCGTAACGAAGGCTCCTGCCCCTAATTCAAACCAAATTCACAGCGGTATTCTGAGAGGAAACATCATGGAAATTGTTGCATCAAACAGGGTTCAATCGATTGGCGGTTACGCGTTCGCCGAGGTGGACAAAGAGGTCGAGAAGCTCAAAGCCCAAGGCATTACTCCTACGGATTTCGGGGTTGGCGACCCGACAATTCCAACGCCGGAAATCGTTCGCGAGGCATGCAAGGCCGGGGTGGATGCACGTGCCACGGCAGGTTATCCCAGCTACATCGGTGGACTGGAATTTCGAGAAGCTTTAGCTGCCTGGAATGAACGCAGATTTGGAGTTTCTCTAAACCCCGGGACGGAACTCACCGCCACAGTCGGCTCCAAGGAAGCGGTCTTCAATTTTGCTGAAGGCTTCGTCAATCCCGGCGACATCGTGATATGCCCAACTCCGGGTTACCCGCCTTATCAGAGAGGAACTCTTTTCGCGGAAGGCGCTGTCTACTTCGTTCCTCTCCTTGCAGAAAATAAGTTTCTCGTCGATCTTGAAGCCATCCCGGCGGACATCAGAAAACGAGCGAAGATCATGTGGATTAATTATCCGAACAGCCCCAGCGGTGCGATGGCCCCACTCGATTACCTCGAGAAGGTCGTCGAGTTCGGTAACAGCAACAACATTATTATCGCATCCGACGAGGCATACTCTGAAATCTATTACACCGACGAACCGCCCCATTCCATCCTAGAGGTCTCCAAGGAAGGCGTGGTCGTTTTCCAGTCCATGTCAAAACGCAGCGCGATGACCTGCCATCGGATCGGCTGGGTAGCCGGCGATTCGCGCATCGTCGATGTCTTCAAGAAGGTGAAGACAAATATCGATTCAGGCACCCCATCTTTTGTGCAGGATGGCGCTGTTGCCGGCCTGTCGGACGAAACTCACGTAGAGCAATCCCGTGCAGAATACAAAGCGAAACGCAACATCCTGGTGGCAGCACTCAAAGAAGCCGGACTGCAGGACTGCACTCCTGACGCGACGATCTACCTGTGGCAGCGGGTACCAGAAGGCATGACCTCAGTAGAATTTGCCACCAGGCTTCTTGCTCCTGAGGTGGCCATCGTCACAACTCCGGGTTCGTGGTTGAGCGACAAGACTGCTGATGGCCTCAACCCCGGCGAAGGCTTTGTGCGCTTTGCACTGGTACCGAGCATCGAGCAAACAAAAGGGGCTGCCGAGAAGCTGAAGAATCTG
This sequence comes from Planctomycetota bacterium, assembly GCA_027625095.1. GTDB lineage: Bacteria > Planctomycetota > PUPC01 > JACPCR01 > JACPCR01 > JAQBXN01. The sequence continues at coordinate 14,100 of JAQBXN010000026.1, read as the reverse complement.
GGACTGTAGTTTTGGAACGGGCGATCGAACGATTTCCGCAGTCATGCGTCCTACTCAGGCTCAACGAATTCGCCCCGCCCGGCGATCAAAGGTTGCACTCGGAGGCCAGCGCGACGCTGTTCCGGCGGGACACGGGCGGCATCAATCCAAAAATTTGTATCCGATTCCATGCACCGTGATGATGTGCTTCGGGTCTTTCGGATCGTCTTCGAGCTTCTGGCGGAGTTTGACTATGTGGTTGTCGATCGTGCGCGTCGTCGGGAAAAGCTCAAAGCCCCATATTTCGTCAAGCATTCGATTGCGTGAGATGGGCTCTTCTTTATTGCCAATCAAGACTTTGAGGATTTCGACTTCATAGTGGGTGAGCTCGATGGTCTGCTTCCCTTTGTAGGCCATGCATTTGCGAAAATCCACCTTTACGTCTCCAAACTCATAGCTCTGGATCTTAGGCGTGCTGGGGTGCGAGCCGCGGCGTTGGCGGCGTAGAACTGCTTCGAGTCGGGCGAGGAGCTCCCGAATGCTGAAGGGCTTAGTGATGTAGTCATCCGCGCCCAATTTGAGGCCAACTACCTTATCGATCTCCTGGTTCTTTGCGGTGAGCATGATAATGGGCACATCTTCATCGACGGTTCGTACCTGCCGGCACACTTCGAATCCATCCATCTGCGGCAACATCACATCCAGGATGATCAGGTCGTATGAATTCTCCTGAGCCAGTTTCAGCCCACTCACTCCATTGGTTGCGGTTGTGACTTCATAGTGTTCGTATTCGAGGTTGTCTTTGAGACCCATCAACATGCTGGCGTCATCTTCAACGACGAGAACTCTGCTGGCCATGATTAATGTTCCTTTTCAATCTGGTGAAAGAATGGCGGGGTGAGGTGCATCACTCAGCTCCGGGGATAATTCCTGATCCTGCACCTCCTGCCCTTCGGTATTCAAGGTTCCTGCTTTACGGTCGGCTTCGGTCGTCCTAGAGGAGATCCGAAATTTCGAATCTTTTTCCTTCTCAAAAGCGGGCAGCACCAGCGTAAACGTGCTGCCCTTTCCAAGCGCGCTCTTCAATTCAATCCGGCCGGCATGAGATTCGATGGTGTGGTTGGTAATTGCCAGGCCAAGGCCACTTCCGCGGATCGAGCGAACATAGTCATCTTGGACCCTGAAAAATTTGTCAAAGATTTGCTGCTGATCTGATTCAGTAATTCCGAGCCCTTTATCCCGCACTGCAATGCGGATTTCTTCACCGTCCGTTGACACCGAAACATGAATCTCTTTTTCATCCTTTGAATATTTACGGGCGTTGGTAAAGAGATTGATAAGTGCCTGCTCGATGGAATCACGATCTACTTTTGCAGCGAAATCGACGCCTTCTTCAATGGCCAGCTCGCAGGCAAAGCCCTGACTTTCGAGGTTCTCTCGATAGGACTCAAACGTCGTCTGAACAATTTCGCCGAGATCCTGTATTTGAAAATCATACTCTTTGCTGCCGGACTCGATGCTTGAGAAGTCGAGGACGTTGTCGATCAGCTTGGTAAGGCGTTCGCTCTCACGAGTAATTATCTGGTAATACTCCATCGCCTTCTCCTCACTCTTCACTCGGCCGAGGGACAGCGTTTCACCAAACATGCGAATAAGAGTCAGAGGTGTTTTTAGTTCGTGCGAGACATTTGAAACGAAATCAGATTTGAGCCTGGAAAGCTCAAGCTCGCGATTGATGTAACGCAGCGTGAGGTACAGCCCACCGATCATTACCGCGATAGAAAGCGCCAGAACTCCGGTCATCAACAGATTCTGATTCCGTGAGACGACAAGCAGCTCTTCATTCTCCTGGTCCAGGATACCCAGCCGCCAGAAATCGAATATCCGCGGAAACTCCTGTATCAGCGCAAATTTAACATCACTGCCTTTGGACATCTGTACTGGCAACACCGGCACACTCTCTCTGTTCACGAAGGTGATAACCGTCCCCTTGCCTACTTTGATGTCGATGACTTCGGGCAGAAGGATGCGATTCTTCACGTAGCCGAGATCGAGTTTGAATCCGAATATGTTGCCCTTTCCGACGTCGCCCCCAGCCTGGGTGAAGGCGACAAGAAACGGCTGCGAATCAAGCATCTTGAAGACGTAGCTGAATTTTCCGCTGGTGGTGGTTCGGTCCGCCAGTTCCCACTTGATACGCTCGGTAATCCATCGATCAATCTCCAGGCGAAACTCCCGCCAGCCATTGCGGCGTGTCTCCAGGTTCTTCAATTCTTTTAATTGCCCGCCGATGGCTTCACCCATCGATTCATTTTGCGCCAGTTCCTTGAGCCTCTCGCGAGCGCTGGCCAGAAAAAACTCCAGAGTGTCTGAACCCTCTGGAGATGATGGTTTGCTGGCCAGTTGGCGGTAGAGCGTCAGATACGTTTCGGCCGCGGATTCTTTGTTTCCAAGTTCTTCCTGAATTTTTCCAACCTGGAACGGCGCCAAGAGCCGGTGAGAAACAGGGACATCCTGCGGTTCGAATTCTGTGGCCACCCTGTTGTAAGCTTCGATCGCCTCCTCAAAAGCCCCCAGTTTTTTGAGGCAAGCGCCGAGGGAGATCAACCCTTCTGAACGAAACAAAGCGGTGTGCGGACCATCCGCGCAAGTACGATATTTCTTCGCCGCGGCCGCAAGATCGCCGCTGACAAATTCCAACTGATTACCGGATTTCAGCAGTGTTTCTGCGCCATGTCCTCCCGAACCCGAACGCCACTTGATGGGCTCAGGAAGCACCGTTTCGCGGGTAGGCGGATAGACAACTTCAAACGACGGACTGAGCACAAAAAACTGTTCGGCCAGCGGGGTTGTCCTGGCCAGTTTCTCGATCTGCAGAGGCCACTTGCCGAGCGGCCGATCCTCAAGCCACTTCAGCACCTGATTCTCCTGCTCGTCCACCTTATCAAGAACGCGGCCCATCACTGTGTCTGCGGTAGTTTGATAAAAGCGCCCGACCAGCGCCTCTGTACCCTCGCGCTGCTCACTCGTCAGCTTGAATCCAAACCCCGCCAGAATGATCCCCGGGATGGCAATCGCAACAACCGCAAGGAAAAGAATCCTGAACCGGGTAGAAATGAAAAAGCGTTCACTCATAACAGCGATGTTCGTTGCTCAGTTTGTGCATAGCCAGGAGCGACCCGTTGGCCGCAACCGGAATCACCCTCTCACTCTACCGCGGCATTTGGCCCCAACAAAAAAATTTGGAAAGTTCCAATAGATGGTAAACCAGGACAATGGATGGATATTAAGAATGAGACTGTGAAGGTGATTGGAACCGGTTTCCTCTGAACACCTCACGATGCTATCCCGGCACAGATCCCGTTCAACGACCCTTACAGGCAAATACACCAGCCAGCTCTACATCTCTGGTCTTTGACCCTGCATGAGTCGTGACTATAATTTCTTGACTTCAAAAACAGTTACCCCGTACAACTAAGCACTTATGTCCAGCATCATCTCCGGAAATATCGAATATCAACTGGACCAAAAAATCGCAGAGGGCGGCATGGGTGCGGTCTGGGAAGGCACTCAATTCGGCGCCGAGGGCTTCACTAAACATGTCGCGATCAAGACGATCATCCACGACCTGATGGCGAATCGTGAGTTCGTGGACATGTTTATCGGCGAAGCCAAGCTCGTCGCCAACCTGGTACACGAGAACATCATCCAGGTTTATCAACTCGGCCAGACCGGAAACAGCCTCTACATCGTGATGGAGCTCATCGACGGTGTAGACCTATACGAATTCATGATGCGGCACGAAGAGCAGAAAAAATCGCTCCCGGTTGAACTGTGCGCTTTCATCATCAGCCGAATCTGCCGCGGGCTTGAGTATGCACATTCAAAGACAGACAAAGCGGGAAAACTTCTCGGCGTAGTCCACCGCGACATCAGCCCCAGGAACATCATGATCACCCGCCTCGGCGTGGTGAAACTCGGTGATTTTGGTATCGCCAAGGCGGCGCACGTCCTAGCCAGCCGTGAGGGCGAGATTCTCATGGGCAAGGCGCAATACATGTCGCCGGAACAGTCGGAATACAAGGAGACAGACCGGCGTTCTGATATTTTTTCTCTGGGAGTCGTTTTCTACCAGCTCCTGACTGGAAGATCTATTTTTGAAGATGACAACACAATGATCACACTTCGAAACGTTGGCCGCGCCAAGGTCCCACCCGTCCGGCAATTCAATCCGGAAGTGCCCCCGGATCTGGAGCGAATCCTTGAAAAAGCACTACAGCGGAAACCGGAAAAGCGTTATCAGAATGCCGGTGAGATGGGCTACGAACTCGAATACTACATGTATCACGACAAGTTCGGCCCAACGAACGTGACACTGGAAAAATATCTGGTCGATCTCTTCCCGGAACGCGATTTCCACAAGCATCACGTAAACATTGATACTTCACCCACGCTGGCTGTGGAAATGGGTACGGAGGGTATGCTGTTGGTCCAGGAAAACCCATTCAGCAACACTGATCCGGACGATCCAGAGACCGCCACGGATATCTTGACAGACGGCGACTGATGTCCACCACACCACAACATGATGTCCGTATGACTGGTTTCATCTCTCGCAAATCTTTCCGGGAGGTGCGAGAGTTTATCCAACAGTCCGTCTTACCCGGCCCATCCGAAGCGGTTTCAGTCCGCAGCGCCAACCATCGCGTACTGGCCGAAGATGTCGTCTCCTCCGTCAACGTGCCCTATTTCAACCGCTCCGCGATGGATGGTTATGCCTGCCACGCCGAAGAAACGTCGGGCGCAACAGATTATTCACCCCTCTATTTCAATCTCATCGGAGAGGCACTACCAGGGCAGCCATTCGATGGCAAGATGGGCAGAAATGAGGTGGTGAAGATCATGACCGGTGGCGAAATTCCGTCCGGCGCCAACGCAGTGATGATGGCCGAATATACCCAGCACGAAGGCAAACAAATTCGTTTTACTCTCCAGGTCGCACCAGGAAAAAACATAATGCGAACTGGCGAAGATATAGGTATCGGTGATGTCGTGTTAGAGAGGGGCCGACGACTCCGCCCACAGGATCTTGGCGTGCTCGCCTCAGTGCATCAGGCGAAGGTAAAGGTCGTGAAGTCCCCCACTGTCGCCATCATTCCTACCGGAAACGAGCTGGTTGAGCCGGATTCAGAAGCCGCCGACACTCGTATTGTTGACAGTAATTCCTACCTTTTGCAGGCACTCGTAGAACTCTACGGCGGCTTGCCGACTTTCAAAGGAATCCAGGGAGACGATTACGAAACGATCAAAGCTGCTATCCAGAGTTCGGAAGAAGACATCATTGTCCTCTCCGGCGGTACTTCCGTGGGTGAAGAAGACTACGCACCACAGGTCGTCCATGAGCTTGGCAAATTGGATATCCACGGGGTTTCCATGAAACCGGGCAGCCCCTTCGGAATGGGCCGAATCGGCGAACAGATCGTCTGCCTTCTGCCCGGGAGTCCAGTCGCTGCATTTGTTACCGGAGATGCCTTTCTCGGTTCCATCATTCGCCGCCGGCTTGGTCAGGATGTTGGTTTCGCCTACCGGAAAGTCCGTGGCAAACTTGACCAGAAGATCGTCTCCAGCATCGGCAGAACGGAATTCGTCCGCGTTCAGATACAGCCCGATTTCACCATCAGCAAACTCAGGGTCAGCGGCGCCAGCATCCTTACTTCAACCACGCGAGCGGATGGATTTCTGATCGTTGATGAAGAGAAAGAAGGTTATCCGGAAGGGGCTGAGGTGGATGTTTATGCATACGACTGAAGGCAGGCAAAATTGACCGTGACCAGGGCGCGTCTTGATTGGGCTCTCCGGCCCTTCAGCATTCCTTTGTTGCAGACACATTCCTTAATGAAAAGCTCCCAAATACAAGCGGCGACAAGTTACCGCACTCCAATTTCAGAGAACCGCACGACAATTCTCCCACTCAACTGTTGAGGGCTTGCAGAGCTCATTGGAAAGCGCCAACTTGTCGTCGCTTTCATTTGTCCGCAATACCAGGACAGACTTCCAAGTAAGTTCACATCACTCCCCTGGCGGAAAACCTTCGGGCATCCAGGCTGGCAGTTCCTTAATCGATTCCCTGGCCGCCTTTGAAGTCGGTACGTTCCAGGCCTGAAAAAATGGGCCCAGGTTCTTGCCCGTGGTTCTCGAAAACCTAACCATCCATTGATCTCGTTCTTCGTCATCCGTCCTCGGGCGCTCATCTTCCTTGAGCGTGCGGTATTCCTGAAAGATTTTTTTGAATGTTTCCCAGCCGAACGCCTGCTGAAGTTGCACGTACATCATCAGCGCGGTGAAGGGCTGCTGCTTCCACCGGTCGAACTTTGCACCATCCGCGAAATACTTCGTTGTCTGGGCCTGAACCTGCAGCGGGTTTGTCCGTTCGTTTTTGTCTGGTGTGATCCCACAGATCTTTTCATAGACGTAAAGCGTGAACAGGTTGCAGGTAACTTCGGTCGTCCCATCGAAAGTCCATAACGGACTTTGATGGTTGTGGCCTATCTCGTGAAAATTCCCCCAAAGCCCGGCCAGCAGTTTCACTCGATCCATGCTGTAGACTGCGTCCAGATGCGCCATGATGGGATAACCCGAATGCATGTAACCAGCACTGATTTGAACGTCCAGAACGAATCGTTCAGGACGCTTTCTTTCCCGAGGAATAGTCGCCAGATCGGCGACCGCGGCCATGACCTCTTCCCACGTTTTCATGAGAGCTTCCGGATCCTCGAGCGTGCGAATCGAAGAAGACGGCACGGAGTAGATGATGCTGTCGCAGGCCAGTTCAGCCCACGGCGCTTGATGATCACGAATCGTCTTGATCCACTCTGCGTTCGTTGTTTTGCCGAGCACGAAAAAAGGGGCTTCGACAGCTCCACTAATCTTAATCGGCGCTTTGCCCTCCATGGCCCTTTGAACATGAATGTAAATCAGTCCGCCGAATGCCGAAGCGACCTCGATCGTCGGTCTTGAAAAGGCTGCCGTCGTTGTGATTTCCGGTACCCGTCTCCAGTCGGGTTTATCCCACAACAGATCCTGGTGGCACCCGATGCGTACCTGCAGGTGGGCCTTTGTATCCTTCTCAAATTCGATCAAATCACCCGGCGCGGCGTAAAGCCCTGTGCTGTGCCAATCAGGGATAGATAGATCTATTTCCAGAGAGCGCCGCACGCGTCTCGCCTCAGAAGGTACTTTGCCCGGAAAGGAATCCGCGGCCGCGTGCGCTTTCACATCCTGAGGTCGCAGAGCGCTCAACTGTTGCAGTCGCAAGGAGAGAGCCAGCCGATCCCGGGGATGCCTGGCCAGCGTAAGCGGCTGTTTTTCTGTCGGGATAATGCTCGTCTCCGACGTCATCAATTGTTCCAGTTTCGGACGGACAAATTTATCGCTCATCGGTACCACTCGGCCGGCAGCTAATGCCGTGGCTGAGATCTGTGGCAGATCGGCCGCTGCCGGTTCACCGGCAAGCAGAGCATCCAGAGCAGCGGCAGCATGGAGGTATTTTGATGGCTGACTACTCGTCTCGAATCCCTGAGGCGCCGTGCGCTGCGTGAAACTGCCGGAAAAAGCAAGACCGGCCCTGCCGAGAATTCTGTTGCCGTCGTGATCCGTTCGGAGATTCCGTCCAGGGTGCACCTGCAACCAGCCCCAGCCGGTGGTGGTCATGGCAAAGCCGCCACCTGCTTCGACAGATTCGATAATCGCTTCCTGCTCAGGTTTGCTGAAATCCCTCTGTCCAGAACAAAGAACACTAAAGCTGCTGAGATGATTCACCCAGTCTGCCGGTACAAGCTCAGCCTTCACATCTTTGCTCTTAAACCATTTTACAACCTCTGGATTGCCTAAGATGCCTATCGCCTTGTCGCCTGCATTTTCTCCGGCCAACCAGCGAATGATGTTCAGCAGCAACTTTCCAGTATCGGCCTTCTCAAGAGTTTTCGGTGACAGATAATCCGTATGCCCGAATGCCGCGAGCCGCCCTCTCTTCATCTCGGAAACAGCAATGACGGCTACACGATGCCCACCACTCTTCGCACTCACGACAGGAAAGGCATTCTCGCCAAACACGCAGACCGAGCCGGGTACGCCAGGCGCGTCAATCATGCTCACCTGGTCAAGCAAAGGCAGTAGCCGATCGGCCAATTCAGCAGATGCAGTGTTAGAGAAAGTGAACGCAAGCGTAAGATAAAATGAAACTATCTTGCCCATGAGCTCGTTGAAGCTACCAGAGATGAAGCGCCGAGACTAAAACCAATACGGAAATCCGAAATCCTCACTTCGAATACCAGCACAGATACTTTCGCTGAGGTTCCGGAACCAACTTTACGACCTCATCCGACACCTGGGTGTGGCCATTTTGTATATCGTAAACCTCGCGTCCGGCGAAACACTGCAACATCACGCGACGTCGCTGTCTGGGCGGAACAACCCCATGCCAACTATGAGCGCGGTGTGCGATGACACTGCCAGCCTTTACCGGCAATGGTCTGAGCTCGCAGTGTTCTATCGCTTTGGTTCGGGAGGCAAGAACAGGCCCGCCATCTTTTTCTCTGCAGACCAGGTGGTGGCTACCGACCGAAGTACAGTAGGCGCCGTTGTCCACGAAAGTATCGTCAAGATAAATCAGGGTAGTGACTGTCGTCTGGAGAAACCGGGGACTGGGATTTTTCATTCCTGTCACATCGTCATGCCAGCCGATCGGGCCGTTCTCGAGATCCGTTGGATCAAAATCGCCGGGAGGTTTTTCCGGGTCGTACACATCTCGAATCCCACTGCAGCAGGCGAACGCTGCAGTCTGCCCGAAGTGGTCATAGAAGGCGTCAATCACCGCCATAACCCGCGGATGGCCGATGTAAGCCATCAACTCAGGCACGCAGGCGATTTCGTCCCAACCCATCCATCGCTTCTTGAGTTCGGCCGCCCGTCGCTCAAAAGCATCCGACATTTTTTCGAGTTCTTCTCCCTGAACAGCATCGGGAATCACGGTATATCCCTCGACGATGAGTTGTGTGGCTAACTTTGCAGAATCCATTCTTTTTTCTTGATGGTTATGAGATGAAGCTCCGACTATTTCAGTCGGCAGGTACAGTTTTTTTCCAGAAGCAGCCAACCACTTTTTTGCCGCACCAGATCACAACAGCAAGCACGACGGCAATGGCCACGACGGGTAGAGCTATGGCCATGATTGACAGAAAGATTGAACCACCAGCCTCGACAGTCGAGACGACAGGATTACAAAGCCCACCTGTCGTCGCCGTGGATGCGGCCCTGGCGATCCCCGTGCCGGTCTGAATAACCGCGGCAGAACCGCCACCGGCAATGAGTGCGAGGCCCCACCTTATCGCCGGGTCGACATCTCCAAGCATCGCTCCCGTCGCCATTGTTCCAGCGATGACGGCCAGCGGGGTGGTAATAGTATCGAGAAAATTATCCACCCAGGGAATGTAGTATCCGGCGACTTCCACACCTACCGCAATTCCGAGAGCGACGGTCGCCGGCCAGGTGCCGAGCCATTCAAAATTCCCTTCGAACTGGAACGCTTCGTAACCAAGATGCGAGGCAACGCTCATGACAAACGGCGGGACGAAAACCCGAAAACCGCAGGCCGCGCTCAGACCTATTCCCATAAAAGCCGGGATGAAATATTCCATAATTCACTTGGTTTCAGGTGAAGAAAATTCATGCGGGGTGCGAGATTCTATACTCAATACTGCAACTTCAAACTATAAAGCAGGCATGGTTTCTCACAGGTGGCATCCTGTTCCAGTAATCTGATAGCCATCAGTCACAAATTCCCATGGGGTGGAGCAACCGAATTGCAGGCGGCGAATCAAGATGAACTTCGTTTATTATCCGGCTATCGAATTTCCAACACCTTTTAATCCGAATTCTTATGCCATACCTCCTCCTTATTGCGTCCCTCAGCGCAGAGTCGGCCTCCCATGTCGGGCTCCTTCAGCAGCTCCTCAAAGAATCCTCGGCCACCCTTGCGGTCGAGGCTAAAGAAAAAGGGGACGCTCGCCGCGGCGCCATTGTCTTCTACCAGCCGGGGGCCGCATGTATCACCTGCCATACAAACTCTGATCAAGGGCGCCAGCTCGGCCCCAATCTCGCGCGCATTGGAAAGGTAACAGATGAGCACCTGGTAGATTCAGTCTTGCGTCCTTCCAAGACTATCCGTGAGGGCTTCGAAACCGTCAGCATCCTGACTAAGGCTGAGGAGACCTACACTGGTTTTATTGAAGATGAAAAGGGCGACAGCATCCTCCTTCGAGATGCCTCGCAAAACGGAAAAGTCGTCACAATTGCAAAGAAAGACATCCAGGCACGCAAGGGCGGCGGGCCTTCAATCATGCCTGAGGGCCTGGTCGACCAGTTGGCAAGTCGTCAGCAGTTTCTCGATCTGGTGAATTATCTGATCGAGATTGCGGATGCAGGCCCGACGCACGCGGACGCGCTCAAGCCGGATGCATCGCTCTACACTGCAAAACTTCCTGAATATGAAAAGGACATCGATCATGCTGGAATGATCCGCAGCTTCGATGACGAAGCCCTGAAGCGAGGAGAAGAAATCTACAGCCGAGTCTGTGTGAATTGCCACGGCACCCACGATCAGCCCGGCTTTCTACCGACCTCTCTGAAATTTTCGAAAGACAGGTTCAAACACGGCGGAGATCCATTCACCATGTATCAGACCCTCACTCACGGATTCGGGATGATGCAGCCGCAGCCCTGGATGGTGCCTCAAGAAAAGTATGACGTCGTCCACTACATTCGCGAGGCTTACTTGAAGACGCACAATACCTCGCAGTACGCCAATGTTGATGACCCGTATCTGGCGGCCCTGCCAACCGGAAAATCCCGCGGCCCGGCCCCCAGTCGAGTGAAACCCTGGGTGGAGATGGACTATGGCCCGCATCTGATGGGAACTTGGGAAATCAGTAATCGGGATGGCTCGAACATCACTTACAAATCGATCGCCGTGCGACTTGATCCCGGCCCGGGTGGCATATCGAGAGGCAAACAGTTCCAAACGTTTGATCATGACACGCTTCGAATGGCCGCGGGATGGAGCGGAGAGTTCATCGATTGGCGGGGCATAAACTTCGATGGCCGGCATGCCATCCATCCTCGAGTCGGTGGCACCCCAGATTTCGTCAATCCGGTCGGCCCCGGCTGGGCGCATCCTGAAACGGGCAGTTGGGAAGATCCACGCATCCGCGGCCGCGACGACAAACCCTACGGCCCGTTGCCGCGCTATTGGGCCCATTACAAGGGCCTGTATATGCACGGACAAAAAATCGTCATCAATTACACCGTTGGCGAGGCAACCGTGATGGAACTGGCCGGTCTTGAGGAGACCAAAGCCGGCCCTGTTTACACCCGAACTTTTAACATCGGCCCTCGCAAGAAAGACATGGTCATGCAAGTCGCCCGGCATCCCGGTGCCGCAGATTCGATTGTGCTAACCCGGAAATCGGAAGGCAAAATCGTGTTTGGCCCCAATCTTAAACCGACCGAACCCGAGAAAGAAGAGCCGAAACCGGATTGGCCCGGCTTCAACGGTGCTACCTATATCAAGGTCGAAAAATCCAAAGACTTCGAAATGACCAGCGGCGATTACACCATCTACGCCAAAATCAAGACCCGCAAAGGCGGTTCAATCTTCTGCCGAACAGATCCCGGCGATCAATGGCGCGCAGATGGCAAGGCATGGTTCATTCGAGGCGGCCGGCTGACCCTGGACATCGGCTGGGTCGGGGCGGCCACTGGTAAGACAAATGTAGCAGATGGCAAGGAGCACGAAGTCGCCATGACCTGGGAACACCAGACCGGCAGCGTCCAATTTTACGTAGATGGCAATCTGGACGGCTCCGGACGCCTCAAGCCCAGCAAGCCTCAGCCGACTGAGGTGGTACGTATCGGCCTCACTGCTACAAATTTCCCCCTCGGCCAGACATACTTCGACGGCGAAATGCCAGAGGTAAGATTCTACTCAAAGGCATTTAGTGACAAAGAAATGAAGGAAGTCACCGACATCTTGAATGACGAACACATGGTCGCCCAATGGAAGTTCGACGGAGTCAAAGGCCCGGCAAAAGACCTCACCGATAAAGGGCATGACGGCAAGATCAACTGGGGCAAGCCGGCCACCGAACCGGTCAATACAGAGGTTGCGCTGGTAGCCGGCACAGCGGGCGACCATGTCGGTTTCGAGTGGCTCAAAGATAAGAGTGACCTGCGATTGAAGATCCCGGCCGGCGAGAAGCCGATTAAGTGGACACTCTGGATCGGCCGGACGGACAAGCCCGAACAGACCGAGACGATGCTGGCCGAAACATCGATGAACAACCCCGCGCAGGATTTGTTGCGCTTCACAAAGGGCGGCCCCAAACGCTGGGACGGAGAGGTCATTACGGAGGCTAAACTGGGAAATGATGACGGACCTTTTGCCGTCGATGTGCTGACCTACCCTGTGCAGAATCCGTGGTTCTGCCGGGCGCGATTGTCGGGCTTTGATTTCATGGATGCAGACCGTGCCGTCATCTCTGCCTGGGATGGCAGTATCTGGCTGGTGAGCGGATTGGAGAAACAGACCGGAGCAGAAGCCGGTAAGACGCAGTCCCTGCGATGGCGGCGTATAGCCTCCGGGCTCTTTCAACCTCTCGGGGTCAAGATCGTCGATGGCAAAATCTACGTCACCTGCCGAGACCAGCTTGCCATCATTCATGACCTCAACGGCGATGGCGAAATTGATTACATTGAGAGCTTCAACAATGACCACCAGGTAACGGAACACTTTCACGAATTCGCTATGGGCCTGCAGACGGACAAAGACGGCAATTTCTATTACGCCAAATCCGCCCGGCACGCGATGACCGCGCTCGTACCCCACCACGGTACCTTGTTGCGCATCAGTAAGGACGGCCTGAAGACGGACATTCTGGCTAAGGGTTTTCGGGCGGCGAATGGCGTCTGTGTTAACCCCGACGGCTCGTTTATCGTGACCGACCAGGAGGGGCACTGGAATCCCAAGAACCGCATCAACTGGGTGGTTCCCGGCGACAAGTTCTACGGCAATATGTTTGGCTACCACGACGTTACCGACTCTTCAGATGAAGCCATGGAACCGCCACTGGTATGGATTACGAACAGTTTTGATCGCTCGCCGGCCGAACTCCTTTGGACCGAAAGCGAACAATGGGGCCCTCTTAACAGGAAGCTGCTCAATCTCTCATACGGTTATGGCAAAGTCTTCATCGTTCCTCACGAAAAGGTCAACGGCCTCATGCAGGGCGGCATGTGCGCGTTCCCTATTCCAAATTTTCCGACTGGAGTGATGCGCGGTCGTTTCCATCCCAAAGACCATCAACTCTACTTGGCCGGTATGTTTGCCTGGGCCGCAAGCGTCAATCAGCCGGGAGGCTTCTATCGGCTGCGCTACACCGGTAAACCCGCATACCTGCCAATCGCTCTTAGCGCAAAGAAAACCGGCATGTCTATCACCTTCAGCGATGAGATCGATGCCGAGTTTGCTACGAACGCGAGCAACTACGCTGTAAAAATCTGGGGCCTGAAGCGCACGTCAGGATACGGCTCCCGCCACTACAACGAAAAGAATCTGGAGGTAGCCAACGCCAATGTTAGCGAAGACGGCCGAACGGTATCGCTGGAAATCCCAAAAATCGAAACCACCTGGTGCATGGAGATAAAGTGCAAAGTGAAGGGCAAGGATGGCAAATCTGTGGAGCGAGTGATCCACAACACCGTGCACGCATTGGGTGATTGATCGGGATTGCCCAGCAAGGGGCTCCGCCCCGAAAATCAGTTATTCTACCGGTTTCAATTCTGAAACTCTTACTTCACCGTTCTCCACGAACTGAATACACAATTCCTGACCATCGAACATTTTGGTACCCACCAGAGGTGTTCCACCTGCGGCGGCAACAATTACTGATCGCTCACGCGGTTCCCACATGTACCGCATTAACAGGATGAATGTTTCCGCTCGAATCTCTCATCGAGAAGTTGATTCCTGCCTCACCCCTCTCATTGACGCGACCGCTTATCATTCCA
>JAQBXN010000155.1 GCA_027625095.1 Planctomycetota bacterium | reverse complement strand
TTGTGACCCCAAACATCCTTCCGCTGGGCCGGGTAGACCGCGTCCCGCAGCTTGGCCGCTCCGAATGAAATGGGGGGTGAACGGGTCGAGCTTATCCCCCCAGAATCAGGGGTGCCAACTCCTGGAGTCTCGGATTACCTCCAAAAGAGTTTCTGATATAGTCCCAGCCTTTGAGGTCACGAGAATCTGCATAAGCGGAGGTCACTGAATTTCATGGGAAAGCGGAGAGTACTACCCTGGCTGAGAGTGCCACGAGCCTGCACCTTCGACCTGAATCAATTTAAGCTGGCGACCGCTGAGTTTGATATCGAGCAGTTGGTCGCAAAGGCCGCGGCATGCAACGCCAACGTGTTTCGCATCCACGCAATCAGTGCACAGGGCACGGCATTTTTTCCAAGCCGAATAGCGCCGCACGCAGAGGGGCTTGAGGAGCGTGACCTGATAAAGATCGCACAGGTGGCTTGCGATACACACGAAATTTCACTGGTGCTCCAGATCGATGCGCTCGGCATCCACAAACAACACCCGCTGGCGCCTGAGGGGGCGGTGAAACTGCCAGACGGGACCCACGCGGAATTCGGCGATCCGCCGGTTTTCAGCGCGTGCCTGATGGGCACTTACCGTGATTTTCTCATCCGGGCGATTGGCGAAATATGCTCAACGTATCACCCGGCTGGCTGCCTCGTCAGAGGGCTTCGCCTTCCGCATTGTGTCTGTGCGACCTGCCTGAGTAAGTTTTCTCATGAATCCGAGATTGAGGTGCCGCAGTCACTTGATGACGTTAATGACAAGGCGACGCTCGTCTATCTGAACTGGTTGGATGCCGAGACGGCTAAACTTATGGCGGAAGTGAAGAGCCAGATCACGCGCTATCAGCCTGAATGCGCTCTACTGATGGACGATTTCCCTCCGACGTACAGCTCCGAACGGGTGTGTGATGGACTATGGCTTTCGAAGCCGGCGCCACGGACCGATGCATGGCAGATTGGCGAAATGGCACATTACTCCTCTATCTTCTCCGGTCCAGTGATTCGTGAAGTTTCATATAGTGTCGAATCCGTCCATCATGAACATCCAGCAGCCCGGCCGACCGTGCAGTTAAAATCCGAGCTGGCGCTGGCGCTCGCGGCCGGCTGTTTCCCGGATTTGACCGGCTTTCCACTGAGAGATTATCGCAGCCTTCCCGGAGTGGCGGGCATCTTTGGTCTGGTAAAGCGTTCGCCGGGAGCGTTCGATTATCGGGCCAATACCCGCAAGACATTTCTCCTCCTGCCTCAGACCCGTGGACTCGGGCATTCCACACGGGAGAGGACGGTTCAGGCAGCATTACATCAACTGCATTCCCCCTCCGCCGCGCCGCCATCTGAATCAGCCATGTACGCCGCGCTCATGAGGGTTGGTATGCCGGTCAATCTGGGAATCGCCGGACACTACACTCGTCAGCTTTCTGATAACGCCGTCTTGTGCCTTCCGGACGTGCGATTCATGGACGATCGGACTATCCAGGTCATCGACAATTTCGTCAAAGCCGGAGGCGGCCTCATCGCTACCGGGCGCACCTCGCTCTTTGATGAGAATGGCAGGAAGCGGGACAACTTTGGCCTTGCAGAGGTCTTCGGCGCGGACTATGTGGAAACAAGAGGGAAGGATTCGCAGGCTTCAGTGTTTCTCTCTGGACGCATCCCGCATCCGGTCACCGCTCCACTTCCATCTGGAGTAGCGCTGCCCAGTACGAAGCTTTACCTCGCCTGCCGGAAACATCAGACTTCGCTGGTGCTGGGCACATTTCATGAGACGCCGAGCCTGGGCAAAGACCCTCAGCCCGCTATCCTCGCACACAGCTACGGTGAAGGCCGGGTCGTTTTTTTTCCATGGCAGCCGGAGCTTGTTTTCGGCTCACAAAGCTCCCGGGATATTCAGCTCCTCCTGAGGGAATCCGTTGAGTGGGTCTCCCAGAGCAATATCCCGGTGGAGATCGAATCTGAAGGCTCGGTTTCAGTCTCGCTCTATCAGCAGCCCAAGCGGCTGGTTATCCATCTGGTGAATTTGAGCGCAGATCTCAGCCGGCCAATTGATAAGGTTTTCCCTTTGAGTAACGTCAGCCTTTACATCCATTTCAAGAAGCCGACCACTGTCTCCAACCCAAGGGCACTGGTAAGCGGCCTTCAATTCAAGAAGGAAGCCACCACTCGAAAGATGCAACTCATCATACCGGAGCTTAACGAATATGAGGTCATCATGATCGACTTTGATTCAGAGGTCTCTAAGAAGGAGGAAAACTCGTGAGTATACGACCGCTACCAATCGTCTTCGGACTCACAGCCGTCCTGGCTCTGCCCCTTGGCGTTTACGCCCAGACCCAGGGTTCAAAAATGACCCAGGAATTGGTTCACGTGGGGCAAACCATGGTGCAGGTGAGTGGGATTCTCCTGCTCAATCTCAAAGCTCACCAGGGCGAGAGATCTGTTGGCACTTACGCCTCCCGAATCGCGGCAGCAAACTTGACTCTGATCAAACAGATGCGGCCACCGGAGGAAGCGCAGAAGCTGCACAAGTATCTGCAGGAAATGGCCGATACGTTTTCCAAGGCCGTGACCGCTTACAACAAAGGGGACTTCAAGAGCTCTAACGACTACGGTGCCGATGTCATGGAAGCAGCAGGAAAGGTTAAGCGGGAACTCGACAGCCTTGGGAGGGAAGGTGTAATCCCTCGATTACAATAAAGCCATTTTTGGCCTTCTCGAGGGTATAGAAAGCGTTTAATCTTGCCAAGCACCTCTATCGGCTGTAGCTACGTTTGGCATCGGGCATCCGGAAATCAATCTTATTTTCGCTCTGCCGAGAGCTCTGCCCAGTCCACGGCTTCTGGTGGCGCGGCCATCATGATCCTCCCTTACAGGCAAGGAGCCAGTTAGGTTTGATACCGCACGGCGGCATCCTTATAATGCGACCTTTTCACCGCCAGCCCAGTAAGTATGCAAGCAATCGTTTCAGATATTCACGGAAATCTTGAGGCACTTACCACCGTTCTCGAAGACATCGAGAAACAGGAAGTGGATGAAATCCTTTGCCTCGGCGATGTCGTTGGTTACGGACCCAATCCGATTGAGTGTCTGGATCTTGCCATGGAGCACTTCAAGTGGGTGTTATGTGGGAATCACGAATGGGCCTTGGTCAATCAGCCCGTCGGATTCAGCCCCGCCGCCAAAAGAGCCATCGAGCTTACCAGGGAGCTGTTCGAAAAGGAGACCGACCCCGTGCAGGCGGAACGACGGAAAGAATTCCTCTTCAATCTTGAGCCCAATGTGGAAGACGGAAACGTCATGTACGTCCACGGCTCCCCAAAAGATCCGATCATGGATTACGTCTTCCCAGAGCAGTACTCCCGTTTTTGGACCGAGGAAAAGGTGGATGACCTCTTGCGCACGGTCGAATGGGTCTGTTTCTGTGGGCATTCGCATGTGCCGTCCATCATCTCCAGCACGTATGAATCTTTCGTACCTACCCAAGATACAGAAAGTTACACCCTCGATCCCGATAAAGTCTACATCATCAACGCAGGCGCCGTCGGGCAGCCAAGAGATCGGAACAACAAGGCATGTTACGCCCTCTGGGATGGAAAGACCGTCACCCACCGCCGCCTCGCCTACGACCACGAAACCACTGCCGCCAAGATTCGCGCAATCGGTTTCGATGAAAAGCTCGCATCCCGCCTGGCGGAAGGCACCTGAAAAAAGTCGGCCAAATTGGCATTGAGACACCACGCCAGGATCTCGTAGCGGATGGCGTGAGCCCTGATTAGTGGGCAATATCTATCTCCCTACGCGGGCAACAAACAGAGACGAAAGAATTGCATCCATGAAAGAAGTCATCATGCCCAAACTCGGGCAGACTGTGGAAGTGGCACTGATAGAACGGTGGCACAAGAAGGAAGGCGACACCATAGAAAAGGGGGATGTGCTCCTGGAAATCACAACCGATAAGGCGACATTGGAAGTGGAATCCTTTTACTCCGGGACCATCCGCAAGGCTCTCTACCAGGAGGGCGAATCCGTGCCGGTGAATTCAATCATCGCTTTTATCGGCGAGCCGGACGAAGCCATTCCTGAAATCCCGCTGCCTGTAACCGTAGAGAAGAAGATTTCTGCCGCATCTCAATCGCTACCCGCGGCAAAACCTGCGCGTGGGCCGGTCTCCGTCCCGACGGCAGTTACAGCCTCACCGCCACGGGATGGCCGAATCTTTATCTCACCGCGGGCCCGCAAACGGTGTGAAGAATTGGAGATTCCGTTTCGCTGTCTGAGTGGGTCGGGGCCTGGTGGGCGCATCATTGAACAGGATGTCCTCGAGTACGAAAGCAAGCGCAGTTCGCTTAAAGTCACTCCTGTCGCGCAGAAGATCGCTTTCCAGCGAAGTGTTGACCTGCTCACCCTGAGTGGCACCGGGCCCAACGGAAAAATCACAAAAGAAGACGTCGAGCATGCAGAGCCAACCTCAGTGCCCGGCGGCCGCACCGTCAAGCTTACGGCTATGCGGCGCATCATTGCCGAGCGAATGGTCGAGAGTAAGTCCACGGTCCCGCATTTTTATCTGGATATGGACGTGGATATGTCACAGGCCATCATTTTGCGCAAAGATCTCAATGCTCAGGGCAGGTTCAAGGTTTCATTCAACGACTTTCTCATGCGCGCTTGCACCCTGGCTTTCACCAAAGTGCCGGCCATGAATGTTTCCTGGGGTGGCGATGCGCTCATTTACAGGGACCAGGTCGATATCGGCCTGGCGGTCGCAGTGGAAGATGGACTCCTCGTGCCCGTCCTCCGGAGCCTCAACAGACGAAGCATCGACCAGATTGCAAGCGGCAACGCGGAACTGATCGAGCGTTCCCGCACCAGACGCCTCACGCCAGACGACTACGGCAACGCCAGCATGACCATTTCAAATCTCGGCATGTTTGGAGTGGAACGAGTGTTCCCAATTATCAATCCAGGCGAGAGTTGTATCCTCGGCGTCGGTCGCATTGCCGAAAAGGTGGTCGCCATGAACGGCGGCATACACATCCGAAACGTCATGACCCTCATCCTCGCCGCGGATCATCGTGTGGTGGATGGCGCCATCGCTGCCGAATTCCTGCGAGCTGTAAAGGCTGCGATGGAAACGCCGGCGGATATGTTGTGAGAGAGAGCTTGCAGCATTGGTGGGATGGCCGAATGCCGCGAAGTTAATCGAAGAGCGCGGAATCTCACTCCTACGGCTGCCTTTGGCAGCAATCAAATCAGTAATACAGCGCTGGATTTTTATCCAGCAGGGGCGGGTTCGGCCGTCTCCGTCGCTGCGGGCCGGAGTGGTGGGGTGTTGGAATACTGCTGAATGGCGGCCTCTCGCCGCAATTGACGGCGCCCAGAACTCCAGAACTCCACCACTCACTGAGTCTTCAGACAGCAATGGGCAACTACAGGTTCATTCCGGTGAACGAATTACCGCCTTGGCCATTCTTGCGATGATTCCACTATTTGCATTGGTGAGAGTCTGCCATTCGGCCTTGGGTAGCTTGCCGATGGATTTCTCGATGGCGCCGGCCAAAACGTCGACGAATACGGGAAGGCTGGCCTACGCGGCTAGACGCATGGTGGCCAAGCAAGACGTTCCGGGCTCGCTACTTCGTTCGGGATGTCGGGTACGTGGCAATTGATCCGGGCTTCCCGCGAATACGTAGGTGGGTCTGTGAAGCCAGTCCGTGAGCACGTTCCGCAAGACGTCGGAAGCGGTTCTCATAGTTTCACGTTCGGTTCAGCCGTTTGCGAAGCCAATAAACGACAACCTGACAAAATGGCTCAAGATTATTGGTGTGCGATTCCCCATTCCAGCGTTGCAACCAACGCTTCAACTTTTCCATCGGGAGAGCGCCACGTTTGTCGAGCGTCGCCTTGAACGCCTCAAGGGCGGCCTTGCGGTTGTTTTTCAGGAACGGGACATTCAAGTTTAAGACGTCGTTGATTTCGTCGTTGATTGTTTCATCATTCGAAAAAATGGTCCCGCCAGCTTCGAACCGAATCAGATTCTCGACTTGATGCGCGGAATTCGCCGGATTCATGGAGAGGTCTCTGTTTCCCTGCCGGGTATCACAGTGCTGCCGCTTTGGGGCCTGTCCTTCGTTGCCCATACAGGCGCCAAGAAGGTTGGAGTAATCAAGCTGTTCGGCGGGATAACGGTCCTGAGAATGCCAGTGCGCGATTTTCATCGCGCTGCTCGCAGGTCGAATCCGGGAAAGGCAATAGCAGCAGAGGCCTCGTTGCTCGGATACAAGATGTTCCCGCAAAGTATCCTTGTCCGCGTAGTTGTCGTAGTCCGTGTGTCCCATGCTGCGGTGCTGCGTAAGGCTGGCTGGTTCCAAGCCCTTTGTAATATTCCTCATTGCGTGTCTTCCAGGAAGGCCATCAATGTACGCGCTCGCGTAATCTCCGGGTCGTCCGGTCCCAGCATCGCTTCAACTTCGGGCAGCAGATTACGGGCAGCGGAAAAGTCTTCCTGGTCAATCAGCCCGAACAACTTCCTCAATAGGGTATCGACGGTTTCGTTCCTGGACTTCGCTTCCATAACTTCCTCCAGGATACGGCTGGAATCAACGCCGAACGACCTTTGGGGTACTGTTACCAATTCATCTTCCAACAACCTAATCTCATCGGGCAGAACCTCCCCAATCACCTGTGGAGAATGTGAAGTGCAAACGAACTGGATGCCGGGAAAGGTCTGCTTCAGGTCGCTGGCGACCCGCCTTTGCCAGCGCGGGTGCAAGTGAACGTCCAACTCATCAATCAGCACCACCCCCGGAGTCTCGCGAAGCAAGCGGGGCAGCGGCTCATCTTCGGAGCCGAGTTCGTCTGCCGGCAAGAGATGCGCATTCTGTGTGACCGCCTTGATGGCAATGTCGGCAGCCAGCACAAGCATCATGCGCTGACCGGCGCTCAGGTTGTCGAATGGTTGCGCATTGCCTTTGATGGACAGCACAATCTGCTCGCGGTCGGGATCGAACCACACCCCATCGGCATCCGGCACACAGCGGAGAACGACCCGCCGCACGACCTCGAACCCTGGCCGCATTCGGCCGCCCCGGTTGCCAGCCGCCGTTGTCTCGCGACTGAACCACTTTTGCAGTTCGGCAAACCGGATGCGTTCGTTAAAGCAATCGTAGAGGGCGGCCCAACGGCGGGCGGGGCCGTTGGACCTGGCCCCAGCGGGAATCCGCTGGTTCGAAGGCAGCCAAGCGCGGCCGGCTCCGTAGTAGGCCATTACCGGACACAAAACGGCCTCACCGTTCTTGTCCCGGATGTAGATGTCCTTGATGTAGGCCAGCGCCTCCTTGGCTTCGGCATTGCTCGTTCGCACCCCGCCTTCTCGAATCTGTCGTGCCCAAGCCAGCCCACTGCGATCACCGATTCGGCCTTCGGCTCGAACCACTACCGGCCGGCATTCACGGACTTGAAATCGATCTCCCTCGCGGGACCCTTCAAGCCGAATTTCCGTCGGCAGGATATTGCGCCGACTGTTAATCAACGCCGTATCTGGGACATCAACGAGCCACACCCCCAGACTCACGGCCAACGCGTCCAGCACGCTCGTCTTACCCGACCCGTTCTCGCCCACGAGGAGCGTGAATTGGGGGTGCAGTTCGAAGGTCTGCTCCGTGAACTTCTTGAAGTTCTGCACGGTTATCCGATCGATTCTCATGTTCGCGTCCTGTCTTGCTCGCCGTCATATTCTCGAGTAAAGCCAGTTTCTCCGTCACCGCGGCGATGAAGGCAGGGCCGCGTTCTTTCATGGTGGTTGAGCATGGGCAAATAGTACTCGGACGATGATACTGCGATCAACCGTTTCTCGCGAGCCCCCTCAGTGCTCACAGACTGAGCTTCGGTGGGTTAAATGCCCGCACTTGAAGCAGCCCTTTTCTCTGTCATCCGGGGTCAGGGCTCAATGCGACATCAAAAGTCGGCTCCAATGCACTCACTATTCTGGTTCGGGCTTGGTCCCCCAATTCCTCAAGTTCACTCACTTGGCCCCGATACCGCCTTGGCCATTCTTGCGATGATTCCACTATTTGCATTGGTGAGAGTCTGCCATTCGGCCTTGGGTAGCTTGCCGATGGATTTCTCGATGGCGCCGGCCAGGAGTTCGATGATGACGGGGTCGCTGGCCGATGCGGCGTACTCCACGAAAGCTTTTCCCTGTGAATCGGGAATGGGGCCGGCGCTGGCCCCAAGGAAGTCCCAGGCGTCCTGCTGCATGTAGGCGTGGTCGATGATGGATTTCAGAATCTGCTGGCCGACCGGGTCTCTCGGCCAACGCTTGCTGGCGTTCCATAAAATCCGGCGGTGGAGGTTCAAGTTCGCGGCAAATGAGCACAATCGGGACACGCCATCCGGGTCACCCAACCGGTAGAGCGCGATGGCGGCGTGGGCGGCTGGCTGGGACGCTCTGGCGTACTCGATCGGCCTCCATCGGTCGGGGCCGTCCGGAACTTTGGCGGTTGCCAATGCTTCCTCGAATAGATTCTTCAAAGACGGAACAGCCTTTTCGTTGCCCAACAAACCCAGTCCATCCATGGCGGCCAGCTCGGTGGGCTTGTCCTTCATTGCGTCCGACAAAATGGCATAGGACTGGGGAGCCCGGGAGGCGCCCAGCAGGGTCAGCGCGGCGTTCCGGGTCTTGATATTCGGATTAAAATTCCTGGCCAGAGTCATGAGCTTTTCACCCCACTCCGGTCTGGCATAAGGCAGGAGCGACGGCAGCACGACGTCGAGCCCGCACTTTGCCTCATCGCCCTCATCGGGTGCGGCCAGATCGAGCAGCACCATTGCAGCCCTTTCATCCGGGGTGGCCATGGCTCGCGCGACGAAGTTTTCGGGTAGTTCTGTCAGTTCAAGCTCCAGCGATTCGAGTTCGTCCTGGGTCAATGGTGCTGGCCCGTCTTTCCTGTTACCAGCTCTCGGTTTTCCCACCGGCCTCACGCCTCCCGACCATTCGATGGCCTGTCCGAGCAGAACCGGCCAGTCCAGCCAGTCCCAGAACGGCAATACGTCAGCTTCCGGATTCCCATTGACTGTCAGGCCGCAGGCCACTACGCGGCCCTTGCCAAACGGCCCGCTGACCAGCGCCGGTTGCTCCCCGACCTTTACCTGAGTTTTGGCGTCACTCTTCGGGATCAGTTTGTGATAATAGTAAGCGGTCGGCCCAGACTGAAAATCGAAAGCCATGGGCCAGTCGGCCTGATTGGCCCGGGTGAGCTTGGCGCCCTTCTCCGCGGTAGGGAAATGGTCGATGTAGGATTCCTTAATCGAGGCCGGCAGCATTTCCTCGAGCAGCGTCCCGCTGTATCCGCCGTTCCAGTAGGCGGACAATCCGCCCAGCAACACCAGGCCGCCGCCCTGGCTGACGAATTCGCGGAGTTCTTCCATCGCCACCTTTGGAATTCGGAGGGCAGGAACATTGGCGAGCACGATGACCGTAAATCTCGAAAGATTTTTTAACTCATAGCCCCGACGCATTCCCGCCCTGTCCAGCGCCTTATCGACCTGAAAGGTTTCGCCCCAGAGGCCGGACATGACCAGTGCCAGCGGCACGATATTTTTTTCCCAGTGCCAGGTGGCCGGGGGAATCGGAGTCTCCTCTGCGATGGTAAGCAAGGGCCGAACAAAGCTGAACACGGCCAGCAGACATAGCGTGACGCCTGGCAACGTGAGCACGGAAACAGGATGAACATCGTTTTTCAAGGCAATTTACTCCGATCAGAGCAGTTCCAGAAACTCAGACTACCTTGCGGCATGCCTGGACCCGGATCGCGTTAAGTTCAGGCTCGTTGGTCAGCAACTGGGAGTAGCAGGCCGAGACGGATGTGATTTTACGGATTTCAGGGGCAATGCCTGAGCTTTACCCACATTTTTTACACCGAAGGTGTTGCGCCTTCCAGCCCAGGGTTGGGAGGCTTTGCGAGCTACTCTGGGTCATTGGACTTTGCCCTTTACCCACATTTCTGATTCTTGAACACCAACGGTGTTCTTGCCTCCAGCCCAGGGTTCGCGAGTCTTCGAGCAACCCTGGGTACGGAAGCGAGGAGATCTTCAACCCCAACGGGGTTGTGTCCATATGTTCTGGCGCTGCAGCCATTTGTCTATGGAAACAACACCTTCGGCGTTGAAGTCAGCTCCCTAAAAAAACCCAGGGTTGGTCGCAAAGCCTCCCAACCCTGGACTGTAAGAAACAACCGCCTTCGGGGTTGAAGAAAAATGTGGGTAAAGAGCAGGTCGTTATCCCGGGCGTACCCGGTAAATTTCGCTGGGCTGTGAGGATTTGAGACACAGTACAACCTCTGCCACCGTTAGGTCTATCAATCCAATCCGATGATGCCCCTCGAGCAGGCAGTGGGCTTCTCAAGGTGCTTTCCTTAGATTTATGGGGAAAGGAAAGCGCAAGGCGGCAGGGGCCGTTTAACCAACCTTCTCTACCGCGCAAACAGTTCCCGCACCTGCACGGGGAGTAATCATGAAATTCCGAGCAGACATTTTCGTTTCCAAAAAACAGGTCAACCCAGCAGATGAAGCTGATCGTAGATAACGAACTTCCGCTACCGGCAGAATTGGCTGCCTGCTACCTTGAAGCGATGTTCAGTCAGAAGGGCATCTCAACGCACAGGACGCAGGAAGGAGCGGCGACACCTGGCATCACTATTGGTATTGCTTCCGAATCACCCGCGGCCGGGCGTCTGCTCGATACCTTGAATCTTCAATGCCCTGACTCACCCGAGTCGCTCGTCATTGCGACGACGGATGAGGGCATCCTGCTGTGCGGTTCCGATGCTGCGGGTCTCGCTTACGCGATCTATGAGGCAGCGCGGCTCCTTGAGACCTCAAACGATGATTTTCTCAATACGTTGCCGAGCACTATCGAAACTCCCAACCTTGCGTGGCGGAGTATGCAGTTGTTCCTCTGCAATAAGGAACTGGAAAAAGAGTGGTTCTTTTCAGAAACATTCTGGGAGGGTTACTTCAGGCGGTTGATGGCCAACCGCTACAACAACCTGAGCCTGACTTACGGGCACCAGACACCTCACCTCACTCCCCCCTACCCTTTTCTCTTTGAGATGCCCGACTTCCCACAGGTAAAGATCCTGCGTTACACCGATGCTGAGCGTGAGGCTCACCTGGCGATGCTGCAGAAGATTTCCCGGCTGGCGCGTGGATTCGGATTGCATTTCACGCTGGGCATCTGGTCGCAACATGCCTGCAATTACGGCAAGCCAATGCTGGAGGGACTTACACCGGACATCCTCGCTGAGTTCAATACGGTCGGATTGAGGAACTTGCTTGAGAAATGCCCGGACATCGATGGCGTCCAATTCCGCATGAACTACGAGTCGGGAATTCCCGAAGATGAGCAAAGTGAGTTTTATGAGAACCAGTTCAAGGTCATCGCGGATTGCGGCCGGCCAATACGCCTCGACCTCCGGGCGAAAGGACTCGCAGACGAAACCATCGAATTGGCCCGGGAGTTCCTTCCTGAAACGGTCGTCTCAACTAAATTCTGGTGCGAGCACCTTGGAATGCCTTACCTCATGCCGGCCATCCAGAAGTTCGATGTGCCCCACTATCGACGTTACGGCACTTGGGATTTATTAAAGAAGCCAAGGGTCTTCCCATTGATTCATCGGCTCTGGAGTGCCGGCACTCAGCGCATCCTGCTCTGGGGAGAACCGAACTGGGTGCGCAGATTCGCCATCGCATGCCAGGACAGCGACGGTTTCGAGGTCATGGCCCCTCTCACAAACAAAGGCCAGCTCACGGAAGAAGGCGGATGGCGTGTAATCGACAACCGGACTGTGCAGCCATTCGATTCAGAGCACGACAGATACTGGATGTTCTATCTGCTCTTCGGTCGAATTGGATACAACTCAAAATGTGAGCAGGAGGTCTGGAAGCGGGAGCTCAAACACCGACTAGGCAGCTACGCTGACTGGTCGCTTCAACTTTACCAGATCACCGGCAAGATCCTGCCATTCGTCACCACGGTCTTTCAATGGTCGGCCAGCCTCTGGGGATTCTGGCCGGAAACCTGGGGTGGTAGAACCCTTGAAGAAGATGCGACCATTGAGCCCAGCGATCCCACCCAGTTTTATCGCGTTGATGAATATGTAGAGGACGCGCTGACCCGCAAACTGTGCGGCAAATGGACGCCATATCAGATCGCCGCCTATCTCGAGTCTCTTGCAGAGCAGACGGAAAAGGTTCTTTCTGCAATGGAGGCTGAAGGGAAATTCAACGCTGAAAGCAAAGGCATGCAGGTCGATTCAGAAATCATCAGCCATCTGGCCAGATATCACGCCACACGGCTGAGAGCCACCGTTCAATATGCATTGCATCAAAAGACCGGTGAGCCACGCCTACTTGTTGAGGCATTAAACTTGTTGCAAGCGGCTCGGTCTGAATGGCAGAAGCTGGTCGAGTCCGCCGAGCCTTACCATTCGAATCTGGTTTTCGGCCGGGAGTCATTCAGGCATACCGGTCACTGGAGAGACTGGTTCGCTGTCATCGATAAAGATATCGAGCGGCTTGGCAGCATGGCAGTCTCAGGAGAGAGGCAAGTGTCATGCGAACCGGCAGTGACACGCGTGTCGGATGTCCTCCAGAGTGAAAAACGCCCAGAGCTGTCCGTAGAATTCTCAGTTCCTTCGATCGCACCTGCTGGCCATGATCTTTCCATCCGAATCCAAGCCAGTTCGAATGAGCCGGTTTCCCACGCCCGATGCTTTCATCGCAACACGAACCAGGCCCTCCACTTTGGAGTTGTCGAGCTCACTTGCAGCCGGCAGGCCTGGGAAGGAAACATTCCAGCCGAGGCGATACCCCGCAACTGGGACCTGATGATCTTCTTCGAATTTGATCTGGCAAACGGAACAGCCGTTCGATGGCCGGACTGGAGAGAGCGCACACCGTATTTCATGATTGAAACGTGTAGTGAAGAGTGAAACCGGTAGCTCTTCATCCGTAACTTATTCAGAAAGACAGCGTTGCCTTCTTGGGAAGGCGAATTACATTGCCTTCGAAGCCCCCGCCCCCAAAATCAAGTTCCTTCTCTGCGGCCCATGACATCCCTCTTCACCAACTTCGTAATACTCTCGGCGATGGTTGCGGTGTTGATTCCGCCAATCATCGAGTGGCTGTTCCGGCGGCGAAAACGGCAGATTGAACTGCCGACAATTCGCTTTCTCCTTAAGAAGAAGGAACAGGAGAAGGTGAAACGGCAGGATCGCATTCTGCTGCTCATCCGAATGTTGGTGTTATTTCTACTGGTCGGCTCTCTTGCAAGACCGCTGGTGCGGCGGGCGGCAGTCGCGGGCTCGAAGAGCAGAGACGTCTATTTCCTGCTCGATGCCACGGCCAGCATGCAGCAGTCGGCAGGCATAACCACCGCCTTCGGCCTGATGCAGAAAAAGGCCTCTGGAGTCGTCCGTGAACTGACTCAAGGTACTCGAGTCTCTGTTGTTACTGTTTCCGACGGGGTCAAAGTTGTGTCGGTGAATGAGACCGATTTCCTCACGGTATCGGCCAAGATTGAACGGCTGCGTCCCGAGTCGGGTGCATCATCAATCATGGAAGGGCTGCAGTGGATATTGCAGACAATCGAGAAAGACAAACCCGAAAGTGCGGAGCTTTACCTCTTTTCAGATTTTCAGACATTCACCTGGCAGCGACCGGGCGGTGAGGCTGCCAAGGTATCGGAGTCTCTCTCGATGCTCGCCGGATTGAGCGACCTGTTTCTCGTGGACGTCGGAGGGAAGCCGGAATTCAACTGTATGGTTACCGAGCTTCGGCCTGATGAATGGGTCATGTCTACGGGAATGCCGGTGAAGTTTCGCGCGGTGATTGAAACCTGGGGAAAGGCCCCGGAAGACGCCAGGATTCGAGCCAATATCCTGGTGGACGGTATCAAGAAAGGCGTGCGGGCCGTAGACACTTCAAGGGAAAAGACGACCCTCGAATTCAATCACCAATTCGCCAAGCCCGGTGAGTATCTGATCGAGGTCGCGGTCGAGGGGGATGAACATCGCGTGGACAACCGACGGCTCTACCTGAGCACAGTCCCTGAAGCGGTCAAGGTTCTCATCCTTGACGAATCGGCGCCTGTTATCTCTCCGGGTGAGAATGGCGCCACTGCGGTTCAGTCCATGCCATACGAAAGCAGTTGGCTGGCGCGCGCTGTTGCACCGGCAACACGGCCCGGCATGAACAAGGCCTCCCGCTTCGGCGTCTCAACCGTTCATCCCACCCGGGTTTCCTACGAGAACCTCGCTGATTATGGGGTGGTCATCCTTGCGGACATGGCCAATCTGAATGACAGCGTCGTTGCCAAGCTTGAAAAGTATGTCGAAAGCGGCGGCTCTCTATGGATGTTTATGGGCGGCCGCGTGAACCTTTACAGCTACAACAAGCTCCTCTTCAAGGACGGCGACGGGCTTCTCCCCGCAAAGTTGGTGTCGGCATCAGATAAAGACAAACCTTTCGTAAAGTTTGCGGCATCCGATCATCAGGCGCTTGCAGATTTCTCAGACCACGTCGCCGAGGACGCGAAGTTTCTTAAGTACTTTCAGATCGAACCTGCAAAGTCTTCACGCACGCTCCTGACGCTTTCGAATGATTCGCCGGCCGTCATTGAAAGGCCGTTTGGCAGAGGCAAGGTGCTTCTGATGAATACCTCTGTCGGCACGGAATGGAGCACCATCCAAGCGACCGTGGAATTCCCGATGCTCGTCCAGGAATTGCTGCGTTACCTGGCCGGAACACCGGATGCATCGGTCAACCTGAACATAGGCGACGTGTTTCAGCAGCCGGTTTTTATCTCATCCCAGCATATGCTGCTTCGATACCCTGATGGCCAAAAGGAGCGATTGACTCCTGATAAGATCGATCCGGAAACGGATGAGTGGATGGTTCGATTCGGAGGGACACGCCAGCAGGGACTCTACGAAATCGACAGCGCAGCGGAGGCACTTCCCCGCAACCGTTTCGTGGTCAATCAGAATTCCGGCGAAGGAGACCTGACACGCCTGAGCAGGAGCGAATTTCGGGAAGCCTATGGCAGCAGCAGTTGGCAGTGGCTGGGTAAGGAAATCCCGATCGAAGAATTCGCAGCCAAGCGCCACTCGATTATTGAATTGGCGCCGTGGATTCTGTCAGGATTGGCTCTTCTGCTCTGTGTGGAATCCTTCCTGGCCATGCGCTTCGGACGCAGAAGGGGGGTAAGAGCATGACTCGCCTGTTCCTCACCTCCGAAGGTCTGCTCACGCTTCTGGTGGTAATCGGGATCGCGCTGGCTGTTTTTTATGCATTGGTTTATGGCCGTGAAGCACACAATGCCGGTCGCTTAAGCTCAGGGAAACAGTGGCTGCTGCGAGTGCTGCGTATTGGTGTTGCCGCACTTGTGTTATTCGCCCTCGCGCGACCGGCAGTCACGCAGGTAAAGACGCAGCAACGCACACCAGTCGTGCCGATTCTGGTGGACGAATCCATGAGCATGTCCTTTCCCGATGCGCGAGACAATCCGCTGGTCCGGACGTCCATGCTTGGCAAACGCCGTTATGACACGGCCAAGACAGTCACCCGCTCTCTTCAGACGGAGCTGGCCAAATCGCACCGAGTCAAACTCTATTCCTTTTCGGACACCACTAGGATCTTAAAGGAAACCGACCCTGGGGTGGAAAGTTCAGCGGGCGGAGAGCGGGATGATTTGTTCAAGGACGCTGGCGAACCTTCGGGCGATTACACGCACATCGGCGACGCCATGCAGGATGCCTTTCGAGAACTCTCGGAGGACAAGGTCTCTGGCGTCATCCTGCTTTCGGATGGCCGACAGACCGGAGGTATCGATCTAAGCCGACTGACCCAACAGGCAAAGGACGCGGAGGTCCCAGTCCACACGGTGGTTTTCGGCACCGAGTTTCCGCTGCGCGATTTACGTATCGATGAAGTCGTTGTCGAACCGGAAGCAAGCCTTGGCGATGTACTGACGTTTTATCTGAAAATCACCAATCAGATCAGCAACCAACTGACGGCCAGACTGACCTTGTTCGAGGAAGGCGAAGAGGTCATCTCCCGCGAGCTTAGTCTCAAGCGAGGCGAAAACTCCGTCGCCATTTCAACGGTCCCCGAAACAGAAGGGACACGTGAATTCCGGCTGTCTCTTCCGCAGTTTCCAGACGAGGTCGATACTGAAAACAATGAAGCGGTCGTCCACGTCAAGATCATTAAGAAGACACTTCGCGTGTTACTGATTTCGGGGGAACCGTCCCGAGAATACTTTTATATGGTTCCAGCTCTGCTGCGCGATCCGGTGCTCAAGGTCTCCACGTATCTTCAATCGGCGGACATCGATTACACGCAGCAGGGAAACGTCAGCATCAAACGCCTGCCGCAGACTCTGAAAGAATGGTCGCACTACGATGTCGCCATTCTGTATGACGCGGACCCCAACGGGATCTCGACACAGCAAATGGCCGGGATCGAAAATATGGTTCGCAAAGGCGGTGGCCTGCTGGTCATCGCCGGGCGAAATCACGGCCTGGCAAAAATGGTTCAAGTGCATGCCGTCAAAGTTCGAGAACTCCTGCCGGTAGAGATAGACAAGAACCAACTGCCCAACTACTTCGAGACATTCGAAAAACCGATTCGGGTACAGCGAACTCGCCACGGGAAGGTGCACCCCGTTCTCCTCGCTTCGAATAATTCGGAGATGAACGAATCGCTCTGGGAAACGTTTCCTGAGATTTACTGGCACCATCCGGTCCAGGGGGTAAAGAGCAAGGCTATCGTACTTCTCGAAACGGCGGAAGTGGGACGGGGCGAGTGCCTGATGGCCCTCCAACGATTTGGCGAAGGCGCCGTATTTTTCTCTGCGATCAACAGTCTGTGGCGATGGCGGTATCCATACGAGTCCTACGACTACGATCGATTCTGGAGCCGGATGATTCGTTACCTCGGGGAAACTCGCCTCAAGGGAAGCCAGCAGCAGGTTGCCCTTTCAACTGATCGTAAAACGTACGCACCGGGCGAAGATGTGAAAGTTCGACTGCAAGTCCTCGATCCCGCGCTGATGGCCCAATTGAGCGGGCAGCAAATCTTTGCTTCCATAACAAGCCCGAAGAAAGATATTCACATGGTACAGATGCGTCCCGATCCTTCCGGGGATTTGCTCTACGAAGGCACCTATCGCAGTCGCTGGCTTGGAAGCATGGTCGCAAGAGTCCGACAGGCAGCGCCCGATGCTGACTCCGAAGCGAAACCATTGTTCGACGTAAAGCACGCTTTCAGCGTCAAAATGCAGTCGCTGGAAAACAAAGACACCAGTGCCAACCTCGAAGCCATGCGCGAGCTTGCCGAGGCTACGGGCGGGAAATATTACGATTACCGAAACATGAACGAAGTGAATTCGCTCCCGAATGCGATTCCAGACGATCCGCAGATTCTTACCGAATCCTTGCTCATCGAAGTCTGGGATGGCTGGACGCTGTTGTGCCTGTTCCTGGTGCTTGTCAGTTCGGAGTGGTGTCTGAGAAAATGGTGGGGGCTGCTGTGAGTAATATCTCCGTCTTAATCTCACTCATAATTTCTAATCGTCTAAAGGCTATGTCAGCCATGTTCCATATCTGTCTACTACTTGCATTCTTCAGCTCAGCCTTTTCTGAAGAACCTGCGGCCGATAACAACCCCGACAGGCTGCTCGCTGAAAAGGAAGCCAAACAGGGCCCGACGTTCCCGGGATCGGATCCAGCTTTCCTTGTCCTGCCTCGCCCAACGGAGCGGAGTCGCCAGGCGCACGAACTGCTCACGGAAGAGGTGAAACAGATGAACGAACGAGCCTTAACGTTTCTCGCGAATAGTCAGGATGCGGACGGAAGCTGGTCGGATGCTCAATTCCCTTCCAATACCGGTACGACGGCACTTGCCTGTCTGGCGTTCATGGCCGAGGGGAGTCGCCCCCGCATCGGGAAGTACGGGCAGAACATTGATCGCGGGTTGGAATTCCTATTAAAGAATGTCCAATCGAGCGGAGTAATCGCAGGCAAGGGCAGCAACCAGTACGGCCCAATGTATGAACACGCCTATTCAATGCTGACGATTCTTTATGCGTACGGCGACATGCCATGGAGGACACAATCGCGGGACGTCATTTCCAGAGGAATCCAGGCGATGCTGAAGAGCCAGAGGCTGGATGGTGGCTGGCGATATCAGTTTTCGCGCGAGGGCCACAGCGACATGTCGGTAACGGCGAATGTGCTTTGGGTGCTCAGGTCAGCAAAGAAATGCGGGTTCACCGTTTCACAGGAAGCGATCGACAAGGGGATCAAGTTTGTCGAAGAGTGCGCCAATCCCGATGGCACTTTTCGCTACCGGTTCTGGGGAATCCACGCCTCCCCAAGCCTGGCCGGTACAGGCATCATTGCCCTGTGCAATCATGGAAAGATCGACCACCAGCTCATACCAACGGCACGAGATCGAATCGAATATGACTACCGTCGATATACCGTGGAAGATCTGAAAGAGAGGCGATATTTCATTTACGGCGCCTTCTACGCCAGCCTTGCCATGCACATGTGCGGCGACTCCTACTGGATTCCCTGGCACAAAAAAGTTGTGGAGGTGTTCAAATCCATGCAGCGCAAGGACGGTGAATTCTTCGACCAGCATGACAACACCGTTTACACCTCAGCCATGGCCGCAGTGGTGATGCAGGCCCCCCTGGGGTATCTGCCGATCTACGAGAGGTAGAAGAATTGATCCGTCTGGCCGTTCGGCCCCTCACCGATCTCCCAAGCTCGGCGAATCTTCAAAGCTTCAGATGGGCGAGCTCATTGGAGTAACGGCTTTATCGTGGTGTCCTCGTTCCCCGAGGGTTCTGAAGACTCCCCGCGGAGCGTGGAGACCACCCAGTTTCTGGGGAGCCCTCCTGGCCCTGCATGAGAGGTTTTTAGATTTTGCCTCGATTCCTCGTCCCTTCGCAGAACTCCAGAACTCAACTCACACGGTTATATAAAAATGTCACATTACCCGTCCGTCTCTTCAGCCCCGGAGGGGCTTGGGCAGGTAGCCGGTGGTTTTAACCACCGGATCAGGAGGAGAGAGATTCTCTTAGCCCCGGAGGGGCGGAGGCAG
>JAQBXN010000154.1 GCA_027625095.1 Planctomycetota bacterium | reverse complement strand
CCACCCGGACTCTGGGAAACCAGCCTGACCGAGGCAGACTTCGCCGCCGCGCCCGAGGACTTGAAGCAAGCACTGCAGCGCGCAGCGAAGCCCCATCGCGAGGAGCTCTACGACCTGAAAAATGACCCGCAGAAGGTCGTCAACCTGGCCGAAGAGGAAGCGCTGCAGTCAACCAGGAACAGCCTGCGCGACGCGCTCGTGCAATGGCAGTCGGAACTGGATGACCGCATCGCCGACCCGGAGGTCCTGGGCGCGTTGGCCGAGATGCATGAACACATTGCGCGAGACTTCTATCCCGAGGGCATGGGCCCCCCGCGTAAAGGGGCCACAATCCCATGGGACTACGGCCGCTGGATCGATCCGGGAGTGCCAGTGTGAACGTGGTCTTGGCGCTCCGCGACAAGTCGGGTGCAATGGCTAACTCACTCGCAGTGGGTTTGACACCTTTATATTCGGGAAGCGTGCGAAATCGGTGTCGTTGCTGTGCACTACAAGTCCATAGTCAGCCGCCAGCGCGGCGATGTGCGCATCGGTGGTGAGATTGCTCCCGGCGTTGGCTTCAACGAGCATTGTTTTCAGATTGACCCAGTGAGCATTCGCCGGCGGGATGAGTTCGACGTTGGGTTGCTGCAGCCAGCCGTCAACAACATCAATGGCCTGCGCTGTGGTCAGGGGAATCGCGAAGACCCGACGATTGGTTGATATGCGAATAAACCCAAGAACAACCACGTGCCCAAGCCGTACTTGCTGCGAACTGGACAGCACGCCATCCCACCAGGCCTTTGCTCTGGCGTGTTCCGGGTAGGTCGCAAACGTGGCATACAGCAGCAGATTAATATCGGGGCAGATCACGACAGGTGCTCTTCCACCTCCAACTCGTCCGCGAGCTGGTTCATCCGGTTCGGATCGACACCGGGAACAAGCTTAGACTCAAAGACTGGTCCTTCATACGGTTTGGATGTCGGGCTCCGTTCGACAAGCTCCAGCCCTGACCGAAGCAACACGTCAACTGCTTCACGAAGTTTGAGCCCTTTCGACGCTTGGAAGCGTTCGATTGCTGCCGCCAAGTCATCATCGATCGTAAGTGTTGTTCTCATAGACAGAAGCATATGGCATCTCTATTTGATGTCAATAAGCATCACATGGAGATGCGGCGTCCATCCTGGGGTCAGGCACTCATTTGCCATTTGATTCGCCCGGGAAACATGGTCGCTTCGTCTACACCATGGGCGCCAAGTTATCAAGAGCGTACGTGCAGGAGCCGGGGTGGTCGTCATTGATTTGAATTGCTCATTCCCTGGGCAACTGACAGGTCGACGTAGCGACGAACTGATGCCTGTGATTCCTCGTCGCCGGATCAGGAGTTTTGCGATTCCCCCGAGCCCCGATTTCAGCTAGTGCTTTGGAGTTTCCTGGTGCAGAAGGAGTTGAGGCTATCACCCTCTCTGAGGGCGGCGATGGCAAGTTTCTTGTGGAGCTCCTGGCCCACGCGAAGCACGAACTTGCCGGAGTATTCTTTGTTGGCGGTCGCTGGGGGAAGTGGGTCACCGTCTTCCTCATGGATGCGGACCCACTCATCGACCGCCTGGCAAAGTTCGGCATACACTTTGGCCTCGTTGAGCCCGTGGACGCCTCCCAGCATCAATCCGGGACAGGTTCCCACGTAGCACTCATCCTCTGCCGACCATTCAACAATTTTCAGGTAACGATCACTGGGTTTCATTTCTGAGATTCCTCTATGGCACGTGCAATGTCGCGCTCCTGGTAAGGTTTGGCATCGTCTTTCAATGCGCCACTCACTGTGACCTTCAATCCCTTCGGATGTTTGAAGTTCCGATGACTCCCCTTTCCGCCACGGTTCACAAAACCGGCGATTTCCAATTCGCGGATAAGTTCTCTGACTTTCCTCGGCATCGGACGATGATACTATGTTGATACTGGGGGACAAGCGGCGCCGTGGTTGTTCCCTGATTGGTCATTCCCGATGCCCGTCGAAAGCTGCGACGAGTCGCAGCACTCCAGAAAACCAGTCCACAGTTTGGTATCCTTCGCACAAAATCAGATTGAAGACCTATTGGATCTAGAGGCAATACCATGCAGAACGTGAATCACGAACAGTCCCTGTCGAACGCCCGGCGTTCGGCCAGAGCCGCCCTTCGCAGTGCGGGTCTGCTTCTCGTAATAGCGGCGGCTTCTTCGTCGCTCCTCGCGGAGGTCGTCCAGCCGACATGGCAGGTTGGCGCCACTCGCCAGCCTTACTCGTGGGAACTTCCTCATGCGCGTGTGTTGCCCACCGGCAATCTCGAATGGGCGCCGCGGCAGTTCGTGTTCGAGAAGGGACTCTCCGTCCGCTACATCGACTTCGAGGGCGGGGACGATTCGGGCGACGGCATGACGAAAGACAGCGCATGGAAGCACCATCCCTGGGATGGCGCCGCCACTGGTAATGCCAAAGCCTGCTCCGGCATCCACACCTACGTCTTCAAAGGCGGCGTTGTCTACCGCGGCACGCTGAAGGCGGCCGAATCCGGCACAGCAGGCAACCCCATCCGCCTGACGAGAGACCCGTCGTGGGGCGACGGCAATCCCGTGTTCTCCGGTTCCACCACGATCCAAGGGGGGTGGCGTAAAGCGAACGCCGAGTCCGCTCCCGGCATGCCCGACCCGTCTCGGATCTGGTTTATCGACCTCGGTGCGGACTACGATCGGGATCGAGGCCTTGAGAGTTACTCCGCCATCTGGCAGGTCCAAGGAGACAAGGTTGAGCGGCTGTATATCGCACGGACACCAAACTACGACTTCTCCGATCCCAACAATCCGGTGAAAAACTGGCCGACGTGGGAGCGCATAGACAGCAAGACATCGACCTACCATGCCCCCATCATCAAAGAGCTGAAAGGCACCAGCGCAGACGCCCTGAAGGACGTCGTCATCTGGGCCACGACGCCCACCCTGATGGGGTCGGCATATCCGCGGGGAATGGCGGACGCGAGCTGGGACCTCGATGCAGGATCGATCACCACAAACGCATTCGGCAGTGCGGCCACCTACGCTCAACAACGAGCCTGGAATTTCTTCATGATCGAGAATGCGGCCGCTCTACTCGACAGTCCGGGGGAATTCTTCTTCGCCAGGAAAGGCGCCCATGCCGGCCGACTCTATCTCCGTCCGGCGGGCGACGTCGATCCCAATACCGTGCGATACGAAGTGGCCCAGACTCGGCAGTTCATCTCGATCACCGACAGGAGCAACATCGTCATCAGCGGCCTGGAATTCCGATACAACGATCCTGACGACGGTCAAAGGCCTGACCACACGCGACACAACGCCAAGGCCGCGCACTGCATCCTCGTCGTCGGCAACTGCTCCAACATCACCGTCGCGAACAACGGTTTCTACGACGTGGCGGACGCCGTCGAAGCACGGCTGCACGCAACCGGGAGAGGCCCCAAAGACCAAGTGATGGACAACATCGTCATCAGGGACAATGACGTGCGCAACGCCTCCGGAGCCGGAGTGATCAGTATTATGGGCGCGCACTACCACCCGATATTTCCCAAGGACGCCAACTACGGCCGGCTCCTGAACGTGGAGGTGATGCGAAACCGCCTGGTGAACACCGGGTTCCGCGGTTCGACTGTGAGGTGGGACAGCCTTCCGGCCATCGCGGTTCTGTATCCAGAAACGTGCGAGATTGCCGGCAACATCGTGGATACCAGCTTCGGGATCGGCATCATCACCTTTGGGGGGAAGTCGTCCGGACACGGTCCACTCACGGCGCCTCTGACGCGCTACCTGATCCACCACAACCAGCTCGACAATACGATGCTCGGAGCGAACGATTACGGTGGTCTGGAGCACTTCCAGGGCGGCCCGGCCTATCTCTACAACAACGTCTCCCGGAACACCGTCGGCAACCGATCCTTCTGGAATCACATGCTCGGGTACAACCTGTATCTCGACGGGGGATTCAAGTGCTATGCGTTCAACAACATCCTTTCGGGCCTGAGACCCGACCAGCCCGACCACTACGGCCACTGCGGCTACTTCATGGTATTCGGCTTCCTGAACCAGTTCTTCAACAACACAATCTGCCGTTTCGAGAACGGGATGGACGGCAGCTCGGGCAACCGGAGCAACATACTCGGCAACCTGATCGCGGACTGCGAAAATGCGTTCATCCGGCAAAACCGGCCCGGCGATCACTCCATGCTCGGCGGCGGCGATACCGGCGAGATGGGCCGCATGGGCATCCCGACGATGGCTTACGACAGCAATGTGTTCTACGGCAGCCCGAAAGAATTCGGCCAGGTCGCTGGAACAAGAAAGGCCGGCGAACAGAAGGCTCCGGTTGTCACCGGCAAGACGTTGGAGGAACTGCGCACCGAACTCGAGGCACAGAAGTCACGGCTATCAGGCCTGGGATGGCAAGTCGGTGAACACCCGGTGACCGATCCGGCAGCCAGAGATTACCGGCCGTCCGCCAATGCCGGCGTCGAGGGTCGCGGCGTGACGTACTTCGTGCCATGGGCGCTTGCCCGTACCGTGGGCGAATGGAACTTCTACAAGCATGCATCGTCCCCCGAGATCGTTCTCGGCGAGAATTTCTACATGACGGACGAATACATGGATCGTGGCCAGTACTACTTTCTGCCGCGCAATGATCTGACCGTCGCCGGCCCCGTCTCCGCAGATGACTACGTGGACGGCCTCCTGGAGGACTGGATCGGGGGCGCTCTGTCCTTCGAGGGCACGCGCCTAGCATCGTTGTCACATGCTGACATGACACGGGATATGGAGTATCCCGGTTCGAGAGGGGCTCCGGCAGTCAAGTATGACGGATCGCAGCGCGAGACCCTGGACATGGCTTCGAACAACTTCGCTATAGAAATCTTCTTCAAGACCGGAGCCGGGCACTCGGGCGGCACTCTCATCTCGAAGGCGGACCGGTCAGCAGGATACGAACTCTCCATCGCGCCCGAGGGAACAGCACGCCTGACGATTCGAGCCAACGGAGCCGAGACCTCGGCCGCCTCAACGGCCAAGGTCAACGACGGCCGATGGCATCACCTGCTCGTCGAGGTGGACCGTGCCGCAGCCAGAATCAGCTTCCATGTCGATGGCGACGCCTCCGGCCTGGGCGTCATCGACGTCATCGGGAAGGACGCCGTGCTGTCGAACCCGAGCGACTTCGTTGTCGGAAAGGGACTGGTCGGCGCCGTGGACTTCCTGCGCGTGTGTCGCAGCACGCTCGCCGAGTCCAAGACGACGATGGCCGAACTCCATGCCTGGCAGTTCGACGGGCCTTTCCGCAAGGACTTTACCGGCCGCGAGCCCGGGAAGGGCAAGTCGCGTGATTGCGGAGCGATCCAGCGTGCGCCGTAGTGCGGTTATGTGGGGTTATGTGGGGTTCGATCTTGGGAGGGATGGCCGCATCGTATGGGTGAAGTTGATCGACTGGATGGTCACCGACTACGACGTTGAAAAGTTCGAGGCATATCACCTGCCCGGACAGGTCGGGAAGATGCGCCTGGGCAACATGCGTTGATCCGAACTACACAATGGTCGCCAAGCTGCCAAGGAAGTATGTGGAGGGCTGAGCGCCTTCCGGGCTGCGTAGGGATTCAGATGACCGTCCAACGGTTGCCGCAACAGGTCACCAATGTTGGCGCATGAGGACACCATCCTGCGCAAGCACATCGGGTCTCCAGGAGATAATCTTTCCAGACTCAAGAAGATCATTCGCCCACGAAAGGCAGAGCGGAAGAACTCGAAAGGACGATGTTATGATCAGAAACAGTTCAACGGCAGTGGCGGGTTTTGCGGCCATGCTCGTGCTGGGTGTGGCCTCTAATGCCCTGGCTGCCCCCGGTTCACTGAACGATGCGCTGGACGGGAGCTCGTACTACAAAGTCCACCCGCAATTCCATCCTTATCCGGACGAGAAGAAGACCTGGACGATCACCCACTTTGGGCCGGTGGGGATCGGTCTCGACCTGATCCAGCCTGCCTTTACCATGCGCATCCTGAATGTCGAGAAGGATTCGCCGGCAGCGGCTGCCGGAATGCTGAAAGCCGGTCAGATCATCGAGAGCATCAACGGCAAGACGCTGAAAGACATCGACCCGCGCGTCATCCTCGGCAACATCATCACCGAGGCGGAAGCCACGGACGGCTTGCTGAAGATGATGGTCAAGGAAAAGCCTGATGCCGCTGCTCAGGAGGTCATCGTCAAAATTCCGGTGCTCGGCGCTTACAGCGAGACCTGGCCGCTCAACTGCAAGAAATCGGATCGCATCGTCAGAAACTTTGCCGAACTCCTGGCCAAACACAAAAAACCGAGATGGGGTTCGGTACTGTTCCTGCTCTCCACGGGTGAGGAGAAAGACCTCGACGTGGTGCGAGGCTGGCTCAAAGACTGCGAAGGCATTGGCGCTTATCCCTGGCACAAAGGGATGCTGGGGCCCGGCCTCTGCGAATACTACCTGCGCACGGGTGACAGCAGCATCCTGCCGGTCATCAAGAAGATGACGGATGAGCTGAAGGAGATGATGTACAGCGGCGGCTGGAGCGGCCGCGGGCACGCGGGGTTTACTTACATGGCAGGCGGACACATGAACGCTGCGGGCGTGCATTGCGTTACCTTCCTCCTGCTGGCTCGGCAGTGCGGCGTAGAGGTGGACGAATACACTCTTCAGACCTCGCTCAAACACTTTTACCGATATGCCGGTCATGGCAATGTTCCTTACGGAGACCACTGGCCCGAGGGCGGGTTTCGGGACAATGGCAAAACCGGCGGCCTGGCTCTGACAATGTCGGCGGCGGCCCTGTTGTCGCCGGAAGGGGAATCGTCAGTCTACGCCAAGGCGCGGGACAACTCGGCCATGAAGAGCTTTTACGCCACATCGTGGTTCATGGCCGGCCACACCGGCGGCGGCATCGGTGAAATCTGGCACGGCGCCGCCATGGGAATCATGCCCGAGAGGAAACCTATTCAGTACCGTTCTTTCATGGACGAACGCCGCTGGCTCTACGAGCTCTCACGCCGGGTTGGCGGCAGCATCGGTATCTCGGGCGGAGAAGGTTACGACAAGTCAGCCAGTGAAAGCAGCATGTCGTGGGGCACCTACCATGCGCTCGTCTACACGTTGCCACGTAAAAAACTGCGCCTGGCTGGCGCCCCAAAGACACAGTGGTGCAAAACCTATTCGCTGCCCAATCGCCCCTGGGGCAACGCTGCGGACGACGCTTTTCAATCGAACGAACCCGCCGAATACAGGCCCGGCAAAGTCCAGGATTTAAGCAATGAAAGAGTCCCCACCGATGCATCGTGGCCGGTCTTGCGACGTCTCAACTCCCCTGATGTCAGTGACGACACGCTGCTGATGTATGCCCATCATCCGGAGTTCGGTGTTCGCGTGATGGCAGCACGAGCGATTGCCGAACACGGTAGCGACCACCTCATCGTTGAGCTTCTCAAGAGCAAAGACCCTCGCATGCGTCATACCGGGCTCCTGCCAATCACCGGGATGTTCAAGGGGAGACCCCTGCCTGCCGAGCGGGTGACCGACGAGATGTTCGATCTCGTCTCCAAAATGCTCAGTGATCCCGACGAGTCGTGGTGGGTGACGCAAGCGGCCATGCAGGCTATAGCCCGGGCAAAGCCCGAACGGATCGTGTCGCATATGGATCAGCTCGTGTCGTTTCTGGAACACGAGGACTGGTGGCTTCATACCACTGCCATGCTTGCACTCAAGGACATTGCTACCGACGAGCGGTTTTACATGAAGGTGATGCCGACCATCGCTGAACTCATAAGGATGCGTCACGACTTTCAATCGACCGGCCCGGTAGGCGCCATTGCCCGAAATCTCCAGACGGCCAGCCCCGAGGTGCAGAAGTTTGGCCTCAAGCTGTTCGCCGATGCCTATGCATCCATACCCGAACCTGTGGTGGCCCCAACCGGGAAGATCACGGGCGGTCAGACCGAAGTCCTTAGAGGCCGTGCATACAGCTTCATCGCCGATGTGCCCGGGAGTGATGAGCTTTTGCTCGTGTTGCCAAAGCTGAGTTCCACATGGCAGGCCACCGGCAAGCAGGCCGACAAGTATGTCTATGATGGAAAGTTCATCGCCAACAAGAAAGTCCTTGGCACCTGGAGGGTCGTCGACCAGGTCGCGACAGTCGACGAGTTTAAGATCCAGAAGAAGATGGATCCCGGACGCTCGCCTTTCACAACGATCACGTTCAAGGACGGGGGTGAAACCGACAACGCAAAACGGCTATGGACAGGAGACACGCTGATCGATGTCG
This sequence comes from Planctomycetota bacterium, assembly GCA_027625095.1. Lineage (GTDB taxonomy): Bacteria > Planctomycetota > PUPC01 > JACPCR01 > JACPCR01 > JAQBXN01. Next base: position 10,955 of record JAQBXN010000154.1, on the reverse strand, counting down.
GCCGCGGGGAGGCTCTGAAGATGGCAGTCAAGCAGGTCGAACTCCCGCAAAACCCCAAGGCCCCTAAAGTGGACTTGTTGGTCAACGACGCCGATGACCACGATCTCGATCTTGAAGTTGAAATCGAAACCGAGGAAAAGACGCCGAGGAAAATCGGGCCCACGGAACCATACCTGTTCATCGAAGCAGGCGGTTTCAGAGGTAGCCAGCCGAAAGACTGGAAGACGCCATACTTCGTATTGAAGAAATCGAAGTAGCAGTATCGTAGCTCTGGCCTCCAGGCCGGAGGTCTCAGAGAGCCCTTGGCTCGTCAGTATCGTAGCTCTGGCCTCCAGGCCGGAGGTCTCAGAGAGCCCTTGGCTCGTCCTTTTGGAGTGCGGTGACTCGTCGACCCGATCTTGAGTGGATCCACCAAGCCACTTTCGTGTTCATGCGCTAGCCTTCATACTGTGACACGTCACCCTTGCAATGGACGCAATTGGTTTGTTCTTTAAGCACGAAATCGCGGCTGTTCTCCCACGTACCACGGTATTGAACAGCCGGAATTAAACACAGAGAAAAGGAGTCAAACGATGGCTGAATTTAAATTCCAGGAACTGTTCGAGCATCAAGAAGACACCACGGAATATCGTCACCTGACGTCTGATTATGTTTCCACCACCGAATTTGAAGGCCGGGAAATTCTGAAGGTCGATCCCAAAGCGCTGACCCTGATGGCCAGGGAAGCGATAGATGATGTTTCCCATCTGCTGCGGACGAGTCATTTACAACAATTGGCAAGCATACTCGATGACCCGGAGGCGTCGGCCAATGACCGTTTTGTTGCCGTTGAGCTCCTGAAAAACGCGAATATCGCATCCAGCCGAGTCTTGCCTGGCTGCCAGGATACCGGAACGGCGATCGCCCTCGGCTACAAGGGCGAGAATGTCTTTACCTTCAGTAATGATGCTGAGTCGATCTCCCGGGGCATCTATCAGGCCTATGACGAACGCAATTTGCGCTACTCTCAGATGGCCCCGCTGGACATGTATACAGAGAAAAACACCGGGACGAATCTCCCCGCCCAGATTGAAATCTATTCTCAGCCGGGCAACGCCTATAAGTTCCTGTTCATTGCCAAGGGTGGAGGCTCCGCGAACAAAACTTTCCTGTATCAGGAAACCAAAGCGCTGCTGAATCCAGAGTCTCTCCTGAAGTTTGCGGCAGAGAAGATTCGCACCCTCGGCACCTCTGCCTGCCCCCCGTATCACCTGGCGCTGGTGATCGGTGGTCTGTCGGCGGAGCTCACTCTCAAAACAGTGAAACTCGCGAGTTGTCATTATCTGGATGACCTGCCGACCTCAGGCAATGCGATGGGGCGTGCGTTCCGCGATCTCGATCTCGAAGAACAGGTTATGAAGCTGTGCGCAGAAACCGGAATTGGCGCACAGTTCGGCGGGAAATACTTTGCCCACGATGTCCGGGTCATCCGCCTGCCGCGTCACGGCGCGTCCTGTCCTGTGGGGCTGGGAGTTTCCTGTTCGGCCGATCGGCAGATTCTCGGAAAGATCACCAAAGAGGGACTCTTTATCGAGCAGCTCGAAACCAATCCGGCCCAGTACTTACCTGAAGAAACAGACGATAGCCTCGGCGGCGACGTCGTTAAGATCGATCTGAATCGGCCCATGTCCGACATTCTGGCGGAACTGCGAAACTACCCGGTGGCCACCAGGTTATCGCTTTCCGGACCGATGATCGTCGCTCGGGATATCGCTCACGCCAAGCTCAAAGAGCAACTTGATGCAGGCGGTGGGCTACCCAGGTACCTCAAAGACCTTGTGGTTTACTATGCAGGACCGGCGAAGAAACCGGAGGGTTATGCTTCCGGCTCCTTCGGGCCGACGACTGCCGGTCGTATGGACTCATATGTCGATTTATTCCAGAGCCATGGCGGGAGCATGATCATGCTGGCCAAGGGCAATCGTTCCAAGCAGGTGAGCGATGCCTGCGCGGCGCACGGCGGATTCTATCTGGGCTCGATCGGCGGCCCCGCAGCCCGGCTGGCGGAGCACAGCATCAAGCATGTGGAAGTCGAAGAGTTCGAGGAACTCGGGATGGAAGCGGTCTGGCGAATCGAGGTCGAAGACTTTCCCGCCTTCATCGTGGTGAACCATGAGGGCAAGGACTTCTATGCCGAACTCGCCGAGAAAAGACCTCCGTCACTGGTCCAGCTTGACCTGGATAAATAGCCATTCTGCTACCAGATCTGGATTGGGTACACACGTAGTCGAACGATTTGGCAGCCTGGAGCAACGGAGCATGGCTCACGCCTAGACTTCAACCCATGCCCTCCCGTCGCTATCAGTCACCAAAATTGGCGTAAATGGGCACCATCGTGCGAAGGCGACTCAGGCCAAATGGGGATAAACTTTCTGCTTCCGGGTGGCGCTGACGCAGAGAGATGAAGTGCAAATGGATCGCCGAAGCGGATTTACGATGCCAGGGGAGGTTCCCGGTACGCTTGAGACGATGGTTAAGAAAGACAAGAAGTTCCCGGAAAGTGTCCGCAGACGGATCCCAACTTTGGCGGCAATGTGATGAGTTGCGATACACGTCCATATTGGCGCTCTGGGGCAAGGTTCCCAACCGGAGCGGGTACCAATCTGACGGCAATACCGAAACCTATGCGCTGGTCGGTGACGCACTTGACCGGGCGATGATCGAATTAATCAAAAGAGGAGACTGACCCATGTCGACTGAAGCTGATGATGTCCAGGCCGTGGAAAAACTCGGTGAGGCAAGAGACGCGATTGTCACCGAACTGCGGAAGGTGATCGTGGGGATGGATGATGTCATCGACGAAATGATGATCGCCATCTTCGCGCGGGGACACTGCCTGCTGGTGGGTGTGCCCGGCCTGGCAAAGACGCTGCTGGTGAGTTCTCTGGCCCAGACCATGTCGCTCTCTTTCAAGCGTATTCAGTTCACGCCTGACCTGATGCCTTCGGACATTACAGGTACGGAACTGCTCCAGGAGGATCCGGAAACCCATGAGCGGCGGTTCAAGTTTCAAAGAGGGCCGGTGTTCACCAACCTGCTCCTCGCCGACGAGATCAACCGAACGCCTCCGAAGACGCAGGCCGCCCTGTTGGAAGCGATGCAGGAGAAGCGGGTCTCTTCCGGCGGCGAAGACTACAAGCTCGATGAGCCCTTCTTTGTTCTGGCGACGCAGAATCCGATCGAGCAGGAGGGTACGTATCCGTTGCCTGAAGCCCAACTCGACAGGTTTCTCTTCAACATCCTGGTCAAGTATCCCAGCCAATCCGAAGAGCTGGACATTGTGCGCAGCGTGACCACGGACGAGGAGCCTGAGCTCAAAGAGGTGGTGGACGGGGAAGCCATCATAAAATTCCAGCACCTGGTGCGTCGCATCCCGGTTGCTGACCATGTTTCCGAATATGCAGTAGCCCTGGCCCGGGCGACGCGGCCCGATGAGTCGGAGGCGCCGGAGTTCGTCAAGAAGCTTATGGCCTGGGGCGCAGGCCCGCGCGCATCGCTGAACCTCATTCTTGCCGGGAAGGCGAGGGCGGCCCTGCGCGGCCGATGCCACGTGGCAATCGACGATATCCAGGCGCTATGTCTGCCGATTCTGCGACATCGAATCATCCCCAACTTCGCCGCCCGCTCCGAAGGTATGACGCCGGACACCCTGGTTGAGAGGCTCCTGGAGGAGATTCCGTCGGGCGAAAAGCTCTACGAGCAGAAGGCGGGATGAGAGATACAGGCATATTCAGAATTATAGGCCGTTTTTCAGTCCCGAAGGGACGCCGGCGAATAGCCCCAGGTTTCAACCTGGGGGATGGTTAGAAAGATCGGTTGTAGCCCCGAAGGGGCGACGGCAGAAAGCACGATTCTATGAGGTGTAAGCAATGAGCACATTTACATCCTTAACCTATCACGTTGTCTTCAGCACGAAGTACAGAAAGAAGCGTATCGAAGACGCATTCAAAGAGGATTTGTATTCCTACATTGGAGGAATCGTTCGTGGAGAGAACGGTCATCTCATCGAGATTGGCGGCACCGCCGACCACATTCACGTTCTTGCTGGATTCAGTCCCACAATTGCAGTGTCCGAAATGGTTAAACGAATCAAGGCGAAGTCATCCAAGTGGTTGAACGAAGAACAGAAGTCTTTGACTAAATTCAACTGGCAGGCCGGCTATGGTGCCTTCACCGTGAGTCAGTCTCAGATCCAGACAGTACGTCGTTACATTGAGACCCAAGAAGAACACCACAAGAAGAAGACCTTTGAAGAAGAGTTCATCTCGCTGCTGGAACGACATGGGATTACCTATGATCCGAAGTACGTATTTGAAACTGAGCATCATGGTTGCAGCATCCAGAAATTGCCTTCGCCCCTTCGGGGCTTGGGAGTGTTTTGCGCCATTGATCCCCAGGTTAAAACCTGGGGCTATTCGCCTGCGTCCCTCCGGGACGAAGAGGAGTGCAGCCGTGGCCGGATGAAAACACTCACTTTGAAATTTGCCGTCCAGGATGCATCTCAAGGAGCAATTCGCCGCTTCGCGGCTATGAAATTACTACTCCAAACATCCCTTCCTTGAACCATGTCCGAACACCTGCCACAAACCTTTTACCTCGATCCGGAGGTCCTGCAGAAGCTGGGCGACCTGGAACTGGTTGCGCGCGAAGTGGTGGAAGGGCTGCGCGTCGGGAGCCATCGCAGTCCGCTGAAAGGTTTCAGCACGGAGTTTGCGCATCACCGGCAATACTCGCCGGGCGATGCGATTCGCGATATCGACTGGCGCGTGTACGGCCGGACTGACCGTTACTACACGAAGCTCTACGAGGCCGAGACCAATTTCGACTGCTACCTGCTGATCGATGCCAGCGCGTCCATGAACTACGGGTCGGGGAAGGTCAGCAAGCTGGAGTATGCGAAGTTCCTGGCAGCGTCCCTGGCTTACCTCGTGCTCAAGCAGCGTGACTCTGTCGGGCTGTCGGTCTTCGATTCCGAAGTGCGGGCCTATCTTCCGCCCCGTTCGGCCATGGGAATCATTCTGCAGATCGACCGGCTGCTGCGCCAGATTCAGCCGGTGGAGAGAACCAGCATTGCGAAGCAACTGCACGACATCGCGCTGCTGATGAAACGCCGCTCTTTTGTGGTTCTGATCTCGGATCTCTTTGCCGAGGTGGACGACATTCTGGCCGGACTCGACCATCTCAGGTTTGACGGGCACAACGTGGTCGTCCTGCACACGCTGGATCCCTACGAACTCGAATTTCCCTTCAAGGGCACGTGGCGTTTTGAGGGGCTCGAAGGGGAAGTGCCGCTGACCACGCAGCCGGAGCGAATTCGTGACGACTACATGGCCAGCTTCAATGCCTATCTTGAGGCACTGCGCGCCGGCTGCGTGGCCAGTCAGGTGGACTACACCACCGTTGATACATCCCGCCCGCTTGATGCAGTGCTGAGCGAATTCTTTTTCAGGCGCGAGGCCACCCTGAACGGCGGCTCTGCCGGAGCGCGCCTATGACCTTCATGACTCCGCTGATTCTGTTCGCGGGACTTGGCATTGCGCTCCCGATTCTGGCGCACCTGCTCAACCGCTACCAGGTCAAGCGCACGGACTGGGCGGCGATGCAATTCCTTAACAGGAGCGTGCGTGTGCGTTCGAGGCAGGTTCGTCTCCGAGATATTCTGCTGCTTATTCTTCGCTGCCTTGCGGTCCTGTTGCTGGCCTTCGCGCTCTCGAAGCCCGTGATGAAGAATGTCGAGGGCATTGCCTCAGGGCTCGGAGAACGCCGCACCGGTGTCATCATCGCTCTGGATGTCTCGTACAGCATGCAGCACAGCGACGGCACCTCGACGCGATTTAATCGAGCGCTCAAGAAGATCGGGACCATCGCCGAGGGCATCCATCCAGGGGACCCGGTCTGCCTGGTCCTCCTCGGGGCGGAACACCGGGTGGTCGCGCGGAACATGGCGTTCGATCTCGAGCGATTCGAGGCGATTCTTCATGCCCAGCAGACCACTCCGGAATCCCTCGATCTCGACGGTGTTCCGTTAACGCTGAAAGAACTGGCGGAGGAGATGGATGCCCCACAAAAGGAAATCTACATCGTCACCGACATGCAGGAGCAGGACTGGAAGAATCGGCCTGCGTGGTTGAACGACGCGTTCGCAGAACTGAGCCGGAACGCCTCGACCATCATCATTCCGGTGAGCGGCGGTTCTGACAACCTGGCAATCACGAATCTGGAACTCGTGTCCGGCGTGCTTCGCAAGGATACGATTGCACGGTATCGCGCAACAGTGCGGAACTGCGGAACGAGCCCTGTTGCGAATGTCAGGGTCAAGGGACTGGCCGACAGTATCACCGTGGATACCAAGACGATTCCCGCGATTGCGGCAGGAGCCTCTGAGACGGTCTCGTTGTTTGTTCAATTTCACAATTCCGGGCCGGTCCGCATCAGCGCCGAGCTTGAACCGGACTCGCTGCTGGAAGACAACACTCGCCGGACGGTAGCCATCATCCGGGAACAGGTCTCAGTGCTGTTTGTGGATGGTTCGTCAGGGGACGGCAGTTCCGTCGGGTTCATTGCCGCAGCGCTTCGCGCACGCGGTAATGACGCCGGTCAGGAGGACTTCACCGTGCAGTCGGTGACATGGGTGGATCTTCCGGCTCAGGACCTGGCGCGCTTTGATGTCGTGATTCTGCAGGATGTCCCCGACATTACCCCCGACCAGGCCCGCGCTTTCGAAAACTACGTTCGCTCAGGCAAGGGCTTGATCTGGTTTGCCGGCGACAACCTGGATGCCGCGGCCTGGAACAAACGGTCCGCGCTTAATGGAATTCCGCTGCTCCCGGCCGTGATCGATCAAGCCGTCAATACGAGCGACGCGTTAGGCGTGGGGAGACCGCTGGACCCGATAATGCCCGACCATGCCGTGTGCCGGCCGCTGCTCTCCCTGCCGGCGGATCTGTTTAGTGAAACACGTTTTCTGAAAGTGCTGCAGGTCCAGCCCGCGGCCACCAGCTTCACCGTGTTGGCACTTGCCGGCACGGCTGCCCCTGTACTTATGGAACACTCGATCGGGCGCGGGCACGTTTTCATGTTTACCACCTCCGCGGATCCTGTGTGGAACAATATGGCGGTGACGCCGGTTTTCCCGATGGTTCTGCAACAGATGGTGACCTATCTCACTGCCCGTGAGTTTGAGAAGCCGCGACTGGTCGGCGATTCCCTGTCGTTGTCTTACGTCGATCAGCCGGATGCGAGCGAAGCCGTGTTCGATACACCGTCGGAAGAAACGATTACCGTTCCCGTCCGGGAGCATCGCAACCAGTACGTGGCTCTGCTGGATCACGCCCGCGAAGCCGGCTTCTACCTTGCACGGGTCAGCCTGCAGGCTCCCGGCATGCCGATCGCGGTCAATGTCGACACCAGAGAGTCAAACGTCAGTTGCCTGTCCGCGGCCGAGACGATGAGCGGTTTTGAGGGAACGGACATCACGGTGGCCCATTCAGATGCTGACCTGCTTGATGCCGCGGAACGATCGCGTACGGGGCGGTCTTTCTGGCTTTCCTTCATGCTGGCGGGGCTCGGCCTGCTGGTCATCGAAAGCCTGTTCGTATCTCAGCTCGGTAAGTCAACCGAATGGAGGCAACCGAATGAAGAGAACTGAAGGCCTCGGGCTGTTGGTCATCGAAAGCCTGTTCCTATCGCAGCTCGGTAAGTCAACAGAATGGAGGCAACCGAATGAAGAAAACTAAAAAAACTCATTCGGTTGCCTCCATTCGGCCTTGGGTCGCATTTGGGAAAACGCATCGAAGCCCCGAAGGTACGGTTCGACATTCTTTTGCCCCGAAGGGGCTTGAGGCGAATAGCCCCCGGTTTCAACCGGGGGATCGGGATCAAGTGAAAATCATCAAGCCCCGGAGGGGCGGCGGCAAAGGGATTCCGTCGCCCCTCCGGGGCTTTAATCCGTTCCTGCTCAGTTTCCCCAGGTTGAAACCTGGGGCCAATTGCCTGCGTCCCTTCGGGACTGAAGAAATAAGAAAGCGGTCAGTGTTTTTGATTCTCAGCACGTTAGGTAAACCCAGATGATCGCCTGGCTTTTCAGCAACCAACAGATCGAGCAAGTGTTCTGGGCGCGTCCGATTTCGAACGCGGCCCTGGTGGCGGCATTTGTCGCCGTCGTTGCCCTGACCCTCTTTCTTTACCGCAGCCGGCAGGGGTTGCCGACGTGGGTTCGCATCGTGCTTGCCGTTTCCAGGCTGGTAGTTTTGAGCCTTATCGTTGCCGTCGTTTTCGAGCCGACCGCGACGGTTAAGCAGACCCACACGGTGAATCGCCGCCTGCCGGTACTGATCGACGTCTCTGAAAGCATGTCCGTCAAAGACCAGCGCAAGCGGCCCGAAGATGTCGGCGAAGCGGCCATTGCGCTTGGAATCCTCCCGCTTTCGGCGACATCGGAGGAGGTGAACCGGGCCGCCCTGGGGCTCGATGACAAGCAGAGCCGGGCCCTTGTCGCAGCCTCGCGGTTGGACCTGGCGAAGAGCCTGCTGTCACAGTCGGCGCGGACGATATTCGATTCGATCGGCCACGATCTTGACGTCAGCTATTATGCGTTCGGCAAGACCCTTTACCGGCTTGGCGACGGCGAGAACGGCGGCGCCAAGGCCCTGGCTGCATTGCAGGCCGACGATCCGGGAACATCGATCGCAGAGTCGCTTGAAACGGTAGCCAAGACGGAACGCGGAGCGCCCCTGGCCGGGATCGTTCTACTTTCCGATGGCTTGGATACTTCTTCTCGCCGGGCCGAAGCCGCGGTCCAAGACTTTGGCGCCCGCGGGATTCCGGTCTATACAGTGCCGATGGGGATTGCCGATCCGGACGACGTCTCGATCCGCAATGTCATCATGCAGGAAGTCGCCTTCTCCGGCGACAAAGTTCCTGTCCGCGTCCAGTTCCAATCCAAGGGCTACGAAAAAAGGATGGCTGATTTGACGGTGCTCCTCAACGGCAGAGGGGTGGCCCGGCAAAGCGTATCACTTGAGGGTGGCCTGCAGTTTGAGGAGATCTTCTTCAATGTGGACGTGCACGAGAAAGGTGTGGCTCAAGTCGAGATAGCCATCGAGCCGTTCACCGACGAGGCTACCTCGGCGAACAACCGGGTGGAACGCAGCGTCCGGGTCGTGAACGAAAAGATCAATGTGCTCTGCATCGAAGGCAGTGCCCGCTGGGAATTTCGTTATCTGCGCGCCATGTTGAAGCGGGATCCGCGGATCAACACCACTTTTATCGCAACACGAGCCCAGCCCGGATTGGCGCAGAGTTCATCCGAATACATCGCCAGTTTTCCGGAGAGACGTGAAAATGCCTTCGCTTACGACCTCGTGATTCTCGGCGATGTGGATGCGGCCTTTTTTACGGCTGACGCCTTCCTGAGGCTGGAGGAACTGGTCAAGGAACGCGGTGGATCGCTACTCATGCTTTGCGGCGCGCGGTATGCCCCTGCCAGCTATGCAGGGACGCCGGTGGAGCGCATGCTCCCGGTCCAATTCGATCCCGGCGCTTCCTGGGAAGATGTCGATGAAAGTGTGTATCCCGTGCTCACGCCCGAGGGCCGGAGCAGCCTGGTCATGACGCTGGAGACGGATCAGGAACTGAACGACCTAGTTTGGAGCCGGGTCGCGCCGCTCGACCGAGTTCCGCCGCTTCTCGCCCCCAGGCCCGGCGCAACCGTGCTGGCCGAACTCTCCGACGCCCGGTCTCGCACCAACCGCTACCCCCTGGTTGCCTGGCAGCGCTACGGAACTGGAAAATGCATGATAATAGGAACGGACCGCCTCTGGCTGCTTCGCTTCAAAACGGGCGACAAGTATCACTGGCGGGTCTGGTCCCAGTGCATCCAGTTCCTCACCCTCTCGCGGCTCATGGGCGAGCATAAGAGGGTCCGCCTCGAAACAGACCGGACTACCTACCCGGTCGGCGCCCAGGTCATGCTCTACGCGCATCTCCTGGACGATGATTTCGAACCGATCACGCAGCCTGGATTTGAGGTTGAGGTCAGCGCGCTGGACGCAGGTGAATCGGGCGCCGAACCCCAGCGCGTCACCCTCCGGCCCGACGCCTCGAATCCGGGACTCTACGAGGGCTACTTTTCCCCGCCCCGCCCAGGCGGTTATCGCGTCGAGGCAAACTCGAATGACCGTCCACTCTCAAACAGCACCGAATTTCAGGTGGCCGATCTCAAGCCGGAACTGGCCAACACGGACATGCAGATCGAATACCTGCGCCGGATCGCCGATTTATCCGGCGGGTCCTGTCTGAGTATCCAGCAACTGAAGAATCTGCCCGCTCTACTCAACCGCGAACCACACACCACCACGATTCGCACTGAACGCCCGCTCTGGGACAACGGACTGGTCGCCTTCCTGCTGGTTGCCCTTCTGGGGCTCGAATGGATTCTGCGGAGGAGGTACGACCTGCCATGACTGAGAATCGCCAACAAGGGAATCTCGACTCGCGCTTGAGAACCGTATGGCGGCGCGGGCAGAACCGGCACGTTACCTCGGGCATGCTCGCGTTCTTCCGGTGGGGTGTGCTGCGCCTGGAGATAGAGATCGCACAGGAGAACCGGGTCTTCACCAACCCCACCGATCTCCCCTTTTGCATTAGTCAGGTTACGACTTGCGCATGGTGCTCATTCGCTGTCTTTCTGGCCGCATCGAGTTCGCTGGAGTCTGCTATCCGTACGAACTTCTGACCATTCGATTCAAACAGCGGCGGATTGTACGATTCCTTTTCATTCACCCGTTCCAAGATCTCGGTCGCACCGACAGGGACCTCCCCGACAATTTCGGCCTTGAACTGCCTCGCTAGTTTCTTTGAACGCTTGTCCTTCTTATTCCCCTTTACAAAGTAATGGCCATCTTTTTCAAACACTG
>JAQBXN010000258.1 GCA_027625095.1 Planctomycetota bacterium | reverse complement strand
ACCTGGCGGCGTTGCGGAGGCTTTAAACAAAATTCATGCCATTCCTATCGCGCTTGTACTGGGACTAGCCGAAGTAATGAGATAAGCAAATCTGTCGTGGCACTGCCACGACAGGCTGGACAGACTGGAAGCCTATCCTACTGAACAGATTCACACCGCAATCACTTCGCGTGCCCTTCCTGGTGTTACTCTTTTTTATCACTTGCACGTTGCCCGCGGACGACCTCGACGAATTCAAAATCAAACGCGAGCAGCTCTATGAGTTCGCAGAAAAACCATCGGTCTCACATGAGGGGCGCGCTACTCACATTACATTCACCACCACTGCTTCCTGCGATGTAACCGTAGCCATCGAAAATGCCCAGGGCCGAATTATCCGTCATCTGGCCAACGGGGTTCTTGGGCCTAATGCTCCTGTGCCCTTTCAAAAAAACTCGAAGCGTCAGACGATCCTCTGGGACGGTAAGAACGATCAGGGCAGTTATGTCGAAGACAGAAACGCACTGACCGTTCGTGTGTCCCTTGGCCTGAAACCGCAATTCGAGCGAACACTTCTATGGTCGCCGCACAAGCAGCGTTCCGCTCTGCCCATCATGGCCGCATCGCCTGACGGGGTCCATGTGTTTGACGCTGGGGGCGTAGACCATCTGCGATTCTTTGACCATGAAGGCAACTACGTCCGGACGGTTTATCCGTTCCCCGCAAAACGGCTGAAAGAGGTGGAGGGTCTTCGCTGGCACGAATTTCCTCAGGGATATGAACGCCCACTCAAGGAAAGCAACTACCAGCAGACACTTCTGACCTCCGGTGATAATGCCACCATCGAGGATCGAATCGGGATGACTGGCCGGGCGGCGACAGGAATAGCTGTTCGGAACAAACGCATCGCTCTCATTTACGAGCGCCTTAATCGCCTGGATGCAGATGGATCGAGCGGTGGCCTGCCGATCAAAGGGCCTCCATGCGGATTCGAAATTCAAAAAAGTGGATACGGAGCATACGGAGCGGGCCAACAGACTATCGGGCCTACGAGCCTGGCCTTTTCGCCAGATGGAAAAACACTCTACATGACCGGATACCTCTGGAAGCAGTACTCGCGCCACAATGGCTGTATCCACGGCGTGTTGAAGCTGAATTACGAATCGGGCGACGAGCCGACCGTCTTCGTTGGCAGCCGGGACAAGGAGAAATTTGGCAGGGACAATCAGCATCTCACCGTGCCTACATCGGTGGCTTGCGATGCCGATGGCAACGTTTACGTCTCAGATTTCCTCAACAATCGTGTGCAGATTTTTGAGCCGGGCGGCAAGCACTTGAAAACGATCCCGGTGGAGAGCCCGGCTAAAGTTCTGGTGCATCAGAAGACAGGCGAGGTGTTCGTCTTTTCGTGGGAGCCGATAGGCGTGCCGGGCGACGCCTGGACGGAGTACAAATACGAGCCCAAGAACGTGAAAAACACACTGGCACGGTTCAGTCCTTTTCCTGAATGCGAGCATGTTTCGACCGAACCGTTCCCGCTGGGCAAGGCTGCCATGAGCCATGTTTTTGTCATGGGGCAACTGCATCAGGTGGAGTTGGATTCCTGGGCGCCGGGGCCCGATCCGGTTTTCTGGGTCGCCAATCACGCGTTTATTGCGACCAGAGCCGACCATCGAATCCTGTTCATCGATTACAGCACTACCATGGACTCTCGAAGCTGGGGCGGCATTCGAATTATGAAGAAGAAGGAGGGGCAATGGGTTGCTGCTCAGACCTTCGGCCAGCTCACGGCGGAAAAGATAAACCGCATTACGCCCATCAAGCACAACATCCAGCATCTTTATGTGAATCCTGTGACGGGCATGCTCTACGTGGGCGAAGCCGACAGCGGCGCCACCATCAAGGCGTTTAAGCGACTGCTTGAGATCGATCCTGATACCGGCAGCGTGAAAAGCATCGACCTGCCATTCAACGCTCTCGATATTGCTTTTGATTTGGATGGCGTGATCTATCTCCGAACGACCGACGTGGTCGTTCGCTACGACCCAACCACCTGGCGTGAGATTCCCTGGGATTATGGGGAAGAGTTATCCAAGGTAACCAGCGGGATGTCGGGCAGGACGGCCCCGGCAATATCCGGTCTGGTCATACCCACTGTCAGCCCGGTCTGTTTTCATCAGGGCGGCATGAGCGTCTCCCCGAGAGGCCTGCTGGCGGTTGCGTGCAGCAATCGCCCGAAGGGAAGAGAAGTTCACACAGATTTTTCGCGCTTTGGAGAAACCATCCAATACGGCAAACCGTATCGGCCGCGTCTTTATCCCGGCCGTGAGGAATCCTCCACTTCCTGTTCCGTGCATGTCTGGGACAAACACGGGAATATCGTTTACGAGGATGCCATCTGGGGCCTGCCGCAGGTCGATGGAGTCGAGATTGACCGGTCTGACAACATCTACGTGATGGCAGCGCCGACCCGCATCCTGAACGGTAAGCGATACTTCGACGAGTTCTCTGAAACGATCATCAAGTTTCGTCCGGGCAAGGCAAAGATTCTCAACTCGTCCGGTGGCCCCATCCCGCTCCCTGAATCAGAGCGCCCCAAGCGTGACGCAGATCTGCAGAGGGGCGGCAGAAAAATATGGGTGGAAGGCGCTGAATGGTTTTACGGCGGCGTTGGCTATGCCGGGTTCAATACCCAGCGAGACGGGGGTGGCTGCGCTTGCTGGTTCGCACGATTCAAGCTCGACCATTTCGCTCGCTCTTTTGCGCCCGAACCGTATCAGTACAGCGTCGCCGTTCTGGATACCAACGGAAACCTGATCACTCGCATCGGCCGTTACGGCAACGTTGACGACGGTAACCCGCTCGACCCGAAAGGTGGCCCGTCCGAACCTCGTTCGATAGGCGGGGACGAGGTGGGTCTTTTCCATGCCGATTTCGTCGGCGTACATACCGACCGGCAGCTGTTCATCGCTGACCTCGGGAACGCACGCATTGTCAGTGTGAAATTGAACTACCACACGACAGAAAG
>JAQBXN010000257.1 GCA_027625095.1 Planctomycetota bacterium | reverse complement strand
TCCCTTCGGGATAAAAACAAGTGCAAGTCTTCTTCAGATGGAATACTTCGCAGCAATCTACCACGAGGTCAGGGGCAACAGCTCCTTCGCCAAATCTGGCGCCAAGGAAGAAACTGCCGAAGCCAAGACTTAACATTGTCAAGTTACTCATTACTCATTACTCATTACGTTGTCCGAATTTTCCCATAAGACACGCCAGCAGAGCCTTGCCCGGCTCGAATCTGAAATATTCGATCTCCTGATCATTGGCGGCGGCATTACCGGGGCGGGTATCGCACGGGATGCATCCATGCGCGGGCTCAGGGTGGCGCTGGTGGAAAAGAAAGATTTTGCGAGCGGGACAAGCAGTAAGTCCTCCAAGCTGATTCATGGCGGATTCCGTTACCTGGAGACCTACGATTTTCATCTGGTGTACGAGTCGTGCCGTGAACGGCATTTGATGATGAAACTGCTGCCGCGGCTGGCCGAGCCGATCCCGTTCCTGTTCCCGTTTTATGATCTGCGGCCATTGGGGATGCTGTATCGTTCCCTGGGGATGTGGACTTACGACATTCTGGCAATGTTCAGGAATGTGCATCGGCACCAGATGCTCAAGCCGGCGCAGGCTCTGGAGGCCGAGCCAGGTATCCGCAGCGACGGCCTGAGCGGGGCGGCGATGTATTACGACTGCCAGACCAATGACGCCTGGCTGACCATGGCCATCCTTCAGGATGCGCATCGAAGGGGGGCGGTCATTGTCAATTACACGGGTGCCACTGAGTTGAAGCTGAAGCCGGGCGAATCGAAGTGCACTCTGAAGGACGAGATCACGGATACCGAGATTCGCGCGCGTGCAAAGGTGGTGGTGAACGCGTCGGGCCCGTGGATGGATAAGGTCCGTCAGATCGGTGGAAAGGACTTTCAACGCCTTCAGACAAGCAAGGGCACCCACCTGATCCTGGATCGGCATCGAATTTCTCATGAACGCTCGGTGTTGTTCAGTTCGCCCGATGATGGCCGTGTGTTGCTCATCATCCCGGCGGGGAATGTTTCCATCCTTGGCACTACCGAACTGTCTGAGGATGTCGATTCCACCTTCAGTAATGCCGATGAAGTCGATTATCTGCTCCGGGCAGCCAACCACGCATTTCCCGGCGCAGACCTCACTCGCGATGATGTCTGGTGCACTTACGCAGGGCATCGCCCTTTGATTAAATCCGGCAGGGAAAACCTGACTTCCGCTTCACGCAAGCATGAGATTTTTCAGGATGATGACGGCCTCATCTCCATCGGTGGAGGTAAACTGACCACTCACCGGGCCATGGCAGAGGAAGCGGTCGACATCATCGTCCGCCGTCTCGGTAAGACCGCCAGGAGGTGCAGGACTGCTGGTACGCCGCTGGAAGAGCCGATCCCGGAAGTGGCGAGCCAGACGCCTGCAGAGAAGCACCTGAATCGCCGGTATGGTCAGGCCGTGAATCGTGTCGTTGAGATTCAGGAAAACGATCCGTCGATGGCTGAAGAGATCGTCCCCGGCTTGCCATACACCTATGCCGAGTTGGATTACTGTATCCAAAGCGAAATGGTCATGACGCTGGATGACTTTCTTGGAAGGCGGGTCCCTCTTCTCCTTGAAGACAAGAATCATGGCCTCGAGGCGCTGGAGCAAGTGGCCGCCCGCATGCAATCCTTACTGGGCTGGAGCAATGAACTGAGAGGGCAACAGGTGGCCGCCTACCAGAAAGTCGTCAGAAAGTCTTTGCCGCATTTTGAGTAATGATTGTCTGTGACCCTGGGGAGGAAGGGATGTGTTTTGAGGCAGGATGCGGCCACTTTATCGTTGAGGAAATCCTGCTTTTAGAACTACAATCAAAACTGAATTAGTTCACACGTTCTGGATGCCTGTATGACTTATTTCCGTGCTCGTCTCGTATTGCTGCTGCTGCCTTCACTGGCTCACGCCGGGTTGATTGAACAGGCGGAACGGCTGGTTCTGAAGAATGGACTGGAGGTCATTCTCATCCATCATCCTGCGAATCCGGTGGTCGGAATCACCACCCTTGTGCGGGCGGGTGTGCGGAATGAGACCCCCGAGAGCAGCGGCGCTTCGCATTTTCTCGAGCACCTGCTCTTCAATGGAACCGAGACCCGTACACAAAAGCAGCTTTACGACGAAACGGATTTTCACGGCATTTACAACAATGCCCAGACGCGCGCCGACTTCACGCTCTTTATGATGCTTTCCGGAAAAGAGCACCTGGACAAGGCATTGAATATCCAGGCCGACATGCTCTTTCACTCGACGCTGCCAGAAGAAAAATTCGATAAGGAACGCAATATCGTGCTCGAAGAGATGGCCCGTTATGCGCACAGTGGCGACGAAAGCGCCGATACGTTCCATCGAGAGCTTCTTTACGCAGGCACACCCTATAAACAACCGGTGCTTGGAACGGTCGAAAGCCTTAAACAAATCAGCCGGGATGCCGTCTGGAACTATTACAAAGAGCAATATCTGCCTGGCAACATGACGCTCATCATCATGGGCGATTATGAGCGCCCGGCCCTGATGGAAATGATCGAAAAGGAATACGGATCTGTGCCGGCGGGTAAGGCTCCGGCGATGGCAAAGGTGGGCAGTCTGGACATCAAAGGCCGAAGGATCGTGATTGAGAAGAATGACACACTCAAAAAGAACTTCCTGAGGGTTTCGTTTCCCGGCCCCAAACCCGGTGACGCTGATTTCGCCTCAGTGACGGCGCTGGCGTCTTCCCTCGGAGATCGGCTTGGCAAGAAGTATTCAAGCGGGGGAGCTCAGCATCTTTCTCTCGGTGTAGAATACAATCGAGATTTTTCGACGATCCGTCTGGACGCGCACCTGGATGCAAAAGTGGATGCGACTGCCATTGCACAGAAGCTCCTGGCGGAAGTTCGAAGTGAGGGGGCTTACTACGTTTCGGATGACGAATTGAAAGGCATGCTCCGGGGGCTGTCTTCAAGTGAAATCTTTCTAAGCGAAAAGGTTCATTACTACACCTTTGAAAAAGCC
>JAQBXN010000256.1 GCA_027625095.1 Planctomycetota bacterium | reverse complement strand
CAGGTGCAACGCTGCTTGCAGGAGAAGGCGACGAACATCTCGTGTTTGCAATCGGGGCAGCGAACTCGGGCGAAGCCTTCCTGCAGATCGCCGCACTTGAGAAAGGCCGCCACCGACTGCTCGACGATCCCGCGCCAGAAACCGTACTTGACTGCAAAACGCTCGTCGTAGACCTGCTGAAAGGAGTCGAAATGCTCGTCGAGCAACCGCCACAGATCCGACGCTTGAGGATCGCGTGGACGGTAGAGCGGCCGAGGCTCGACACAGGCGGTAGACAAGGCAGGAAGCTGGGAAGTGAACATGCGTGCATTTATCCCACATGAGAACACATGTACACATCGCGTCGAGCCGCAACCTGCTTCCCTGGACGTAACTGCCAGCGGACAGGCCGGTTACGTCGCCGAGGCCTCTATTCGGGCACGGCGGGTGATTGTGGAAAACCTGTCGGTCGGTACTGACCGAGGAAAGCCGGGGCGTGGTCGATGGCCACCTGCGCTCGTAGATCGTGCTGGGTGTGTGAGTGACGTCAAGTTCGAGGTCTTGTATGTCGCAGGCCGCCCGGGATTTCGGTGCCCAGTTTGTCATGATTTATCAGGACAATACTCCCGGCCTGCTCACCAGTACTGCGGAACGGCTGGGAAAAATCACAATCGGAAGTGAGCTGGGCTGGGGAGAAGCTGTCAGTGAGATTGGCGTTTCCATGGCGAAGCAGGGCATCCTGGCCGCGGCAATTCGGCAAGGTCAACTCCGGGGTGAAATCCCGCCCAACAGCCACTTCCCTGCTGAAGAACAGGTGCTGGTCGATAATTCCGACCTGAGCTGTTACGTCCTCTCCCCCTTTGCCGGGCACTTTGAACCGATTTTGGATTGCGGAGTCCGGCTCAGCGAGAACCAGATCCTTGGCTACTTACACGATTTCGACCGGATCGATGAGGACCCGTTGCCAATTCGAGCCCCTCATGACGGCTACCTGCTCTGCACTGCCTGGCGTGCCCAGACCTTCCAGGGTGAGGTGGTTGCGGTCGTTTCGAAAAAGCGAGACTGGCCGAAATGAGCGACTGGTACTGAACGTTCCATCGCGGTATGTGGCTCAAGGCTCGGCAAGACAGTTTCTGCAATGCCTCGCTCACACATAGTCGACCCCGGGCTCCCCCCGATTGCGATTGTAGTGCTCGCCGTCCCCATGATAACTCTTGACCCCATGCCTCAGGTCGAGGCCGAGAAGCTGCCGCTTGACGGGATCTTCCGTCTGTTTCAGCTCGGCAGGAAACGGCTGCGTGAAGTAGGCGTCCATCCTCTTAACCCAGTAATGCCCGAAGTAAGGGAAGACGGCGAGCCGGTCCTTATTTGATTTGTTGGCCCCGCCGCTGTGATAACAGCCGGCGTCAAAAAAGACTGCAGTACCGGCTGGAACATTGAGGACAACTTCATGGGGGTGAGGCTGGTCCAGCTTTTCCAGTACCTCTTCGCTTCGATGGCTGCCCGGGATGACCCGGAGGGGGCCGATTTCATCATCCAGGTCGGCCAGATAAATTCCGGTGTTCATCGAGATCGTTTTGTTGCAGGTGAACGTAACATCCCGATGCCACCGGATCCCTCCCGTTCCAGCCTTTATCAGGAGCAAATCCAGGGCAAGCAATTGGACATCGGCTCCCACAAAAGTCTCTGCAAGCTCGAACAATTCGGGCACCTCGAGAAGTTGCCTGAACGCCTTTCTTCTGAAAAGCGCTCGCTCGTGCCAGACTCGCACCTCGCCCGTCACGTAATCCATATTTGCCAGCGCCTCGGATTCTGTCCGGAGGTCATGCAGCAGATCACCCTTAATGAGGCGCTCGACTACAAAGTAGCCGTGTTCTTCAAAGAACGATTTCCGTTCGTCCGGTGTCATGTGTGTTCTTGATTTCCTGTTGGCTTGAATCTTCGAAGATTGTTGCTTCCGGCCATAATCAAGGCTGAGCCGAAACCGGCAACCCATGAAATTTTCCGATGGCGCGATCCCCTGCCCTGTCAGTCGATCATAACCTTTATGCCGTCGCGTGCGCTGTCGTAAAGCGCGTCCAGGATTTTCATGAAAGTGTAGGAATCCGCGGCGTTGACATCGGGCTCAATCTTACCGGCCACGGCCAGAGCAAAATGCTCGATCTCGTGATAGAAAACCGGTGCTCCTTCGGGCGTCTCTGAATAGGGAACATCCAGGGGCTCATCGGGATGTTCGGTGACCGTTTCGTTTTTGTCGTTGATGCGAGTGATCGAACCCTTGGAGATGGCGCCCTCGCTCCCGTAGAGCTCGACCGAACTGGGAGTATCCACGTGAACCCAGCGTGAACAGTCGATCTGGATGGTTTTCCCCCCTGCCAGCCCAACCGTGCCGGAAAAATAATCTTCCGCCGGCCCTTCGGGGCCGTCATACATCGGGTACAGCGAATGTTTCACCCCGAACGCCCACTCCGGCTTCGCGCAGCCCATCCAGAACCAGCAGAGGTCGAGCTCGTGAGAATAGTGCTGACCCAGTACCCCGCCCTTCTGGCCATAGACCTGGAGCCATCGAGTGATCCCTTCAGGCTCGGGGCGTGAGCGGTAGCGCCCGAAAATACGGGCATGGTAGGGCGCCCCGATCTTTCCGTTGGCGA
This sequence comes from Planctomycetota bacterium, assembly GCA_027625095.1. GTDB lineage: Bacteria > Planctomycetota > PUPC01 > JACPCR01 > JACPCR01 > JAQBXN01. The sequence goes on along the minus strand of JAQBXN010000256.1, from coordinate 431 downwards.
TCTCCGCTCGAATCTTGCGATTGTGGGGGAAATGGCGCATGAAGTAACAGAATTGGAGGGTCTTCCCCACATCTTTTGCTTTGGCCTCGAATTCCAAAATCTCCGGTGCTCTCACCGCATGAGGTTTTTGAACCAGCACATGTTTTCCAGCGTCGAGAGAATCAAGGACCATCTGGTATCTCATCGGAGGATTCACGGCGAGGTAAACCGCATCAATTTCCGCATCATCCAGCAACTGCCGGTAATCCTCGTAGCCTTTCTTCACCCCGTATTCTTTAAGCGTTGTTGCCCGCAGTTCAGCCACCGGGTCCGCGATCGCAGCTATCGTGGTCCCAGGAACGGCCATGCCGGCATCCACCGCTTGCATTCCAGCCCACCCACAGCCAACGACACCGATTCTCAGGACGTCTTCGGAGGGGTCTTCCATTGGG
>JAQBXN010000153.1 GCA_027625095.1 Planctomycetota bacterium | reverse complement strand
AGTGAGGAGTGACAGCCAGACATAGTGCTTTTTCATATTCATGTAATCGTTCCAGTTATTGGCGGCAGGTGGCAGTTTGACTGAATGAACAGCGGTTTGTTCGATTCGCAGTTGAGGGATCCACCCTTTAGTCTCAGCTCGATATCGTTATTTTCTCCCTGAAAACTTCCCAACAGCGGTTGGCTTTATACATACTCGCCTTGGTTTCAGAAAGGTATTCTCGAATCAGAGAACAAAAAGAGGGCCTCACCAACGGTGAGGCCCTCTTTACTTTTTCAGATATCGGTCGTTACTCTGTACGCTTACTGGGCAACGATGCTGGTGACTGTGGCTATCCGAATCGAGGTCTGCTCTACCCCCTTCTTGTCCTTCTTGGTCATCTTTGAACCCATGCCGCTGACAGTGACGTTCTTGTTTACATGTTCTGCGTAAGGATCGGCAGCGGTTGCTTCGCCCTTCTTCTTGCGTGGGGCGGGGAGGGTGGTTTTCGTGCCGTTCTCGCCTTCGAGGACGTAAGTTACCACTTTCGATTCTGCACCGGTTTTTTTGTCAGTGCGTGTCGTTTCCTTCGTCACAAGCTTGCCAGAAAGGGTGACCTCTTCCAGTGGGGCCTTTGCCGGCTTCTCCTTCTTCTCTTTTTTGGTTTCTTCGGCCTTAGCACTTTGGAAAACAAAAAGCAGACTCAGGACACTAAGCGAAGCGATGAGACGATTCATACAAAACTCCTTCGGGTATTAACCGGAAAAGGTGTTAATTGCCTCCCGCGCAGGGGCGACCCCTCTCACTTGGGATGGCGGCAATTTGGCAGATAGTCACTGCCTTTCCAACTCATTTGACGACAGAATGTCGGGGGGATCCTCTGTCCGAACCGGGAGTATTCAGGGTTATGCTCCGGTTCGAATTGCGTGAGGATATCATCGGCATCAGCACTTGCCTGCCAATTCATATCAATTCATTTCGTGCTTCAGAACGACACATCGCCCATGCTTGAAGAGTTCTTAGCGCTCCTCTGTACCTTGGTGTTTTCCTGTCGCCTCGGACTCTTTGTGATGTTCGTCCTCATCATGGGCTTCGTTACCCTCAGGGAAGTCAAACTTCACCTCTTTGAACTCGACGCCTTTGATATTGAGGACCGAAATGTGGACCTCAAATTTGTGATTTGCTTTCAAGAAGTCAGATTGCCCCTCGAATTGGGAACTCTCGTTCACAGTCTCGCCGGTTAGATCATTCTCGACACCCTTAAGCGTTATCGTCTCCCTTTTTTCCCCGGTCGAGAGCAGCAGGGTCAGGCTCTCTGTTTTCAGCCGGACACCGTTTGAGGCCAGCCCATCGAGAAAATAGATGGTCAACTTTCCCGATGTTTCATCCACGACCATTTCCATGTGAGCGAACTCCTCACCAAAGACAACCAGGGTCCCCCCGTGGGGGGCTTCATGATCGTGGGCTTTCTTGGATTCAGCCTCATGGTCAGTCGCATGCTCACTGTGGCCATCCCCCTTATTTGTCTTGGACTGATCTTTCGGGGGGGCAGGATCACTACCGCATCCAAAAACAAGCAGGCAGAACGCAGTAATTGCAGAAACTCCGAGTGCACGTTGTCTTTCCATTTTCTTTCCTCGCTAAGCAGAATTGAGTGGCAGGATATGACTGACGACCCTTTTGAAGCAGGTATCTGGTAATTCCGCAATCCTGTCGGGCCTCACGACGCTCGGATGATAACAAACGGTTTGGAATATCCATCCCTCGTTGCGCGTACCATACCCGCAGTTATGATTCCGGCCTTCAGAAATCCGTCGACCACAATTTGCTTAACTCTATGCACCAGAATCCTTTTCAAGTCCTGCATCCCAGCGAAGAAACCTCTGGTGGATGTTCCTCAACGGGGACTTTGCCGCTTCCGAGCCGCACTCTCTCCGCTGCTCAGGAGGGGCTGAAAAAGTATTTCATTCAGACCTACGGCTGCCAGATGAACCTTTACGACTCGGAACTCGTTGGCAGCATTCTGATGCAATCGGGGTACGCGCCCACGAATTCAGTCCACGATGCCGATTTGGTGCTGATAAATACTTGCGCTGTGCGTGAAAATGCGGAGCAGAGGGTTTATGGACGAATTGGCGAACTTAAATCACTGAAGACAGAAAACCCTGACAAAGTCATGGGTGTTCTCGGCTGCATGGCCCAGCGCATCGGCGATGACATCCTCGACAGAGCCGCCCACGTTGACCTGGTTGCCGGCCCCGACAGCTATCGCAGGCTACCCGAAATGCTTGCCCGCATTGAGAGCGGTGAGGGCCAGCAATATGCGATGACACTTGATAATGTCGAAAGCTATTCCGAGGTGGCGGAGACCCGAAGCCCGGGCGGTCTCAAGGCTTGGCTGGCCGTCCAGCGTGGCTGTAATTACGCCTGCACCTATTGCATTGTTCCCTACGTCCGGGGAAGGGAACGCTATCGGCCCATTCCAGAGGTCGTCAAAGAAGTAGAACGGCTTGTCGCCACAGGCACGAAAGAAATTACGCTCCTCGGTCAGACGATCAATGCCTACCGCGATGGTGAACAGCGGTTTGACGCCCTCCTGCGGGCCTGCAACGAAGTCGATGGCCTCGAACGCATCCGGTATACGACTTCGCATCCATTAAAGATGCGGACCGGGATGTTTGAAGCCATGGCCGATTGCGAGCACGTCTGCGAATTCTTGCACCTTCCATTTCAGTCGGGATCGAACCGCATCCTCATGCACATGCGCAGAGGATATTCTTATGAGGAATACATAATCAAGATCGCAGAGGCCCGCAGCATCGTCCCCGGCCTTGCCGTGGCGACTGATGTAATCGTCGGCTATCCGACCGAGACAGAAGAGGACTTCCAGCGGACGCTTGACCTGATCGAAGAGGTCGATTTCGACATGGTTTATAATTTCATGTTCAGCGTGCGGCCCGGAACACCTGCCGAAGAATTTGAAGACGACGTGCCGATCGAAGTAAAGAAAGAACGACTACAGCGGGTCATCTCGCTTTCAAAGACTCTGGCCCAAAAGAAAAACAACGGCTATATCGGCACAACCCAGGAAGTCATGGTAGACGGCATCGCCGAAAAGAAGTGGGATCGGCGACTCATCGGCCGGACTCGAACGAACAAACCGGTGCACTTTGATGGCGATGAAAGTCTCCTGGAGGAGATCGTTCACGTTCGTGTGACCGAAGCGGGCCCGCATAGTTTACTGGGCGACCTGGTGTAGCTGAAAGCGGCAAGCCTGTAGACCGGTTCAGGAATCTGCAAACTTGCTGTTACGAACTTATCCGCCCGTACAGCTCCGGCCGCCGATCCCCAATACGATCTAATTCATACACGCCGGGTATATAGACGAGCCGCTTCTGTCTCGGCGCCTCAACATCAAGGTCTGCGAATATCAGTTCCTCTTCATCCGCCCCCGCCCGGGCGAGTTCGTTGGCCGCGTAATCGTAGATGACGCTGTTGCCAATAAATTTCGTTCCGCCTTCTTCGCCAACTCGATCACAGGCCACGTAATTGATGCGGTTTTCGAGGCAACGCGTGGCAATCACATGCTCTGAATAGCAGATCGCTTTGCCCGGCCAGTTCGTTGGCAAAACAATGAGGTCGGCGCCCTGGAGGGCCAGCACTCGTGCACTTTCCGGGAAAGCAGCGTCATAACAAATGTTGATTCCAATGTTTCCAATCGGCGTCCCAAAGACCTCGAAGGGCCGATCTCCGGGAGTCGTGAATCTATCAACACCCAGGAATGGCAGGTGGACTTTTCGATAAACACCGACAAGGCCTTCCGGGCCGATGAGAGGCGCGGAATTGAAGATCTTGTCTCCGTCGAGTTCGAGCATTCCGAACACCACCCAGACTCCGAGTTCACTGCAAAGTGAACAGAGCATGGCAGTCGTCGGACCGGGGATAGGTTCAGTAAATTGGAGGGCGTCTTCTTTTTCTTCAAAACAGTAACCGCTCAGGCACGCCTCTGGAAAGACAATGAGTTGGGCTCCCTTGCGATGCGCGCGGCGAAGCCATTCTTCCATCTTTTTCCGATTTGCTGATGGGTTCTTAAACTCGATATTGATCTGGGCTGCCGCCGTTCTGGTCATGCCTCACCTCGCTACTCGCGCCATGGCCCAATTCACCCGATCTCCGGCGTCGGATCCTTCACCGAAATCGGTGACCAGGCTTAATTTCTTTCCTCCGGACACTTCAATATTTACCTCGATGGATTTTTCATTCTGCCTGACTCGTTGTTCAAATTTCTTCACGCCATCTACGAAGACCTGACAAACAGCGTCTCCGGTTCCAGGCATCGCATTTACTTCGTCATCGATGCCAACGAATGCTTGAAAATTCCGACACTTTTCATCCAGAGAGTAAGTGAGCCTTGAGCGCGAGTGCTGGGAGATTCCTTTCTCAAAACGCCTGCCCGCCAGCATGATTGGCCCGCCACTCCAGGACGCGTCTTTCCCGAAATGACGCGGAAGCCCGCCCGGCACAAAAGTCTCTGATACATGGCTGTCCTCCTTCATGTCGGACAGAAAGGAACTCTTACCACCAATGAACAGAGCAGCCGTGACCGCAGCGACCGGGAAGTGGACTTCTCCAATGTCAGGCAGAGTAAGATAAAGCTGTCCTTCCTTGAACGCCTTCCACTTGCCCGTCACTCTGTCCCCGGAACGAAAGCGCACAACCACCTGTAGTCCCGACGAATGGGGGATCCGGGAGTCCTCGAATGTTACGCCAACGGTTCGCTCCCTTTCGACGTTCACAAGCCCTAGAGAAGATTTCACGCCGACGCTGGCGTGATCAAGCCAACGCAGTGTTCCCGGCAGCACGTCCCCGTTGGCAAGCCGGACATGAGTCTTGTTCATCGCCTTGGCCTGGCTGGTCTGTGCATGTCGGAAATCCAATCCGGCCAGCGGAGTAAGGGGGACTGCCACCACTCCGAAGAGGTCAGTTTCTACAATCAGTTTTTCGTTTTCTAACTTTGAAATGACTCCGGAGAGCCGATCCCCGTTATGCAGCCGAATCCCGCTCTCATAGAAATCCTCGATAGGCTGCGCCCCGAATCTCATTTCTACAAGTTCCTCCAGCGAAAAGGTCATCATCTCCTTCGGTGTCTTTAAGACCAGAGTGTTCGTACTGGCCAGAACTGCGCCGGTGAAACTCCCCCTGGTGGAAAGTAATTCCACATCAGCGCATTCAATCAAGGGGACGAGCAGGAATGTTAGAAACATCAACTATTGAACCTTGCTTAGACCGTCAAAAGGGTGGGTGAGTTCCAGTTGGTTGCCATCCGGGTCTTCAAAATAAATAGAACGATTGAGTTCGTGCTCTTTCGGGCCTTTGGTAGAAATCCCGGCCTTTTCCAACTTCGTCTGCCAATGTTCCAAGGTGCCATCCTCGACGCGAAACGCCAGGTGTTGGAAAGCAATCGTATCTTTGTCCATGGGGCCCCTTGCTTTGCCATCCTTTGCGCCTTCGTTTGCCGGAAAGAGTGCAATAATCGCATCCCCTGCCTTGAAGAAAGTTGCACGTTCGACCTTCAAAACTTGCTCAAATCCGATTTTGAGATAGAAAGCTTCCGCACTCTTTCTGTCGCGGGTGGTGATCGCAAAATGATCTATTCTCTTGATGTCTAACATAGGTTTAAGGACTGTCAGCGGTACTTCTCAGCACACTGAAATGGATATAATCGTGACCTGAGGGAAAATCGGTTCAATTTCATTTGATGAAATCTGCCAAGCTTCCGTCTATATATCGGCTCGTGGCCTCAACTCCAACCTCAAATCCAGCCATGCCATTCCGCCTGTTTGCCCTTGTTGCTTTAGCCGCGGCTCTCTGTTTCAGGCATTCTAATGCCGAAAATGATGCGGGGAAGATGACCCGCTATTACGCAAAGCACGGAGTTCAGGTATCGGCCATCCAAAAACTTTTGGATCTGGAATACAGTGACTCCGAGGTAAGAAAATTTGCATCACGCGGTATGAAGGAAGGCCCCGGAAGCCTGCCGGGTGTCCCTCAATGGTGGGGTGAACTGAGTGCTGTTAAGCCCACCATGTCCCTTGAGGAGGAAGTGCAAGTCGGACTCAGAGTAGCTGGTCGCCTGATGAGCGACTTCAAACCCGTAGACGATCAAAAAGCCCAGACCTATCTGAATCTGCTGGGGGGGTATGTTACCAGTAAGTCCATGCGGCCTCGTTTGCAGTATCGATTTGCCATCCTGGAGGCAAAAGACCCAATGGCATATTCTACGCCTGGTGGATTCGTTTTTGTCTCAACCGGCCTCGTCAAGCTTTTGGAGACCGAAGACGAATTAGCGTTCGTATTGGCGCACGAAGCCGTTCACGTGGCCCGCTTTCATGGTGTGAAGGGTGTAGAGAACGCAACCGCCGTTCGGCATTCCAATGATGCACTCACCGATCTCGAGGTCGAGAGCAATACCGCGCAAAATGATCGAAAAGAGTTGGAGGACGTCACCAGCAAGGCGTACAAAAAATTCATGAATTACACCCGTAGCATTGAAAAGGAAAGAGCATCAGGCAACTCCAATGACGCGTTCGATGACCTCGACCGAACAGTACAGAAAGGCGGCCAACTGGAGCAGGAAGACGAAGAACTCGATCTTGACGTCTTTGCGGATCACTCTTATCGGGTGGGGACCGGATTCCGGAATCGGACAGAGGAATTTGAATCGGACATACTGGGTACCGACATCATCGTTCGTTCCGGTTACAGCAATGAAGCATCTGCTTCGCTCTTGGACAAGCTTCGGGTGGCTATGGGAGACACACCTTTTGTCCTCGATGACGCCACTCATCCTCGATTCGCCGACCGCATCAAGTCTGTAAAGAAGCACATTGCCGAAAGATGGGGCCGGTCGAATCGAAGGATGGTTCACACCGGCAGCCGTTTCGAGCAATTCAAGAAATCATTAAACTAACCGTAATCCATCAACCATCCCCCAAAGGAGCAACTTATGAACCGTTCCACCTCACTGCTTTTATGTGCCGGGGCTATAGGCGGCCTGTTTCTGTTCCCGGGCTGTGGGCCGAAGAAGCGAGATCGCAAAGGCGAAAATCTGCCGGCAGAGGGTGCCAAGGGAGTCCCGAACTGGGTAACCAAGGGTTCAGGAGCTTTCAAGGAGGGCAAAAAAGGTAAGGCATTTTACGGCGTCGGCGCGGTTTCCGGTGTAAAGAATTATTCGCTCCTGAGGCGAAGCGCTGAGAATGCAGCGCGGGTCGAAGTCGGTCGCATCTTTGACACATATGTCGCGAGCCTCGCCAAGTCCTACGCCCGCAGCGTAAGCAACTTCGACGCAAGCCAGGAAGAACAGCTTGTCCAGGACGCGTCTAAAGCTTTCACAAACGTCACCCTGACCGGAATTCAGATTGGTGAGCATTATTACGATGCGCCCACGAAGACCATGTATGCCTATGCATTTCTGGATACTGGAGTGTTCAAAGACGCCGTCCAGAAAGCTCAGCAACTCGGGGAAGAATTCCGAAAACATGTGAAGGAAAACTCGGATAGCGCTTTCACCGAATTGAGCAAAGAGGGAGAGTAATTCGGGAGAGCGATCATTGAATAAAGCCCCTGCAAGGGACTACATAGAGGAGAAAGTTCGTTATCTTCTGTGTTGCCCCTGCAGGGGCTCTCTTATTGGCCGAACAGGTGACAAAACTGTCCATTCGGCATCTCAGGGTGACTAACTTATGGAACGAAGAGAGGTATAAATGTCATCGCATCCAAGAGTCTTATTATTCTCAAGCCTCATAGTGTCCCTCCTCTGCACGGGCATGCGTTGTGACCCGAAGGTGAAACGTAAAGACCCGGATACCGTTGTCGATTACAGTGGACGTTGGAACGACACTGATTCCCAGAGAGTGGCGGCGGCTGTCATCGAGGATTGCATGGCAAGCGCCTGGATTGATGAATACAAGGGTGAAAACAACAAGCGCCCGGTCATGGTGGTCGGGCGTGTGAAAAACAAGAGCCATGAGCACATTGACACTGAGCTGTTCACGAAGGAATTTGAAAAGGCTCTCATCAAATCCGGTAGAGTGAGAGTCGTCGCCGAGAAAGACATGCGGGAGGACGTGCGGGCAGAACGCAAGGACATCCAGATGAATGCCGACCCTGCTACTATCAAGAAATTCGGTAAAGAGATCGGCGCGGATTTTGTCCTGCTCGGTGTTGTCGGGACGATCAAGGATGAGGTCAAGTCCCGTTACGTCATGTATTACCAGGTCGATCTGGAGCTGATCAACATCGAGAGTAATGAGAAGGTCTGGATCGGCGAAAAGAAGATCAAGAAGGACATCAAGAAGAACTCATTCAAACTCTTCTGAGGCATTAGATGGCGGCAACTTCGCTCTTCGGCAAACGGTCCATCAGACTCAAACGACTTCTCCGGCGGTCCCACGTTCCCCTGATAGTCCTGATGTCTTTCAGCCTGAACGCCTGTTGGGCCCCCGAACGCATCGGTAACCCGCTGACCCCGTCCCAGGTCGACAAGGACAATTACGGACACAATGAAAAACTGCTGTATTACATGGATCTCGGGATCACTAATCACTACGAGGGCCGTTATGCAGTCAGCAATCGGAAACTCGAAGAGGCGGAAAAACTCGGTGAACAGCTTTTCACAAAATCCCTGACCGCAACCGGCGCATCTTTCCTGGTAAATGATTACATGCTGCCGTACCGTGGCGAAGATTTTGAACTCGCACTCATCCATCTCTACATGGCGCTCAACTACGTCCAACTGGGCAAGCTCGAAGATGCGCTGGTCGAGGCCCGGAACCTGGATAGCAAACTGAACGCGCTCAATCAGAGCTATCCCGAAGGCAAGAAGAATGTTTATAGAGAAGACGCGCTTATCCGATTCATTTCAGGCCTGCTCCACGAAGCGGGAGGCAACCTGGACAGTGCCAACGTGGACTACATGAAATCCCTGGAAGTCTTTAAAGACTACTCGGCTAATTATGGCACGACGGCCCCGCAGTTTGTGGTCGAGAACCTGATGACGGTTGCAGACGGTGCGGGATTTCCAGATCGAGTCAAAGAATTGCAGGATCGGTATTCGGCCGCCGAGTTTTTGAGATACCAGAGCAAGGAAAGGCTCGGCGAAATCATCGTGGTGCATTACCACGGGAGGAGCCCGGTGAAGGTGCCGGAAAGGGTTCCGGTTGGCATAGCAGAGAATATCATTCTTACCGTGTCCTATCCGAAATATGAATACTTGCCCCGCCAGCGTGGAGGTGCGGTCATCACCTTCACCACTGCAGACGGAAAGAACATCTCATGCGAACCTGAACTGATGGAGAACATTGAAGCTATCGCCGGCAAAAATCTTCAGAACCGCCTTTTCCGCATGCAGGCAAAGGCGGTTGCACGGCTTGCCGCCCAGTATTTCCTCATCGAAAGCCAGGCGGAGAAAATCAAGAAAAAGTACGGCGAAAATGCAGAACGGTTATGGCGGATGACATCTCACCTTGGGCGGGAACTCATCTCTACCGCGGATACGCGTTCCTGCCGCTCGCTGCCTGCTGAGATACGAATTGGCCGTGTCATCCTGATGCCGGGAGATTACAGCGCGCATATTCGAATGCCTGATGGCACTACCAGTACTGTGAATAAGATAAAAGTGTCCGCCGGTAAGAAAGAGTTTGTCATCCTGCGTTCCGTGAATTGAAGTCTATGAATTTCCTTCGAATTCTGACTGTCCTTACTGTATGCCTTTCAAGCGGCTGTTCTGGCTTCCTGCGGAAGAGTGACACAGGCGGACCAGTCTGGACTGGTCAGCAGCCGGACTGGGTGCTCCAAAGTTCGGCGAAATATCCACAACAGAAATTTCTGACAGGTGTCGGCAGTGGCAATACCAGAAACGAAGCCGAGAAGGATGCGAGGGCCGAACTCGCACGGATTTTCCACGCTGACATTGACAGCAAGGTTGATACCTATCGAAAGTATTTCCAGTCGAGTGACGAAACTGGCTCGGACGAATTCACACTCCACAACCTCACTACTATCTCCGCCCGGCAGGCCATCGAAGGCTCGGAGATCGTTGAAATCTACCGGCCCCCACACGGCGTTCAGTTCTTCGCGCTCGCCGTCCTGGAGCGGGCAAAGAGTGGACGTATTCTTCGCGACAAGATTTTCAAACTGGACGCTGAAATAGAACTGCTTGAAAGCAAAGCCGAAGCGTCACAGGAGAAACTGTCGCAACTGCGTTACTTAAAACGCGCCGTTCCAAAATTCGCACTGCGAGATGCTTTTGAATCTCAGCTTCGGATCGTTGATCTCGCCGGCGGCGGAATCGCGACCCACGCGAATTTTGAAGAGGTCAAATCCAGAATCGACAAAATCCTTGCTGAGGATGTGTCCATCGCTGTAAACGTTTCCGGTCAGCGCGCAGACGACCTGCGCTCATCGATCCTGAAGGAACTCACCAGCTTCGGTCTCCCGACAAGTAAAGGTGCAACCACCGACAAACCTGTCGACCTGAAGCTCGACATCCAATCAAAGTATTCCGTTACGCAGCGAAAGCCGGAGTTCTTCGACGTGAGTTGGGCAGTGTCTTCGAAGCTGATAGATAATAGCGGTAAAGAACTATCCACCAAAGTTCACGAAGTTACCGGCGGTTATGTGGACAAAACCCAGGCAGAACGCCTGAGTTATGACGAGTTAAGTTCAAAGGTATCAGCGGTCATCGCCAGTCAGATCGATGATTATCTGATGGGCCGGTGATGTAGCAGCAAGCTGCCAGCATGCTGAAAAAAGACAACAAGCTGGTGGCCTTTCGTAGCTAAGAAAAACCGGAACTCCTTATTACAATACCAGCCATGACCCCGTTCGATCAAAATCGGCTACACGTCACACGTCGCGAATTTTTCGGCCGTACAGCGACCGGCATTGGCTCTGCCGCACTTGCCACTTTGCTCCAGCGTGATGGCTTTGCCGCCACCCCAACCAATACCCGCGGGGGTGGCCCGCCATCGCTTCCGCACTTTGCGCCCAAGGCCAAGCGTGTCATTTATCTTTTCCAGAACGGCGCACCGACTCATGTCGACCTGTTTGACTGGAAACCCAATCTCCAGAAATTGCATGGCACGCCTGTCCCGCAGGAATATGTCGACGGCAAGCGGTTCAGCACCATGACGGGGAAACCTGACGGCAAGTTGCTGCTCGCGCCCGTGGAGCCATTTCACCAATACGGGGAGAGTGGCGCATGGGTAAGCGACTTTATGCCTTACACCGGCAAGATCGCCGACAAAATCTGTTTTGTAAAAAGTATGCACACAGAGGCGGTCAATCACGCCCCGGCCATCAGCTTTCTTTTGAGCGGCGGCGAGATCCCAGGGCGGCCGACACTCGGCGCCTGGATGACATACGGACTCGGTAGAGAGACAGACAACCTGCCGGGATTCGTTGTCATGACCTCCGTCAGCAAGGGCACTACCTGCGGCCAGATTTTCTATGATTTTTACTGGAGTAGTGGATTTCTACCGTCACGTTTCCAGGGAGTTAAGTTTCGAGGCAGTGGCGATCCGGTGCTTTACCTTTCGAATCCCAAGGGAATGTCGCGCCAGATGAGGCGGGCCTGGCTGGATGACATAGCCCAAATCAATGAGATGAAGCTCAAGGAGTTCGGAGATCCCGAAATAGCCACACGGATCGCTCAGTACGAAATGGCGTTCAAGATGCAGGCCAGCATTCCGGAACTCACAGACCTTTCCGGCGAATCGAAGGAAACGCTCGATATGTACGGGCCCGGGGTCAATGAAGAAGGCACGTTTGCCCGAAACTGCCTGCTCGCGAGAAGGCTGGTGGAACGGGGCGTCCGTTGTGTTCAATTGATGCATGCCGGCTGGGATCAACATCGCAGCCTCACCACAGAGCTCTACAACCAGTGCCGCGACACCGATCAGCCGAGCGCCGCCCTTGTAGCCGACCTCGAACAGCGCGGTCTGCTTGAAGACACTCTCGTTATCTGGGGAGGCGAATTCGGCCGCACTCCATTCCTCCAGGGCAATCTGGCTGATCGTCCGAACTGGGGACGCGACCACCATCCTTACGCGTTTACTATCTGGATGGCCGGTGGGGGAGTGAAACCTGGGGTCACATATGGTGAGTCTGACGATCTTGGAATCAACGTGGCAAAGAATCCCGTTCATGTGCATGACTTCCAGGCCACCGTCCTGCACCTGCTTGGTATCGACCACGAACGGTTCACTTACAAATTCCAGGGCCGCCAGTATCGACTCAGCGATGTACACGGTAAGGTGGTAAAAGACATTCTTTCATGATTGGCGGCGCGCATGATTCAAGATTTGGAATCCTGCGATAGAGTCTGGTCTCCCTGGAATACCAGACTCTGAATATTTGTCGCATTTGCTGCCAGGCGGCCCCATATCACTACTGTTACCAACCTTGGATTCACCAATTCACCAGTTTGACCTTGATGGGCTGACCGTTCTCCTCAAGGAGTCTCACGACTACCCGGTCGTTTCTCTCGATGCCCTCGTAAATGTCGGATCCAAAGATGAGCCAATCGAATTGGCGGGAATCGCGCACTTCATAGAGCACATGCTGTTTCGCGGACACGATGGGGAAGCCGGCGCAGATCCTGCGGCCCGGTTACAAGCCGTAGGCGGCGAGATGAATGGATATACCAACCAGGATTACACTTGCTGCACGGTAGCCGTGGCCTCCCGCTATCTTGATATGGCGCTCGAAATTCAGTCCGAGATTTTTTCGCAGCCGGAGTTCAGAGAGGCGGACGTCGAGATGGAGAGAAACATCATCCTTCAGGAGATCCGGCTCTTTGAAGACGACCCGATGGCCGCGGCCCAGGCCCAGGGAAAGTGTCGGCTGTTTGGCAATCATCCCTACGGCCGCCCAGTCCACGGCGGCACCCGTTCAGTCAAACGGATGCAGGTTTCGCAAATAGTAGAATTCTTCGAAAAAAATTACTGCCGGGAAAGAATGATCCTCGTCGGCGTCGGCGATTTCGAGGCGGAAGCTTTGGCGGACCAACTCCGCCAACGGCTGTCTGGAATCCGGTCGCTTTATCCGCCCCCTGCTTCATTTCAGGAAAAGCCGGGTAACCCTGAACCGGGATTCCTGAAAATCCAACAGCAGCTCCAGGTCAGTTACCTTGAAATGGTTTATCCGGGCGTGCCGATGAGTCACCCTGACTTTACCGCGCTGACCGCCCTTTCCATCATCCTCGGTGGAGGCCGAGTCTCACGAATTTTCCGGGACCTCTATGAAAGGCAGCGGCTCATTTATTCGTGCTCATCTACCATTCCCCCGATGAAGCTGTCCGGACTCTTCAGCATCAGCCTTAGTTTTGCACCGGAACGAGAGAATGTTGTGCGGGATGCAATGAAAGAACAGGTCAGTCGCCTCTGTAAGATTGAAGTGGATGAGGACGAATTGCAGATGGTACGCACCAAGGTAGAGGCATCCTCCATCTTCAAGAATGAAAATGTCATGGGCCAATCTTACACCCTCGGGATGATGGCCAGCCTGGCACATCCTGAGTTCGAATCAGAGTTTTTGAATACCATTCGAAATTTGACAGCCAAAGACCTTCGTCGTGTTGCCAACGAGTATCTCACCGAAGGGAACTTGAGTGAGCTGTGTATCGGGCCAAAGGCCCGGCAGAATCTGGAAGTGCCGGCACTAAACGGGGACGCTCTCGCTCTGCCTTCCCTCAAATCAGCCGGTACAGGAAGTTTTCAGTTAATCGATGATGGCGAGGTCAAGAAAGTGTTGCTCGCCAATAAAGTAACTGTCCTTGTAAAGGAAGAACACAGTCACCCCATCGTAAACATCGGAGCCTTCCTGAAAGTTGGTTCGGTTCTGGATCCTGAAGATAAGACTGGCGCTGCATCCCTCACGCAGGACATGTTGCATCGGGGCACAAAGGCCCATTCCCCGGAACAGATTGCGTATGCAACGGAATCCATCGGTGCTGATTTCAGTGGGACCTCCTCCGTTGATTTCAGCCGGTTCGATGCTTACGGCCTCAGTAAGGATTTCGACGCACTGCTCCAACTATTTGCCGAGGTCGTACTCGAGCCACGCTTCGATGAGGACGAATTTGAAATCATCCGTGGTGAAGCTCAGACCGGTTTCAAAGCGATGGTCGACGACATGGAATTTCAGGCCAACAAACAGATCTCCGAAACAGTCTTTGGCGATCATCCGTATGCACGGAATGCTTTGGGCACCCTCGAGTCTCTTCTATCTCTCCGGGCCAGCGATCTGAGAGAATTTCATCGCCGTCATTACCGCGGTGAAAATATGGTGGTGGTGGTGGCCGGCGACATCGGCTGGGAAGAGGCGGCCGCCAAGGTTGCTGGTGCACTCAAGGAAATGCCGGCGGACGCCGAGCCGTTGCCCGAATTCCCGCCATTTCCAGAAATCACTGAGGTATTCGACCTGAAATTAAATATGCCTTTCGCTACGCCATCAGTCAGCCTCGGCTGGCGATTGCCCCCTAGTTTGCATCCCGATTTCCCCGCGATTCAGGTGTTTTCGGTAATCCTCGGTGGCCCGTTCAGTTCGCGTATGTGGAAAAAGATGCGTGAAGAGCGTGGGTTGGCCTATTCGTGTGGCGCCTCTCTTCTGCAGGGCGTCCAGGCTGGAGGGATTATGGCTTACGCGGCCACTAACAAGAAGGAATTACACGAAGCCCGGGAAATCATTCTTGAACAGATCGCTGACCTGCAATCCAAGCCCTGTTCAAAAGAGGAACTGGAAATCGCACAGCGCTACATAATCGGCACCCACGAACTTGCCCACCAGGGACCAAGTGCCTGGGTAGAATTCCTCGGCTCCTCGGAAGTGAGTGGGTTGGGGTGGCAATACGATTTCAAATACCCCACGCTTATCGAAAAGGTGACCCCGGAAGACATCCAGCGAGTGGCGGTGACTTATCTACCCCTTGATCGCCCTGTAGTGTTGACCGTCGGCCCGCAAGGATTCTTTTCCATGCTCTGGACAGGTTTCAAAAGCAAATTTCTGGGGAGGTAGGTTTGCCGTAAGAAGCCACTTGGCGACCGGCTGGCATGTGAGCAGAGATCTCTGGGCTAAAAGGCCAGAAGCAACTGAGTTTGGCCCCTGCCGTCTCGCGCGGCAGGTAAAGAAGATTGGCCGCTCCCCACGTAAGAGTCCATCTTGTCATTCTTTGTCCCGAAGGGGCAAGGAGAGATTCCAGGCGACTGTTTACGAAGGAATCTGGCGGGCTGTCGCCACGGCCATCAAAGCCGCATCGGGCGTGCAAACGACTCTCCGCCTCCATTCTGCGGCAGCACTTTGAAAGCATCTTCAAGTGAGCGCAGTTCACGTAAGACCGGCTCTGCATACTGGTCGTAGCCCTCGGCAGACGAAATGGTGCATTGGGTGAATTCTCCGACTTTGAGTCCGCGCCCGCGCACGTAAATCAGGCCATCGATTTCCGGTGCTTCGCCGTACGAACGTCCTTCCCAAAGGCCATCATGATCCAGATTCTTCTTGTCTATAAGGATCTCCAACTCACGACCGATCATCGATTGAGCTTTTTCAAAAGCGACCTTCTGCTGTACTGCCATCACCCGATCCAGTCTCTTTGCTTTTAACGCCTCTGGCACCTGTTCCTTACGACGAAAGGCTGCGGTGCCCTCTTCCTGTGAATAGCGGAAAGCGCCGAGCCGGTCGAATTTCACCTTTTCAAGAAACTCAACGAGCTGCTCGTGGTCGTCATCAGTCTCGCCGGGAAAACCAACGATCACAGAAGTCCGCAAGACCAGGTCGGGGATACGATCTCGAAGTTTCAGGATCAGACTTTCGGTCTCCTTACGGCCCACCTCACGACGCATCAGGTTAAGCATGTTGTCGCTGATGTGCTGGATCGGAATATCCAGGTACCGGCACATCTTCGGATTCGTTGCGAGTTCTTCGATCATGTCGTCCGTAAAGTGAGCCGGGAAGGCATATAGCAGTCGCATCCAATGGATGCCTTCCACGTCTGCAAGTCTCCTCATGAGTTCGGCGAGGTTTCGCCGTTCGTAAAGGTCGCGGCCATAGTCCGTTGAATCCTGGGCCACGATGACCAGTTCTTTTGCGCCGTCGTTCGCCAGTTCCCGCGCTTCCTCAATAGCCACTTCCATCGGCTTGCTGCGGTGACGTCCACGAATGCTGGGAATGATGCAGAACGCGCAGACGTTGTCACAGCCTTCGGAAATTTTCAGGTACGCGTAATGTCGCGGAGTAATTCTGAGACGACCTGCATGTGAATGCAGAGGCTCTTTAGTGCGGTCGATTTGAAGTTGTGCGCAGTGTTCGGTCTGGTCCTCGGCAACAGCGCGGCAGATACCGGCGATCTTGTGTTCTTCGTCCACGCCGACCCAGACGTCGACCTGGGGTATCTCGTCTTTCAACTCCCTGCCAAACCTCTGGGAGAGACAACCGGCAACGATAATGGCTTTGCACTCGCCTGCTTCCTTCTTTTCCACCGCTTCGTAGATGACTTCCAGAGATTCGGAAATCGCTTCTTCAATAAACGAGCAGGTATTAATGACGATGATGTCCGCGTCGTCGACATCCCCACAGATGAGTCCGCCGGATTCGGCTATCTGGCCGAGAATCTTCTCGGAATCGACAAGAGTTTTCGGACAGCCAAGGCTGATAAGGGAAACGGTAGGCTGGTTCGTGTTCAATTTGAGTTCTGCTCAGTGCTCAGCGGAGTGATGGAGGAGTGGCGTGATGGAGACTCACTTTGAAAATAACTCTTCTAATGACGCCTCAAACAGATGAACTTCATTGAACAGCGTCTCTGGAAACTCGCCATCACCCTTGGCCTCGGGACAGAAAGGGGCGAGCTATTCTCAGAGCCCCAGGGGAACGAGAGCACCACGTGACCCTGAAATTCAGATCTCTGGCAAGCACTGCCACCTCACTTCCCCCTGCCAGGTCAGCAGAGACATCGACGAATCTCACATTTGAGATGCTTCGTCTGCATCACCATTTCATGTTCAAGGCAAAGCGTGGGCGACTGCCGGTGTTCATGGGCTTGCAATGCACCATGAGTGAATGGATGAAGAGAACATCACCGGCTTTTGGTTCGACCTCGACATGATCTCCAAGGTCCATGTTTTCAATTTCATTATGCAGTTGGCTGATCCATCGATATTTGTTCGGCTGGCTTCGGGCAAGCGCGCGCATTTTGTGGTGGGAGCGCGGGAACAATACAGTTCCGCCGCCATGCGGTTCGATGTCGTGCAGATAGATAAGTGCAAACGCCCGCCATGGGCTGCGATGAACCGAATGATAGACATTTGTACCGGAGCCATCGAGATGACGATTACGGACCTTCCATGGGCCGGGCTCCGGAAGGAGCTTGATGACGAATGCCTTGTCGTCCGGACAGGCGGCCGGAAAGATATACGGATCATCAGAAACCAGTCGGGCGGCGGCCATCTGCAACTCCGGAGTGTATACAGCAAGCAGTTCCGGCTCGTAAAAGTATTCGGTCATGCCAGGCTCAGACTTCCAGGTGGTCGGGTCTTCAGGATCGAAACCATTGCAACGAAAGGCGATTTCATCCGCTTTGGTGGCGATTTCCCTGGGGATGAGGCCTGAAACAAGGATGTAGCCTTCCACAAGAAATTGTTCGATCTGGTCAGGTGTCAGGATTTGCTTTTCCATGGGTTGGATGCGACAAAACTCTGCCGCTCAAATATTGGATAGAAATAAAGGATACCGACCAAGGTGGGGCAAAGGCGACATTTACAGGAGTAGGAAACGATGTTCAAGAGACAGCAGGATATGAGAGCCGAGCCGGTTCAAAGAATTGTGGCCCTGGGCGAGAGTACCACCTGGGGATATTCGGTTTCATCAAAGGACAAGTGCTGGGTGAATCGAGTTGTGAGATCCCTGGAGGAATGTCAGGGCACGCCCATCGAATTCTACAACAAGGGAATTGGAAGCAACGTCCTGACGCCGGAGTGTCCCTCTTACCAGCATTCAGCGAAACCTTCAGCGCTGGAGCGGCTCGATAAGGATGTGATTGACCTGCAGCCGGATATGGTTTTCCTCTCTTACGGTTTGAATGATTCGAGAGGCGGGACAACGCTGGAAGTATTTCGCCGGGCTTACCAGGAACTTGTGGATCGCATCCGCGCTGTCATGGATCCTACAATCGTCATTCTCAATACCTACTACATGCACGAGGTCCTGTACGACCACAAAATCTGGGGCGCCAGCAACTATGAAGTCACCGGTGAATATAACGAGCTGATCGCTGAATTTGCCAAGACCAACCATCTGATTCTGGCGGACATTTATTCGGGAGAAGTTGGCGTAGACTGGATAATAGACAATGACCATTGCCATCCGAATGACGTCGGCCACATGATCGTTGCAAACCGGGTGTTCGAGGCAATCGTAAGAAATTGCAGCTTCACAGCCTGTCGTATTCCAGAAGAGACTCGCATTCGTAAATTCGTTGAAACATACGGGAACGGGCCAGACTGAGCTGCCGCCGGGCGTCGGCAGCACGTGCTCTCCACGCTCCGCGGGGAGTCTTTTCAGCACGTGGTCTCCACGCTCCGCGGGGAGGTGTCTTTTCAGCCGTGGTCTCCACGCTCCGCGGGGAGGTGTCTTTTCAGCCGTGGTCTCCACGCTCCGCGGGGAGATGTCTTTTCCAGAGCCCTCGCGGAGCGAGTGCACCACTTCAGACGTGGTCTCCACGCTCCGCGGGGAGATGTCTTTTCCAGAGCCCTCGCGGAGCGAGGGCACCACTTCAGCACGTGGTCTCCACGCTCCGCGGCAAATTTGGTTATCAGAGTTGCCGCCGGGCACATGGTGGTCGTGGCGCTCCTCGGCGAGTTAGTCTTCGATGGCTTAGTAATCCCAGTATTCCCGCACATCCTCAGGAACGGGCTCTTCGGATTCCCGCCTCTCTTTCATCGTTTCAGCTATTTTCTGTTCCATGAGCCCGCTCACCCGGCCCCGGATGCTATAGGATGCGGTAACGTAACGTCGAAGATGATGAATCGGATTGACCGCATGCCACACCTCGGGCACACGAAACAGGACGCTTCCGGCCTTTAGTTCTGCGGGGACATAGCCATCGACATTGATGTCCTCCGTAGAGGGTGACTCGTAACCGGGGTTGCCAGAGACCTCGTAGTGAAGTTTGTGAGACCCGGGAACGTACGTAAGAGCACCTGACTCCTCCCAGATGTCATCCAGGAACACTGCCATCGCTTGCCTTGTGTGGGGTGGTGAAACTTCGCCGGCAAAACCGTCCGAGTGTTTGCCGACACCCGGATGGCCCGGCGTGTATCGATTGGTCTTTATCTGCCAGAGCCACGGACTGGGCCCACCCGTAATAGCTGAAACGATCTTTAAGATTCGGGGATGAACAAAAAGCCTTTTTATCGCTGGATACTGACACAGAGAGATGCCCCGCAATGCGACCCTTTTTGCTGGCTCTAACTCCCCGCAACCGGCATCCTCATAGGCGCGGGTGAACTCAGATCGAAGAACTTCCAGCTCATCGACGGATAGAAATCCTGGCAGGACCGAAATCCCGGTTTCTCGTGCGGCATTCACCAATTCCCGATCTTTGGAATCCATATAGTGCTCCTTCAAGCCTTATTTTTCAGGTCAATGTTGAGATCGAATACTGACATTTCAGCAGCCCCAGGAGAAGGAGCTTTCGCCCTGCGTTTTTTCTTTACGTCGAAGACGTCAAACAACGTAGCCCAGGGTTCGCGAGC
>JAQBXN010000025.1 GCA_027625095.1 Planctomycetota bacterium | reverse complement strand
GGGCTCGCATCCCAGGCTATCGCATACCGCCGCTTCGCGGCTACCGAAACGACATGAGAACTAAATGAGCCTCCATAACGAAATCGAATTCGAGAACGACATCTGCGAGCATCTGGCCGCTCATGGGTGGTTGCATGCGGAAAAGGATGCTGACAATTATGACCGTACGCTGGCTCTGTTCCCCACTGACGTGCTGGCCTGGGTGCAGAAGACGGCCCCCGATGCCTGGGAAACGTTGGCCAAGAACCACGGGGCCGCGGCGGATGAAACATTGCTGAAACGACTGCGGGACTCGCTCGACCAGAGCGGAACACTGCACGTCTTGCGAAAAGGTTTCGACGTACTGGGGCTGCGCAAGCCAATACGGATGGCGGAGTTCAAGCCCGCCCTGGTCATCAACCCGGACATCATGGAGCGTTATGCGGCCAACCGGTTACGGGTCATTCGGCAGTTGCATTACTCGCAGCACAACGAGAACAGCATCGACCTTGTCCTGTTCCTGAACGGCATCCCTGTAGCCACAGTGGAGCTGAAGACGGACAACACTCAAAGCATCGAGGACGCGGTTTACCAGTACAAAAAGGATCGTCACCCAAGTCCCAAGGGACAAGGCGCGGAGCCGCTGCTCACCTTTCCGTCCGGGGCGCTGGTGCATTTCGCAGTCAGCAGCAGCCGGGTGAAGATGACCACTAAGCTGGCCGGTTTGGGTACTGAGTTTCTTCCCTTCGACCTGGGCGACAACGGCGCTGCGGGGAATCCGGTCAATCGGGGCGGTTATCGCACATGGTACCTGTGGGAGCAGGTCTGGGAACGGGACGGCTGGCTGGAGATTCTTGGTCGCTATGTAGTCGCCGAACGCAACGAGAAGAAGGAGATCGCCAAGCTCGTCTTCCCCCGCTTTCATCAACTCGATGCCACCCGCAAGCTCCAGCAGGCTGTGCTGAAAGAAGGGGCCGGGCAGAAGTATCTGATTCAACATTCGGCAGGCTCGGGCAAAACGAATTCCATTGCATGGTCGGCTCACTTTCTGGCGGACCTGCACGACGCGGATGACAAAAAGGTCTTCGACACAGTGCTCGTGGTTTCGGATCGCCGGGTGATTGACGGTCAACTTCAGGACGCCATCTATGGATTCGAGCGCACGGCGGGCGTGGTGGCCACCATCAAGGGTGACCAGGGGAGCAAGAGTGCGGAACTGGCCGAAGCGCTCTCCGGGGATAAGAAAGTGGTCGTCTGCACCATCCAGACATTCCCCTTTGCATTGCAGGCCGTGAGAGAACTGGCTGCGACCCAGGGCAAAAAGTTTGCGGTAATTGCGGACGAGGCGCACAGTTCCCAGACCGGCGAAGCGGCATCCAAGCTGAAAGAGGTACTGACCGCCGAGGAACAGAAGGAATTTGAAGACGGCGGCACCATCAGCAGCGAGGACATTCTCGCGGCTCAGATGTCCTCCCGGGCCGCGGATGTGGGCATCACCTACCTCGCCTTCACGGCAACACCGAAGGCGAAGACGCTGGAGCTGTTCGGGCGGCGTCCCGATCCGTCGCAACCGGCCTCCGAAACCAATCTGCCGGAGGCATTCCATGTGTATTCGATGCGGCAGGCGATAGAGGAAGGCTTCATTCTTGACGTGCTGAAGAATTACACGTCCTACAATCTGGCCTTCAAACTGGCGAACGCAGGCAAGGAGCTGGATGACACGGAGGTGGAACGCAGCGCCGCGGTGAAGGGGCTGATGAACTGGGTGAGGCTGCATCCCTATAACATTGCCCAGAAGGTGCAGGTCGTCGTTGAGCACTATCGCGAGCTGATCGCGCCGCTGCTGAACGGCAAAGCCAAGGCGATGGTGGTGGTCGGCAGCAGGCTGGAGGCGGTGCGCTGGCAACTGGCCATCAATAAATACATTCAGGAGAAAGGCTACCCAATGCGCACGCTGGTAGCCTTCTCCGGCGAGGTAAACGATAAGGAATCAGGGCCGGAGCCCTTCAAGGAAACCAGCGCGGAGCTGAACCCGGATCTGAAGGGCCGCGACATCCGGGAAGCCTTCAAGGACGACCATTTCCAGATCCTGCTGGTGGCGAACAAATTCCAGACCGGCTTTGACCAGCCGCTGCTGTGTGGCATGTATGTGGATAAACGGCTGGCGGGGCTTCAGGCAGTGCAAACGCTGTCACGATTGAATCGGTGCTACCGCGGCAAGGATGACACCTACGTACTGGACTTCGTCAACGAACCGGACGACATCCTGGATGCCTTCAAGACGTATTACACGACTGCGGAGCTTTCGGATGTCACCGACCCGAACATCATTCTCAACCTGCGTTCAAAGCTGGATGCGCAAGGCTGTTACGACCAAAACGAGATCGACCGCGTGGTGAAAGTCACGATGAATCCGAAGTCCAGACAGAAAGACCTGGAAGCAGCCATCTCACCGGTCGCCAACCGGCTGCTGAAGAAGTTTGCGACTGCGAAGGTCGCCCGGGCCGAAGCTATCGAAGCCAAGGACGACAAGGCAGAAAAGGCAGCGAAGGACACGCTGGACGCTCTGATACTGTTCCGCACAGATGTGAGTACCTATCTGCGGGCATACACATTTCTGTCTCAGATATTTGACTATGGGAACACGGACTTCGAGAAGCGTGCGATCTTCTTCAAGTATCTGGTGCGGCTGCTGAAATTCGGGCGAGAGCGGGAGGGCGTGGATCTGTCGGAGGTCGTTTTGACTCACCACAAGCTGCGAGATCGCGGTAAGCGAAATCTGGGGTTGTCTGATGAGGACGCTCCCAAGCTGTATCCGATGACGGAGGCAGGAAGCGGTTCCGTTCAGGAAAAACAAACGGCGTATCTCAGTGAGATCATCGAAAAGCTGAATGACTTATTCGGTGGCGATACTACCGACGGCGACCAGTTGTCGTACGCGCATACCGTTGCTGAAAAAACGCTCGAATCCGAGATCCTGCAGCGGCAGGCGGCCAACAACTCTAAAGAACAGTTCTCAAACTCACCCGACCTGATGAGCGAAATTCTGACGGCGGTAATGGACAGCATGGACGCTCAGGCCGAGCTGAGCGCCCGGGCACTGAATTCCGCTGAGATTCGAGAAGGGATCAAGCTGGTTCTGCTGAATCAACTTGGCCTCTACGAAAAGCTAAGGTCACGTGCCGGGAAGGTGTGATGGGGAGGGCTGACCCTGAATTTTTTACTGGAAGTGCATGAAGCCGCTGTCGGCCACGAACTGGCACCGCTGCACAGTAAGACCAGGCTCAAGAGGCACGGGCCGGGATAAGTCAGGCAGTGGTTTGAATTAAAGTGCCGCTTTGACTGCCGAATCCCGCCGCAGAACTGAAAAAGCCGCAAGCAACTCAACGAGTTTCTTACGGTTTTTTTGATTGGCTGGGGTACTAGGACTCGAACCTAGAACAAATGAGCCAGAGTCATCCGTGTTGCCAATTACACCATACCCCAAGTGGCAAAAGCGGGCGGCAGTATAGCAGTGCAGAAGACCAATTCAACAGTGGGTTTAAGACTGGTCCGATTGCCTTTTCATCGAGGAATACCGTCGGCCGATCGTGGGGAAAATCCGGCGAATACCACAGTCTGGGACTAGGCCGGACACAGGGGTTTTTTCATGTTGGTCAGTGTCCGAGAGGGCTTCTACTGTACGTTTGGTGTGCAGATATTCACCGCAGACCCAAGTTCTGCTGATTCGAACCCTTTCACCAACTTTGCGAAGCAGGGATTTAGTTGATTCGGGCATGATGGCTCTCCAATACGGTGATGGAATCAGTATGGATAGTTCAGATTCGCAAATTGGAATCCAAATTTGCCAATTTGACGCGAATCGTTCAACAATGGGGATCTGGATGGCCTATGTCCCTGCAAAGCAATCGTTCGTGTGAGTGATGTCTTACTCGTAGCGGGCCCAGGAGACTAAGAGCTTTCAGATTACGACTGACGAATGCGGCTGGAAGCCGCAGCAGGAACGTTGGGTGAATTTTCAACCTGTGGTCCTGAACTTCCATTCGAATCATGCAGGCCGCTCCTCGATGTAGATATGTAAGGTATTGCGAAATAATGGGTTCGGCGTCAACGGACAAGCCAATATCGCTTTTGCCATCCCATGCTGCTTACAGGGCCGATTGTGAAGAAGCAACGTGTTGCCCTCTTTCGGAGATATACATGAACCGCCTGGCCTCAGCACTCAGGCCTAAACTCTTCAAAAGAACCGCGGCTGATTCGCAAGGGACCGAAAAGGAGAAAGTTCGACTCAAACTTAAACATTCAGTCGAAAAAATAGAAACAAAATTCCAGTCAAGTGGGAAGAGAATCTCGATGTGACGCTACTGGCCGGGGACTGGTTTTTCAGGTCAAGTGTGTCTTCCTGACCACAGCTCTGGGTGTTCTCACCTCGGCGTTCCTTGGGACCTTACCCTTTAGCGCTTATCTGACTAAGAAGAGATGAAGGGTTTCGCAAAGGCGCTGAACGAATTTAAGGAAATGTTTGCCCGGAAAGATGAGGAGGGATACGGATGAAGAGAGCCTCTCCATACTTGCGACCGAAGGCCGCTCTAAGGGCGCGAGGCTCGTAGTGATACGGACCTGTCTGCACAGGTCACCACGGATTCGCGCAAAACATGGATTGGGATTGGACGGGAAGATTATTTATCTTAACGGCTGGCTGACGTTCGCGGACGATTCGAAGCATCCGCCCGGAGCCCAGAGGAAGTCATTCGGATTTCCTCCCTGCCTCATATATTGTTTCAAAAATCGGGGCCGCGGTTGTTCTGACTATCAGTCGAGGGATTAACCATGCAACAGCTAACACAGGATCAGGTAGATCATTTCAATGTGGAAGGCTATGTCATTCTGCGGGACGTTTTTTCCAGATCCGAGGTCGAGACGCTGCTTGAGGCCATGGCCGATCTGCTCGCGGATAAGAAGCGCGGGACGCCTGGTGCCGGTTACGATCGGTGGTCTACAGAGCCGGGTGATGCGCTCAATCCTCATCGGGTAACCTATCTGAACGACATTTTCGCCCTCGACGATCGGCTCGATGCTCACATGCGTGATCCGCGACTGGCGGGAGCTTTCTGCGACCTCTTCGGCCCAGACCTCAATGGATATCAGTCCGCGGCCGTGATCAAGACTGTGCAGTTGAACTTCGATTACCACGGCTGGCATCAGGACGCGCCGGACTACATGCCTCTCTCCAATTACAAAAATGCCTGTGCGATCACCTACCTCGGCGCAATGGGGCCGGATACCGGGGGGACGTCTCTGGTACCGCGCAGCCATCGTGTTGGGTGCTTAGAACGGGGTCACGTGGAGGTGGAAGGCTGGCCGATGAAGAAACGAATCATCATCGGCTTCGAAGAATATGAACCACGGGTGATCTCTCCCCAATTCAATCCGGGCGACGTGCTGGTCTTTGATTCCTGGATCATGCACCGGGCAAACTCTAACTACACCGACGAATCCAAAATCGGGTTGATCAACGTTTACATGTCCAGAGACTGCATCGACCTGGAGGGTAAGAACAAATTCCAGGTGGCCGACCTGCCCATCACTCGGGACAGAAAAGTTCTGAGCCCCGGAGAGAGCCGATTGTTGAAAGAAAGGGAAGTCCAAGCCAGGGATTCGGCAGGATAAATTTGTTCCGACCACCTGTTCTTACCTGCTATTCCGTCCTCACCGGAAATCTGACAGGAAGCCCTTCCTGATTGGCTCGATAGATTGCGGTGAACATCTCAACGACGATTCGGCCGTCTTCCCCGGTGACCAGCGGGTCCCGGTCTGCCAGGATGGATTGGAGGAAGTCCCGAATCTGAAGGGCGTGGTAATGGGTCATCGCATTAACGCTGGCGAAAGTTCTCCGATCTTCGGCTTCGAACTCTGACAGAAGGTGCTCTTCGCCGGGGATGGTCCAAAGATCGTTAAGGGGCGGTTCAGCTATTTTTGAAGCACCGGCAATAAACGAGGCGCCCCGATCAGTTTCGACGCCGATGGACGCACCGCTTGAGCCGTGAACATGAATCTTCATGAACAGGCCCGGCTTCTGAGAGATGCTGGTGACGATCGAGCCCAGTCCACCGTTCTTGAATCGTATGCAGGCCACCGCTGTATCATCGACCTCAATGAAGGGATGATTGACGTTCGCCCAGTACCCACCGATCTCGTCTATATCACCCATCATCCACTGAAGCATGTCCAGATGGTGCGAAGACTGATTGACGAGAACCCCACCCCCTTCGGTAGCCCATTTCCCACGCCAGGGATCGGATTGATAGTACGCCTCGTCACGCCAATTGAATCCCAGGAAAAGGCCGAGGATCGGCCGGCCGATTTTTCCGGCATCGATGGCATCCTTCATTCGCTTTACCGGCTCATAGAACCTGCGCTGGCTGACCACTCCAAGTTTGACTCCCGTTTTGCCAGCCGCTGCAAGCATGGCATCGCAGTCCGTCAGATTCGCGGCCATCGGCTTTTCGACCAACACATGAACCCCTGCTGCCGCTGCCTGGATCGCCGGCTCAGCATGTAACGGGTGAGGAGTGCAGATGCTGACCGCCTCCACTGCACCATGACTCAACATGTCATCGACATCCGTAAACGCCTTCGCCCCGCACTTTGCAGCAAACGCAGCGGCACGATCCCAATCGGGATCGCAGACGGCAACCAATTCAGATTCTGCAACGCTGCTGTGGGCCTCGATATGAATCTGCCCGACCTTCCCACACCCTATGATGCCCGTTCGTATACGTTTCAAGTCTGGTGGCCCTCCATTGGCCGAATGTCATTTCCGGGACATGCCCGGCAGGTCTCACTCAAAGACTTGAGCATCCTATAGATTTCCTTCGAAAATTCTGGCTGATTGGCTGCGGCCAGAGGCCTCCTCAGGATTGCGTCCCCAAAATTATTCCGTCTTTCCGGCCTCGATCCTGCCAGACAGATACCCGATATCCGTCATCGGACATGCAACTCCGCATCGCACCAGTCCGCCGCGTCGAAGCGGTTGCCGTCGCCGCCGTCGTTGACAATCAGACGAAGGCGTTTGGCGCCGGTTACGTCAAGATCGATCTTTGCCGGTTCGTCGAGACCGGTCATAACGCTGGAGGTCCATTTTTTTTCGCCGTCGAGGTAGATTTCAAACACGACAGAGCCTTTGCCTTTGGTGACGCGGTCGATACCGGCGGTGGCGGTGAATCTTCTGAACTGCCCGTTGAGTGAGTATTCCAAAAGGCTTGGGGCGAAGACCCCGATGCCGTTTTTGTAAGTCTCTTTTCCAATGCCGGTGGGGAGGCCGACGACGTTTCGGGCAAGACGGGCCGATGCCACGGTTGAATCGGAGTGGATGGCGCCGAAGGCACTCAGCGGCATGGAACTCCCGTCGTAAGCAAGGGCTGTCCAGGCAATCGTGTTGGCCTGGCCCTTGTATCGCACCTCAACTTTTGCGGTCTTTGCCCCTTTCAGCGTTTCAACTGGGATGACGAACGCCGAGATGCGGAAGCCTTTCGAGAGTTCCTTTGCGGAGGGTTTGAGATTCCAGGTGCCGACCGGATTGCCATTGACGCTGACCTCCGCTTCCTGGCCTGTTTCGTCGAGGTAAAAATTCTTTCGCAGGACGAGCCCCGAGGGCGACGGAAGCTGAATTTCAAATGCTTCTTTATTTGCTTTTCCTTCCGCGCGGAAACTTATCCCTGCCGGATGCTGATAATCGCCGAACGAATCGCGTCCTTGAAATTGTTCGGTCTTGTCGCCTTCGGATGCGTAGTTGTAGCGCCTGCCGGAGGCTGGAGAGAAGGAGGCGAGGACTTCCTGTGGCCATGCGGACTTTTCCGGCGTTTCCCGAACCATGATGAGGTCGAGGGCCAGGTCTTGGAGTTCTTTCGGTGTAGTAAGTTCGATGACAACAGGGGCTTTGCCGATGGGATACCAGCCATCTCTGGCAGAGATGGAAGCTCCCATGATGTCCTCGGCTTTTGCTGTTGTGGCCCCGGTTCTCTGAAATGAAATCCAGCCGGGGTCGTTGTTGCGCCATGCTACGGCGAGAAGCTTTTTGTCAGTCTTACGGCGGTAGAGCATGCAGCGCGTTCGGCCGGGGAAAACGTCCTGCACCTCCAACCCGGTCACCACCTCTGCTTCAGCAAGGAGTTTCTTCGTCCTGACCATGGCCCACCAAACGGGCTTTAACTGGTAAGTCGGCAGCTTTTCTTTGAGCGGCGGAATGGAGAAAGACTTCTTGTAGGTCATGCCGAAGCCAAGCCGCGAGTCGTCTTCATTCTGCAGCACCAAAGTCGGATGGATGCCCAGGCGATCCAGGAGGAACGTGGCCCTTGACAGATAGACGGCCTGATCGAAAGCGTCGAGTCCGCCGCTGCCTTCTCTTTCGACAGCCCAGTCCAGATCTGTCAGGAGGATTCTTGACTTCCCGTTCGAAGCCGATGCTCTGGCGAGTTCCTCGATGTACTCCACCAGGCGACCATCTTCCGGGGAGGTGACGCCGGCATCGACTCTGAGGTTAACGCCTGAGATGTGCTGGAGGGCGTCCTCTTTGGCGAGATCGGCCAGGTATGGGATGGCAGTGTCGCGGCTCATGCCTCCGAGAATGATGGGGGTGTCCGGGCAATACCGTTGTCGCCATTTATCGGCCAGGCGGATCATGTCTGCGAATTTCCCGGGCGGGACGCCCAGGGAGTTGTTGCTGTCGGGTGTGTTCCACAGAATCCAGCCCTTCACGTCACGGCCTGCGAGACGCATCATTTCCAGGACGTAATTTTCCCAATCGTCGAGGCGTCGTGGGATTTGGAAGATGTCGGTAGCGTGTCCCCAGTCGCGGCCGCCGGGGCCATAACCATTTCGGTTGGGAAGTCGGTCTTCGAGCATGGAGTCAAATCCGGTCGATGCCGCCCAGAAGGTGGAATAGCCGAGCAGCATCCACGGATCCTGCTCCCGGACCCGCGCTTCCTGGGCGCACTTCAGAATGGTCTGAACCTGCAGATTGCCGGGCTGAAACTCGGCCCAGTCCCAATCATGTTCGACGAGGGTGAACCGATCGTTGAGAGGGACTCGAAGCTTCGAGGGATCTTTCAGCACGCCCTGCCAGTCTGCTCCAAGAAGCTTCGCAACGTCAGCGATGATGAGATCCTCTTTCAATGTGAGCAGCACATTGTCACCTTCTCTAACCTCGGCACTGAAAACGTAAGCGCCGCCGGGCGTACTGGCCACCAGGTCAACTGGCTGGCTGACGCCTGGGTTAAGATCGAGCTTCTTTTCGACTCCTGCGACGCGCTGCCCTCGCCAGTCGAACAAGCCTCCCGAAAGCGCAACGCTTCGCTTTCCGGTTTGTGAACTTTGCATCTCATAGTTCGAAAGAAAGACTCGCAGGGCCGTGCCTTCCGAAAGAAAATTGGACTCACTCTTCCGTTCCAGACGTGCAGCAATTCTCTCTTCGGGCAGCAGATGAGTCTTCACCCGTACGTCGTCGATGTAGAGAGTTCCCTTGTCCGCGGGGACGTCCTTCGGCGGGGCGACGACAAGATGAAGCCCCAGGGGATAGGTGGGAGCGAAGGCACGGATGGATTCCGTTTCCTTCCAGGATGCTGGCAGGACTGGAAGCAGGAACTTCAGTTCCCGCCAGCCATTCCAATCCACCTTCACCGCGTACGGAAGCGGCCCGGCCATGGTACGCGAGAGAAATAGATCCCACTGGCAGGATTTGTTTCCGCTGTTGATACCCAACTGGTCTCCTATCACCGGATAAAAATAAACACCGGAGGCATCGCCATACACCCACATCGAAAGTTCCACCGGGTAGCCGGGAAGGGGCGGATCGACTGAGACCAGCGAAACTGCCCTGGCCTTCTGCCATTCAAGGGCGAGTGAACGGCCGCCACTCTTCTTCTGCGACGTGCTGGTCGATGCAGCAGGTTGCCCTTGCGGTGGTGCGCCGGTGACGCCCAGCGCGTTCAGTCCTGGAAAGTTTTTCTCCGATTCAAAATCTGCAATGAGCGCTTCGCTGTCGGGCCGGGCAAGAATGATCTGAGCCTCCGCGCTCCCGGCAGAACTTGAATCATTGGCAAGCACAAGGAGACGAAAAGGGCCGGAACTCTCGGCAATTTTGGCTGCATGAGGCTTCAGTTCGATGCGAAACGTTTTCTGTTCAATGGGTTCGAGGATAAAGGCTTCGCGCCCGCGGACCACCACCTGCTCAGTGCGATCCAGAAGAGTCCAATTCGCTGCAATCTCCCGTTTCTCAACCGTCCAGCCATTCTGCACGGTGAAACTTGCGCCTTTATCGGGTGAGTAAAAATGATTGGGATCGTCGTAGGCGAGGGTAACCGCCAGGCTCTCGGCGTTGGGCTGCTGGGTGGCCACGTAAATGGCGCTGAGCTTCAGCGACCCCGCAGGTTTTTCCTTTGGCGGCTTAATGGTGAACCCGGACAGAGTGAGCGGATAATCAATTTCAATGGTTGAGCCGTTCGGCGTGTGAGCGCCGATGCCGTTACCGGGCAGCGGCGTTGTCACATATCGCCAGCCTTTGAAATCGATGGTGCAAAGTTTCTTCTCGGCGAAGCTGCTCTTTCGTTCGCGCCACAGATAGTAATCCGCTCCCTGCCGAATATTGTCGTGCAGAATGGCGAACAACTCGGCGCCGCTCTCGTCCCCATTCACCCAGAGTCCAAGTTCGTAGGCGTCGCCCGGCAGTTGGCGATGTTCGCCGGTATAGACCGTCGAAATTCCATCGTAATCGACCTGCATGGCGAATCGGCCAGGCGGCTTGCCTTCATCTTTCGGATGAGCTTCGGGAAGATCGACACGGGAAATCTTCAACTGCGTCTGCGGTGCCGCGTGGGCACGCTGTTCTTCACCAAACACCTGGTGGGAATTGTTTCCGTAATGGGGCGCTCCTGAGCAGAACCATCTGCCATGCAGATTCCCGAAGTCGTCAAACAGAATGAAGCTGTTGCCCATGACAAGATGGACATTCAGGCTGCCCGAAAGCTGGGGCATCTCATTGGAAAACACCTCGCCCGTTACTTTGAATGGCGGCAGGAACAGATGAAAGTTTTCCGGCATGAGACTGAGGTTCAGCTCCTTCGCTTCCCCTGCTCCGACCGTCGTCTCGAACTGCCGTTGCATCACCAGGTTTTCGTGCCGGTCGACTATGGTGAGGTTTCCTTCAACGCGCACCGGTTCGTTCCCGAAGTGCCGGACGTCAACATTGACATTAATAAGCGGTGAGTATCGGCGGATGAACGGGCCGCTGAGCTGGATGTTCGCAATCGTCGGCGCATTGCCACCGTCAGGGTAAAGACGAAGGTCGTCGATAACGAGAGTGCCCTGGGTCTGGGGGGCCGGATCTTTTCGACCCGACTTGTGAATGTAGAGGTTGGTGAGATACGCGATCTTGTCGCGGGGGAGTCCCGTGACGGGCAGTTCGATCTGTTTCCAGTCTGTGCCTTCGATAATGACGGATGGGAACGTGATGGCCTTGGCGCCCTCCAGGTAACGGTAACCGTCGGAGCGTTCCTTCATGTCCCCGTACTGGCCACGAAGCTCAAGCATGTTTTGTGAACCATCGCCCTTGAGGAACAGCTTCAGCTTGCCATCGGACTTGATGAACAAAGTTTCCTGAGGAATGACGATCTGCGCGGTTCGTTTGCCGCCGTCTTGATCAATGTCATAAGTGAGCCGGCAGGCGGACGCGCCGACCTTCACGTCAGTGGTTTCGATGGTGGATTGAATGGTTTCCGAAGAGGGAAGCGGCTGCGTGCAATTGTCGATCAGGTAATAGGGGGCTCGGGATTCCTGGGCAGTCAGCGGGAGGGTTAAGAGGGTTAGAAGGAGGATGGGGGTGATGGAGTGATGGAGTGATGGAGTGATGATGTGGCAGCGTGTGGCTGTCGCAGGTTGGCCTTCTCGGCTGACTCTTAGCGGAGGCGTGACGGGCGGGACGCCCATTCTACGACTGAGGTGGGGGCTACTTTCTACTCTCATTTCTTTTCCTCCGGCTCCCAAACAAACGCGGACGCGCCGTGGGCGACGACGAATCTTGTCCATGGTCTGGGTTTTGAATAATCAAACTGGATATGCGTGTTGTTCCGTACGATACAAAGCTTGTTTCCATAGATCGCGACCGACACGACGTTGCCGGGCGCGTCGGGTTCAATGAATCTCGTGTCCGGGTTCCCGTCACTGCGGCGGATGACGTGGATGCCCTGATTGCTCGACAGCACCACTTGAGTCTTTGTGGCTATGGGTTGGCCATTGAGCATGGGCGGGATTTCTGCGCCGGCGCGGACGGCTTCAAAGACATCCTTCTTCCACTTCAACCCGCCATTGAAATCGAACAGGGCCAAGTCGCCGCGCTCTGAGTTGACCACAATGCCTTCGGGCACGACGACCGGGCAGATCGAGATGTGATCGTCCTTGCGGTCGGGATTGATGTTGACCTTCCAGAATGGCTTCCCGTCAGTTGCGTTGAGGCAGTGGAGATTTCCTTCTTCGTCGCCGATGTAGATGCGGCCATTATGTATCGCGGGTGATGAACGGGTGAACGGGGCGATGGAGGCTTTCCAGACTTCTGTGCCCCGCGCCTTATTCACGCAGTAGACGTTCCCATCCCATGACGCGAAGTAAACCTGAGCACTATCGAGCGCGGGTGAACTGCGGACGCGGTCGCCGGTCTTGAATTCCCAGATCAGAATTCCGGAGTCCACATCAACTTTGTGCAGGAGTCCGTCGTCAGAACCGAAATAGACTTCGTCGCTGTCCGGCGTGGGTGAGGAATAGACCCGTCCGCCGGTCTTATATGCCCAGATGTGCGCACCGTTGTCAGCAACCGCGTGCATCTTGTAATCGGCGGAGCCGGCGAGAAGGCGTCCTGCATATCGCGCCGGCGTGGTCAATGGCGTGACAGTGCTGGTTCGCCAACCGACCAGGGGATCCTGTTCTCCATCCTTGCGTCGCTGTTGCACTTCCTGATTGAACTCATCCAGCTTCTCTTTGGTCAGCGGCATCTTTTCAAAGGTACCTCTTGATCTGGCGAAAGTCATGACGTCATGGACGACTGTGACCTGGCTGTGGAGGGCCGGCGCGAACTCGTGATTTTGCTGCTGTGACACTTTGTACTTGCCGACAAGGTCTTCGGGCAGCGCCACGGGGACGTGCGCGGGATTGCCCATGAACATCGGAGTCGATTGCGGGTCATCGGCAAACTTCTTGCCCTTCAATGTCTCCGGCCCTCCCACCGGCCCGTAGACCTCCACCTCGGTAAGCGAGTCACGCTGGCTACGATAATGGCCGGGCAGAATCTTCAGATTGTCGGTGTAAACCGTCTCCGGCAGATGTACCACGATGAACCGCCGCCGATTGCCTCGCACCAGGGCGAGGGTCTTGGGAATCTTGGTGGTCATGTCGTTGGCCAGGATCGAAATCTGCCGGTAGACCATCTCCGGCATGGCGTTGTTCAGGTGAAGCACCAGATGCGAAACGTAAGCCGGTTTCTTCAGCACGACGGCAAAGCCAATCGGGTCGGGCCGGAACGACCACATCGGCGTCAGATCGTCGAGCCGGCCGTTGAAGAGGAAACCGGCTTCCTGAGTCCATACAAGGGCGCCGAGAGGGACGGCCTGCAGAAAGTTCGACACCGAACTTTCACTCAACAGGCGATTCTTCAGTTCGCCAGGGATGCGGTTGTACTTGATGCGGTAGTCTTCAGGATGGGTCGGCTGGATCTTGTGAAGTTCGGCATTAAAAACCAGATTCGCCGAGGGATACCGCACCGGCCGAAAGCGAACGGTGTCCACGAGAATGTCACTGCCCGACGCCTCAAAGCCGACTTCGATGCCCCTGCTGCTGGACATGGATTTCACGGCGACGCGTCCGAAGCTCCAAGCGGTCGACGGAATCGAACCGCACTTGAAGTTTGAGATGGTGTAAACGCTGTCTTCACCGGACATGCTCGCGCCCGCGGCGAGTACGCCGTTCCCTTTCGTTGAGCGATAGAAGAATTCGAGCAGGTAGGTCGCATTGGGAATGACTTTCCGCTGCACGGCGGAGGTCACGAGCTGGCCAGTTGCGAGGTGGAGAGACTTCTTGCCGGAATGGGCATTAGCGTCCAGCACGACTTCACCGCTCAAAGCTTTCCATGACTCTGCCGACTCGAAGCCGCCGTCCTCCAACTGATCGATTCCCATTCGCAAAACGTCTCTGTAGTCGTCCGGAGTGTCGTTGTTGACCGGATAAAACTCGTCCGTGTGGTCCGGGAGTTGGGCCTTGGCCAGGGCGATATATTCGGGGTAATTGGATTCCGGCACCTGGTGAAGATCCTTCAGCCTCTTATGCCACAGCACCTCACCCCTTTCACCAAAGCGTGTGACCCGACCATTTCTGGCACCAGCGATCAGACCCTTCTCGCCGACGGGGAGCATCCTCGCATGGATGGGCAGTTTGTGTTCCCAAATCGTCGCGCCGTTCTGCAAGTCCAGGCAACGGACGAGCCCATCTCGTGAGGTGCGATACAAACGCGTATCCGATTCGTTTTTAATATCGAAATCCTTGATCCAGAAGACATCATCATTGGCCGCCCAGATCGGCCCCCCACTTTCAGCGATCCGGGCCGGGGATTGAAAGTCATGCAAAAGGGTTCCGCCGATCTTCAACACTGGTTTGATTGGCGGCACAAACTTGCCCAGCTTTCCAGGATCGGGTTCAGCGAGCGGATTGGCCCCTTGCAGCAGAGCGCCAAGACCACTTGTGAAAAACAACGGGGCTGAAAGGTTGCTGGCGTGAATCCAGGGATGTTCGGAGCCGGTCGGCCAGGTCAGCTGCCACTCATCGCTTGCACCGGGATCGCTGATGTTCTTAAGAAGCACCTGCCCCGTGCGGGCGTCCAGGATTTGAGGTTCGTTTCGCCATAGCGGCAGAATTATCTTGCCCATGCCGTACATGGATGCGAAGTGTCTCATCTCATTGTAGGCCAGCTTCGTGCCGTCCGGGCTCGGCACGATATTTATAAACCGAAGGTATTGTCCAAAGGTAGCAAACGACGTCTGCACCGCTTTCTGTGGATAGTCGATGAGGGCGGGAGCGCGGTCGTAAAACCACATCTTTTTGCCGTCGTAATCCATGGCCACGGTACCACTGTTGCCGGTGACGAGGACTTGTCGCAGCTTCGGATTCAGAGTGACCCTCACGTGCGTCCGGTGTTCGCGTTCCTCGACATGGAAATTCGGCCATTCCGTGGAAGCAAAACGCTTCAGCACCGCTCCGTCGTTTCCATCCAGCAAGAAGAAATCGAATCCGTGCCCGGTCGCAGCGATTACCTTCTTGCCGCCATCAATCCACTTCACGAAATAGACGTCGTGCTCTGGCAGAAACTTTTTCCAGAGCAGTTCACCATCCTTTGCGAAACAAAAAAGGTTGTGACCGTAACCGAACGTGCCGGCCAGCGACCTCTCGGTGGCCTCGTCTACGTCGAGCGACTCCACCTTGTCCTCGAAATTGATGACGTCACCGTAACGCCGGATCGAAGTCTCTTCGCCGGACACTTTCCTCAGGGGAGCGATTTCAAGAAACGGTGCCGCCTCGGCCGGTGCGCGTGCGACTTGCTCCGCCTCCACGGCAGCTCCTTCAAGCAGCGCATCGATGCCACGAGATAGCCCTTGCTTGTCCGTGGCCAGAACGGCGATGGTCTCGTAGGTATTCGAGAAGCCTTCATGCACCCAGCAAACAATTGACCTGCCTTGCCCGGGAAAGTTTTCAGAGATCGGTTCGGGCAGCAGGTTCTGGTCCTGAAGGTCGCTCACCAGACCGACGTTGCGGCCGAGGAGGATCAGCGGGCCGTCGACCTGTTTGCCGGGCAGAACAACCTCACCACGCCACAAACGCGTGCCATCGATATTCACTTCCTGGTTGGGAGACACCATGACTCCGGGAGTGCGAACAAACGGTTCCATCCGGGTCAGACGGGTTCGAATTCCTCGTTTGTGAAGTGCCAGCCGCAGTCGCTCGCCGGCCTCCAAGGCCCACGGCTCTTCTGCAGCGAGATACACCGGATGACTCCGGATGATTTCCTGAGAGTAATATTCTTCAAGGAGCAGGCGATGCAGGTCAGGAAGCAACGTCGGCTCCGACACGGTCTGCCCCAGGCGGCCGGTCTCGATGGCGAGGATGCCTGGCGGGAATCGTTCGTCCGTGTAGAGCCGATGTCCAAGGACGACTTTGTTCAGTTCTGCCAGCAGTGCGGCCAACAGTTCTTGAGATGGTTCTTTGTCCTCTTCCTGCTTCTGAAAGAGCGCCAGGCTTTCCGGCGAAAGCATGGCTTTCAAGTCCTGCGAAAGCTTGTCCTGCCCGTCACGAATGCGAATGGCCAGGCGGCCCGGGTAGAGGATGTCTTCCATCTTAAAAGGGATCTGCACGGCTGTGACATCCTTCTCAACAAAACGCTTTACGCGGCTGGCATCGTGAATCCGCACCATGCGATCGTCCAGCTTTGCAGGTTCGAGATTTCCCGGCTGGACTTGAATTTCGGCCTCAGCCCACTTGCCGCTGATCCATTCTCTCGCTCGCAGTTTGAGAGAACCGCTCCTGATGTTGGCGGGAAGAATGTAAGTGCTGCGATAGGTTGGCGTACCCGCTCGATACAGATGCTGAATGACGCGGCCGCCCGGCGCCGTGATGGTGATCTCGAAAGGAATTCCCGCGTCGACGGGATTCCCTTCTGCGTCCGCAGCAAAGACTTCGTAGCTGAAGACCTGCCCGCCCTGCGAAGCTTCGGGCAGGCGGAGCGTGACAGCCGCAATTTCTCCGGGAAGGAAGGCGAAAATTTTTCCAGGATACTGACGGAAGTCGACCCGTAGTGACATACTCTTGCCGTCGCTGCTTATAGGCGCTTCCACTCTCTTCATCTCGAGGATGTCGTAGCAGACCGGCGGACGCGTCGGAAACTTGAGCGTTGGCGTATCGGGCGCCTGATAGAGAGTCTTGTGATTTCCGGTGAAGCCAGCGAAGGCCAGGTTGGGAATGAAGAGATACTCGCCCTGACGGCATCGCTGCCAGTCCGGGCCGACAAGCAGACTGTGCTCGGCCGCGGGCGAGATGTGTTTGGACAGAAACGAACGGATGAATTCGGCAGTCTTCACGGTCATGTTCCACCAGCGCTCGTCATCGTGGTCGAGATATTTCGGGAACGAGCCGCCGGAGCGGTCGTCAATCTCATCGAGGTCGGAATCCAAGCGAATGAGCCCATCGATATCGAGACGGCTCTGGCGTTCGACCACAATCTTCTTGCCCGCAGCACTCAGCCTTCGGAGCGCGGCCATCGATTCCGGGTGAACTTCTTCTTTGAAATGGATGCCGGGCATGAAGACGACTTCATAGTCCATTCCGTTGTTTGCCCGCAGTTGTTCGTCCGTCAGAAAATCGGCCGGGAATCCGGCGCGCATACATGCGGCCCAGAGCCCTTCACAGAGCAAGTGCGGCGCGATGGGTTTTCGAGAGGAGAGGAGATCGGCTTCCCGCGAGTAAACGATGGCGACCTTCTTGAAGCCCTTTTCGAGGGCGAGAAAGAGATCTCCGTAGGGAGTCGTCAGCGAGGCGGTGATGTCTCTGAGGCCGGCAAAGTGATCGTTCGGAGAAGCCTCCGGGCTGCTCTCGAACTGCATGAAACTGAAGCCATCCACTTTTTGAGAGAGGGCGAAGAACGCGTGCCTCAAGTTGGAAGAAGCATTCGGCCCGGATCCAAGACCGAACAACATGGGCCACACTTTGGCCCGGTCGTTGACCCTCTGCGCGTCTGCACCCAGGGGCCCGGAAGCTGGAAAATCACCGAAGCCGCCCATGTCTTTGTAGCCAACCGCAGAACCCGCTTCGAGATGACGCAACATGCCTTCGTGCGAACCATTGCCCAAAGACAGGGTCGATCCTGGATGCGCGGAGCATCGGCCAAGATAAAAGTTGAACGCATCCGGCATGACCTCCTTGACGGAGCGCGCCATTCGCTCGCCCAGGTTTTCCCACTGCCAGTCCAGATGCTGAGGCCAGGTTCGATAAAGCTCAACGTCTTCATATCGACGCTGGCCTTCCGGCCGTGCAGTGAATCGATCCAGCGCTCGAAGGGCCTGGCTGCTGGATGTGCCGTTGTGGCGTTCACGATATTTCAGCTCGTCGGCGCGATGGAAATAGGCCAGGACGGCCATGTGAGAATCATGGTCGAGCGACTGACTCAACTCGTCGAACAGGCAGATGCCGCGGAACGCGGGGCTGTGCCTCATTCTCTGCGCTTCGAGCGTGGTGTAGCGGTCGACAACTTCCAGCATTTTGTCACCGCGGGGCATGATGCTGTCGTGCTGGGTAAAAATGTTTTCGTAGAAACGCAGGTTGTGCTTCACGCACGCGTCAAGGAATTGATCCCGCCCGCTGGCCGGCGTGAAAGCTTCCCAGGGGCCAAGTTCAGGTCGCTCGCGCAAGAGCTCCGTGAGCCGGCCGCCATCGGGGAAATGGACGCGGTTTTCCATGGCATACGTCATCCCCTTGAACGCGTTGTATCCGCTCTCAACCATCGCCCGGGCAACATCATCGGCTGGCAGTCCTTTGCCCGTCATCACTGAGCTGTAAAGCTTGAAGAACTCGTTGTACTTACCGAGCAACAGATTCGTGAAGTGTGTCTCCGGCGCCGGGTCAACGATCCGGATGCTGAAAGGCGGGCACTGGCGGTCTCCGATTCTTGCCTCGACCCTGTAGTCGCCCGGTGCGAGCGAACCGGACGTCTCCGCCGAAACGTCCAGGATGAACGTTTTTCGCTCAGTCACTGCTTCCCTGGTAGCGCTTTCGTGGAGCAGAATTTGTCCGGCGTCCACATCGACAAGCTCCACGATAAGCGGCGTGCCTGCTGGAACTTCCGAAACCACCGCTATGACGCTGACGCACAGGGAGAACCGCTCGCCCCGATAAAAGGCCCTTCGGCCGCGCATGGTGAATGTGCCCACTCCATTCGTCTTCTCCGCGGCAAGGGTAACCCACCGGTCGACGTAAATTTCTTTCTGGTTCGACTGTAATGGACGCAGTCCCAGTCGCAGTTCATGGACGCCCTCTTTGGCGCCAGCGAGGGCGATCTGAACCGTACCCACTTCGCTGCCGGCAACGTCAAGTTCCTTCCACTCTTTGCCTCCATAAGCGCGAAGTTGAGCGAAGGGCCTCGCGTCGGCCAGCAGGTTCACGGCGCCGACGGCCTGGTGCACGTCCTTCTGATCCTGCAGATTCTTCTCGGATGCCGCGAGCTTTGCTTCTGCCCCATTCATTTCGGCTTGTGCGACGGCCACTTTGGCTTTTGCGTCCTTCACCTCGGGATCATTCTCAACAGCTTTCCCCTCTTGAGTGAGGATGTCTTGGGCCTGCTTGAGTTCGGCCTGGAGGTCAGTGACCTTCTTTGTCCAGATGTCGATATCTTTCTGACTCTTGCCGTCTGCCGCCTTCTGTGTTTCGAGAGTCTTCTGCGCGACCTCGAGCTGCTGCTGGAAGCCCGAGACTTTCCGCTCGGCATCATAGACCTTGGGCTGGTGCCGGTTGAGGATGCTTTGCTCGCGGTTCAGATCACCCTGTGCGGTCTTCAGAGCCCCTTGCGCTTTTTCGAGTTCCTGTTCCGCACTCTCGACGACGACTTCCATTTTTGCCGCCTCGGAGGGATCGAGTCCTCGGATGCGGGCTTTCAATGTCTGGCCGGTACGCAGGTGACGCGACTCCGTCTCCACAACGAGGAGTCGCTGCTGAAGTTTTTCAAGATTTGTCCAATCGAGCTTCGCGGCCTTGATCGGCAAGTTGTCCAAGTCGCCATCGACCAGGAGCGAAGGGCCGGTTAGCGAGACTCGAAATTCGTAAGGCTCCTGCCGGCGAAAGATATGCGCGGTCTGCAGAGTGACTTCTCTACCGAAATCGATCTTCTGGATATCGGTAATCAGGAGATCCATTCCCTCGTCACCGAAGACGGGGATCTTGTTCATGGGAATGGTGATTTCGTAATCATTGATCTTCCATCCCGGCGCCGCGATTCCACCCTCGCCAGCTCCCGGCTCGATGCCCTTCGCGCTGACGTGGAACGTTTTTTTCAGCGGATAGATAACGTAGCCCGCGCCGGAAGTGTGAGCAGGCAGCCAGGTGGTCAGGAACAGAAAAGGACGAATGTCAGGCAGAAGCTCGCGAGGGGCGCGTTTGATTTTTGTCTCATTCGCCGCGTCGACGAGTGCCTGGTCTGCCACGTCACGAATCACAAGATCCGGAAGCGCGATCTCATAGAAGAGATTTTCAGGTGTCCGGGAGCTGGGATCAGAACTCTTCGCCTGGATCTTTACGGGATAGCTCTTGATTT
Organism: Planctomycetota bacterium; assembly: GCA_027625095.1. Classification (GTDB taxonomy): domain Bacteria; phylum Planctomycetota; class PUPC01; order JACPCR01; family JACPCR01; genus JAQBXN01. Next base: position 59,649 of record JAQBXN010000025.1, on the reverse strand, counting down.
TAATGACCTGAAAAAGGCGCTCTTTCTTGTCTTCTTCAGTTTTGGCTTCAGCGACCGCGGGCGCTGTGCGGACGCTGATGGCCAGTTCTGGATCTTCGGTTTTTACAGTGCCGTCCTTTTCAATCGTAAAGACATGATTGCCCGGCCAAATCGTGTGCGTGCCTGGCCCGAGTTTCGGCCGGGCGATCGGTTTTCGGTCGATGAACGCTCCACGTTCGTAAATCTCGAACAGCGGTTTGTTATCGAGAAGAATCCCCCGCGGCCAGCAGACAAGGGGAGGCTTCCATGCCTCACGCTGGGACTCAGTGAGCGAATAGTAGAACATTGTCCAGGTAACGGACTTCTGGATGCGGTCCTCGATGCTGCCGCTGGGATCATCGTAAGGGACGAGTTGGAGCTCGTATTCAAATTCGGCGTGGAGGGCAGGGAGGGATGTGAAGAGAAGGAGGAGGGAGAGGAAGAGGAAGAGGAGTGGTGGAGTGTGGGAGTGTGGGAGTGGTGGGGTGGTGGAGTGGTGGAGCGATGGAGTGGTGGAGTGTGGGAGAGACCCCTGCCGCCTTGCGCGGCAGGTGAACGAGGTTGAACGGTTAGAACCAGACGCAAGAGAGGCCAAGACCCCTGCCGCCTTGCGCGGCAGGTGAATGAGGTTGAAAAGTTTAGTCCCGCACCGATTTGCTTTCATCGTTCTTCTTCCGTTTCGTGTTGATTGCCAGCAAGCTCGTTTTCGATGACTTCGTGGCTCTCTTCTGACCTTTCCTTAGCCTTTTCGATCTCGCGGACCTTCCCGATCCACTTCGCTCCTTTCATGGACATGCCAAGTTTGTGGAGCGCGGACATCTCTCGAAGCCGGAGGTCCACTGTCTCCGGTGGAATGTTCAAACTTCTAAGTGGTCTTTTTTTCATTGGAATCATCTTCGATTAAACCGAGTTTCTTGAGATCGAGAATGTCCTGATCTCTTCCCGCCATCAGCTTCATTTCTTTCAGGCCTTCGAGAGACACCACTTGCACTTGTCTGCCCTGCCACTCAATGACTCCCCGTTCCTCCCAGACGCTCTCAAGTGATGCGTTAACAATCATCAAATCCAGCGTAAGAATCAGGTTGTCTTGAATCTTGGAGATGCGGAACACTTCTCTTCGCTCCGGTGTCCCCACTCCAAATGGGATAATCCCGGCCTCGAATTCAAACCCTAAAGTTTTTGCTGCTTCAACTGCTGTGTCGAGGTCTTCCTTTCTGATGAGCAGGTCGATGTCCCGCGTAAACCGAAGATAGCCGTGAAGCCCAACAGCCAGCCCGCCACACAGCGCGTAGTCGGCCCCCCGCTCTGCAAGAGCTTCAACCACGGCCATGAGTTCCTCATAAAGATCCATGTCACATTCCTCAGTGCGTATGCACAAACATCATCCAGTTGGCGAGCCACTGGTAGAACAATTCTCTTTGCCGGTTATCCCCGCCGTGGCCGATGCCTTCTCCGATGGGATTGGATGCCGTGGGCGGCGTTGAGATTTCCCATCCGCAACCTTCATCGTTTGGCGAAAAGAATACGGCCGGGCGACCGTCCATGACGAAATACTGCCACGAACGGCCGGCTTCCAGATTTTCGCCCGGCCAGAAGATGTCCGGATAGATCATCTTGAAGCAGTCCTTCACCCGGTTGTCCGTCTTCAACAACATGATGGGCGATGAATTTGGAATCATCTTGCCGACTTCCGGGCCGACACTGTCAGCGAATGGGCTGCCCTTGTTGTAGCAATCGTCCAGTAAGAGAGTGCCACCCCGCTTGAGCCACTTGGAAATGTTCTCGGTTTCCTTTTCGTTGAAAGACCACGCGTGATGCGCGGTGAGATAGATGACAAGGTGCTCGAAGATGTCGTCCGTGGAAACGTCCAGTCCCTCGTTGTCTACATGGACCGGCAGGCCGGTTCGCTTGTTGATCTGATAAAGCAGTGCGGGGATCGCTGTAGGGTCAGTGCTCCAGTCGACCCCTTTGTCCGCAGGTTTGATGCGCCGGATGTGAAGTTTGTTGCGGGTATCGCGTTCGTCTTTTTTGTCAAGGTCTTTGGCTTCTTCACGAGTGAGTTCTCGGCTGTTGAGCCGCTTGCCGCGTTCGAGCCAGGATTCGGCGGAGATGGAGGGGAGGGCGAAGAGGATAAGAAGGAGGAGGAGGGTGGAGGGGTGGAGGGGTGGAGGGGTGGGGTGTCGCGTCGTAGCTGAGCTCTCCGTGCCAAGAATTCTGGACTCGGGGAGTCGAGTTGCGAACGCCTTTGGCACTTTAGGCGAAACGACTGTCCCCCAATTAAAGCCATCGCGGCAAATCTGCTTTGCAAAACTCCAATACTCCAATACTCCAATACTCCATTCTTTCAGTCTCATCTTGTGCCTCCTCCTGACAACAGGTCGAAATATCTTCCAACATCATCTTCGGATTCACCCAGCATGCTTTTCTGGCCCGGGCGGGCATCGACGATGTGTTTCTTGAAATCCTGGGGTGACTCGGTTCGCACGGTTCTTATCGGGGCTTTCAAGAGGTCGGTGGCTCTCTTGACCTGCCCCACGGCTTTCAGGAGCAGGGCAGACTCGCGGCGGTTTCTGAGGTCGAATTCATTCTCCACAAACATTCCGAAATCCGTACCCACCAGCAGGATCTGCAGGGGCTCGGATTTGCCCAGGCCGGGGCCAGTCTCGGTATTGTTGTCCCTGGCGGAAAGGATGAGCTTTACGCGGTCGCCAGGAGCCAACGCAGGGGTGATGCCCCTGAAAATATCCTGAAACATTCCTTTAGCTCGCTCCCGGGGCGGGTCGACGACCATACTTGATGAACCGATTCGTTTGCCCCGGCCGAGCAATTCATTGATAGCTTCGACTTCATACTGAACCGAGACTTCCTTCACTCCGAAATCATCTTGGGCCAGCCACGGCAACCGAAGGGCGGCCACGGCCCCCGCGCTCATCACAACTTCTTCTGACGACCTCTTTACAAGCATCTGAATGCTCGGTGGCGCGTCCCGCAGCATGTTGATCTCAATGCTCAGAGGCTGCGTCATCTCGAACCCGCCACCGAAGTGTCCGGTCAGGTGAATGCTCAGCCTTTCCTTCTTAAGAATGTTGAACGCGAAGCTACCGAATCTGCCGCTGATATCGATTCCCTGCTTGTCGCCGTTGAGCCACTCGACATAGCAGAGCTCCGGATGAAGACGGGTGTTAGCCGCAAAGCTCACGAAGACTGATGTGCCGGACAGGCCCTGTAACTTCGAAACGCGGCCGGTCATCAATCGCATAGGCTGCCCGGTGTAGGACGGCGGAGTGATCTCATAATTGATTGCTTTTATCTGAGGCAGGTCGTCCACGCGGATTTCGTGGGTGCTGGAGTTCCGGCCTCCGTATTCAAAGAAGTAAGTGAAATCACTCAGAGTTTCAGCGATCTCGAACTCGGCATGCTCGTGATCGATATTGAGCGGCGTGGTCGAAGTTTCGCCAGTTACCTGCTCCTGCCGATGGAGCAGGACTTCATTCCGCCGGGCCCCAATCACCTCTACAGCCAGCTTAAGGGATGTCCCGCGCACGACCGGTTTATCGCCAGGCGATACGACCATGGTCACCGGGAAGAGCGCATCCATGACCGTAGCGTAGGCATCCAGGAGCCGTGCGTGCCGTTCTCGCAAGAAATCCTGCGCTCCGGCGAAAAGCAGAGCGAAAACAAGAACCACCGCGCATGCCCATCCCAGAATCTTTTTGGCCTCACTCAGATCTAGAAGACTGTGAAGATCGAATTCCTTGAGCCGATTGACCGATCTCTGCACCAGCGCATTGACGAGATTTGATGAGTAACCGAGCCCTTTGCCTTCTGCATCTTCCGCGTCCAAAACTTCTTGACCAAGCTGAAGCGATCCAATGACCTGGTTGTCCAGGCTGCCATGAAGTTGCTCGACGACGAGAGCTTCGTTTCGAGTGTCCACCCCTGCGAGTTGAGGAAATACAATCCATCGAACTGCAGCGACCAGCGTCCAGCAACAGACGGCAAGAAAGAGAATGACCAGCGGCCACGCTGGGAGTTTCAGAAGGCCGTCAAGCACAGCCCACAGCAGAAAGGCCCCAGGCGCGTAAACCACAAATCGACCAAGTCCGTCCAGGATCTTCCAACTCCGACGAAAGCGGCCGAATCCGAGGATTCGGTTTTCGATTTGATTGAGGTTGGTTTTGAGATCGGACATGTGCTAGATGCTGGATATTAGATTCTGGTGGATCGAGATGTGCGCCGTTAAGCGTCTTCCAGGATGCCACTGGCTCGCCCAGTGGAGATTCACGCTTTTCTCTCGCGATCGATTGGGACGCGACCCAAGATGCCACCGGCTTGCCCGGTGGAGTCTCACGATCTTTTCTCGCGGGGGGCTCACGTTCCGTTCCTGAGTCGGCAGGCCAGATAGAGCATGACTTCTGCCTGCTCTACAGATGTTCGTATTTGGGAGCTGTCTGAGTCCCTCAGCAAACAAGGCGTGAAACTCCACTGGGCAAGCCAGTGGCATCTCATGTTTCTTCCGATCCAACGCGAGAAAAGAACGTGATTTCTCCACTGGGCAAGCCAGTGGCATCTGAAGATAGCAATAATTCAGATTACTCATCGCCCGACTCCCAATCTTGAATGTACTTGAGCACGCTTTGTGATGTAATGTCTCCATAGGAGCCGATATAAGCACCGGGATTCCAGATCTGACTCAACTTCCTGGCGACCACTTCATCGCGGAAATCTCGGAATAACATTTCCTGCGAAGAATTCTTGAGTCGCACGACTATTTCGGCAGGACTCACTGATGGATGCGCTCGTACTGCCAAGTGGACGTGCTCCGGCAATACCGAAACCTTCCTCAAGAACCAGTTCTCTTCGGCGCTGGATTTGAACCAGAAATCCACCAAAGCTTCAGCCACGGTCTTATCAAAAACGTTTGTCCGTTTCCGGGCGGAAAGAACAATGTGAAACTGAACCACAGCCATCGCGTGTTTCGGCTGTAAACGATCTCTAAGCGTCTCTTCATCTGCGTCTTGTTCTCGGATGCTCGATGGTGCATCAGGTGAGATTTCGATCCCATGGTGTTCCGCCTGTGTTGTCAGGTATTGTTCGATGTCCCTCCGAGTGTTTTTGCCTACGCTGCAGGCGAAGTATCCCCGGCTCAACAATTTCTCCGGTGCGCCTGAGTCCATTTCTTCACGGATATACTTGCTGATCTTGCCCTTGAACTTACTCGCAAAAGCTGAATCGGATTCTCTTGGATTTAGTCTTCCGGTCAGAAGGACATCTGTTTCGTTGCTGTCGGCGCCAAGAATTGCAATGTCGAACATGCCTCCTATTTCTTGAACAGTTGAAAGAGGAATGGAATTCATTGCAGGCAGAGTTTGGCGTCGATGAGTCTTCCAGCGGAGATACACGTGGTAAACCCAACCGAAATTCAGATCGTCGATTTTGTACGGTCTTAACATCTGTGCTGAGCTTAGAGAAAAACGTGAAGCTCCACTGGGCAAGCCAGTGGCATCTGGGAATCAAGCGCATCTTGCGCGAGAGAAAAACGTGAAGCTCCACTGGGCAAGTAGTGGCGCCTGGGAATCCCAATCACACCAATCCCCTCCTCTTTCTAATCAGGCAATCCAGGACGAACAGAACTATAAACAACGTCAACACTGCCGGAAGATTCCAGACAGAGATGGTCAATTCTTCAGTCTGGGTGTGAACGTCCAACTTCAATGCTTCGATAAGATTCTGAATCTGCGCAGGTGAACAGGAAGCACCACCGGTAAGTTCGGTGAAGGCCGACATGGCCTCTGGTTTTGCGCGGGGCTCTTCCAGCTCGCTGAGGCTCTCGCCTACTTTGAAGTTCTCTGCCGCTATCTTCGATTGAGCGAGGGTCAAGCGAGCCTTGGCTTCTTCCACAGCAAATTTGTCCTTCGACGATTCCACTTTCTTCAAGGCTGACTTGGCTTTTTCTATTTCGGCAAGCACCTCGGCCTCATCGTTGACCGCGGAGACTTTCCATTCGCCGGCCTCATCGACAGTGACCGGATATTCGTACACCCCGGGCTTGCTACGGCTGTCTTTCGGAAAAATGCGATACGCCTTACCCGAAGGTGTGGACACCCGAACCGTCAGATCCGCTTTACGCAAAGGATTGTAAACGCGGTCAACCAACCGGGTGGAGAGCATCAGGGTCTGGCCAACTTCTGCACGTCCCTGCTGCCGGGCCACCTGGGGGCGTCCGGGTTCGAGTCGGGGATCAGGAGCCAGGTATCGAATCGCGTTGCCCCAGAAGATCCGGAAATAATCTTTACCCTCGGGGACGCCATCCTCTTCTGAACCCGCGGGACGCATCATCTCCCAGCGCCAGGTGGTATCGGCTGACAGCGAGAGGACACGTCCTTTGCCGACGTTTTGACAGGCAATGACGGGCATCGGCTTTTCTTCGTCCTGCTTCACTGCGAGTAAGGTCGCGCCCGGTTTGATATCGCCCACTCGATTGCAGCCGTTGATTTCCGGCAGCTCAAACCATGCGGTGCGGTTGCCCTCGAAGTCGCCTTCGAGCTGCATCAGCGGATGCGTGAATCCAAGGGCTGTCGGCTGCGGCTTGAACTTTGCTTCGATTTGGGACTCAGGCGTTCGCTCGACACGGAAAGGAAGAATCGCGGCCAGAGCGGAGTCCTGATAATTTCCAGCAGCGTAGACACTGCGACCCCCGAGCGTTGCCAGGCCGCCGCCACGGCGCTTCACGAAATCGGTGAGCCAATACATCCGGGTTTCACCTGGATCGCCTTCTCGAAAATAAGTTCTCGGAATGTCGCCAAGGATGATCACATCGTATTGGTGAAGGTCCTCTTCCTGGTCGGGCAGGCCAGTGCCCTTGTTTTTGTGCCGCATCTTGCCCCTTGCAAACCAGCCCTGCTGCGGCAGGAGTGTAAGACTGGCGACATCCATGACGGGATCTCTTGCCAACCAGTGACCCAGGACTTTGTTTTCGTGCCGGGGGATGTCGATGTGAAGCACACGAATCGGCTGGTCGATCACGTCGACTGTATGTTCGGCGACGAGCAGCTTTTCCGTGGCCGCTCCCTTGATTCCATCGACCAAAATCCGATAGACGTAACGGCCAGGTTTATCGGGCCGGACAACAAAACTTAAATCTATCGGTTTCTCGCCAAGCCTGATTCCTTCCCGAGGCGGCAAGAGCGGCTTCTCTGCACCGGCGAACATGAGCTGCGCTCGGACCACCTGCCCCTTGAACGCTTCTGCTGACAGACGAACTCGTAAGTGGAGATCGTCGCCCAGCCGAACATATTCAGCTCCGCCGGTCACACTTATTCTCGGCATCTTCCGCGTGTCTTTTTCACCGAAAACAACGGCATAAACCGGTAGCCCCTTCGCCGCCAGGATGGGCGTCACGGCTGCACCCTGGTCGCCGAGCGTGTCGTTCCCATCTGTAAGAAGGATGGCTGCACTGAGATTGCTTTCCCTGACCGAAAGTTCTTTCAGGCTATTCATAATTCGAGTCATGCCGCCGGACGAAGCAGCCTCCGATTCCGCCCTCAGTTTCCAATCGAAGGTGTAGTTCGCGAGATGCGCTCGTTCCCCGATGGATAAGGTCAGCTTCGCTGCGAAATCGCTGGCACTTTCGAGACGCGTCTTTCCTTCCGCATCTTTCAGCGACATGCTTCCGGAATTGTCCTTGAGGATGGCGATATTTGGTGCGGAGCTTCGTTCGATTCGAGTTTTGAGTTCGACTTGCGCCAGCATGACAGCCAGAAGTCCGAAGCCGACCAGTCGGAGTGAAGAAAGGAGCACACGGATTCTTAACGGCATCCCGGCTCCGGGTAGAAAGTTCAGACCAGCAGCAACAATGGCAAGGATGCCTACACCAATGAGCAAAACATGGCTCATTGGACTGAGGGAAATCCATTGCCACTCGTTGATGCGAGTGATGGCGCCGGGCCGTTCATCGCCGGCCAGCCAGAAAAGAAGATGTCGTACGAGATCGTTCAACTTAAGCCTTCTTTAAATTCCTTGTCCCGCTTGATACTCAGCAAATATGATGAGATTCCTTCGGCGAGATAAACGAGCGTCAGAATCAGCAACAGAATCCGCCACGCCTCGAAACCTTTAGGCGCAAGCGAGGTCACCTGGGCGGTCGAAACCTTTTGAACGCCCTCTCCGAAAACTTTCTTCAAAGCTTTGTCACCGAACTGTTCCAGGCTGCTTTCGCCGGGGTCATGGTTGACGCTGATGGGTCGGCGGTATCCGACCCCGTAATTGAGTTCCGTTTTACCCGGTTTCTCCAGCCAGTAATTTCCGGCAGGAAGTCCTGCAACGAGAGCCGTTTTCTGTGCGCTGATTGGCAGAGGCAGGATTCGTTCCGCGTCGCTTTCGTCCTGCTCACCCTCTGAAACATCCTGCCTGTTCGAGCGTTCTGTGATCGCACGCAACTGAAGCTGGTCGACAAACCGGAACGCAGTATCCGAGGCATCGAGTACCGAGGGCCGCGACGCGACCAGCGTGTCCGGTGGGGTGATTCGCAGCCGGCCCGTAGCGTAGTCCAACAGCCTCCACATCAGCGGCGGGAACGCCTTGGCCATGGCGATGTTGCCTCGGCTCAGTTCAACTCCGAATGCGAACAGGATGACTCTCCCCGAATCTCGCTGCGCTTCGATCACTATGGGCTGGCCTTGCTCGGAGTTCATGAGGACGTTGGCGCCTTTTTCGATGGTTCGGACTTCCCGCAGCTTCTCGAAACGAATGACAGACAGTTCCGCACTTCCCACATTCTTGAAAGGCGCAAGCCACGAGCCCGGCTCGAAGGTCACCCCGTCACCCAAAACCTGGCTCGACGACTCGAGGCTGATGCGCTCGGGCTCCTTGAGCTGGCGGTCGTTACCAATCTGTACCGGTGAAAGTGGCAACCTATCGCTGCCGCCGCTGCCCAGGGTGCTATTGAACTTCATGGGGTCAAGCGCACCGGAGCAGAAGATGATCAGCGACTTTCCCTCCCGAACGAAAGTGTCGAGATCCACCAAAGCCTGGTCTTGCAGAGAACTCACATCATAGAGAATGATTGTGTCGTATTTGCTGAGGGTCTGGGCCGGCAGAGCATCCGTCGTGATCTGAGTGGTGTCGAAACCGGTGCCGAAAGCGAGGCCGAGTTCCCGGCCCGGGTTGAGGGCAAACTGCAGGATGCGCGCCCCATCGATGGCGTCCTCTGCGAGCATCTCGACCCCTCCGCCGCCCAGGGCCGCCAGCTTGGTGTCCTCAGCACTCAAAGTCTTCCCCTTGTCCGCCGAACCGTTGACGAGCAGAAGGCGACGGGAATTCCCGACCACGAATGGCACACGAAACTGGTTGTCTTCTTGAATCGCGTCCTTGGCGTTGATGGCAACGGCAGCAAAGGTACGCGCAGAGCGATCTACACGTGCGGTGAGGTCAATGAAGATTTCTTCGTCCGGTTCGAGAGAGAAATCGGTTTTGGGCGCTTCCTGGACGCCCGGGATCGAAAGGGAAAGTCTCGTCTCCGCTCTTTTTTTCCCGAAATTTTTGATCTTCGTAAAAATGTGCGCGTCATCACCGATGCGGGCCAGGCCACCACGGAGTTCCGAGTGGACGATGCCAAGGTTTTCTGCCTTCGTGCCGGATACATCGACGAAAACGATTTCAAGCTTCTCGCCCATGTTCTCTTTAATGGATTTAATCGCGGCAAGATCACGCTGATTCTGCGTCGCGAACGCGCTTTTCGTCAGGTCAGAAAGCACAAGGATTTGCGAGCGAATTTCGTAGCGTCCACGAACCATTTCCACCGCCTGGGCCACTGCCGTGGCAATGCCCTGGCCCCCGCCATCGCCTGGCTCAGCGTCTTTGAGAATGTCTAGAGCAGCCGAGGGATCCGAAGACCAACCCGCAGCGATCTCATTACGATCGCCGGAAAGAATTAGAGCGCAGCGGCTTGGTTGTTTTACTTCATTAAAAAGATCTATGGCGACCTTCTTCGCAGACTCGAAAGGCACGAACTCATTGCCGCTTTCGTCCGCGGTCTTCATCTTCATGCTGGCAGAAGTATCAATTACTACGACGAGATTGCGCGGGGCAAGACCATCCGACGGTAGAAAAGGCCGCGACATGGCCACGACAAGAAGAGCGATTACCAAGAGTCGAATCAGCAGTTGAAGAGGATCGACGAGGCGTGCAGCAAAGACGTTATCTCGCCTTTCTGCACGCAGCAGCCAGGTGCCTGGAAATTCCTGGACGGGAAATTTATTGCGTGCGATCAGGTGAATGATGATCGGCGCGAGTAGCCCGGCAAGGCCGGCAAGCAAGGAGGCGTAGAGGAAACTCATTGGGGCTCTTCAAATCTGAGCCCCGGAGGGGCGGGATTGGTGATAGGTATGACTGCTCGGGGTTGGAGTAACGCCTTCAGGCGGGTGCTTGTCGAGTGCTGAGGCATCCGGGCCCGGCTAGAGCCGTTACTCCAACTCCCCGCTTCCGGGCTGTTTAGAGCCATCGTGCTTATCATCTCTGCCTCCTGAAGATCAGATAATCGCGCAAGACCACTTCAATCGGATCGCTGGTGTTCACCAGCCGGTAGTCGGCGCCGCTGCCGGTGCTGCCGTTCCGGATATCGGTGCAGAATTTATTCAGGCGATCCAGGTAATCCTTTCTCTGGCGAAGTGGATCCATCATCACCTCTGCTGAGGTCTCAAGATCACGGAAGTTCGACAGATTCTCGTACGGGAATTCGATTTCGTCGTGATCCAGGATTTGAAAGACCACGACTTCGTGTCCCTGGACAATGAGGTGTCTGAGGCCGTCGATGGTTTTATCGACGTCACCGTGACAGTCGCTGATCAGAACAAAAAGACCGCGGCGGCGGAGGCGCTGGGAGACCTTCTTGAGGACGTTACCCAAATCGGTAACGGACGCAGCCTTCATATCTTCAAGCCTTGCAAGCAGGCTGAGCAGATGACGCTGCCCTTGACGGGGCGGAAGAAAGTCTCCGATTTCATCTTGAAACGTGACGAGTCCAGCCGCGTCCTGCTGCTTGACAATCAGGTGACAAAGTGAAGCGGCAAGAAAGCGACCGTAATCGAGTTTGTTCAGTCGTCGCGAGTCGAGCGGCTGGTAGCCCATGGACGCGCTGACATCCAGCAGACAGACCACGTTCATGTTCGATTCCATCTCAAACCTCTTGACGAAATGCTTGTCCGTCCGTGCATACGCCTTCCAGTCGATGAGCTTCGGTTCGTCACCCGGCGAGTATTCGCGGTAATCCTTGAACTCGACGCTGTACCCGTAAAAAGGTGATCGATGCCGCGAGGCATAGAGACCCTCCACCAGAAATCGTGCGACGATTTCTATGTTCGGAAGAGCCCGGAGGATCTCGGGATCAAGGAATCGGAATGTGGCGTTTGGTGACACAGGGATTCAAGTGTTAGGGGCGGACAAATCGAACGCTCAACATTCAAATTTCAACGTTAAACGGTTAACTTTAGACTACCGAGTCGAGCATCAAGGTGCGGCAGGAGGCTTGAAAATTGAACCTTTAAAGTTGATTGTCGAGCGTTTCGTTTTCATTACTCGTGGGAGTAGAAGTGTTGGGGGCCGGCGAATGAGCAAGAAATCGAACGTTCAACGTTCAACGCTAAACTTTCAACTTCAGACTGCCGAATCGTTATTCCCTCTCTGGGAGGAAGGAAGGTTCAAGACTAAAGGTTGAACGATGAATATTTAACAAACGTGTTCAATGGCACTAAGGGGTTGATATGGCAACGAAATTTGACTTGGAAGAAAGGCTTCTTGATTTTTCCTCAAGGATCATTCGGTTGTGCGAGGCGCTACCGAATAATCGAGCGGGCAATCACGTTGGTGGCCAGTTGTTGCGTGCTGGCACTTCTCCGTATTTCAATCACGGTGAAGCGCAGGCCGCTGAATCGGCTAATGATTTCATTCACAAGATGAGCATCTGTCTGAAGGAGTTGAAAGAATCATTCCGCTGTTTGAGACTCATTAAAGCCGTGCCACTGATAAAGCGACCCTCCAAAATTGACGAATTACTGAACGAAACCGATGAACTCATAAGGATTTTCTACACAAGTATTCAAACGGCCAAGAGCAATGAGAAGAAAACTCAAGCAACCCGAAAAGGCTGAACTGTGCTGACAAGTGCCAAACGTTTAACGTTCAACGTTCAACCGCAGATACCGGGACGAATATCCGAGCTGTGAGGATTAGAGTTGAACGTTGAACGTTGAATGTTTGATTTCTTCTTCACTCTCCTCCTTCTTTCACTTCTTTCAGCAGTCCATCGACCACTTGGTTGGTGTCTACACCATCGGCCATGGCGGCGAAGTTAGTAACCAGACGATGACGAAGAACAGCGTGGGCCACGGCTCGGACGTCTTCAACCGTGGCCTGGAGATTTCCTCTGAGAAGGGCGCGACTTTTGGCGCCCAGTGAGAGGTACTGTCCGGCTCTCGGGCCGGCGCCCCAGGCCAGATACTTCTTTGTGATTTCCGGGGCGCCATCGGAGGTACTATGGGTAGCGACCACAAGACGGGCGATGTAATCGAGAACGTGCTCGCTGATGGGCACCATTCTTACAACGCTTCGCAGTTCGAGGATTTCCTGGCCAGAGAGTACAGCTTGTGCTTCCCCAAGGGCGCCCGCGGTGGTTTTCCTGATGATTTCTTTCAGGTCTTCGAGCGGCGGATAGTCGATATTGACCATGAACATGAACCGGTCGAGCTGAGCTTCAGGCAAAGGATAAGTTCCTTCCTGCTCGATGGGATTCTGGGTGGCCATCACGAAGAACGGCTCTTGGAGCTTTCGCGTTTCATTGCCCGCAGACACCTGCTTCTCCTGCATCGCTTCCATCAGTGCTGCCTGAGTCTTCGGAGGCGTGCGGTTGATTTCATCGGCAAGCAGCAGATTGGTGAATACGGGGCCCTTGCGGAAGACGAACTCTTTGCGACCGGTAGTGTGATCTTCTTCCAGGATTTCCGTGCCGGTGATATCCGACGGCATCATGTCCGGAGTGAACTGAATACGCTTGAAATCCATCGAGAGGATCTTCCCAAGTGTGCTGACCAGAAGGGTCTTCGCCAGGCCTGGCACGCCGACGAGCAGGATGTGTCCGCCGGCGAACAATGACGTCAAGACCTGATCGACGAGGTCTTCCTGACCGATGATGACCTTTCGGATTTCAACAAGGATTTTGTCCCTGGCCTGATGGGCTCTTTCGACTAACTGGAGATCTATGTTTTCGGTGTCAGACATGAGTCAAAGAATGGAGTGATGGAGTGTGGAGTGATGGAGCGTGGGAGTGATGGGGGTGTGAGAGTCAGTCCCTACCAGGCACTCCACTATTTTATCGTTTCCTGGATACGACATTCAGAAGCTTTTTATCCCCATCCCGCTCATAAAATGCATCAAGCACTTTTGTGATGGCTTCTGCGACCTTTGCACAGTCGTTTTTTGTCCACCATTTTTCGATACCTATTTTCAGATGGCGTTCAGAAAGATCCTTGGTCCTCGGGGCCGGGTTTTCGCCGTAATCCGGAGGCCCGCCGCTTTCAACAGTCTGCGGGCTTATCCATGGAAATCCATCGGAGGTCGCGGACATGTGCTGATTTATCTGCCACATGTCGTCTGCGTAGTGCCAGTCCGGCGCAGTTCCGCGCAGTCCGGCCGATAGGCCTTCGGCCCGTAATGCACCACTCAACTTCTCGGAGTCCGCTCTTGAATCAGGAAGAAAGCCAAGGGAGTGGTTCATTTCACCCTCGATGTCATTGATCGTCTGGGGCTGCAAATGGAGGTAGGCGGGAATGGATTCGAGGAGGTGCCTCTTATTGGCTCGCCACTGGTCGAGCTGCTTTTGCGCCTTCCCGATTTGGACGAGATTGACAGCGCCTTCCAATTCAGACTGGCGGTAATTCAGGCCGCAAAACAGTTCGCCCTCCCAACGTGGATGCCCGAAGCGATTCGGACGCCACAACCCGCCGGCTTCTGCGAAATTCCGAGCGCGGTCAAAGAGCCGATCATCGTTACTCACTAACATGCCTGCTTCGCCCCCGCCGGTGACCTTAAAGCAACTGATACTGTAGCAGCCGAAGTCACCAAAGGCGCCAACCCTTTTTCCTTTATAGGACGCCCCGAACGCCTGCGCGCAATCTTCGACGACTCGCAGGTTATGCTGCCTCGCTACTTTCATGATCGCATCCATGTCACAGACATAGCCGTTCATGTGGACAGGGGCGATCACCTTGGTGCGTGGCGTGATTTTCCTTTCAAGGTCTGCCGGATCCATGGTCATGGATTCATCCACCTCGCACCAGACTGGAATGCCGCCGGCGACGACCGCCGCAGATGCGGTCGCAAAGAAAGTGTAAGCGGGAATGATGACCTCATCGCCAGTGCAGACGTCCGCGGCGATAAATGCCGAGTGGAGAGCGCCTGTGCCACTGGAGACCGCATAGGCGTGCTTCACGTTCAGAAGTTCTCTGGCCTTTGCCTCAAACTCGGCCACATTTGAGGGGCGAGGATTGTAGTAGCGGCCATGAAACGCACCCCCACCGAAAGGCGCTCCGGGCGGTACTTCATCCGCGATGGCCTCACCGATCTTCTCAATGGTCTCATCGGAGTAACCCCAGGTGCGGGCGACCTGAAGGAATTCTTCGTGCCAGATCTTGGGCTGCGGCGAGCCCTCAAGAGAATCAATGGTTTTCGGACCGCCGTTCACCGCGAGGGTCTGGGATTTTTCTTCAGCGACTATTGGGGGCATCAGTGATTTCCGTTGTCCATGAATCTTGCAGAAACACGAGTGATGGTCTTGAGTGCTTCGCCTCTACGCTGGTGGCTGAACCTTTCAATGCAATTCTTCAGAATTTCGCTCACCGAAGTTGATTTGCAGTGTTTTGCTGGTTCCACAACACTCTTGATTTTGCGGGGTACTTGAGAGTGAACCATAAAACAAGTCTTCAGTATAAACAAACCCTTTCCAATCCCTTCCACATTCAGAGAGCCTCAGGACATCCGCCTGACTCGCGTCACAAACCTCTCGACGACTGAACGATGCAAATTTCAAGAATGATCAATGCAGTGGACACCCACGCCTGCGGCGAACCCGGCCGCGTCATTGTCGGCGGGGTGCTGGATGTACCAGGCAGCACTGTTTTTGAGAAGAAGTGTTATCTGGAGCAACACGCGGATCACTTGCGCAAAATCATGCTCCGTGAGCCCCGTGGCTATCCTGCAGCCAACTGCAATCTGATTGTTCCGGGGTGCCATCCCGATGCGGTTGCTGGATATATCATCATGGAGCATGTCGAGTATCCGGCGATGTCCGGCACGAACACTATTGCAGTGGCGACCGTGCTGATTGAGACCGGGATGGTGGAATCGACCGAGCCCATTACCAGGCTCACCCTCGAATCGCCGGCAGGTCTTATTCAGATTCAAGCGGAAGTTCAGAACGGCAAAGTGAAATTGGTGAAATTCGAAAACGTCCCGGCGTTCGCCATGCACTTGGACAAAGAGATTGAAGTCCCCCATCTCGGCAAAGTGACTGTAGACGTGGCTTATGGTGGGATGTTCTACGTCATTGCCGATGCATCCCGGTTTGATCTAGAGCTGTTGCCCGATAACGCAGGCGAAATCTGCCGCGTCAGTGAAATGATCAAGGCCGCCGCTCAGGAGCAAATATCAGTAGTGCACCCACAGCAACCAGGGATTGCTGGCATCACTATCGCACAATTGTCTTCCCCAACGAGCAACCTTGACGCGGATATGAAAAACACGATCGTCGTCTCAACGGGCAAGCTCGATTGGGAGCGTCCGACAACCTGGACGGGGGTCTGCGATCGGTCCCCCTGTGGCACCGGCACCTGCGCGAGGATGGCGGTTCTCCATGCAAAGGGCGAATTGCCCCTCCACCAGCCGTTCAGACATGAGGGAATACTTGGCACAGTATTTACGGGAGAACTCATCCGCGAGGTGGATGTTGGCGCGCCGTATCCGGCGGTGATACCGACACTCTCAGGCCGGGCATGGATAACGGGCACCGCAAACTACATCCTTGAACCGGAGGATCCATTTCCCGAAGGATTCACTATCGGCGACATCTGGGGCGGATAGCTGGCCAGCCAGGAGCCGAGCTGGCAGTCCTCTTTAAGTTTCACTTTAAGTTTCTTTAAAGTGCGAATGACGTCATTCTCAACCGATCAATTAAAATCAGGCCCCCACGGCTTCCCCTTTCTCCCAGATCGGCTCTACTTGCCGCCCAATCTGTGCTAGTCCTCATTGGAACCAAGCTTGCTCTATTGAACTGACAGCAAAACTGCGAAATCACGTTTCCTTTAACTTATCTGTCAGGTTTTCGTATGCAGCAATCCCTTCTGAGCACCTCTGCGGCACACGGTTTTAAAGATTACGAATACGCACTTCGAAAGACTGAAGACACCTTCAGAATCTTTGTTCTCGGAGATTCCCTGGCCTACGGACAAGGCGTCAGGATCGACGAATCTTTTAGCAAGGTCATGGAGACCATGCTCAACAAGATGAGCGCTTCTAAGGTATTCGAGGTAATCAATAGT
Organism: Planctomycetota bacterium; assembly: GCA_027625095.1. Classification (GTDB taxonomy): domain Bacteria; phylum Planctomycetota; class PUPC01; order JACPCR01; family JACPCR01; genus JAQBXN01. Next base: position 43,045 of record JAQBXN010000025.1, on the reverse strand, counting down.
GCCGTGCCCGGCTTCAACGCGGTTCAAGAGTTCAGTATTCAGAAAACACTGGGCGTGCACTATCAACCCGACCTTTACCTCCTTTCGCTTTGCCACAACGATGCGGAGCTCCGCCAACCTGTAAGTAATGACAACTACGATTCGCACATAAACAGGATCTGGGATACGGAAGGCGATACTTGGCCGTTCTTTGAAGCATCGCTCGTTCGCATGAAAGAGACCGCCGAAGCCAACGGAGCGAAGCTCGTGGTGGCCTACTTTGTCTTTTGCGACCACTCTATCGCACCGCAGGTACCTGAAGTTCTTTCCAAAACTTGCAGGCGTCTTGAGATTCCTTTTACCGATACGAGTGAATCCATGACTCAGTATGAGCCGCGCCGACTCTGGGTTAACAAAATCGAGACCCATCCCAACGCTTTCGCCCATCGCCTCGGCGCGCAGCATCTGGTGAAATTTCTCGCGGAACAGAAATTCCTGCCTGAGGATTCTAAGAAGGATGAGCGCCAGGTAATCCGCAGCGTCCTGGACAGCCACCTCACCGACGAACAGGTGTTGCGTTCCGAGAGCTTGAGCTTTCCACTGATGAGAACGCACTCTCTGCTGCGGACGAAGAGAGAGCGGAGGGCATTCGGAAAGCAGCCTGAAAATCTGGTGACACGAAATGAGATTGATTCCGCACTCCGAAAGATTTCCGGCCTGTTACGTCGTTCCCAGATTCTCGAATGTCTCGATGGTTACGATACCTACCTTCGCACCGTATCCATCCAGAATCAGATCCCGCTTTTCGATATGAAGCAGATGCTGTCCGAGCTGGAGACATCGCTCTTCTACCTCGACATGGTGCATCAACTGAAAAAGATGCTGCCGGAAATGCTTGCACAGGCGCCGGAGAATCCGGAGGCGCCGAATCTTGAGAACTTCGGCCGCGCCGTGCGGGATCTGAGTGTGTTCATTCAGTTGCTCGAAGCCTTCGAAACCAATCTCAATAAGGCGTACAACGGCAGCCTTGAGGCTTATCAAAACATTGATGAGAGCGAGTGTTTCCTCGCTCCTGAGCTTGCCAGAATCGCCAGCCACATCGCGGGCTCGGCCATTCACTCGAATCGCCCGTTCGGCCTCTTCCTGGCCGAAGCCTATCGTCTCGGCATTGCGCTCCGAGAAGCCTCGGGCCGGCTTGGTGAAATTCTTGAAGTGTATGGCCGGATTACGGAAACGGATTTCCCCGACGCGGATCAGTTCAGACGCTACCGGCAGTTTGTGTTCGAGACCGCGGATTTCTTCCTCTACAACATGGATCACTTCACTTACTGCCTGCGCGAGGTAAACCTCGAAGGCACGACCAGCATTATCGAAAAAATTGCGAACGGCACCGCGCCGCTATGGGAAGGCCGGAATGTTGAATTAGAAATCACGGTACACGGCACACCTGTCGAAACCGATTACAGTCACCTCGGCATTCTGTGGGCCAATATCGTTCCCCTCACCGCCATGCAACGTGACACGATGGCTATCGAAACCGATAACGCGATCCATTCCTACAGATACAAATTCAGCACCGGAGTCATGGGCTACTTTGTGCTCGAATTCAAGAACTGCAATCCCAACCAGGTACGTAGCATCCGCATGCTGCTCAATGGCCGTTCCGTCCGTCAATGGGTCGGCGATGACATCAAGCGCATTGTAGATGGCGGTATGCGAAGCGAACTTCTCATTGTTTCGGAAGGGCAGTAAGGGCAGATTCAATCGTTGGGTCAATCCAGTCTCTTCTGGAAATAATCGCTGCTGTCGAATAGCACGTCTCTCGCCATCCGTTCCCATAGTTCTGTCTCGTTGAACTTTTCGTGCAGCATTTCACCGGGTACCTGTTTGTAAATTTCGACGGCGGACTCATAGAGCACGAGATCGGTCAGTGACGGATCAAATTTTTTAAAGGTGGGCTTAGACGTCAGCCCAATCTTGTGCAGGTAGCGGGCATATGTGCGACAGATGCGGACAAGTGCCATCACCTTCTTATGCCAGTCCGGATCGTGAAGTGCCGCCTGCAGCAATGGATCGACTTCGTCAGCCAGAACGGGCAGCCGCACAAACAACCGATGCAGCCACTTTGTGTAGGGAGCGTATTGACGATTGAGGAGAAAGCCAAGCTCCATGGCGCGCTTTACGGCCTGACCCAGGAACATCGTTGCCGAAGCCCAGTCTTGGCGTTTGTAACATCGGTTGATGTTGTAGGCAGCGTCTCGCCCGGTGAGAAACATGCACCAGTCGGCCACCTTCTTTTTCCAGATGATTTCAGGATAGTAACTCAAGTCCTCCCGCCTCTGCGTCAGCCTGGTGCTGGGGTCGTGCCAGACTTCACCGTTTGTTGCATGAAAGAGATCGGCCTCGGTGCACTTGAACCAGCCTTTGAGCGTTCTCGGCGCGCCTGCACATCCGATGAATTTCCTGAAGAAATCATCCATGCTCTCGACAGTTACCCCACTAGCCGCCTGTTGAACTCTGAGGACTGGAAGACCCAGATAAGTCGCCGGAAGCTCCCTATCCAAAAACTCATGAAACTCACCTCCGACAGACTGAAAAAGGCGGTGTGAAAGCAGGATCTGAGTGCGCGGCCCCCAGTGATGATCACGGGAGATTTCATCATCGAGACCTGCTGCATCCGAGCCGTTGCCAAAGATTCCGCAGCTCATCTGCCGGGCAATCTCAGGCCAGCCTTTCTCAACCGCAGGCAACAGGACTTCCTTAAAGAGACCGCGACTGAGTTCTATGCCATTCATCTGCCTTCATCTCTGTGAATGAAAAATGAGTCACCGAGCCAAAGATAGTAGGCTCTTCATTGCATTCAGGTCAATAGTCACGCCCCCTTAGTCGGGCGAAGCGAAGTCGAATCATTATTTTCTTATACTTCCTTCACCTCAGCCCGCTCAAGACAGGAACCTACCGGATGGCTCTGATGACAACTGCAAAGAACTCACCCTCCAACACCTTACTTTATCCTTATGGCCACCAGCCTTGGTAAATACAAGCTGACGGAAGAATTGGGGCGTGGTGGTATGGGGACGGTATATCGGGCCCACGATGCCCAACTACGACGGGATGTCGCGCTGAAAGTCTTGCCGAAAGAGTATTGCCAGGATCCGGTAACGGTTGAACGGTTCGTGCGTGAGGCGAGGGCGCTTGGCAATCTTCACCATCCGAATCTCACGGCAATCTATGATGTGGGTGAGGCGGGCGGCCGTTATTTTTTCGCCATGGAGCTCGTGAAGGGCCGGCCTCTGTCGGACATCCTTTACGAGAGGGGCAGGCTGCCCTGGGAGGAGGCGGTGCAGGTGGCTGTGCAGATATTGGCCGGTCTTGAAGCGGCGCACGCGGCGGGCCTGATTCACAGAGATCTCAAGCCGGGGAATATCATGCTGAATAAGGACGGGCGAGCGATTCTGATGGATTTCGGATTGGCTAAGCGAGACGGCGAGAACAGCCTGACCGAGGATGGCATTATCCTCGGCACACCTGATTACATGTCGCCCGAGCAGGCGAAGGGACACACCCTGGATCGGCGGGCGGATCTGTATTCAGTGGGGGTAGTGCTCTTTCACATTCTTTCCGGCCGTGTGCCTTACTCGGGGAAATCGAGCATCAAGGTACTTGAGAAACACGTTCATGAGCCTGTGCCCGCTCTAAGTGAAATCGTCCACGATCTTCCCGAAGGTCTTTCCTCTGTGGTGGCAAGGCTCATGGCCAAGAAACCTGAGGATCGGTTTCAAACTGCCGGTGAGGTGGGCTCAGCCTTGAAGAGATTTGTTCCTGTCTCGACCGGAATAAAATCCGGCCCGACGGCTTCAACTGATCCTGAGCAGCCCACGGGGTTGGTGGAGACTCTGGCCGCGACTGAATCCAGCTCTTTACCGAATCCCGGCCAGTCGAATAAGCCTCGGGCGAAATCTCCCGATTCCGCTGCGATGCTGAAATCCAAGGTCGCCGCTTCTCAGCGAACGGACCATTCCAGAGCCCAACTTGTTATCGTCTTTGTTGGAGGGGCAATCGCCTGTGCACTCTGCATTTTGCTCATTTCAGGAATCAAGGGACTCGTTAGTGAAAAGCCGTCTTCAGTTCCGGTAACGGATGGCGCCAGCACCACCATTACTGCCACAACCAAGGCAGCGACCTCAACTCTAAGCGATGGGCCATCAAAGAGGGTCCGCATCGAATTCATTGACGGTCGTTTTCTGGAGGGCGGACTGGTCAGGATCGACTCCGCAGGCAATATCACTGTCGAAGTCGGGAACTCCACGAAGAGTCAGCTTGTCCAGTTGAAAATGGAGCGTATCAAGAGGCTGACGCCTCAAGAGTGAGGCTTGGCAATGATTAGGGAGGTTTTGCCGCTCTGCAGTTTTGGAATCTCGATGAGGCTGTTCTTGATGCCTTGAGGAGTCCTCTCATTGCAGCAGCCGTCGAGCCATACTTCCAGGCGCCAGATGGTGCGTTGCCAGGCAGCCCAGGTCTGCCCCCAGCGGCCCTCGAATATGTTGCTGGTAACATCCAGCCGAGGCCATCTCTTTTCATCGAGGCCGAGAGTCTGAGTTCGCATGTTGTTGATCTCGGATTCAAGTTTTTCGAGCAGGTCGGAACGTTCACTGAGCATTCCACGAATCCGGTTGATCAAATCGACAAGTTCGATCCGAGTGTCCATCTTCTTGGTAAGCTTGATGAGGGATTCAACTTCCCTGGTCAGATCATCCATTGTTCCGATCTGTTGAATGAGTTGACCGATTTTCAATCGATGAGAAATCATCTTCCAACGCCAATTCATGGACGCTTGCGGACCGGCATCCTTCAAACAGTCACCTAAAAGTCTTGCAACATCGTCATTGTCCTCCGGCTGAGAGCTGAACTCCTGATTAAACCAGACCCCGGCTCGGGGCGTCCATCCAGCCTCGAGCAACTGAACGACTTCGTAGATCGCCTCGCCGTTGTTGGAGCCAAAATATCGACTTGCATACCTCTTACATATCTCCAGAAGGCTGGCGTCGGGTTCGCTGGCGAATTGGCTGACGAACACTTTGTTCAAATCGTCATGTAACTCATCTGAAGAAACCACCAGGCTGTTGAAATTATTCTCCGCCAATTCAGCCACGAGGGCCTGTGTGCGTCTCGGAAATGGATTGGCACCGAAATTGGCCCAGCCGCCCAGTTTGCTGATATCGAGAAGTGCCACCTGCCTGTACTGGATCGGTAGCTCGTGTTTCGACCAGTGGCCCGGAGGGTTTCGGTCGCTCTTTACAATACCGTGAATCCAGGTCGGCTCTTCCTGTCTTATATATTGTGCGACCGCGGCGACTTCTTTCTCGTTAAACCTCCAGTCAAGAACCAGAAGCTCAGCGTGTTCATGAAACTCGTGAAGTACCCGGGCAATCTCCTGGGTAAGTTCAATGAAAGTGCGTACCCAGGGCCGACAATCTTTGCACCGGCAACCACCGTCGCCGTAAGCCCGGAGGCAGAGGGTGTCTAACTCCGGGAGGTCTTGGAAGAGGTTTCGGAAGTTTCGAAGGATAATCTCCTTTCCGCGCGGTTTGGAAGGACACACCTGCTCCTGCACGATTCCGAATTCGCCGTTAGATTCCTGCTTCGATTGGGATGCCTTATCGCCCTGATTCCGATAACAGATATTCGCTGGACTGACGAATGCCGTCTTCATTCCGAGCCGTTTTGCCATGGCCGCAACTTCTTTTTGTTTCTGCCATTCGGTACGGCCGGATTCTTCTTCTGTCCGGTGATTGAAAATGTCTTCGAACTGAATGCGATCGAACTGAAACCAATATTCGTTGTACCCCCAATGGGCCATTTCATGGAGGAGCTGGACTGCCTCGACCGTGGGCATCTGTTCGTAGCTGTTTTTTGACTGGCTGGCCAGGAATATGGCCCGATTGCTGAACACTGGCTGTGCTGGCATGGCAAAAACTGAAATCAAAATAGAGAGGTGTTTCTACCCTTCACAAAACCCTCGAAGGCTCTTAAGTCTTTCATAGGGCAGGCAGACTCTATCCGCAAGTGTGGCAGAAGCCGAATATACGATCGGAACACGCCCCACTCTCAATCAAAGACATTCAACTTCTTTTCAATCTCCTCGTCCGTGACGAGCTCGAAGGCTTTGAGCCGCCGCTCCAGACGCATTCTTTCATTTTTGATGTTGGCGCTGAGCTGAATCCTTTTGCGTTTAGCCAGGTTGGCATTGCTTTCCCTGTTCAGTGACGCCTCCCGAACTCCCTTCTCCAGGTACCTCCTATCCTTTTCTATCTGGTTTTTGCTGGCAGCAGAAACATCAACGCCGCCTTCACGGATCTCTGCCAACGTTTTGAGGACCACATCAAAATTGATTCTCATATTACCGCCCCCAATCTCTTTGCTGTAGGAATATGGAATGCGCTTGACATAGCTGAACTCGTCATACAGGTCTTTCTGGTACTGTCTTTCGATCACGCTCTTTTTCTCTTCGAACCATTCAGTCAGCCTCTCCCGGGCCTTATCTTCGAAGGTCGCCAGCCTGGCGAGGATCTCCTCTGCCTTCTCCTTGTTTTCGGCAAGAAGCCGAGCGGCTGTATCTACCATCTGCCGAATCTTTGCTGACTCCTGAGAGTAGAGCCTGGTGTTTCCATATTCCTCTTTCAGCGACGCTGCAATCTCCGGCACCTGCATAAATGCTTGTTGCTGGTTGGCGGCTACCAGAGTTTTGTATACCTCCATCGCTTTTACTTCATCCTTCCACCCGAGCCAGCGCAGATGGCGGGCGGCGTTCTTATCGTCATCGACTGCGTGTTGAGTGAAGATCGCCTGGGCGTCTTTGTCCTGGCCCTTGTGCAGGAACATAACGCCAAGCCCGTAGTGAGCTTCCGGGAACTTCTCTTTAGTGAGTTCGACTTTGGCTCTAATCCAGGCAGGCTGGATCTCTTTGAGAGTCAGCATCACCTCACCTTCGGCCGTATCGAGAGTAAGGCCATTGTCATCAATTGCCTTGACCGTGCCGCGTTTGATACCAAACATCTCTTCGGCACCCACCCGGCGGACCATTGCATTCTTGAACTCACCCCATGTCTTCTCGACCAATTTGAAATCTTCCTTTATACCAACCAAATCATCTTTAAAGAGCATGTAATCCGCCACTGGCGACAGTCGCTCAATCGTGGCGCGAGCAGTGACGTAATCAAAAACGGAGAGTGAAGGATTCAGTTGTTCTCCAATGATGGTGAAAGTTTGGACTTGGTTCCCGAGTTTGCCGAGGGTTTTCATCTTCTGGTAATTTGATGCCAGGGCTTGCACTTCGTTTGAGATTTCGGGTATCCCGAATGCATCCGCCATCTTAACAATCAGGATGGCGCCGTCGTAATCCTCTTCATCCGCTTTCTCAAGTGCGAGAGCCTTGATCTTGACAAATTTGTCCAGGGCCTGGGTGTTTATTTTTTCACGGAGCGTTTCGGCCCGCTGGTTCTGCAAATCCGTGAGCTTGTCAGTGTTCAGCTCCGCAAGAACTCTGAGCGCGACGCCAAACTCATCCTCTAGCATCAACGATCTTGCTCTTTCGATGGCTCGATCAAACGAGATCTCAAATTTCCGCTTTTCCATCTCCTCCTGGCCGAACTGCGAGCTTTTTGACTCCAGTTGTTTCTGCCTGGCGACCATGTCACGCATTTCATTGCGCTTCCGATCCTCATAAGCCATCTCCTCGCGAAGCCCCGCTTCCCGTTTCTCATCGAAGTATTGTTTCAAGAAAAACGCGCCGCCCCCGCCGATGATGAGCAGGAAGACCAGGGCAACCATGCCCCCCGGAGATTCCGGTGGTTTCTGCCTCGCGCGAGTATTCGATCTGTGTCTGGCCATTTCCTCCACTCCTCCAGGCAAACAAGATGCGTGGAAGTGCAATTATTCAATCCCATCCGGCAACTCACATCCTCATTTGCTTCATTTCTTGAGCCGTACACCTGTAACAACCTTAACCGTCTGCGAGGCTCTGTATATAACTTCTATGACAATTTCGTCAAGAATCTGAAGTCAGTCGAGAGGATTCAAAGACGCAGACCAAAAGAGTTACGAAAACAATTCTGGAGTCTGTACGACTTAGGGCTATATTAACGTTCCCCTTCCTGCCGCCTCTCTCCCTCAAGTCCAACAAGCATCTCGAGAGGCAATTATGTCAGTCAAAAAGGTCTTTATCGTCGACAAGGATCCCGAGGTCACCCGCAGTCTCAAATCACTGTTCGACCAAGACGGGCATCAAAGCCGGGTCGCCAACTCGGCCTTTGAGGCAGAAGATTTGATGCGCATGGATACGCCGGATCTCCTGGTGCTTGATGTCTATATGCCTATCTGGAGTGGGATCGATTTCTGCCGAAAGATCCGCAACGACGGCTCGAACTGCCCCGTCCTCTTTCTGAGTACAGAGAACAGCCCGGAACTGCGTAAACAGGCATTGGAAGCCGAAGCCGACGGTTTTATCTCAAAGCCCTTTGATCCGGATCAGCTTCTCATGCGAGCAAAACTGCTCATGGAACACGGCCTGCTAGAGCCGGCAGGGCAGGGATAGGGTGCAGTTCTCGAACTTTATGTCGGGGTGTCGGCGCCACCGAGTTTATGGGTGGAAGGGGTGAACCTGCATTCAGGCTTACGAGCCTATTCTTCCTGTGGCGCTTCTTTGGCAACTGGCGCGTCTTTGGCAACGAAGCGGATGTTGTCCAGAAAGATGTTGCCCTGCGGGGCACGATGGTAAATGAGGAAGTAGATTTTGATGGTGTTGTTGAGATTCTTGATCGGCGATTTGTAATCCCAATTTGCGTCTGCACTTTTGAACTTGTCGGTGTCGAGCTGAATCTTTTTTCCAATGGCCCATTTGTTGGGACGAATGGTTGTCGCAAAGCTTTCAAACCAGGCGTAGCCTGGGAGTGTCTGGACAGCGATGGCGATGCTGATTGGGCGGTCACAGCCATTGAACGCGTCGAAGCTAATGAATCCCTTGTCACTCAGGTTGGCCGGATAATCGAGACCGATAGCTGCCTTGTCTTTGTCTGTCTTGGTGAAGCTGATACGCGCCAGTAGGTTTTTCTTTTCTCCGCCCTGGTCGACCACTTCGAATTCGGCCGGATTGGCCCAGTCCTGTGACTGCCAGCGTTCGTTGGATTCCAGTCCGTCAGCACCACCCTCCTGTTTATTCTCTCCTACGGTGGCTACCTCGACGGCCTTGCCCTCGGTGGCGACTTCTGCTTCAACCTTAACAGCAGTTGCTTCGACTTGGACCTTGGCAACTTTGACTTCCGCGGCGGGATCATCTGTCGGGGCTGCCTCGGAGACGACTTTGGTTTTGCCTTCTGCAGGTGTTCCAATGGGGGCCATTTCTGCTTGTGATATTTTCCCTTTGTCAGCAGGGTCGTCAGTTGGGGCAGCTTCTATGGTTCTTTCTTTCGAGTAAGCTATAAGGGCCTTGCGGCGTTCTTCGGCCTCAACCTTGGCTTTTGCTTCCTGCTCTATGAGCTTCTTTTGTTCTTCTTCGGCGAGGCGTTTGGCCTCCGCTTCTTCGAAGCGGGCCTTCTCTTCATCGGCCTTCTGGAACTCAGTTTCGAGAACGTCGAGCTTAGCTCGGAGGTCCTGGCGACCAGGATTGATCTCGAGATAGCGGTAAAGAGTAATGGCCAGTTCCTTCTTCATCTTTTTCTTTTCATACAGCTCTGAAAGTTGAAGAAGTTTGTCTGGTGGCATGTCTTCATTTTCAGCAGCGCTTGCAAGGCAACTCATGACGCCTTCCGGATCGCCGTAATGTTCGCACAGCTTGGCAAGTTCCAAGTAACGCTGGGTGTCAGTGGCATCGATTTCACCCAGGCGAGCTTCGACGTCCAGTTCGATGCGCTCTACCCGGTCTTTTCTCAGGCGTATCTTGCCGTATTCAACACGCACCGTGAGATCGATCTCGCCTTGCTTGAGAACAGTGCCCTCAAGTTCCATTCCGTCTACAAATACAATGCGGTCGGCTGAGGCGGGTACAACCAGTGCCAGAAGAGATAGTGAACACAATATCCGTTTCATGATGAGAGACCTGTTGGATGCGAAAGCCTGCGAATTTCGACGAGTTTATGGCGTTAGCCTTGCAACGCAATAGAGCAAGAGTCTAGCCTGCGCACACTGCTCCTTGTCAATGCATTGTGAGGTGCGTGTAAAACGATGTAAGCCGAGTCTCAAGAAAATTTCGGAAAACGCCTGCGACTTTTCGCTCTCCTGAATCCTGAATCCTAGCTCTTGAATCCTGTTGCCTAATTCCCAGTTTTCTGCGCTCTGTTGCAGGTGCAGAGCACAAAAAATGCCCGATATCCAGAGGATACCGGGCATTCCTAATTCTTGGTCGGCCACCAATCTACCAGCGACCGCCTCCTCCACCCCCGCGACTACCACCACCTCCTCCGCGACTACCTCCACCTCCACCACCTCCACGCTCTTCGCGCGGGCGGGCTTCGTTGACGGTAATGGAGCGACCGCCAAGGTCGGTTCCATTCAGGGCTTCGATAGCAGCAAGGCCTTCTTCCTTGTCAGCCATTTCGACAAACCCAAAACCTCTCGATCTACCAGTGTCACGGTCCATAATGATGCTGGCCTTGAGGACTTCACCGTAGGCCCCAAAGGCTTCATGGATATCTTCTTCAGTGGCTTTGAAGGACAAGTTTCCGACATAAATATTGATCATCGGAGCGAATCTCCTAACACAGACAAAAAAGCCATCCGCTCCGAACAACAAAGGTCCAGGGTGGATTGGGCGAACAAATATCGAGAGGAAAATCCAGTCGATGTAACACAAACTTGTTTAGACAGACGACATGGTCAGGCAGGTTAATTCTCGCGGGTCGAGCAGGCAGGTTTACAGAGAGGAAAAACCACAGCCCCAGCAATGCAAAAATTTATATTTTGAGGGCGACCATCTTAGCGGCATCGTCGTTTATCGCCAGTACGAGGCCACAATTTATAGCGTTGAGCCACCTACTTTGGAGGGCTGCAAGTCAAAAGGAGGCTGCACATGGACGACCCTTTAGTACTGAATCCAAATGCCCTTGACTCAATATTCGAACGGGGGTGACAATTGACTCTGGAACGATGACTTTGTAAACGAATCGATGCCATATTCAGTAATCATTACAGCCTTTTAAATCTCTCACTTGCGACCCAACAACCTCCATGCCCATCACACTAGGCGAAGGCAATACTCCTATCATTCGTTCCCGCTCAATCGGGACAGCCGCCGGCATCCCGAACCTCTATTTCAAGCTCGAAACCACAAATCCAACAGGCTCGTTTAAAGATCGGTTTGGATGTGCCGCGGTAAATCACATGCTGGATGAGGGGAAAACACTCTGTCTGGCTACTTCCAGTGGCAATACCGGCGCGGCCCTGGCCGGGTATTGCGCGGCCGCGGGCATCGCCTGCCACATAGCCATCGTTGAGACTGCCCCTTACGGTAAGCTTCGGCAGATGCTTGCTTATGGCGCTCATCTTTACCGGATCAAGGGCTTCGGGCTTGACATCCAGGCTACGGCAAACGTGATGGCCAAACTTGTGGAGCTGTCACAGCCAGATCATGCAATGCTCCAAATCAGTGCTTTTAAATACTCCCCTATTGGAATGGCCGGGGTTAGAAGCCTGGCGAATGAGCTGGCCCAGCAACTTCCGCACGGCATTGATCATGTCTTTTGCCAGGCGGGTGGCGGGGGAATGGCTGTGGCCGTCGCAGAAGCATTCCTTGACTTGGCTGAGGCGGGATCAGTTCCGAATTGCCCAGCAGTTGAAGTGGTGCAGCCGGAAGGGAATGACACTATCGCCAGCCCGTTGAGGCAGGGCTCGGAATCCGGCCGCCAATTCCAATGCACCTCGACTATAAGTGGCCTGCAAGTGGCCACCAATATCGACGGTGACAGGGCCATTAAAAGCTGCCGCGCGACTGGCGGCACTGGACACGTGGTCTCTGATGAATTGATCTACGAAGCGCAGTCCAGGCTGGCAAGAGAAGAGGGCATCTTCAGTGAACCTGCCGGTGCTACCGCATTGGCAGGGGCTCTTTCAGCCGCCGCAAACGGTGAACTCAATGAAGACGCCGTCGTGGTCTGCCCGGTCACTGGCATAGGCTTTAAAGACGAGCATTCGATTGAAAAGATGACCAGGGATGCACTCCAGCCAATCCTGGACAGCGTTGCGGCATTTGAAAACGCCCTACAGGCACAAACCCTGTAACACGGCTGCCCGTTACGTGGTAGCCGGGCAACCGGATCTGGTAACTCTCAATTTCGAGCGCTGTCCAGAACGTTCGTGTGACGGTTTCAGCCGTCGGCGTCTGCCCCGCAAACAACGCCTCACTCCAACATTTCCAAGCCACGCTGATTAAGATAGTGTTAGACTCTTATAGGAGACTGAAGACCCTGAAACCAGACAGTGTGGGAGAGCAATGAGAGCGAAAAAGCGAGTAACCAAGGAGGAATTCAATGACATCGCAAAGCGGCTGGCGGCCAACCAGCCCATTCGCCGGAACCTGTCTGACTGGGGGCGAGTGCACATCGACCGTAAGCTCCCCTTCCTCTGCGTCTATCGTCGTCCGCCGGGCGGAGATGATTCCGGCACTGAGCGGCTGGTGACGGGTGAGCCGGCCTATCTGATCGGCCGGGGCGAACGACCCGCCCACCTTGAATTGACCAAGATGGTGAAGACAGTAGTTGAGACACTATCGAAGGAGTTTGGAACCTTCCTTATCGTGGAAATCTGGACGAGCCCGGAACCAAAAGAGGTAACCCCGCCAAGCGCCGGCCCTCAGAAACCATTCTTTCGCATCCTCCACCGAAAACGGGAAGGACCGGAATCGACGATAGAGGTGCTTAAAGGAGAACTCGGTCGTATTCGGATCAACCGCCGCACCGCGGAGGCGGAAGTCACTCCCACCATCAAGACCTCACCGCCCGGTCTGCAACCCCTTCTTTTGTCCAAAGTAGCTCGGTCACTCAACTGCCAATTCATTGGCATCGAGCTCCGCCCGATTTACCGCGACGCGGAGAGCGGAGCAGTCTTTCCGATCGTGCGACGGTCGCTCCGCCGGGGCATGACCTTGGCGCTCAGACGTGCTTTCTTTGAATTTGCGAAAAGAGAGACCTCGCATCAGCCACCGCATTACCACGCCATGGGACGCAAGGCGATGGTGCGGGCAGCCTGGAATGTGGATGCCGAACTGGCTGCGATCAACCGCGCCTTTGATTTTCTCCTGCTGGTCAGTCCGACCAATTCGGATCAGGCATGGTCGCGTTTTCAGCGCAGCAAACTTTCGGCAGCGCCGCTTTTTCTTTATCGCCCGGTGCCGTTCGATCCGTCGCTGCTTAAGCGCAAGCTCTACCACATTCCCATCGAGCGCGTCGAAGACCCGACGCTCGGATATCTCTTCGGCCAGAAGCGGCGGGAGTTGGAGCAGCAGCTCTCGATGCTACAGGACCGAGGTACAAAAAACTTCCTGCTCGGAAGCCTGCAGCTCCACGGTGGCGTCGATGACAACCTCTACCAGCTCGCCAGAGATCTGCTCGAAAAGCTGTCCTCACGCACCCGTGAGGATTCGCGAGGTGGTCACGTAAACGCAGAGGCATTTGCAGAGCGTGCGCGTCAGGAAATCGATGAATACCGTAAGGGCTTTGCAGGATTTACGGGAAGTGTCCAAATCCGCAGCGACCTCAGTGGCCTGATGGTCTCGCAGGGGCATCTCCTCATCGGCAAACAGATCCGCATCCCGATCTCTCGGGTGGATCCGCTGATTCAGCACGAAATCGGCACGCACATGCTGACTTATTACAACGGACGCTCACAGCCATTGCACCAACTCTATTGCGGGCTCTCCGGATACGACGAATTGCAGGAAGGCCTGGCGGTCTTTTCCGAGTATCTCGTAGGCGGATTGAGCCGGCCCCGGCTGCGACTGCTTGCGGCGCGTGTGGTGGCAGCCCGGCAGCTCATTGATGGCGCTTCCTTCGTCGATATATTCCGGGAGCTTGACCGCACTTGGGATTTCGAGGGGCGGACGGCTTTTACCATCACCATGCGAGTATGGCGCGGCGGTGGACTTACGAAAGACGCTACCTATCTTCGCGGTCTGATGCGGCTCATCGAATACCTTCAGCGAGGCGGCAAGCTGGCGCCACTCTTTGTCGGAAAGATAGCTGCCGAGCACATTTCCATCGTCGAGGAATTACAGTGGAGAAAGATCCTGCTCTGGCCACCGCTCATCCCCAACTATCTCGAGCGGCCCGAAACGGCTGAACGCCTGGCTCGAATCACTAATGGACTCTCCATCATTGATTTGACCAGACGCGACTGAATATTCTTACCCCTGAGGAGGACCCCATGCGTATTGGATTTGTCGTCAACGACGTCAAGACTGAAGCAACCGGATACACCACCACCCGCCTCGGTTGCGAGGCGGTTAATTGCGGGCACGAGACATGGACAATCGGAGTCGGCGATCTGGTATATGATCCTTCAGGAACGATCTGCGCCCACGCCACATCGGTACCGAAGAAGCGATACAAGGACTCAGCAGGCTACCTGGTCGCGCTGCATGGCAAACAGGCGATTAAGGAACGCATCACCGTCGACGACCTTGACGTCCTGATGCTGCGGAACGTTCCTTCGGACGATTTCATTTCGCGGCCGTGGGCGGCCGGCGTGGCGGCTGAGTTCGGGCGAGTGGCCATGCGCAACGGCGTCATCGTCGTCAACGACCCGAATGGCCTGGCCAAAGCGGCCAGCAAGATGTACTTCCAGCTCTTTCCCCAGGAGGTCCGGCCCCGCACGCTCATCACGCGCAACCGTAGCGAGCTCAAGGAATTCGCACGCGAGCAGGGCAACCTGGTCTTGAAACCACTGCAAGGCTCTGGCGGCGCCAGCGTATTCCTCGTCCGCCCTGACGACCTGCCAAATCTCAACCAGATGATCGATGCTGTCAGCCGAGACGGATTTGTCATCGCCCAGGAATATCTGCCTGCCGCGCAGGAAGGGGATATGCGCTTGTTCGTCATGAATGGCCGCCCACTCCGCGTCAATGGCAAATACGCAGCATTCCGCCGGGTCCGTTCAGGCGGAGACATGCGATCCAACATCCATGCTGGTGGCAAACTCGCCGAAGCTACCGTAGATGGTACCGCACTCCACATCGCCGAAATCGTCCGGCCGAAACTTGTCCAGGACGGCATGTTTCTTGTCGGCCTCGACATCGTTGGCGACAAGCTGATGGAGATCAATGTCTTCAGCCCAGGGGGCTTCGGCAGCGCTCAGAAATTCACCAAAATCAACTTCAATCGCTACGTCATAGAAGCTCTCGAACGTAAGGTGCAGTATATGAAATTCTACGGCCGCAATTTCGATAACGTGGATATGTGCACTCTGTAAGTCCACATCGACGCGTCTTTCATCGGGCCTCCCCCGGGATACAAGGCGGAAACAGAAATCAGACAGATTGCCTGCACCCGCTGTCCGTCAGGCCTTGCTCGATTGACCCGCGGCCATGAAGAAAAGACGTTCTTCAATGCTGCCAGCACACCAGTCGTCTACAACTGCTCAAAACTTAACAGAAGCGTCAAGTTTTCAGAGCGAAGGACTATCGTAGCTCTGGCCTCCAGGCCGGAGTGCTATCGTAGCTCTGGCCTCCAGGCCGGAGTGCTATCGTAGCTCTGGCCTCCAGGCCGGAGTGGTTTTGTCTGCGAGCCTTCGGCTCGAATAAACCGCCGGCCTGGAGGCCAGCGCTACGATGGACCGCTCGACGGTTTGAGGCGCTAATAATTGAAGAATAATTACCCACCAAAACCCCGAACCATATATGCCTGTAGAATTCCGCTTTCATCAGAGTTAAAAAAACCGGTCATACCGTCAGGTGAGAGGAAAGGGTGGATATGCGCCAGCTTGTCACATGACGAGCGCGGACTGAGCAGATACTTCCAATTCTTCAGGGCGTCTTTTCCCGACTCACCAAACTCCGCAACTAACAGCCGCGCGCCCTTGTTGAACGGGCCTGCATCCGTGATGAAACGTCTGCCTTCGATGTCCGTAGCAAAGTGACTGAAGTCAGGAGAATCAAATTCACGGCTGAGGTCATTGCGTATTGCACCGGCAGTCCGAATGCCTGAATGCCCGTCGTAATTCGTGGCGGCCCCCTCGATCAATTGCCTTTCTGACGGCTGTCTTGTGCCGGTACTCGTGATGGCCCAGGTGCTGCGGCCCCGCCAGCATTGGTGGCCCTGACAGTACTCGTTGCCGTCACGCCCCCAGGGCATATTGCGAAAGTTACTGCCGTCATCGCGGATCACGTGGATGTCCGCGCCTGCCCCTCCAACAAGTTTCCCAATCTTGCCGTTCGCATCCGTCGTATTGCCGTGGTTCTCCTGAATCAGAATGTCGTGGCTGGCGTCCGGATCTGTTGATCGGCAATACTGCGGGTGAATATTGCACCAGGAAGGGCCCTCAAGAATCAAACGTACCGACGCTTGCCCAACATCAAAGACTAGCAAGCCATAAGTAGCGCCCGCTTCGCTGCCATCGCCCAAAAAACAGGAAAGTGCCAGCCTCTCACCGTCGGACGAGATCGTGGAGAGCGGATAAATCCCGCTCGGCCGATAGTTCGTGTCCTGCAGAGCCGAATCGACGACCAAGAGCGATTCTCGCTCAGTACCGTCCATTCGAACGCGCTTCAGTGTCAGAGAGCCACCGTTCACTTCAGTTTCATTAACGAAGTAATAGAGAAACTGCCCATCTGGAGAGATAGAAGGCGCCGTCGCACCGACTTCTTCGGTTATGGGAACCAGCTCACAATTATTTTCAATATCGCAGACGACGTAACGGTGCTCCGGATCGTTCTTATCACTCCCATGCGCGTGTGCCGAACGATGCATCACCAACTGTTTCGAATCGGGAGTAAAAATCTGCGACTCCATATAAATGTGGGAGGAGGGCAGTTCTTCTGTCGTGAGCTGGATCACTTCCAGCCCTTCGGGCGAACTTTCATCGAGTAGATCGGGACGTAGTTTCATAACACCTCTGGACTCATAGGGCGGGCCGGGCTAAAACTCAATAGTAAGCGAAATCTGTCTTCTCATCCTGCGGAGCTGACGCTGTGGCTTTTGGCGTCCTGTTTTTTTTCATGTTCGTTGTTACGGCTGTGGTGATTTTGGCCCTGGCCGTTTCGGGCTTCAAATCCGTAAACCGGGAAAATTTAACACAGCTGAATAGCGGGGCCAAGACGATGGGGCTTGAAGTGGACACAGGCAAACTGGATTCAAGGAACATGAGCGGCAAGATCCAGGGCTTCGAGGTAAAGGTAGAAAGGAGCCTGAATACTGAGACCGTGAAATTACGTTATCCCAAAGCACTCGGGATCGGGCTCTGTCTGACGCACCAGAGCTACTACGATCGTGCAGCTCGTTGGCTCGGCAATCAGGATATTGAAGTCGGTGATGAAGAATTCGATCGGCGGGTCGTTGTGCAGGGCGAACCTCGACAAGTAGTCCCCTTTCTAGATGAAGAGAGGAGGACAAAGGTCTTAGAGCTCTTCGATCTGGATGATGCATTCATGATCATGGATCGAGGCATCAGTCTGAAAAGTGTGGGTCGTCCATTGCCGTCATCTGAGCTCTCCGGGCACCTGAAGATGATGGTCGAGGTCGCCACGGTTCTGACGCAGAAAGTAAGCTCCGACAGTCGGCCCAAGAAGAAAAAGAAAAGGCCTGCACCCCCTCCTCCACGCCCTGAAGTGAAGGCCGCGCCCGAAGCTGAAAAGGTTTCAGAAAAGGAAGAGTTCTATGATAAATACAAGGAGGTGTTGCAGGACGCGCTTTCCCTGGCCAGGCAGCAGGCAGCAACAGGCAAAATCACCGGTAGGAATGCACAACTTCTGGTATCGGCTGTCATGGTAGCCAACCGAGATTTTGAGGGTGCCGCAAAATTGTTGGCCAAGCTCAAGAAGGCTGACCCGGTCAATTGGCAGCCACCCGCTGAAGAGTCGGAGTCATCGCTCACGAATCCTCTTCCTGTTTCCACGGGGCCGGTCATTGTCGAGACGGCTGCGCCGAATGAACACGCAGAGGGAGGGCCGAGCAATAAAGTGGAAACCGCCATCGAAGAGCGTGTCCCGGATAAGACGAAAGTCGAAGATGTTCAGAAAACAGCGGAACCCTTCGAGTCAAAGAAAGAGACGGTTGAGTCTTCGGAAGAAACCGTTGAAGACTTGGAGCAACAGCGAGGGCCGAACGGTTCAGAAGCTGTAAATGCAGTTGAAAGCAATGCCGGCGATGACGAGGACAAAAACAAAGACGAGGAAGAAGAGAAGAGAGAGCTGGCACACACCGGCCCGGATGCAACAAGCCTCTGTAAAGAACTGTTCTCAACTCTCAGTTCGAGAGCCGCGTTCAAGAAATTCGAAGAAGAATTTACGGACGCTGAAGTATGCTGGTCTGGCACACTGCAGCGCATTGAGACCTTCATCACCGATCGAACCTTCGATCAGAACACCGAGCTTGTGGCAGTCTTCTCCATCGTCGACCCGGAAGACAGATACGCCACACGCCTTGGCGACGCGCTCGTAAGTTTCCCCAAAGAAGCCGAGACCGTTCTCAGACCCCACATCGGCCAGATGATGGAATTCACCGGCAAGCTTTTTCAATTACAACCCTTCATGAGAACTCTGTATCTCAAGAACGGATGCATCGCCCTGGCTGAGCTCTCTTGAGCGCCGAACTCCCTTCGGGAGACGGCAGGCACTGTGGTTGCGGCCGTCAGGACGCCTGACCCCAGGCTCTGCCCTCTACTTCCGTATGCCTTCGAACGAGAGCATGATTGTTACTTCATCCCCGACACCACCCTTTTGAAGTCCGTAAGTAATACCGTAATCGGAACGGTTGATTTTGAATGTGGTTTCGAATCCTGCGCGATACTGGCCCTGATGTGCCGGGCCCTCCCCTACTTTGTCGACATCCACAGTTATTGACTTGGTCACGCCGTGGAGTGTGAAGTCACCAGTAACCGAGAGTTTATTGTCGCCGGCCTTCTTGACGGCTGTGCTCTTGAAGGTGAGGGTTGGAAACTGTTTTGAATTCAGGAAATCCGGCCCGCGCAGATGCTGGTCTCTCTTGTCAAGATCGGTGTTGATGCTTTCCGCCTGAATCTCCACAGAAATGGACCCTTTGCCGGGATCGTCATTGTTGTTGGTGAAGACTCCCGAGATTTTACTGAAGCGACCGTAGGTGTAACTGAAGCCCTGGTGGTTGATGCGAAAGACCGCTGCCGCATGCCCGGGGTCGATGTCGTATTCGTCTGCAGATCGGGCTTCGTTGAGAGTTGTAAATAAAAGGGCTGTGGCGAGGGTTGCTGCACTCAGTCTCATAAGGTTTGCTCCTGTTGATGACGCTGAACCGACTTTAACCAGTCGGTTTAAGGCTTCTTCCGTTGTAATAGCTCAGGGATAACAAATTTGCTAGAAGTGTCTAATCGAGGGAGTAAATTTAATGGTCTTCCCCGCCCGATGCATTATTCACGCTGAGGGCGCGCCCTCATGGATCGTCGTGAGCAGCTTTATCGATATCTGCCGTAGTAATCCTACCGCGGCACATGGCCGCAACCAAAAATCTGGAGAGTTCCAAAGTAATTCTCTGAAGCAGCCACAGCTCTTATTCTGAGTCTTGAAGCACAAGGCGCCATGTACTTGATACGAGTACCATCGTAAGCGCGTTTTCATCCTCTAAGGGAAGCCCGGCAAAGGTGTTTAAGCGGCCCTGAACCGAAAGAAGTTATCCTCTCAATTGAGGTCGCAGAATGAGTCAGCGAGGTCTTACGCCGTAAGACGATTAACCGAAATGAACTGCCAATTACCGGACTAATGCAGGCTCTTGAGTTCCACCGCCCTCGCCAGATGGTGTCACTCAAAAACGAGCTGTCCCCACTTACTGGGCTCCAACTTCAGTTCGAAGACTTCGTCGTCGACGATTCCGGTAGACTGGTTGTTCCAGTAAGTGCGCAGACGGGTGTCGGTGCCGGACGGGTCGCCGTGGGTAGCGCCGATGTCGCCGGTGAGCTTTAGGCCGGGCGGGGTGGTCAGGCCGAGAGCCTTCAATGGGATGGCGGCTTCTACTGTGTAGCATCTGTGGACGTAGCCTGGATTCTCTCATGTGCGGTTAAGACGCAATCCGGGTCATTGTCGATCCCAAACCAACGCCGACCCAGCCTTCGTGCAGCTACGCAGGTGGTACCACTGCCGACGAATGGGTCAACGACCAAATCATCAATACTGCTGTACAGCCTGATTAGCCTCCTCGGAATCTCTTCAGGAAATGAGCGCGGCAGGTTTGTATTCGCAGATCGAATTGGAATAGTCCAGACACTTGCCTCCAGTTGTCCACGTTCTTCCTCGCTCAGGCCATCCCCCCTCCTTTCTGAATCGTCTCCCTCTTTTGCAAAGACAAGTACGTGTTCATGAACTTCTCTTATGTCAGATGAAACGACCGAGTCCGTACCCTCAACACCGATTGATGATTCAGAAGTCGTTGGCTTAGCCCAAATGATTGTCCTCAAACATTGCCAATCCTGTCGGAGCAGTCGAAGCTGAATGTGAGAGTGTAATGGGATGAATTCTTCGCCTTGGACTCCTCCGACAATGATGCAGAGGATTCCGGTGTCAGCCAGAACATGTTTACATTCCGCCCAAACAGCATCAAGGGACGTCAGGCACTCGTCCAGGCGACCGCTGTCTGAAAGCTCTTGTGGTGGAGAGGTGATGATTAAAGCGACGCTTCCCGCAGATAGGTGCGAAGTAATATCTGTGCTATCGCCCAACACAACCTTATTCATGGGTTACAAGTCCTGTATTCAGTCCAGAGAAGCGTAGCCCGGAACCTGACTATGGGGGGTGTCCAAATACACTTTTGCCTCTGGATTGCCAGAAAACTTTCCATGCCCCCACCGAATTTCAACATGGCCTTTGACTACTGAGTCGACCCTCTTTGTCTTTTCTAGAATTATCGCCTCCCAACCGACCTGTGGTTGTTTGGCCTCGAAATCTGGCGATATCTGAAAGGAACGCAATTCAAACTCTTGTCGCCAATCCCACGGCGTATGAACCCGAATCCTAATGGGGACTTTTTGTGACGAGCCGAGGATGAAATAAGGCGCTGGAGCAAACCGGAGCAGACGCCAAAGCATTTCTTCCCTTTTAGCTGCAGTCGTCAAGCCAGCAGTCCATCTTGCTGCCGACTTCTTTGCTACCGCGTGGCTAAAGTCGACATAGTCATTCAGTAACTCGGGCCACTCATTCCCTTTCAGAGATGATTTCAGGAATTGCCTGCCTTCCCTGCCCAGATCTGTTAGGTGAGTCGGGAGTTTCCTTCCTTCGGAAAAGATCTCTCTGACGCAAGCATAGAAAGCGTTGTACTCATCGGGCGCCACATCCAAGTACCAATCTCCGTGACGTCCCGAACGACCTGCCAGTAAGCGATCGAAGAGGTTCGCGGGAGAAGAATTCTGGAGAAGGCGCGAACTGTATTTGCAGCTGATCAAATATACGTGGTCGATTCGTAAATCGGCTGGAATGAAGTCGTAACCAGAATTCTTATGGGGACCTTTCCATTCGATTTGGAATGGTCGCCTGTTTCGTAATCCACTCTTGGCCTGCAGGAATATGCAACCATTCTCCCATGCCGACGCGAAATCCTTTTCAAAACCGCCTGCATGATATGCATCCTTCAGGCGATCCCAGATCGATGGTTCGACATTTTTCAAGGCCGATGGTTGTTCCGCCAAGGCAAACGCCGCGTCGAGCGATTTTAACCCTAAGGTTGCTAATCCCGTAGTAATCTCGGTAATTTCTGTTCTGATGCCCGGCACTGTTCACGGGATGGGAATGGGGAAGTGAGGCTCGATTAAGAACCGTTCAGATCAGACGGCCGCCAGAAGCCAGGAAGCGGAGAAAGGTGCGTGCCTGTGGCGTACTCCGCCAACCTTATCACCTGGTTCTTATCGTCCATCTCGATAGCATCGAAAACGGTCTTTCCTTTGGTTGCTCTAAGAGCTTTTTCACCAGCCGAACCTCGTTTCGGCAGATTTGTGGTCAGAAAGACGATTCGTTCAAAGCCGTTGATAGCCATCACACTTGCCCGCCCTAGGCACTTATATAAGGTGTCTGTCCGAATCAGACCTGCTCTTTGGCTGGTGAAGGCGCCGGATACATCGAAGTACCACTCCCTGCCTTTTTTGTCTTCAGCCACGAAATTGACCTGGATTCCGAGTTTTGACAGCTTCTTATCTTTCGCAACGATTTTGAATCCACTCCGATTCAACAAAGATTCAGCTATTTTCTGAGCGCCTTTGCCTTCTCTTGATGAGCGTGCCTGGAACTTTTCCCGATCAAAAACTGTTTTGTCGAGCCTCTCTCTTGCTCTGTTGACGTATTCCTGTTCGATCTCATAGCCGATGTAATCTCGGTTCAGCTTTTTGGCAGTGACACATGTGGTTCCTACTCCGCAAAAAGGATCCAGAACGAGATCGCCCTCATAAGTGTAAAATTCTATAAGCCTGCGGGGTAGTTCCTCCGGGAACGGCGCCGGATGTCCGACCCTAGTTGCGCTCTCTGGTTCCATGTTCCACACAGAACGACTGTTCATAAGGAACTCATCAGTCCCTATTGAATTCTTGCCTTTCCTCACGCGGTCAAATCTGTCCTTGGAAAAAACCAGAATATATTCATGTGTGTCCCTGAGTACGGGATTCTTAGCTGAACGCCAGGATCCCCAGGCACAGGAACCATTCGCGCCATCACCTTTAACCCACGGAATCTCCCCACGCATCAGGTAGCCCAATTCTTCAACCATTATTCTGTTGACGTAAGAAGCAAGTGGGATGTAAGGCTTTCTTCCAACATTGGCGATGTTAATGCAGATTCGGCCGCCTGGTTCAAGTACTCTTTTTGATTCCTCGAAGACTTTCTTCAGTAGTTCCAGATATTTGTCGAGTGAAAGATCGTTGTCATATTCTTTACCGACGTTATAGGGAGGAGAGGTAACAACAAGCGCAACGGAATTGTCAGGCAATTCCGGGCTCATCTTCTCAGAAGACTTCAGATAGATTTTATTTATGAACTTCGGGTCTGGGTTCTCCGGTCCTTGAAGGTCTCCATTCAACGAATCACTGCCGTTGAGTTTTTCGCGCTCACCTTTCAGCATCTGCCTTTCGTAGTAGACAGAAGAGTCATGGCCTTCTCGCTTAGAAGTTCCAAAAGCTTTGGTGCTTGTTGACATGCTACTGGCGGATTTAAGGGCTTTAAATCAACATCCTGCTAACACCGGTTGCAATCCACTAAACGGCCCCATTTGTGCACAGGATATTGATGGAAGAACACAAGATGTAGTAGTTTGGGAAGGAGAAATCTTAGATGACTGAGAGGCTCCGGTCAACGACTTTTCCGCAACCTTCGCATTCGCTGAAACAGCCCCTGAATTGCTTGTCACTCAAAAACGAGCTGTCCCCATTTACTGGGCTCCATCTTCAGTTCGAAGACTTCGTCGTCGACGATTCCGGTAGACTGGTTGTTCCAGTAAGTGCGCAGACGGGTGTCGGTGCCGGACGGGTCGCCGTGGGTGGCGCCGATGTCGCCGGTGAGCTTTAGGCCGGGCTGGGTGGTCAGGCCGAGAGCCTTCAATGGGATGGCGGCTTCTACTGTGTAGCGTTTGTTTCGGTCATCGATCTTTACCTCAATCTTTGCGTCTTTTAGTACCAGGACGCTTTGCATCTCGTAGCCCTCGCGGATTACGCCGGAGAAGAATTTCCTCGGCTGCTTTTCGGTGGCTACGTGAAGGTAGATCACGGCGGTGGGTTTGCCCTGGAAATTACCGATGGAAAGACGAAGGTCGCCGAGGACTGCTTCGCTGCGTTTGGGGTCGGACTTGGGATCGGTGCAGAGCTGGAAATCGACGGTATCACCGGCGGCGTACATCTGGAACGGGTCGCTGGCGCCGTTGACCCACGGGGTGGCGTCGTCGACCTGCCAGCCGAGGTAGAGGCTGTTGTCATCGCAGGCGATGGCGGCTTCGATGCGGGCCGCGCGGTTCTTCTCGAAGGTGAGAGGCTCGCGGGTCCCGAAGTCCTTGCGCAGGTCGCCGGTGAAGGTGACGGACCGCTTGTCCACGGTGACCTCGCGGATGCCGACGCTCTGCTGCAGTAGCTTTTCACGGAAGTTTCGTGCAAGGGCGAGGTCGCTCTCTTTGACTTCCAGTTTGCCGCCCTTGAGTTTTCTGACCGTATCGAGTCCAACCACCTTGATGTTGATATAGGCCGTCTTGCCCGCCTGGAGATGCAGTTCGCCGTCGCCGGTGACGATGATCGAGCCGCCGAAGTCTTCGCCTCCCATGCCGGGCGGAGAGCTGTCCATGATGGCGCCGGGAGATGCATTGTCCGGCCATTTGATTTTCAGCGGGTCGGATTCAAAGAGCCTGCTCAGGTAGTAGCCCTCTCCGGTGAGGATGTGCCACTCGCCCTTGTCGGTGGCGATGACAAAGATGTCACCGATTGGTTCCGGGAGCTTGCCGGTGCCTACGATGTCATAGGCCCCGCGGATCATCCCGGTCTGAGCGGGCGGTGCGTTGTGTCCGCCATGGACGCCGACGTAGTTGTTGGGGTAAGTCCATTTCTGCTTTCCGCTCTCGATTTCGTAGCATGTGAAATCGCTATGGTTCTGGTTGTAGTGCCCGTTGTAGACGACGAGTTTACCGTCTTGAGAACCGCATCCGCGCTGGGCGCCCATGCCACCGCGATGGATGATGTCTTCCGGGGCAGGCATCCGTTTGGATTGGGTCAGGTCGTAGAGCGGCGCGCCACATTTGGTCCAACCGGTGGGCGCGATGCGGTACGAACCGCCGTAGAAGGTCATGCTCTGGGTCATCGGCATGTACCAGCCGGTGATCCAGCCGCCAAGATCCATCTTGTATTCCCGCACCTCTTCGGGCTGCTCCTTTTGATCGTCGTTGGCGTCCGACCAGATCCGGGCGCCTGTGAGCTTGCCGGAAGGGGCGCCGTTCTTGTCTTTCGTTTCGCTTAAAGCCTCGAAGCGGGTGCGAAGCTTGAGCTGCCCTTCACCGATTCGTTCATAGAGCGATACCGGGTTGAGGCCGTGAATCCAGCCTTCGGCGACAGCCACATACAGTCGGCCATCGGGGCTCTGGCCAAAGCGGCTGTTCCCCATTTCGCCGCGGTGAAACACGCCCATCAGCTTCGCCCTTCCAGTCTTTGGGTCCAGCCTCCAATCGCAGCCGCTACCAACCATCACGAACGGATCGACAGGCGAGATAGCGCCCCCTATGGCGCCATAAGCGGTTGGGCCGAAGAACTCGTTTACAAAAGATCCGTCCTTGCCATTCCAGCAGGAGATTCGCTTTGGGCGGTCATCTTTTTCAGCCACCCAGAGGTTGCCGCCGGTATCGACTCCAAGACCGTTGATGAAACGCAGGCCGTCTGGTTGCCAGAGCCCCAGTGGTGCCCGGCCTCCGGCTTTTCCGATGGAACGAATAAGCTTGCCGTCCTGACCGAACACCTTGACCTGATTGTCCGGGTCGAGGATGCCGACGTAAATTTCGCCGCCTTTGCCGATGGCCAGCCCGCGGGCGTTTGTAAATCCAGTGACGACAGGTTCGGTGGTGCCGTCGGCTTTGACACGCAGGACCTGCTTGCCGGCTGAGAGCACATAGACGGTGCCGTCCGCCGCTGCTTCGAGGTCACCCGGTTCGGCAACGGCAATGGTTTCGAGTTCTGCTCCGGTCTCTGCATCAAGGATTCGGATGCCTTTGCCCTGGCTCAGGTAGAGCTTGCCGCCGGTGATATCCAGTCCGGCCAGGCCGGGTTCGATGGGGAGAACTGCGGTGTCCTTGCCTTTCCAGTAAATGTAGGATCCCTTTTTCGCATCCAGTCGGTAAAGGACCGACTCTCCGACTTGGTTGTCATTCACGTAGACAGTGTCGCCCCCTGCCGCAATGTGGTGCGCGCCACCAAAGCCGCCGCGCTTGTGACGCCACTTGACCTTGCCTTCGAGGTCAGTGCAGACAACGGCCTGGCCGGCCTCAGAGCCGTTCCATCCGAGATAGATCTGGTTGCCGTCGGTGGTCACGGCGCTGGGCATTCCGTGGTCGCCGCCCCAGTTTCCGCCGGGCGAATCGAAGGGTGCTTTGCCCGCGTTATCGGCCCAGCCGACCAATCGCAGGCCAAGCCCGCGATGATAAATCGCCTCCCACGAGTAGTCGCCGAGGTCGACCACCTCGCCCGGTTTGAGATGGCTCATGTTGGTGAGGCCATCCCAAAGGACTTCATGATCGCCTCGCGTCATGAAGCTGGCTGTAAGAAGCTGGCGCACCACCTGCCCCTCGGCATTTTTGATATTCAGAGAAACAAATCCGTCTTCGGGCAGGTCGAGACTGATTTTGGCGAAGCCTTCCATCTTCTTTGCTTCGTAGAGTCCAGTCCAGTTGATGGCAGGTTTACCGTCTTGCATCTCAACCGAAAATTCGCGTCTATCTGCCATGCGTAACTTCTTAGGCTCGACATTGCCCTTGGCTTGAAAGATTCCGTAGCCCCAACATCTAAATGCCTGGAAGGTAAACACCCGATCCGGAGTGACGCCGGGACGGAAGATGTCCTTCATGGTGATGCGAAAATTGCTGCCCGTATTGAAATTTGGTTCTACGGAAAAGTTGATGCGATCTCCCGGTTTCGGGGCAAGGCCACCATCGATGAGTGTCTTCCAGGGCAGAGCGATCTCTTGCACGTAGCCCTTACCATCGGCGTTTTTCAGAAATGCCTGTTGTGCTCCCCTGGCCTTCGCATCCTTGAGGTTTTCATGAGTCTTTTGTGGAAAGGCCAGATCGATGAGATCTTTGCCGTCGCGGTCCCGCCAGGCAGTCACCCAGCATATCGGCGGAGGATTGACTCCCTCAGGCCTGGTGATGATGCGCAACTGCAGGCAGTCACCATCCCAGCCATGATCGCCGGCAATCGAGCCCGGATTGCTCATAGGCGTCTCGTCCAGCCAGCGCGTGATTACGTAGAGATTGTCCGCGTCGTACATGATGTGGATCCACGCACCCATCTTGTCGCGCAGGTTCTCCACATCGCTGCATACAAAGATGCCGCCAGAGAGATCCCAGTCATCGCTCTTGCCGTCGATCACCACCTTGCCTGGGGGAGGCAGAATGCGGATGTTGAGGTTTTCAGTCTCGGTGGCCTGGAGTGTGGAAAGGTTGAACGCAAGTATCGCCAGGGTCAAGATGCTCGACAGGCTGTTCTTACTGACTGGCAGGTTGCGGATGGAGTGATGGTTGGCTGAGGTGTTCATGATCATTTTGGTTCCTATTTATGTCAGGTCCTGTTGGCCACTCCCACCGATATCCGAAGGGGGCACGAATGAAGGAGGTCGGCCCCAACTTGGCTGCCGGTAAGGCGACATCATGGCCAAGGCCATTTCATCCAATTCCATTTTACTGTTCCCAATACCCCAACGATAGCGGCCTGCATTGCCCACATTCTTGGTCCCGGAGTGGAAGGGGCAAATCGACATAGGTAGGCTCGCGAAGGCCTACCAATGTCGATGTCCTTCGGCCTGCTGCAAAGCCTGTCAGGAAGGCTTAACCGAACAGTATTGCGATTAATGCGGCCTGTTTGACTGTTCTGATCTCACGCTTCAGCTTGGTATCCAGGAAGTGAATTCCCAAGTCGTCCAGTCCAGATTCTTCAGCGGGGCCTTCCGGGTCTGATCGGAATTGCTCACGAAAGTGTATCAACCGAAAACCTCTCAAACTCATGACGGAAATGGCTGCAAAGATTCGACGGGCGGTTTCCATCTGAAGATTCTCTGCGCCGCATCCGGTCTTGCTGCCTCTATGGAATTCTTCGATGATCCATCGGGCCGAATACATCAAGCGGATGAGCGCTTCATAGCCCTGCCCGACCTCGGCTGGCTGAAGCCGCCGCCGGACAGTCGGGCGTCAGTACGCATCCGTCCTGATGATTGTGATACCGAACGGAAAATCGACGTTGGCGACCTCTCGAATCTCCCCGCTCTTCCCAGAAATCTTTACCAGCTTGTGGGTGTCGGAGTTGCCGGCCCAGACGTCGCCGGTCTTGTCGTCGGCAGTAACGGCCCTTGTTGGAAGCGGCTGGGGAGCGGTCTTCGTTACGACCAAATCTGGAACGCTCAGCGTGTGGGTTCGCCAGTTTCCCGTATCGATGGCACGCACTCCCGCGGGGTCGCGCACGAGGCACCCGATGTAGTCGAGAGGAAGTGTCTTGATGATCTTGCCGGCGGCCGTATCGATCGCGACCAGCCCTTTCTGCGTCCCGGCCAGCAACAGTCCGCGCTTCTCCAGGAAGAGCAGGCTCTCAACGAATGCACCAGCCCCGGCGGAAATCGTCCTCTTCACCTTGTGTTCTGCCAGGTCTATCTCGGTGACACCGGCCGCCCAGTAGTTGCCCGTCCAGGCGGTGTCCTCATCTTTCGTGAGTTCGATGGCGAGAGGATAGATGTCGCCGACCTTAATCGCAGCTTTTAGCTTGAAGTCCGGGATAGAGATCACCTCGATCTTTCCTACGGCTTCGCAGGTGACGTAAAGCTCCTTCCGCTTGGCACTGTAGGCCATGTCCATGGGATGGTGCCCCACAGGCACGCAGGCGATCTCCTTTCCAGTCTCCGCCTCGAAGGCATAGACCGCGTTGTCTGTGAATGAACTCACGACAACGATGTCTCCTTCAGGTTTGACTCCGGGCAGACGCTCCCGGACCTCGTGGCGGGGGTGCGTCACTGGTGGTCTCTTCTCCAGAACCTGGAAGTATTCCATGTCATTCGAGTCCAGCGTCTTCGCCACGTCGGCCTTTGAGAGTCCTAACTCACGCAGGATGGATAACGCCATCAGACGCCCGCCCTCCAGGTTTGGATGCCACTGGTTGGCCATGAGTTGGTCTCGAGGGATGCCACAGCCCGTCAGGACTCCCAGCGAATCAGAAAGCAGGCAGCCGTGTTTCTTCGCAAGGTCGACCACCGCCCTGGCGCCGTGCGCCATCGTCCGGTCGAATCCCCGGGCGCGGTCAGGCGTGTGAAAATATCTCCCGTTCTTCTCGAGCCCCGGCAAGAGCCCGCTTGGCGTCGTGCAGAGGACCCGGATGCCATCCTTCTGTAGTCGCAGGATCACCGTTTCGTAGGTTTCCTCGAACTCCTCGGGCGACATGTGCATGCAGTCGTTCACGCCGAACGCGGTCACGACCCAGGTGGGGTTCAAACCGAGCACGTCGTCGATTCTGGCCAGGCCCTCCCATATCCGATTGCCCGAAACGCCCGTGTTGTAGCAGAGAATCTCCTCGCCGGGGTATGTCTTGCGGAGGATCCGCTCGAAGTGCCCGGGGAAATACTCCTCGTCAGTGATCGAATCCCCGAAGAAGACGACGCTATCGCCGTGTTTTATCAACAGCCTCTGCTCTTCCGTCCTCGGCGGGGCCGGTGTCGCCTTCTCCATCGTGACCGGCAAAAAACCCATGCTATCGATACTGACAATATGTCCGACGTACTCCCCATCGACCCGGCTCATCACCCGCATCCGCTGGGATGGGTAAAAGCGAAGCTCCACTGTATGTTCACCGGCGGCAAGCTTGAGTTTATCGCGTCCTTCGACGCGTCCTCTCGGCCCGTTCACCTGCCGCCTGTAGAACACGTCCCGCACAGGGCCGTCGTCAACTACGTAGGAGTACCTCGATAACTGCCGGGCCCCCGGCTCGCGGCCCTTGATATGCAGCCGGTAGACGCCGTCACCGCGCACTTCGAAGCGGTATCGGAGGTAGAAGAAATCAGCGCCGGGAGGTGATGAAACCTTCTCAGTGAACTGAATAATGCCCCCCTTCAGGTACTGCTGAAGCGGGCTCATGTTTGTCGCGTCGATGTTTGCCAGGTCGATCATAATTGGATTCCCTGCCGGTGACGCCTCGGCCCAGACGGGCGAGCATAACCAGGTGATCAGCATGAGGGCATTGGGCAATTTCTTCATGTCATCTCCTCTCCCGCTACTATGCTCTATTTCACTTTCTCATCACCGGCCAGTCTACCGGTCGTTCCGGGGCGTTGCCCAGATCCCCTGGTTGAAACCCCGGCTGATTGCCTTTACGCCTCCGGCGTAATCTGAAACAGAATGTGAGTAAAGCTCAGGGCTTGCGCCCCAGGATACATGCTCCCGCCCCTCCTGGGCTGAAAATGTGTAATATAAATTCCGGAACAAAAAACCTCGCATAGCCGCCTCTAGATATCGTTTACAGGCCGATGTCCGGAAATCTGCTCCGGGACTCCAGAGTAGAACTTCGGAGAATTGACAACGCTATGATTCCGCACAATAGACGCTGTTCGCATCCAGTCACGGTGACAATCTCATATTGGCCTGCGTCCTTACCGTTACAGTTTGCCTGTTTCCTCCCGATCCCTCGCCAGCCACTCGATGACAAGAACGATCGCAAGCCCCGCCAGGATGAGTCCGACGGTTTTACCAAAATCGCCATCAAACTCCTGAGGCAGAATATTCATCTCTGAGCTCTTGAAGAAATCGTTCTTCCACGGCCAGACCTTCCTCAACGAGCCGATCATCAATCCTGTAAGCACGGCAAGGGTCGGCGAGTAATGCTCCCTCATCAGCCAGCCCAAGAGACGGCAAATCGACATCAGTCCGACTATACCGCCGAGCGCAAGCACTGTGAGTGGCAGAGTATGTTGAATGACCGCGTTTATGTCCGCAGTCTTCAGCGCCGACTTCAGTCCGTTTACATTACCTAGTATGTACTGATATTTGCCCAG
Source organism: Planctomycetota bacterium (assembly GCA_027625095.1). Lineage (GTDB taxonomy): Bacteria > Planctomycetota > PUPC01 > JACPCR01 > JACPCR01 > JAQBXN01. The sequence continues at coordinate 12,162 of JAQBXN010000025.1, read as the reverse complement.
CAACAGCAGCATGAACGAACCAGAAATCCCGGGCAGGATGAGGGCACAGAACGCGATCACACCACACACAAAAACAAACCAGAGCGCGTCGGGCGTCTCAACTGGGACAAGCCCGACCACCAGGAAGGCCACGGCCGCAGCAACAGCAGCCAGGCCGACTCGGGCCTGATTCCAGGGCTTTCCTCGCCGGGCAACAGTGACGATGGACGCCAGCACCAGACCGAAAAAGAATCCCAGCACCTTCCCCGGATTTGTGTCCAGTTGGTGTTTCAAGAAATGGGAAAGGAGCAGAACTGCGAAAAAGAGCCCGCTGAGCAGTGCCCCCACAAATTGCCATGGAAATTTTGCAAGGACCTCCTTGAGACGAAATTTCAGGAACGACTTGATGAGTTGTGTGTCGATGGACCGAACCGCATCGATAAGTTCCTGATAAATGCCCAGGATGAACGCCATCGTTCCGCCGGAGACTCCCGGCACGATATCGGCCGCTCCCATGCAGAAACCTTTGGCGCTGATGACGGCGTAATCTTTCAGAGATCGATTCTTTGAGGTTTTGTGTTCTCTGGACATTCTTTAACGAGTAAGGAGTGATCCGTAAGGCGTAAAGTAACTGCAGCCTCGGGGTTCGGACAACGTTGCGGCTGATGTCGCTGCAGGCCGCAATCAAGTGGGGGACGGCCGTCTCGGCTGGCAGCCCGTCGCCCTGAGGCTCACCCTTGATTTTGCCTCAAACCTACACGTCCGCATGCTCCACCTGGCCGCTTTCCGTATCAAAGAAAGCCATCGTGGCCTGGCCTTTCATACCCATCAGTTCACCGGGGTTCATCAAGACACAGTTACCCACTTTACTGCAGTGAGCGGTGTGATTGTGTCCGTAACAGACGAGGTCGTATTGGCCGCTCATTGCCAGCGGCCTGGCAATCTCCGGATAGTGGTTCACGCCAATCCGAACGCCATCGCATTCTAATTCCGCAAGCTGCCCGTGCAGTGTGATATGTGGATGCCCGGACGCGAGCTTGCACATCAGGCGGATATCGCCTTCGTTATTGCCCCAGATGACGTGCACCGGTTTCTCCTTCGAGAGCCGGCCCAAACGGTCAATAATAAACGGCGAACAGAGATCGCCGCAGTGGATGATGGTGTCTGAGCCGGCGGCCATTTCCAGGGCGGCCTCAAGCTTCCAGATATTGTCATGAGAGTCAGACATGATGGCGATTTTCATTCGGCCTCCTTCCAGGAATAGATTCAACCCTAAATCATCTCTCGGTAACAGGCGACTACACCGAGTTGTAAACACTGGCCAGTCAGCCCAATACTTTTAATATACTCAGCCGCAGATGAGCAAAGCAGAATCTGTTAGCTCGCGGGCAGTTCTCGAATAAACACCTCTCATCCCATGAGCCAGGAAACAAAACCTGAACACTGGGCAGAAGACAGGATCACACAGCAGAAACGAACTATCGAACTGCTGACCGATCGTATCCGCATGCTCGAGGAAGAGAACCATTCGTTCGCATCGCAGCTAAAAGAGAAAGGGGTGGATGTTCGCGAGAGCTCGAGCGCTTCGCTCGAATTGCCGCCCCCGGTTACCTCACCGCTGGAGCAGGACGGCAAAGAATTCCAACTTCTCAGCCGCTCTGAACACAAGGTCGCTGAAGAAGCACTTGGCGACCGTCCGGTTTACTTTCTGTCGAAGAGCGATACTACTGTCGATGTTGGACACTGGCTGAGCGAAGGCATCGTGTGGGCCGCCGCGACGAAGAACGAGGTCGTCCTTTTCGCTGCCGGGCGCCGCCCGTTCATCGAAGAGATTCCGTTCAGCCACCTTTACAAATCACTCTACAACCACATCACAGGAGAAGTGGTCTTCGCGCCTGCCGAAGCCGAGAGCATGACTCGCATCCGGCTTTCGCCCGTGCACGGATTCCAGCTCCTCGCACAGATTTATCAGGAGAAATTGGATGCTTGAGAAGATTATCCAGGGCGGCTACATGATGATACCGCTCATGATCTGCAGCGTGCTCGCCCTGGGAGTGTTCATAGACCGATGCCTGGCCTTTATGCGCAACAACAGGATTGATGTCCGCGCCCTGCGCGCCGAGATTCTCACCCTCCTCGCCGAAGGACGCGACGAAGATGCCATCACCCTTTGCGCCAGCACCCCCGGCCCCGTTTCTGCCGTTCTGCTCGTCGGGCTGCAGACCCACGTCAAGCTCAAGGCCGTCCACGAAAAACCGGATTCTATCCGTACCATCATGGGCAAGGCGATGGAGGACTATTCCCTCCACGCGATGAACGCCGTGCAAAAGCGGCTCAGCATCCTCGCCACCATCGGTAACGCGGCACCGCTCTTCGGCATGTCCGGAACCGTCCTCGGAATGATCAGTTCATTTGAATCCCTCTCCTCCGCCGCCGCACTCGATGCATCCCTGGTCGCCGGAGGTATCTCCGAGGCCCTCATTACTACCGCGGCCGGACTCCTTATCGCCCTGGCCGCCGTCATCCCCCTGAACATTTTCACCACCATGTCCGAGAACATCGAACTTGAAATCGAAGACGCCGCTTCAGAACTCGTGGAAACCGTCACCATGAGCGCAATCCATGCTGCGGCGTAAAGGGGACGTGGCTGTGAGCGTGAATCGAAGAACCATGAACAAAGAACCGAGAACCTGCATCGAGCATCGAGCATCAGGCATTTGACCCATGCGAAGACACAGGAAGAGCAAATTCAGAAGTGACAAACTCCCGGTGGAGGCGTTTTCCGATATCGCCTTCCTTCTGATCATTTTCTTCATCCTGGTTACTTCGCTTACCAAGCACAAGGGCTTCCTCACTGAGATCCCTGCCGGCCAGAAATCGGAAGAAAAGCTGGACAAAATTCCCTCGGTCAATATCAAGGACAACATCGTCCTCTTTGAAGGAAACGCGGTCAGCATGGACGAACTCCGCGCCAAACTTCTCGAATTAAAGCTCGGCGAGAAACAGGACCAGGAGAAGATGGTCACACTCGAAGCCACCGGCCAGGCGAGCTATCAGAACTATTTCGCTTCCATGGCTGCCATCGACGCCGCCGGCGGCATCGTCACCATCGTCAAAGAAGACACCAGCGGAGGTGACGGCAAATGAGCAGACGTCGCCGAGGGAGCAAGAAACGAGAGGTTGACGTTCCCGTAGCCAGCATGGGCGACATCGCCTTTCTGCTGATCATCTTCTTCATGGTCTGCAGCAATTTCATGAAAGAGTCCGCGGTCAAACTCGACCCGCCGACCGCCAAGGATCTCGAAACCATCAAAGAGACCGCTGTCTCTGTTTCAATCAGCAAAGACGAAGAGATATTTCTTAACGGCCAGATCGTCCCCGACGCAGAAGCGGTCGAATGGGGCGTTGCGGCACTCATCAAAGACAAAGCCAGCCAGGAAGGCCGGACAGTCGTTTTCAAGTGTCACAACGAAATAGACAAAGCTTTTTTTGAACCCGTCCTCGAATCCATAGCCAAAGCCGGCGCGTTAATTAACGCCAGCGGAAGGGATGAAGAGTGAAGAGGGGAGGAATGGAGAGATGGAGGAATGGAGTGTTGGAGTGATGAATGGGCAACTTCGCCGCCGCTGGACGAGCCAAGCTGCGGCGAAGAGAGTCCTGTTCTTCCATTCTTCCATTCTTCCATTCTTCCAACACTCCAACACTCCATTCCTCCATCTCTCCATTCCTCCAACACTCCATTCTTCTCGACAAAACCATGAGCGCACCACTCAAGCCCAACGCCCACAATCCAGACGAACTCCTCCACGGATTCACGCGGACGAGCACGACTAGTTTCGTAATCCTGGCCATCGTCATCCATGCGGTCCTTGTGATGGGCACTTCGTATCCCTACATCCGTGATACTTACATCGCGCCCGAAGAGGCTGCCCTGCGGAAAGAGGAGGCAGAGAGAGAAAAGAAGGAGAAGCTGAAAGCTGAGCGGGACGCGGCAGTTCAGCGTGCCGAAGGAACTGGAGCGAAAGAAAGTGGGAAGGCCGAAGACGGCAAAGAGAAGCCGAAGACTTCAGAGGGGGATAAGGGTGAAAAAGACACCCAATCCACGACAACAGATGGCGATAAGAAACAACCCAAAGTCATCAAAGAGATCACCGAGAAGGCCAAGCCTGACGAAATCCCCCGTCAACCGGACGACATTGGCATCTCAATCGATGATACGAACTGAGAAGAACCCTCGGCCGCAGCCCGTAATTTCGCCTTCCGGCGGTATTCATCCAATGCTGGATGGCTCTTGTGACGGAGCTCATGAATGCAGAATTGCAGGCCCCTGATTTTTATTGCGGTCATACCACTGCCAAAACGTGCCCAACAAGCCAAACAAGACCAGCTTTCTGACGCTCCTCCTTTGTGCTCCGCTTGGAGTTCTGGGCTGCCATCTGGCCCGAAAGGCTCTGGATCTGCCGTTCGTGATCTATCAGAGCTTCATCAACGAGAATCAGGAAGTCGGTAAGCTCTTCGCACTCGAAGGCATCCCTGACTTAACGTGGTCTCTTGCTGTCCTGGCGGCCGCGGTATCGGTCATTCTTCTGATTTCGATTCTTCCCGGCATTCTCCATCGGCGCCGTTATTCGCTGGCCATGTTGCGGGTCTCGTGCTGGGCCTGCTACCTCCTTTACATGTTCTTCTTCTACGCGGCTGACCGCTGTGTGGACTTGATTTATTCCAACGAACTCCCGGCCTGGGGGGTGAAACCTGACAAGGTGATGGCCTTTTACTGGACCTGCGATCTTGTCCTGCCCTACACCTATCTCGTCCTGTTGGTGGTGCTCATACACCTCAATCTATGTCGCCGCACCGTCATTAATCTCTACACCGGAGAGCACGAAGAACAACCGGCCAGGGGCGACCACATCGTAGAAAACGTCCGCAGCCACGGGCGAGAACCCGAGTATCGGAAGAGCGTCCTCGGCAGCATTTTTTCGCATTTCGCAGTGCTCATCCTCATTCCGTTCCTGCTGCGATTTTTTGGATGCGTTGAAGACTATCGAGTACCCAAGGGCAGTGGTAATCCGGTCGTTGCTCTGGTCAAAGTGGTCCAACCCAAAAAGAAGAAGAAGAAGCAGTACATCCTTAATCCGGACTCTGCGATTTATTTCCATCAGCCGGATATCGATGATTCCGAACTGCTCAAGCAGGTGATGGAAGAGACCGAACTCACCTACAAGGCCGACCCCAACGCCCACGCCGGCAAGATGGGCGCCGGGGGAGGCAAAAAGGGGGGGTGGCCTGACGGCATGGAGAACGCAGAGGTCCGCTTCATACGCGTCGAATACAACGGCCGCTACTGGGATGACGGCATGGACAACCTCAGCCGCGCGGACGTCAACTTTCTTGAAGAGTTCCACCGTCTGACCGGTTTCAAAGTGCGCCACTACGGTGAGAGCCACGCGATCCGGCTCCTCAAGAAATACCGCAAAGGTTACTCACCGCCGTTTATTTACATGACCGGCAGCGGCCACATCAGCGTCTCGGATAGCGATGTCAGAATCATGCGCGACTACCTTATTGACGGAGGTATGCTTTTCGCCGATTGCGGCGGCCCCGCCTGGCATCATAGCTTTCAGGGTTTCGCCCGCCGCGTTTTTCCGGACAAGAAGCTCCTCGTCATCTCAGACGATGATCCACTCTTCCAGATGCCTTACGCCTTCCCCAACGGCGCGCCCCCACTCTGGCATCACGGCGGACGCCGCGCCCTCGGCATGAAACACCAGGGCCGCTGGGTCGTCTTCTACCACCCCGGGGACATCAATGACGCATGGAAATCCGGCCACTCGGGGCTCAATCCCCGCATGGCCAGAGGCGCCTTCCAGATGGGCATCAATATCGTCTATTACGCCTTCACCAATTACCTGGAACTCACCAGGAAGCATCGGAAATAAGGCCCACCGGCATCTTAATCGTTGCTGCTCTTGACCGGGCGGAATGGGTAAACCCAGTTTGCGAAGGCGGCCACCTGGCGCGTTTGAATCCACACTTTGCCCTGGCCGCTGAAGCGGCAGACCAGGCCTTCGCCGGAGAAGAAAAGCGATTTGTAACCGCCTAGCATCTTGACGTCGTAATCAAGGCCGTCAGTGAATGCGACGATGTAGCCGGTATCAACTACGTAATCCTGGCCGGCAGCGACGTCGATTTGAATCATGGCTCCGTAGGTGTTGAACCAGAGGTCGCCATTGCCGGAGCATTTGATCAGGAACAAGGATTCGCCGGAGAAGAATGCTTTCTTGATTCCCTGCCATTTGGTCTCCAGTTCGACATTTATCCCGGAAGCCACGTATGCAGAGTTCTGCAAGAAGATCGTGTCGCCGTCGAGGTACACGTGATCCATGTCACCCGGTGAGCCCGGGGCGATCTTGATTTCGCCGGGACCGCCGTCCGCGGTGAATTCGTTGATGAACAGACTTTCACCCGTCAGAAACCGGCTGAGGCCGCCTTTGAATTTCGTCTTCATCTGGATATTGGTATCCATGCTGGCCATGGCCGAAGCTTCCACTTTAAGAGTCTCGCCGCCCGGAATCTGCACGGTTAAGAAAGAGAAATCTGGTCTGCACGCCAATTCAAATTCGAAGTCCGACCGCTCATCGGTCACCCCGGACATGCCGGCCAGAAAACCTTCATGCCCTGAACTCGCCACCTTGGCGCTTGTAGCGCCCGCAAGCTGGGCAAGCGGCACCCAGTCGGACAAGCCGGAATGGATGGCCAGGTCATCAGGGCTGAGCTGGCCTGAGGCGAGGTATTGCCGGATTTCGTCCATGGAGTAAGGCCCAAAGTCTTCACCGTCTCTGTGAACTGTGATTTCCATTTATCCCTCCCTCGCTTTCAACATGGGGCCCAGGGTGGCGCCGAAACTGCCGGAATTATGAGACTGACACCAGACCGTCCCATGCCCTTTGAATCGACAAACAAGACCTTCACCGCCGAGAATGGCGGACATCCAACTGCCTCCGGCCTTAGTCACATCAAAATCCAGGCTTTCATTGAAAGCAACGATATGGCCGGTATCGACGATGTATTCACCGTTTACCTCGATAGGGTAAATCGCACCAAATGCGTTGATGACGAGGGGCCCCGTTCCGCTCAACTTCAGCCAGAAAACACTCTCGCCGGAAAAGAAAGATTTGAAGCCCTGCCAGCCCATGTCCATATCAATCGAGCTGTCACAGCAGACATACGAACCGGCCTGAACTATCAGTGTTTCGTCGCGGAGGTCGTATTGCATCATGTCGCCGGCAAGCGTCGCGGCCAGAAATACTTCGCCTCCCTTCCGGCCGGCCGTGAAGTGGTTCCTGAATATCGACTCGCCAGACAGCAGCCTCTTCGCCGCTTTCAGGATGCCCCCTCCACCTCCTGTCTTTTTATGTGTGGAAGTCTCGATCTGCATGTCTCCACTCATGGCGATCATCGCGCCCGATTCCGCTGTGCATGATTCACCAGGAGCGAGCATTACCTTTGCCGCTGAGTTTCCAGGCCCGTGGACTATTTCAATGTTCATGATTTCTATCCGTGATTATTCTTCATCCGCTTACAGACGGATATCACCAAAGATTCGGATTGAGCCAGCCGGCGAGGCCCTCCATGCTGCGCGACTGCAGCACAATTTTGCCTTTGCCCTCGACTCTGGTCACAAAACCCTCACCTCCGAAAAAGCTCGCCAGCAGCCCGCCGGCCAGTTGTATTTTCATGGTCATCTGCGGCTCGTACGCCACGAGATGGCTGGTGTCGACGATGTAGGCGCCGTCGACTTCCTTTTCCACGAGCCCGCCGTATGCACCATAGAAGAGAGTGCCTGTTCCAGAAACGACAAGCTTGAAAAGCCCTTCCCTGGCAAACCATGACTTGAGACCTGCCCAGGAAAGGCCGAGCTTCAGGCCCGGTGTCGAGCAGATATAAGCCCCCGGTTGCAGGCAGATGCTGTTGCCATTCAGTTTCACCTCGCCCACGTCCCCCGGAGTAGCCTGCACCAGTGTGACCCGCTGAGACTGGCCACCGGTGTTGGTGAAGTGGTTTACGAATAGCGACTCGCCGCCCAGAAATTTCTTGCATAGCCCCGAAAAAAAACCACCGTTGGTCTTGGTTGTCAGTTCGAGCTCCGCGGACATGCTCGACATGGCATCTGACTCCGCAATGATGGTCTCACCGGGCTCAAGGTCCACGTGGATATAGGCGAATACGGGACGACCTTCGATTGTTGTTTGCATCTTGTTTGGACCTGACGATGGAAATGGACGGGCAGGATAACGATTACCAGTTTCGGTGCCTATCAAAAAAGTCCAGGCTTGCTGATCGGCTGTTGTATTCGCCGTCAGAGGAAAAATATCGAACTGGGCTCATACCACCCCATACCAGCCGTACTGATCCTCGGGCACACATACGAAATTGGATCTTGCCGCGGGATACCAGGTGTCCGGATTCTTCTTGCGGTGGCTGCACTTCGCACGGACCTCTATGTAATACATCCAGTTCGCTTCAGGCGCTTCGTATTCGAAAGATGTCTGTGTGGTGGATGTCTGGAAGACGCAATCTTTACAATCCCTGTCTTTGAAGACGCTGAGTTCATACTCAATATCCCCTCCCCCCATCTTGAGGGAGCGAGACCAGTTGAGCCGAACTCGCTGCTTACCCAGCCGTTCGGCGGGCAGGAGATACGGCAGCGTAGGGGGATGCTCCTTCTCCGCGCCCAGGTAGTAAGAATAAAAGGGCTCACTGCCCCACGGGCCGAAGACATAGCCCAGGATATTGAAACCGTCCTCACTTGTGACCAACTCAGGATCGAAAACAAAGCAATCCTGTGGGAACGCATCGGCGAAATAGATATCGGCTTTCAATTCGTCCACGGTCAGGACACAGCCCTCCCGGTGAGGTTGCTTCGACCCGAAAAACTTCGCGTCGATCATGTGCCATCCACCGTCATACTCGGCCTCAGCGACCACGTGGTGAGAGAGCCCGACTTTTCGGACAGGGATGCCGAGTGCCTCCAGAAGTTTCTGTGTGATGTTGACCCCATTCCCACAGCAGACATCGTGAGATTCGAGTGCCACAATTGGATCGCTCGATTCAGGCTCCTGATTCGGCGTGTAGTAAGTCTGGCGATGAATGAAGCCACCGACACGCTGAACCCGCTCCGCGTCCGTCTCGCAGTTGCCGGTAAGAGTCATGGCGAGTTCGTTCCAATACTTGTCAGCATCGGTTTGGGCCGCCCGCCGTATCAGCTCAGCCTGCCGGCCTGGCGGGTATCGCAAAGCGGGACCGCACAGATTTTTTGTCGCAGGAGAATGCGGCTCCTTAACGATGTATACCGAATGCGTGCGCGGGTAAGTCCGGCGATAACGCGCCAGATGCTGTTTGCGATCAAAGTTGGTGTCGTACGTCTGAAATCCCGGCTCGTCCTTCGCCGGTTCAGATTGCATCACAAGCCACTGGCCATGCTGGCGACCGAGTTCACCCGGCTCTGTGTAAGGGATCATCATTCCGGTGATCGCGAAGCGATTTTCATCGGCCCATGCGTAGCACAAAAGCGGAACACCATCTGGCTGTTCAGGGGCCACAAGGTATTCGAAACTTTGCGATTCGGGTTCGAAGACGAGGTAACGATCAAGAAAGCGATACGGTTTGCCATCCACGCTCAGAGGGCCGTCAGGTATGATGATCTTCCGCGTCTTCACATCGAGGCGGCTCTGCGCGGCATAGGAACTCAGGCAGAAGTAACCTTTGCCCTTAAAGCTGAAGGAGCCCCCGATGAATCCGTAAATGCTGCCGTGGTCGGGCGTGGAAATCGGATCGAGCCATTCCTTTTGGTTGATATCGAACGGAACCAATCTACCCCCGCTGGAATCGGCGAAGTAGATCACGCCCTCATGTTCGTGTCGCCCGCTCAAGCCGGCTTTCGGGAAGGGCGAGGCAAATTCCTCGATGAATTTCTCCGCTTTCGGATCGAAAGTTATGATGCGATTGGGGTCGGAAAGCGAGGAATAGATAAGCCCATCAGAATGTTGCGATCCACCGGCCAACTGCCCCTCAAACGGACACTGCACGAACCGCGGCATCGCATCCGGTGCATCCAGGATGATCGCTCTGGATTCGGAACGCTCAAACAGGATCAGTTTATCTTCAGCGGTCTTGGTGCCATACCAGGTGATCGGCTGCGTCGCAGGGATTTCGACCCGCGTGGCCACACGCGAATTCACGTCATAAACCAGATAGAAGGGCCCGTCGCCCAGCACCATCACAAGTTTGCCGTGCCAGCAGAATGATTCATAAATCGGGCGGCCGCCCATTTCGGGCACCGGGATTTGCCGGCATTCCGCGGTATCAAGGTTGTGTCCGGTAAGGCGATTAGTGCCGCAGCCTTCCCAGAGCCAACCCTCTTCATCGACATCAAATCCGTAGGGACGGGCGGTCAGGATTTCATCGTGGCGATAGAGGTAAGTTTGCATGGCGATGGCTCTACCAGATCGATCTCAGTTCGTAAACAGACAGAGACAGGATTTCTGTATCGCCGCCGTTAGACCAGACGGCAATTTCTCTGATTTCCCCTTGGGCAGTCATGGGCGCGGTGTGATACACACGGCCATGGTTCCCGCAGATCTCGACTGAGGAACGATCCAGAAGAAGCTCCAGGTGAATGCATCCGCCTTCGGGCTTGAGAGGCATTTCCTGCAGTGTCTGTTCCTTTGCGTCATAGGTGACCTGGTGTTCTCCGAACTCAAGCATAAAGGAGGAAGCATCCAGCAATTGTATGGTCGCCTTGATATGAAGGAGGCCCGTTTCGACCAACAGCTTTGCTGGAGATTCCGGCCTGACGGTAGTGGCCAAAGTTCGCTGCTGCCCGAACAGGACGGAGACTTCTTTGACCGGTTCCACGAACATCCGAATCCCATCTTCCGTCGAGCGCAGGGCCAGCTCGGTAGGAAAGCCCATCATCTGATTGAACGGCATGTCCTTCATTTCGATGCGCCCCCACCCAATCTGAATGCGACGTCCATCAGGCGCATTGCTGAACGTTTGAGAGGCGTAGTAGCTACCGAAGTGCACTTGATGTTTGCCTTCGTGTTCGGGCACAAATTTCCGGCCATCGAAACTACCTACCGCATACTTTGCATCCGCCGCAAAGAGAATCCATCGAGTGCTGCCTGTGTCTCCGTCAACAGGCAGTTCAAACAACTCGGCACATTCGTAATAGCCTTCGATCCTGCTTTGAAACTCCCAGGACTTGAGGTCCGGTGACGAGAAGAAGGCGATAAAACGTTTCCGGTTATCGTCGTTCCCCTCTTCCTCATAAACCGCCATGACCCAGTGCTGGCCGGGCTCAAACCAGATCAGTTTCGGGTCGCGGCCCTGGTGAGCAACCACCGGGTTTCCTTCGTATTCCGTAAACGTTCGGCCACGGTCGTTGCTGTAGGCAATACACTCGCCGCAGATGGGGCTGTCTTTGCTGACTCGGCCGGTGCTCGTGTAGGCCGCGACGATAACGTCCTCTTCGCCGATCTTGAATCCGGCTGTGTTTGCCGAGTCGACAACAGCGCTGCCAGAGAAAGCCCAGTCCCCGAATTCATGTGGATAAATCGCAATTGGCAATTCCTGCCAATGCACCAGGTCGGTGCTGACTGCGTGCCCCCAGTGCATGTTGCCCCACCTCCAGCCGTACGGGTTGTGCTGGTAGTACAGATGGTATTCGCCGTCATAATAGACAAGCCCGTTAGGGTCGTTATTCCAACCGCGACGGGATGAAAAATGAAACTGCGGGCGAAGCGCTTCCTCATACAAACCTTCAGAGCCCTTGAATTCATCGGATTGATGAATGAGGTTGAGTGATTCGGCAGAGAGCTCCGTATCGGAAGCAAGTTCAGCATCCCTGCCATGAAATTTACTGACATCGAGAAAGACCCAGAAATCAGGATCCGCAACTGCCAGTTCGATTTCGAATTCACGGACGGTCTTGCCTTCGATTTCGAGTTTTATTCTCTTCTTATCGACCCCGTTCTTTACTGGGAAATTGAGGTAGTTCTTTTCGAGGAGAATATTCATATTCGGATCATTGAATGGTTCAGCAGAAATCAATCATTAGTTTCGTAATTCTACATACGCTGTTTTTTATTGAGGAGCGGCCTGTTTCGCTTTCGTAGAATT
>JAQBXN010000152.1 GCA_027625095.1 Planctomycetota bacterium | reverse complement strand
CACATAGGCACGGACAGGCAAGATCGAGGAACTCAAACTGCCGAGAAATGGGCAAGAACTTCTGGGCCGCGACACTAGAAAGCTCCATCCCAGTCTCGTGGCGAGAAGTGTTTTGTGGGACAGGCATCCCGCCTTGACATTACCCAAATCGCGACCCATGTGGCCTTGCGTGGCATGAAGGAGTTTGAAAAGTTAAGAGCCCCCCTGCCAACGATCTAAATCAGCGATGCCGGACAAACTAAAAGAGCATGAAGAAATGGAAGATGTGAAGGCCATGGCAGAACCAGGAACCGACGGAGCCCCAGGCATTCGCTGCATTTCGCTTGTTCGGCATTTCTTGCCAAGTCACGAGAGACGCTCTCGCAGTCTGTCTGGACTTCGCGACGTATGGAAGACGCAGTAGACCGTGACCGTGCCAGTGACGTACTCGTAGAAAACAGCACAGGGAAACCGCCGCACGAGCGCTCGCCGGTATTCTTTGTGGACTTTCGTGTAGATCTCAGGTAACCGACAGATTGCCTGAATGCAGGCTTCGACGCTGCTCAGGAACTCCTCTCCCAAGCCAAACATTCGTCCCTCGTACCACCCGTAGGCCGCATCAATGTCTTGCACGGCCTCTGGAGCGATAACGAGGTCAGCGGCCATAGTTAGCTTGGACTTTTCGTTTGACCTCGTCCCAGCGAAGCCCGGATGCCGGATTTCTCATCAAGTTGGCCTTTCGGCGTTCCAGTTCTTCAATCTGCCAGTCATGCAGGGGAACGTCCGACGGGGTGGCGGCAAGGTCGTCCCAGAGGTCTTCCACTAGCTGCAGCTTTTCGGCTGGACTCAGGTCGAACACGGAGACTACGGTATCGCTCATCGGTATGGCTCCTTTATGAGTGGCGAGTACTCAACAGATTGAGAGGTCTTGATGTTAGAGACTTCCGGGGCATCGATCAATAGTCATCAGCCGAACGTCAAAGCTCACCGACGCCCGGTCGGTAATCGAAAATGTGAAACAGATAACGAATTCCGGAGTAACCAAGCCAGTCCAAGATGGCGATGGCCGAGGGCGTTCCGGGGAGCGCTCTTGTTATGCGTCCGGGTCTATCTCGCTCCCCCAAAGATCGGTCGGGATATTTAAGCGAAGGTAATTATCTTCACTTTCTCTAAGAGCCATATCGTACTCGGTGCCACTCTTGTGAACAAGAGCATGCCTTAGTTTCCTGTGCTCGTCTTCAGGAATGTATTGACTGTTACCAATGATGTGATTCCAGACAAACCCATCAATAAATGCAACTATGTCCTCTTTACGGGCTTCGATTCGATGGAGAAAACAAACGGCCGAAGCGCCGAGGTACGGTCTATCTTGAGACAGCCAGATGACTTGATTGGTACCCACGATTTCATACAGCTTCTTCTGAGATTCTTTGATGACCGGCTGATCCCTGTAGGTTCCCTTGTCTAAGCAGATTGGACCACTGAATGATGTGAGGTCGTATCCTTGAAGGGTATAGAAGAGCATGAGCAAGAAAAGCAGTGTCACGCATAACGACACAGCTCAGCAGCCGCGGCCGCCGAGCGACACTGACCCGCGAAAAGCGAACATGCGGGCCCGGTCTGCTGCAGCGCCTGGTTCGGCGTCGGCGCTGCACGCCAACAACGCTCAACGCTTGGCGTGTTCGGCCACGACCGCCGCAAGCGACCGCCTGACATCCTCCGACGTGCCGACCGCGACGAACAACCGGAATCGATGGTCCCCTGTGGTGATTCCCTTCGCGTTCCGTAGCCGAAACACGCAATTCCACTTCACCACCTTCTCGTCCTTAAATCGGAATCGCCCGTAACCGGCCTTCTCGTACCCGGGCGATGGTTGGTCGGGAGAGAAGACACCCATCGCGTGAGTGCCATCCGCGTGGGCGAACACCACGGGGTACTCTTGCTCGCCTGGGCCGTCGCTCAGTTCTTCCAGCTTGCCCGAACTCGGTTGGAGCGTCCAGAACTTCTCGAATTCCGGCGGCATGTAGCCGGTCAGCGCCTCGAACTGGGCGAAGTGATGGTTCTCCCCCTTCGGAACACGAAACGTCACTTCGTACTCGATCACGTTCGCGAACTTCTGGTACCCAATCCGGACTCGTTTGGCGACCTGGTGATCTGACACTGCTTGGTCGTTGAGTGCCGGCCGGCCGAACGACTTCTCGCCAGGGGCAAGCCAGAACGCCATCTGGGTCGTGGTGCGAAGTTCGGCCTCTTTCGCGGTGAGTTTGAGAAGTTTGCTCGACGACTTCTCGCCGATTCCGTCGGCCCGCGAGCCAGCTTCCGTGGGGTTGAAGCATTCAGCCCAGAACTCCTTCGAGGAGCCGCAATCGAAGCTGGCGGCGGACTGGAGTTGCCGGCCGTGATCGTGACTGTCGATGAACTCCTTGCCGCCCCAGGTCAGCGAGTGAATCGCCCCGGCGAGGCGATCCGTCGTGGTGATGATGATCTCGGACGAGCCCGCATTGCCCCTGATGGACGCATTCCCGCTCGGGGCAAGGCGCGGCTCTTCGGCTGAGGCGACCCAGCTGGCGGAAAACACGGCACCGATGACAAGGCTACGGATCATCAAGAACCTCTCCGCCGCCGAACAGTTGTGCTTAGACGCGAAATCTGCGTGCTATGACGCGAACTTGCAGATTTCGCGTTACAGCACCGTTATAGACGCCCCCGCGATCTGACAACGTGAGGGTAAGGATTGTAGCGATGAGGTTAACGCCATCAAGAGAGCTCCGGTACCTTCAACAGGCATGGGAGAAAGTTTTCAATTAAAAACAGGTACACCGAAATGGAAATAATTTGACGGATTTCTACAGCCTCAGCGGGGCGGAAGCATGTAACCCCGAGTGAGAGCCCGAGCTTTGCCCACATTTTTTCGACCCCTGCGGGCTCCCGCAGGTGAAGGAGGTTGGACGGTTAGGAGAGGAAGTGAATACAAATGAGACTCCCGTGGGCTTGTCCCACGGGTGAATGAGGTTGAAAGGTTTTGACGCAAATCGAAGCTGCATAAACCGTTCAACCTGATTCACCTGCCAGATAAACTGGCACGGGTCTGCGCTTCTCGTCGTTATCCTTCTAACCGTTCAACCTGATTCACTTGCCAGATAAACTGGCAAGGGGCTGGGCGAAACAAATGTGGGCAAAGAGCCGGGTGAGAACCCGGGGGAAACTGGGAGTGTCGTATGGAAGCCCCGGCAGGGCGACGTCACGAGACAAGAGCATCAGATATGTTTGTTGGGTAATGAAAGCCGGGACGGCTGTCCCACATATGGTGGAGGCCGAAGGTTGCCGTAGGATGTAG
Organism: Planctomycetota bacterium; assembly: GCA_027625095.1. Classification (GTDB taxonomy): domain Bacteria; phylum Planctomycetota; class PUPC01; order JACPCR01; family JACPCR01; genus JAQBXN01. The sequence goes on along the minus strand of JAQBXN010000152.1, from coordinate 16,505 downwards.
ATTTAAATCAATAATTCATTCCTCTTAAACGCACGCATTCATGAAAGTCCTTATTGTCGGCGGAACTGGAAATATCAGCACAAGTATCGTGAGTCTCCTGATCAAGAAAGGGCACGAGATTACCTGCTTTAATCGTGGGCAGTCGGGGGATGTGCCTGAAGGCGTCCGCGTCATTCACGGTGACCGCAAAGACCGTGAAGCATTCGAGAAGGCCATGCAGGCGGAAGAGATCGATGTGGCCATCGACATGATCTGCTTCAACGCGGAAGACGCGGCCAGCAGCATTCGTGCGTTCCGAGGGGTGAAGCATTTCCTTCAGTGCTCGACCGTCTGCACTTATGGCATTGACTACGACTGGCTGCCGGTGACTGAAGATCATCCTCTACGACCAACCTCTGATTATGGCCGTAACAAAATGGCGGCCGATAGCCTTTACATGCGGGCCTATCACGAGGAAGGATTCCCAGTCACGATCGTCAAACCTTCCACCACCTACGGGCCAAAGATGGGGGTGTTGCGCCAGCTTGGGAGGGAATTCAGTTGGCTGGACAGGATTCGCAAAGGGCAACCTGTTGTCGTCTGCGGCGATGGCAAAGCCGTGCATCAATTTCTCCACATTGACGATGCGGCCAAAGGGTTCGCCGGCATGCTCGGCCTCAACACCTGCATCGGGCAGACTTATAATCTGGTCAGACGCGGCTTCATCAGTTGGGCGGATCACCACCGTACAGTGATGAAGGTGCTGGGCAGTGAAGTCGAGCTGGTGGGTGTGCCGCTGGCGTCTCTACTCTCGTCGGGAGTAAAGGACATCGGCCTCTGTGAATCTATTTTCGCGCACAACACGATTTACAGTGCTGAAAAGATTTTTCGGGATGTCCCAGAGTTTGTGCCTTCGGTTTCCCTGGAACAGGGCGTCCGGCAGATCATTGAAGTCATGGACGCGAGCGGAAGGATTCCGAATTCCGATGAGCTGGCCTGGGAAGACGCTTTGATCGAAGCGCAGAGGAGGGTGGGGCAGTTGAAGTTGGGATGACAGTGAAAGGGATTTCTCGTGATTGAACCGCCGCAAAAGGTTGAGTCGAAGGCACGCTCTATTCAGTCCTTATCCATCCAGGTAATTAGCCATGAAAACCTACAGAGTCGCTTTGCTCGGATGCGGACCTCGCGGCACCTCTGCCAGCCGGGGTTACAACGCCCTCTCCCGCACGGAAGTCGTCGCACTGTGTGACATCAATCAGGAGCGTCTGAACTTGCTCGGCGACGAGCTTGATGTCTCAGCACGTTATGAAGACCTGGACGCCATGATTCAGGAAACCGAACCGGACATCGTCATCATCCCTACCAACACGAAGTTTCATTTCGAACTTGCCATGCGCGTGCTCGAATACGGGGTGAACATCGATATGGAAAAACCGATGTGCGTGGATTTGGAACAGGCCGACGCGGTCATTGCCAGGGCGAAGGAGAAGGGCGCCAGGATTGCCATCCATCATCAGGGCCGGGTCGCACCGGCGATGAATGCAGTCGCAAAAGCCTTTGCCGAAGGGCGCATCGGACGCCTTCGCCATATTGAGACCAGCGGCAAAGGTTATTTCGGCGGTTATGGATTGATGAATATCGGGACTCACTCGCTGAGCAATGTCATTAAGTTCGCGGGACACTGTCAGAGTGTGTCTGCGACAGTCTTGACGGGTGGGCATCCCATTACACCTGCAGACGTCGTCCCTGCACCGAATGGGATGGGACCCGTCGCAGGCGAATGCATCACGGCAACGATGACCTTCAAGAATAATCTTTGCGCGACGCTTTATCAGCACCAGTTCGAGAAGATGGATACCACCGCGTACCAACTCCGCCTCCTCGGCAGTGAAGGCCAGCTCTGCTGGAAGATGAATCGCGCCTGGTTGCTGCCGACACCGCATTATCTGCCGGATGGCGAGCACGATCTGTGGCAGGAGCTGGATGTGAAGTTACCCGAAGGATTTGAGTCCGGTACCACCGTCGGAGAAGCCGAGTACGCTTTCGCTGCTGAATATGTAGCGGCCCTTGACGAGGATCGCGACCACGAGTGCAGTGGCAGCGAAGCGCATCACGTCCTCGAAATCATGATGGGAATTTTCGAGTCAGGGGCACATCAGCGAGCCATTCAACTGCCGCAACTCGAACGCCGGCACCCACTCTTAAGATGGCGAGAAGAGAATGGACTGGGGCCACCGGAGAAGGATTGAATCTCTGATCGAGAAAGTCTGCGCGTCGTGCGGCTGCACAGCGACCGCCACTCGTCCTCACAAATTCCAAGGACTTAACCAGCTCTGAATACAATACTGTTCACTTAAGCTAAAGACCCCTGCCTGCTTGCCAGGCAGGTGAAGAAGAATTGCCGGCTAACTGGCAGAGACTAAAGACTTGGCGTAACCATCTGATTCACCCACCACCAAGGGGACTGTTGATTTAATGATGCCACCGGGCAAGCCGGTGGCATCATTAAATCAACAGTCCCCATGGAGAAGGCATTGATGTACTCCTGCCGGTTGTCCACGATCTCCCCGGTGACCTCAGTGCCGCGAAAGCGTCCCATTTTGAGCAGACATTGGGGGTAGTCCGATAGGAAGTTCGTTCCGTACAAGACCTGCGCGGCCTCAGTAAGCTGTCCCTTCTTTATCCGTTGTATATGGATCCCAGCATAAAAAAAGGGCTGCCTCACCGTCGTGAGGCAGCCCTGCTTGGGTAGAGGCGTCAGAATTTCAAGCGAAGATCGAGGCGGCCTGAAACTGATGATCGAAGACGCGGTCAGATTTACCGCCAAGCCACTGCTCAATCATGGCTGTGTAAACCGTTCGGAAATCGATGCTGTACTTCAGGTCTCCGCCATCGAGTTCGGCGAGGCTCGGGTGGTCTCCGGAGACGCCTCCTTTGACCTTCTCACCGATGACGAAGAGCGGGGCTGCGGCCCCATGGTCAGTGCCCCGGCTGCCGTTTTCCTTTACGCGGCGTCCGAATTCGGAGTAGGTCATGATGACGACTTTGTCGGCCTTCTTCATGCTGCGCAGGTCCCGCATAAACGCGAGGAGGCTGCCTCCGATCTGGGACATGCGTGCGGCGTGTCCCCCGGCCTGATTTGAATGGGTATCGAACCCGCCGATTGCCGCATGGTAGGCGCGGGTCTTGAGGCCGGAGGCGATGAGCTTGCCGACGAGCTTGAGCTGATTGGCGAGTTCGTTGTTCGGATAATTCACCGGCGAGTTGTACCCGCCGATCATTTTCTGCAGATTCTCAGAGCTGACGAAGGCTTTCATCGATGCATCCTTGAGGAATCCTGACTGCGCGAAATGACCGCCATCCATACGGTGGAGCGCCTTGAAAGCGCCTACGTCCTTTTCACGCTGTACGGTCACGTCTGCCTGGCGCTCCATGCCCATTTCCTGGTCCGGGAAGAGCCGGAATGAATTGATGTTCTGGAAAGTCGGCGCACCGGTCAGTGTTCCTTTGAGCGCCTTTTGCCCTGAGCCTCCCAACGCCATGCTTGGGAATGGGTGCTTCGAATTGTCCTGGCCGTCGAAGTAGCGTCCCAGCCAGCCGGTGCCCTCCGGGTGCACGGGATTTCCGGTGGTCCAGATGTCTGTGGATTTGAAGTGCGAACGGTTGGCATTGGGATAACCCACGCCCTGGACGACCTTGACGATTTTTTCGTCATACAGTGTCTTCATGTCCGTGAGCTGAGGATGCAGGCCGACCTTGCCGTTCAGGTCGAGAACGGCGTCACGGGCCAGACCGAGTGTCGGCCGGTTCTGGTAATAAAGGGGATCTGAATATGGGACAACCGTGTTGAGCCCGTCGTTACCGCCCGCGAGCTGAATAAGGACAAGAATGTTGTCTGAACTCGTCGCCTCCAGGGCTTGCGCGGTACGCTGAAAAAAGGCGGGTACGACCATGGCGCTTGACAAGGTGAGCAGGCCACGTTTGCTGAATTCACGGCGGGACAGTTCCATGGTTTTCTCCTGTGATGGATGTTGAAAGGACTGGTAATTCAAGTTCGTAGCCACTAGCTACGTTTGGTTTCACTCAATTCGCCTGGTAAGCAGGTGAGGTCATGATGATGTAGGCGATACGGCGGAGCTTATAGCTGTAACCCTCGGCGGCGATGCCGGATTCGGTCTCAGCCACTTCATTATCAAAATAGTTCCGGAGCTCTTTCTTGGCATCGTCAGAAAGGTCGTCCTGGATCAGGGCTTTGCAGAGGAAGTCGACTGCATCCCTGGACTTCATGTCTCTATCTTTGATGTGCTGGAAGATAGGGTGGTCCTTCTTCGGATTCCTGCAGGGCGCTTCCATGAGCATCTTCTGGAGGAAATTGTTTCGTTCGAGAAGGGTGATGGTGTTAATCCAGGTGCGGCCGCCATCCCAGCCCTTGACGTTGGGCGGGTTGTACAGTTGCTGACCCATCTTATCGAGGGCCGGGAGCGTGATGTTCCTGAGGCTCCGGGTATTCAGCAGGCGGATGGTGCCGACCGTAAGCTCGGCCGGGCTCTTGATCAGCGAACGATAGGCTTCAGGTGAAAAGAACAGCTTGGAGCGGAACAACGCGTTGAGCACTTCTTTCATGTCACCTTTACTCGCAAGGTAGATCTCGGCCAGTGCATCAATGTATTCCTGCCCGGGCTCTTCCATCACGAAGAACTTGAGGAGTTTCGTTGAGAGGAAATTCGCCGTAGCCGGATGCAGGGCGGCCATCTCGCAGATGTCTTCACCGTTCCAGTTGCCGGTCTTTCCAAGGACCGTCTTCTCCTTGAAATCGTGCTGTCCCTTGTTGAAGTAATAATCGAGCCCTCGCACCTGCCAGCCGGTGAAGGCACGGGCGGCTTCCTGAATATCCTTTTCTGTGTAATTGCCGATGCTGAGGGTGAAGAGCTCGAAGACTTCGCGGGCGAAGTTTTCATTCGGGTTGGCCTTGACGTTTGTCTGATTGTCGAGCCAGACGATCATCGCCGGGTCTTTGGCTACAGCCTGGAGCAGTTCAGGGAACTTTCCGGTAGCGTGTTTCCGGAAAAGCTGGTTCTGCCTGAACATCATGTACGGCAGATCGACCTTGTAGTTTGAGGTGGCAAAGTGGCCGTGCCAGAAGAGGGTCATCTTCTCCTCAAGAGGCCGCATCGAGCGAGTCATGCGGTAGAGCCAGAGGCCCTGCAGGGTTGTGATGACGTTCATGTCGCCAATCTCGTGCTCGACGTCCTGGAGCACCTCTTCCATCGGATTTTCGACATGTTCGTAATAGATGAGGTCACGGAGCGCCCATTCAAGCCCATTCTGATAGGCAACCTGGACTTCGGTAACGCTGCCACCGAAGCCGGCGCGGCGGAGGAGATGCGCGGCCTTCTTGACATCCCAGGGATCTTGCTTGGTGGGCACCCACGGCTTGAAGAATTCTTTGCCCGCCATGGCCCCGGTGGCCTGGGTGGCAGCCTGTTCCGTGACTACCTGGGCCTGGATGGAAATGGCGAGAATACCGAGAAGGGCAACAAGTCTGTGCATGATTCAATCTCCACGGAACGGGATTCGGTTCGTGGGGGGATTATTGCCAATCCTTCGGGACGCATGTCAGTCGCCTGTAAGTTCCAGGTAAAAAAGATGTAAGTGCGGCTGGAGGAATGGAGTAATGAAGAATGGAAAGAAGGAGAAGTCGAGTGAGGCGAGAAGAATCCTCTAACCAGTAAGACAGGAACTCAGGCGTATCTGTCTGCCTGCCGGCACTCATTTTCCGGCCTCTTCAATCTTGGCTTTCACGCCGGGGTCTTCCTCGACCTTGGCGGCGGAGGTCAGAATATCCGCCACATCTTTCCCTCCGATTTTGCCTAGGGCTTCAGCGGCCTTGATCCTGACCAGCCGGTCCGCATCCTTGAGGCCCTCCTTCAAATGCGGCAATGCATTCTGGCCGAGATGCCTTCCGAGGGCGTCCATCGCGACCTGCCGGACCGGCCCTTCTTCATCCTTTGCAGAGGTGACAAGTCCCTCGATAGCCGCGTCTCCTCCGATGGCGTCCAGCGCTTCAGCCGCAGCCAGGCGCACCAGTGGTTTACCTTTCGCCAGGAGTGTTCTCAGAGGCGCCACAGCCTCGGCCGACTTTAACCGCGCAAGCCCGGCCGCGGCCTCCCATTGGATAAAATCACGGCGATCTTCGAGCAAAGAAAGCAATCCCGGGATGGCTGCTTCGCCGAGCTCCGAAAAACCTTTCACCGCCACTTCCGACACGTCGTAATGAGTCTTTCGAATCACGTGAGGGAAAACTTCTGCAGCCGGGGCATATTTCAGCTCTGCCAGCTTTTCGACGGCCGCGATGTACGGGCCATTATCGTTGTCGTGGTAGCCGGATGTGCGCAGCAGTTCGACCAGAGCTTTGGGATCAACCTTACTGCCGTCTCCGTTCCCGGCAGCGACTGTCCCCTTGGACTGGCCAACGCAGATCAGGTGGTCATCGCTGCGAATAAAGATATTGCCCTGCGAAATGGCCGGCGTGCCCATGCAGCCCGTCTCGCCTTCCAGGTTGTTCTCTGCCAGCACTTCAAAATCCGCACCGGGCTTCAAGATGTAAGTGAGGCCATCTTCACTGAGACAGTAAATCTTGCCGTCAGCAGCCACCGGGCAAGCACTGAACCGCCCCCGGATCCGTTGCTTCCATGCGCGGTCTCCGGTCTTCCCTTCGAAGCATTCGATAATGCCAAGCTCACTCAGTACGTAGAGATAACCGCGGTAATAGAGTGGCGACACCACGTATGGGCCGCCGCGGCTCTTTCGCCATTCAATATGTGTGGCGGTCACGTCCCCGCTGCCGTTTGGCCGCAGCGCCAGGGTAGGCCCGTTGCGCCCGGATGAAACGTAAACCATACCGTCCCCATAGGCGGGCGAAGGCGCTACATAATCCGCAAGTCCCACCGCCTCCCAGAGCAACTTGCCCGTCTCGGGATCGTGGGTGAGCACTTTGGCCTGTGAGCCGGTCACCAGCTCAGACTTGCCGTTGTTCGTATAGAGAAGCGGCGAGCCCCAGGAGCTCTGGGTATCCCGCGTCACCTTGTAAATGTTCTTTCCTGTTTCCAGATTGAGCGCCAGCAGGTAGGAGGCGGGCTTCTTTTCCTTGTCGCTCTTGAGCGGGTTCCGGTCGACCACTATCAGGGCCCGGTCATTCCAAAGAATGGGCGAAGAAGCGAAACCATGCTGGCAGTTTATCTCACCGTAATCGAACGCAAGGGAGCGCTTCCACTTCACACTGCCTGCGTAATCCAGTGCAATGACATCGCCGCCACCGAAGACGCAGACCAGGGTCTTGCCGTCCGTCGCCGGCGTCGGACTCGCAGCAGTATTCCACGGGCCCAGGTTCAAGGCTTCAGCAGTTGCGGTAAATTCCTGCCGCCAAAGCTGTTTTCCATCCTCGCGATTGAACGCAAGCACAACGAGTTTATTTTCCTCGAGGGCGCCCGTAACAAATACATGGTCCCCCCAGACGACCGGACTGGAAAACGACCATTTCGGTACCTCCACCTTCCAGAGCACGCCGTCCGCCTGACTCCAATTCATCGGCAGATTTGCCTCGTCAGAAACGGCTTTCCCCTCTGGCCCGCGGAACTGTGGCCAGGGCGAAGCGTACGATGCAGTGGTCAGTAGCAGAAGGAATATGTGCAGTCGCATGTAATGGCTCCTGTTATCATGAATGAGATTCAAGGCCGGAGTCTACTCATCAGCGGGCCCGTCAATCAACATGATGCCGCCCATCCAATGCTGCCTGCATGTCCGGCATTGACAATTGGCTGAGTGGCCACATCATGCCAGGACATCCGGTCCAATATCTCGTTACTCGTTACCTGTTACGTGTCTCTCATGTCAAATATTCTGATTGGCGCCCATCGCGGCGCCATGTGTTACGCGCCCGAAAACACGCTGCCAGCATTCGAAATCGCCATCGAGCAGGGTACCTATCGGATCGAGTGTGACATTCGCCGGACAAGCGACGCCGAACTGATTCTCCTGCATGACGCGACCCTAGATCGAACGACCAGCGGCAAGGGCCCGGTCGCTGGAATGACACTGGCTGAGGTCAGGAACTTCAAGTGCGGTAAGGATGTCGAAATCCCGACGTTCAAAGAGGCCCTGCGCTGTGCAAAAGGCCGTGTGAAACTTCTCGTCGAGCTCAAAGACTCCGGGATCGCCAACCAGGCCATCGAGGAAATCAATTCTGAAGGCATGGCTGACGATTGCACCATCATCTCGTTCGACGAAGAGAATCTGCGAACAGCGAGAAACACCGCGCCTGAGATTGCCCGCGGATTCTTTCATATAAAGCCAGGAGAAGTCTCACTCGAAAAAGTCATCGCGGAATTCGACCCGCGGCTGTTGGTTGTCTGGCCGGATGCTGCAACCCCAGAGCTTATTTCGGAGGCCAGAAGACTGGGATTACACGTTCGCTGTGGCTTTCACGATCGGTTCACCTATGAAGAGGCAGCCGGGATTTTCAATCGAGTCGTCGGGATGGGCGCATCTGAAATGTCGTGTGGCCGCCCTGACTGGATCGCAAAAATGATTTCAGAAATGGAGGTCTGAATGGGCTCACGGTTCATTAAAACCAACGGTATCAGCGTCTGTATTCATCGGAATCGGAAACATGACCTGCCACCCTTGCTGCTCCTGCACGGGGTGACCGACAGCGGCCGGTGCTGGGGTACCCTGCCTCAGCTTCTCTCCGGCCATTATGACGTCATCGCTCTCGACGCCCGGGGACACGGTCAATCGGATGCACCAGTGAACGGGTATCGCTACCGTGATTTTGCCGCCGACGTGGCAGGTGTGATCGAGGCACTCGGGTTCGACGCGGCGGCATTGCTCGGCCACTCAATGGGTGCCCAGACCGCAGCAGTCGTTGCCGCGGACTATCCGGACCTTGTATCAGCCATGATTCTCGAAGACCCGCCCTGGCGAGACGAAGACCCGGAAGTGGATCTTGAACAGCGTTCCCTGGAGATCCGGAAGAACATGGAAGTTCGTAAATCCCAATCCTTACAACAGGTGATTGACTCCGGGAAAGTGCAATGTCCTGCCTGGCCCGATGAGGAATTTCAGCCCTGGGCCCAGGCGAAGCTGCAGGTGAGTCCCAATGTTGCCGAGATTTTCAAGGGGCTTGATGAGCCCTGGACGGAGACGGCTTCCCGAATCAAATGCCCAACTTTACTGGTAACAGGTGATGTAAAACTCGGAGCCATCGTCTCGCCAGCGCGAGCGAAGAAGGCCAGCAAACTCATGGAAAGGAGCACAACCGTACGGCTGCCAGGCGCCGGCCATTGTATTCGGCGAGACCAGCCAGCCCCCTACCTCCGGGAAGCGCTTGGCTTTCTTGGACAAACCTGATCAACAGCGCGTGTTCGTGAGCCTGCGCTCGGTTGATAAACGCCTGCGGCAGCCTTTGGTCGTAACCAATCGGAGCTACGTAATACGTAATACGTAAGCTTGCATGCACTTAGATTTCGACAGCAGGCTGGCATCTCCAGCTCTCACCGAAGGGGTGAGCCTGTTCGTCATTACGTCATTACGTCATTGAGAAGCTGCTACGGTAGTACACGCACGACGCGCAGAAGTTCGGCAGTAAATCTTTATACTCCCTTCAAACGGAGAATTACTGACTATGTTTTCAAGAAGGCCAATCATGCACTCGTGGATTTTACTGACGACTGTTCTGGCGCCGACTGTCCTGTTTGCCGAAGCCATAGATTCGGCCAAACACAGTGAGGAAATGGCGAAGGGGCTGGATCTGTTCAAGAAACACGTCCGGCAGGTTCTTGTCGAAAAATGCGCTGACTGCCACGGTGTCAAAAAGGTGAAGGGCAAGTTTGACCTGACCGATCGGGACGCGCTGCTGAAGGGCGGGGCAGAGGGGGCCGCCATTGTTCCCCGCGACGCGATGAACAGCCGGCTGGTAAAACAGATTCGGCATCAGGAAGAGCCGCACATGCCCCATAAGGCGCCAAAACTTTCTGAGGTAGAGATTGCCCACATTGCCGAATGGATAAATCTTGGGGCGCCGTACGACAAACCGCTGGCGGAGAAGCTCGCGGCCAAAGTCGCCAGGGCCATGACAGTGACGGACAAGGACCGAGAATTCTGGTCATTCCGGCCACTCAGAAAGGTCGAACTGCCGAAAGTGAAGAATGAGAAATGGTGCCGCACGCCCATCGATTTCTTTATCCTCCGCAAGCTCGAAGAAACAGGCATCGAACCGAACGAACCGGCCCCGCGCCTGAAGCTGCTGCGGCGGGCATCGTTCGACCTGACCGGTCTACCGCCCACACCGGAAGAGATCGATCTCTTCCTTTCAGACGAATCGGAGGACGCCTGGCCGAATCTGCTCAAGCTTCTCCTGGCAAGCGAGCGATTGGGCGAACGGTGGGCAAGACACTGGCTCGATACCGCCCGCTTCGCCGAAAGCCACGGCTTCGAACACGATTACGACCGGCCCTTCGCATTCCACTACCGGGATTTTGTGATCAAGGCTCTGAACCAGGATCTGCCATACGACCAGTTCGTGAAGTGGCAGCTCGCAGGCGATGAATTCGAACCGGACAATTCCCTGGCGATGATGGCGACCGGTTTTCTTGGCGCCGGAGTCTTCCCGACCCAGATTACCAAGAATGAAGTGGAACGAACCCGGTACGATGCCCTCGATGATATGGCCGCCACCATGGGTACGAGCATGCTGGGCATGACGATCGGGTGCGCCCGCTGCCACGACCACAAATTCGATCCCATTCCTGCCAGCGACTATTACCGGTTGCTGTCCACGTTTACCACGACCGTCCGCAGCAATATCGATCTGGACCTGACCCCTGCGAGCTACAGGGAAGCCAAAGCGAAATTCGATAATGAGCACGAGCCGATTGCAAAGGCTCTGAGTGAGTTCGAGGAGAAGATGCTTCCTGCCCGTTTCGAGCAATGGCTGGCCAATCGGCCAAAAGGTGAGGCGCCGAAATCGCCCTGGATGATTCTGGACATGGTCGAAACAAAGTCCCGTGAAGGGGCGACGTTTACCAGGCTTGAAGACGGCTCTTACCTGGTCTCCGGCACAAACGCGAACTTTGACGAATACACTTTTGTGGCTCACACCAACCTGCAGGGGCTGACCTCCATCCGGCTGGAGCCTCTGGCAGATAAATCCATGACCCGTGGCGGCCCCGGCAGGGCTGGGAATGGCAACTTTGCTCTGAGCGATTTCCACGTCACCGCGGCGCCACTGGACGGGAAAGGCAAGCCGGTAGAGATCAAACTGGTGAACCCACGGGCAGATTTTAATCAGGGCAATCACCTCCACGTCAGCCTGACGATAGACGGTGATAAGAAATCTTCCTGGGCCGTCGATCCGCAGTTCGGAAAAGATCACGCCGCAGTGTGGGACTTCGAGACCGACGTTGGCTTGGAAGGCGGCACCGCTTTGACCATTACCATGCTCTTCAACAACAACACCAGCCACAACATCGGCCGGCCACGGCTCTCTATCAGCACGCAGGCGCGCCCGGTGCCTTTGCTGGAAGAAGGAGCGCCTCAGGAACTGGTAGAAATTTTTTCACTTCTCGATGGTGGGAAGGGCGAGTTATCCGCAGCCCAGAAGCAAAACCTGATGCGCTGGTACAAACGGAAAGACCCGGAGTGGCTCAAGCTGAATCAGACCGTTCAGGAGCATCTGAAAGGCGCACCCCGTCCGAGCGTTGAAAAGGTCATGGTCGCCAGCGAAGGCTTCCAGCCGATCCGCCACCACACCCAGGGAGCGGATTTTTTTGAGGAAACCTTTTTACTCAACAGGGGTGACACGGATCAGAAACAGGGGGTCGCCTCTCAGAGCTTCCTCCAGGTGCTGATGCGTGGCGGCAAGACAGAAAAGGACTGGCTGATAGCTCCACCCAAGGGCTGGCGAACCTCTTACCGCCGCAGCTCGCTGGCAAATTGGATAACTGACGTGGAGAACGGTGCGGGCAATCTGCTCGCCCGGGTCATGGTGAATCGACTCTGGCACCATCACTTCGGCAGGGGAATCGTCGGAACACCGAACGATTTCGGCTTCCAGGGGGAACGGCCGTCGCATCCGGAGCTTCTCGAGTGGCTGGCTGACGACCTCGTCGCCAACGGCTGGAAGCTGAAAAGGCTGCACCAGATGATCATGAACAGTTCGGTCTACATGGAGTCCTCAGCCTCCTCAAAAGAGAAGGTAGCTGCCGACCCGGGCAACCAACTGCGCTGGCAATGGGAGCGACGCCGGCTGGAGTCCGAGGCCGTCAGGGACGCTCTCCTTTTCGTTTCAGGATCACTCGACGAACAGATGTATGGCAAAGGCACTCTTGACGAGGGGATGAGCCGGCGGAGCATCTACTTCACGGTCAAGCGCAGCCACCTGATCCCGACCATGGTGCTGTTTGATTTTCCGGAATCCCTGGTGAGCATCGGCCGGCGAGACACCACCACAATAGCGCCCCAGGCGTTGATGCTGATGAATAACGAGCGGATGCGAAACTACTCGAAGAGTTTTGCCAAGCGCCTCAGCCCCATGCTTGCGAAGTCAACAGCGGATGCCGTACGCGCCGGTTACCGGATCGCCCTCAGCCGGGAGCCGGATAGCGAGGAGTCCTCCAGCACCGGGGCGTTCATTGACCGCCAGAACCAGGCATATAAGACGGAGGGTCGCACTGATTCCAAAGCTCTCGCGATGGCCGACTTCTGCCAGGTACTCCTGAGCCTCAACGAATTCATTTATGTCGAGTAGGCGGAAAACGAATTGGGTGCGCTTAGACTCCAGGAACATTCATACTGAGGATCGCGGAGGTACAGGACATGTCCGATAACTCAAAACGCATCGAAAAATTGAAGGCCGCAAAGGATGCCGGCCACATCGATACGGACACCTTCGAAGCCGCGGTGGCCGGGTTATCTATCAAGATGGATGCCAGGGTCGAAGGATCGGGCGCCGTAGCGCAATCGGGCAGCGGGAATGCGGTGGCGGCCAGTGACCGCGGGATCGCGATTGGTGAGGTGCATGGGGATGTCTATGTCGGCCGAAAACCGCGAAACCAGAAGGCTGCGCTTGAGGCATATCGAAAAGTCTATGTCGCCACGTGCCGGCATCTGCCGTTGCGGGGTATTGATATCGGGGCCAGCGATGCGACCGCCGGTGGGGAACGAATGGACCTGGCGAAGGTGTATGTGGATCTCGATACGACTTCGACCAGAGAAATAGAGAGCCGCAATCCAAAGCGAAGGTGGCAACCCTCAAAGGCAGAGATGCCTGACGGACTTCTTTCCATCCCCGACCCCGACGAAAAGGAGACCGTTCCCCTCTCCGCCATTGAAGCCATTACCAGCCATCGATGTTCCGTCATCCTCGGCGACCCTGGCTCGGGCAAATCCACTTTCCTGAATCACCTTGGGCTTTGCCTGGCCGCATACGGGCTGGAGCCTGAAGGAGGCTGGTTGCAGCGTCTTTCCAACTGGCCGGATTCAGACAAAGACGTCCTTCCGATTGCCGTGGTGTTGCGGGATTTTGCCCGCACCGCGCCGAAGAAAGGAAACGCTGAGCCCGAACATCTGCTGAATTTCATTGCCGAACGACTGAAAGCCAAGAATCTGTCCGAGGCGCTCGATCCACTCGAAAAAGCGCTTAACAAAGGTACGGCTTTAGTCCTGCTCGATGGACTCGATGAGATACCGACCCTCGACCAGCGAAAGTTTGTGCTCGATGCCATTAGCGAGTTTGCCGGGCGCTATCCGGAATGCCGCTTTGTGGTTACCTGCCGGACCCTTTCCTATCAGGACAAGAAGTGGCAGTTAAAGGATTTCACCCCGTTTACCCTGGCCCCTCTTGATGAATCGAGAATAGAACGGTTCGTGGATGCCTGGTACAGCGAACAGGCCCGGCTGGGTGGGGTGCCGACCGAAAACTCCGGCTGGATGGCAGATCGGTTGAAGAGCGCGGTCCGGCGGGACGACCTCTGGGAACTGGCGCCCAATCCGTTGCTGCTGACGGTCATGTCGCTGGTGCATACCCATCGTGGGCGACTGCCTGAGGCGCGGGCCCTGCTGTATGAAGAGACCATCGATATTCTGCTCTGGCGTTGGGACCAGTTAAAGGCCGAAGGTAGAGATCGGCAGGCCCCGCCCCTGCGTCAACTGCTCGCGGAAACCGATCGTAGTGATATCGACCTCAAGATGGCCCTGGCCAAGCTGGCCTTTGATGCCCATAGCGGCCAGTCAGATTCTGATTCAGAAAAGAAAACCGCGGACATCACCGAACAGCAATTACAGGACGCCTTCGCCGAACTGCATCCCCGGCACAGCCTCGACTGGGCCAAACGGGTGACGGAGACCATGAAGCATCGGGCAGGACTCCTTATCGAGCGGGAGCGCGGTGTGTACTCGTTCCCACACCGTACCTTTCAGGAATACCTGGCCGGCGCGTACCTGGCCTCCGAAGGCGATTTTTCCAAACGTGCGGCGGAGTTGTTCGAGAAAGGCAATTACTGGCGGGTCGCCATTCTGCTGGCCGCGGGGAAGCTCTGGTATCTCGGCGGCGACCTGGATCGTCCGCTCGCCCTTGTGGCAGAGCTGTGCCCGAAACGCGGCGGGCAGAACAATAGGGACGGGTTGCGAAAGATCTGGCTCGCTGGGGAAGTACTCCATGAGATCGGCATCCATCGCGCCGAAGGACGTAACCTTGGAAAGGAAGTAGCCTCAGAGGTACGTAAGAAGCTCGTTCGGATTCTGGAGCAAGGCCTGTTGAGCCCGGTGGAGCGCGCCGAGGCCGGCAACACCCTCAGCAGCATCGGTGACCCACGCTTCAATCGCGAATGCGGATATCTTCCAAACGATCCGTTCCTCGGATTCATCGAGATACCGGAAGGCCCGTTTACCATGGGCAGCGAAGATGACAGCCTGAAGATCTTCCTTAGTGAGGTGCCGCAGCATCCAGTGACTCTGCCGACGTTTTACATGGCCTGCTTCCCGGTCACCGTGGCCCAGTTCCGGGCGTTTGTGGAAGACACCGGCTTCGAACCCGGCGATCCGGATTGCCTCAAAGGCGAAGACAACCACCCGGTGGTCAACGTCTCCTGGCATGAAGCTCTGGATTATTGCGCCTGGGTTCAGTCCCATCTCAAAGACTGGCTTTCTTCACACTCCCACACGCCCACACTCCCACACGCCCACACTCTTACCGTGACTCTCCCCAGCGAAGCCGAGTGGGAGAAGGCCGCCCGAGGCAGCGACGACGCACGTATCTATCCGTGGGGGAATAAAGCCAAACCGGACAACGCCAACTACGGTGACACAGGAATTAACACGACATCCTCCGTCGGATGCTTCCCGCGTGGACGCAGCCCGTACGATTGCGAAGACATGAGCGGAAACGTCTGGGAGTGGACGCGGTCGTCTGGAATGAAATTCCCATTCGATCCACGAAAGGATCTGGAAGATTTCAACAAGAAAAACGAAAGCCGCGTGTTGCGCGGCGGGTCGTTTGCTTACTACTCGCTTCGCGTGCGTTGCGCCTACCGCCGCGGGGGCGGACCCGATGCCCGGCTCTACTTCATCGGTTTTCGTTTGTGTCTGTCCCCCATTTCTTCACTCTGATCTCTGATCTTCTCTGATCTCTGATCTTCTCTGATCTCTGGTTTTCGGGGCGAAGCCCCACGAAATTTTTTTTTGAACGGGGCTTGACGCTCCGCGGCAAGATTGGGTTCAGCTTTTCCGCGGCGTCACCCGCACGCCGTTCAGCAAGCCCTTCCGCAGTCCAACAGTATTCGCATACCTGACATGATTGATCCAGCCCTGCACTGACTTCGTCAGCGCTTCCAACGGTACATCGCCGCGCTCGACGAGTTCGACCAATTCCTTCAGATGTCGGCGAATATGAATGACCTTGCGCCGCTTCACGCGGCGGTGGCGCTTACGCCTTCGGCGCGGCACTGACCCTGGGTTCTGGGGTTTAACCCCAATGCTGTTCAGCTAAGCCTTCCTGACAGGCTTTGCAGCAGGCCGAAGGTCGTAGGATAGGCTTCCAGCCTGTCCAGGCATATGGGCGATAGCCCATATGCCGCAATGAGATAAGCAGATCTGTCGTGGCAGTGCCACGACAGGCTGGACAGGCTGGAAGCCTATCCTACTGCTATGTTGTCGCAGGCAATCCGCCCCCATCGGCAGCGAGCCCTTCTGCGAGCTAGGCTGCCGTTGGGGGGCCGGGGGATGAGCGCTGAACGGGCTTCACTGAACAGTATTGGGTTTAACCTCTTCGGGATAAATACAAATGCACCGGAGGTCGAACTGTTAAATGAATCTGGGAATACCACTGGGTGTCTTTCCAGCCTGAAATTACAGGTCGATATAACTCCGTGAGGCGAAAACCCTGGTCTTTACCCAAATTTTCGCAGGGACGAGTTCTGTACGCCGAAGGCGTTAAACAACGTAGCCCAGGGTCAGCGAGCGACGAAGTCGTG
>JAQBXN010000024.1 GCA_027625095.1 Planctomycetota bacterium | reverse complement strand
TGATGGGGAGTCACGCGATTAAGCCCTCGAAATTACCTTTCAACTGGTTGAGAAGTCTCTCGACTGGGAGTCGCGCTATTGTCTCGATCATCCGAATTAACATAGCGCAGGATGCCCCCGGATCGGATGCCTGCGCAACCCAGTGATTGATCCGTTCGACATTCTTGGCCGGCGAGCCCATCTCGCTCCGCATGGTCACGGCGGCCACTCGGGTGGTGGTCAACATCGGTTTCATGGGGTGTCCTGGTTATCTTGAGTCACGAGGCCGGCCCCACCACCTCACCGTTGCGAATTGTGAGGATTGGTTCCCAGCATCCACCTGGCCTTTCCGTGCCTCTGACATCCACGAGGGGCAGGGCGTCAGGGTTCCAGTGCAGAACTGTTAAATCTGCACAAGTGCCGGGTTTGAGCGAGCCTATTTCGTTTTCGAGGCCGAGCACTTCTGCGGGCCGGGCAGTCACCCTGGGAAACACTTCTGCTTCCGGCATACCCGCGGCCAGCAGTTTGGAAAGTGTTCGTGGTAAATCGTGTTGGGGCACAGAACCGACGTGACGAAGGTACTGGTCGGTCGAGATGGTGTCGGGATAAAAACCTTCCGCGATGGCCGCTTTGGCAATCTCAAAGCTGAAGGACTGCATACCATGCCCGACGTCGAAAAGGACACCACGTTCGCGGGCTGCCCAGACTTCATCCCTGATTCGGCCATCCTTGACAAGCCCGTCTTCCATGGGGTGGAAGCAATAGGTGACGACATCTCCGGCCCGCAACCGTTCTATCTGGCGCGGGCTCACCAGTAAAGGACGATTCGTACGTTCGGCTGCGGTCAGACCCCGCAAGAAAATTTCATTCGGGTCATTGTCACCGCAACAGACAGGCGCGGTGTTCATGGCAATCCCCCAAATATCAGCGCCGTTTTCCTCTATCGCGCGAACGCAGGCGTCGACATCCACATCAGACAGGACATCAAAGCAACCTCCTTCATTTGATTCCCCCGAGGCCGAAAGATTGATCGCCATAACCACTCTTGTTTTCGATGCCCTGATGACGTTTTCGTGATAGCTCGCCCAGTTGTTCGCGCCCGCATCGCCCTGCGACATGACCGTCGTCACACCCCGTGGCAGAAATTCGATATCAGGATCGACTCCGAATTTTGATCCGCCCCGGGCCGGATGGGCATGCAGGTCGACGAGTCCCGGCAGCAACAGATCGTCAGGGAATTCAAATGTCTTATAAGCCGCGATCTTGACCTCCGCACCGGCAGCAACAATTTGTCCGCCCTTAACACCCACAGCGCCAGGTCCATCCATACCACTGACCGAGCAGAAGAGGCGTCCGGCACGTATCAATAAATCAAGCTTGTTCGGGTCTGGCATAAGCTAAAGTCTCCATTGCTTCCAGGGACAAATGGTCTCCGCTCGACGCTGCTTCACCGCACTGTAATTGACTTGACGGATTCCGGATCCACGGGCCAGCCCGGCTCAATGAGTCCTACCTGCTCAAAACTCCAGACATCAGAAATCAGAATCCCACGCGATTAAAGGTTCGCCACCAAGTCGGTCGTAAGCCCGCTATATTGGAGTCCGTTCGTGCCGTGGCTTTTGAGGCGACCCTTGGCGAATGGATTCCGAATCCTTGCTTAACTACTGCATCGTTTGATGTTCGGCCATTCCGTTCCATCATTGAATCGTCATCGGCCCACCGAGCCGTGCCCCAACACTAAGGAGCGCCCCATTGAAGCCTCGCATACGTTTTTTCGTTGCATTGGGAGTTGTGTTCCTTGCATTCATTGTCTGGCTTTTCAGTGGGGGAAAAGATAGCGGCGAAACTCAGGAAGTCAGTTCACTCGGCACATTCGAAGTCACAGCCAAGCTGGTCGAGTTGCCGGGACGCCTGCCGGACCCATCTCAGTTCGACTACACCTACGTGTTGAAATATGAAGTTCAGGAAGTCCATCGAGGAGATATTACCGCTAAAAACATATATGTCGGTCACTACGATCCGTCCAAGTCCAGGCATCAGGCAACGGACGAGAAAATAAAGGGGATTGGCGGTAACCTTCTCAAATTCATCTCCGGTCATACCCATCGGATGGCTCTGGATCTGCCTCTTGAAAAATTCAGTGCCGGCATTCCGCTCATCAACGAGTATGGCGAAAAGACAATCGGGCCCATCTATTGGGCTATCTGGACGAACAAGGTGGATTAGGCCACCATTGACAGGGATAGCCCCCTATCTATAATCCCGTGCCCAACGGGATGAGGAGCGTTCTGGTCAAAAAACTGCGTGAAGAGGACTTGGTCACTCCAGCTTGTCAGACTCTTCAGGCCCTTACCCAGCCCCAGATAGGCCCATGTCTCCTGCTGTTCCCAGAGCGAAAATGACAACAATCGTTCGCTGGCCAAGAGGACTCTTGGCCCATCACCTGACAAAGAGGAATCAGGCAGGTTTATCAACCGTTGAACTCGTGGTTATCTCCCTGCTGTTTTTGTTATTTGTTCTGTTGATGGTGCCGATGTTCGATCGTCTTCGAGCTCGTTCAAGAATGAGCCAATGTGCGAACAACCTTCGCCAGGTCGGGGCTGCGATAGAAATGTATTGCATAAAGCATGATGGATGGCTGCCTGCCAACCAGACAGACGGCAGTTGGCGAACTTACCTTGATCCTAATCTGAAGGCGCCGTTTATCCCCGGCAATTTCAGAGGCACACACAAAGTATGGCAGTGCCCTGAAGGCGGAGAGTATTACGCAAACAGCCTGGTCATCGGTGACAATCGAAAAGAACGCACCAGCGAAAACATCACTCACCGGCGGATCAGCATGTACCCGCGCCCGACACGGGTACCGGCTATTGCTGATGGAGATATGCTCTATTCCGCTGTCAATACCGGAAATTTTAACGGCATTGACTATCGGCATAGAGGAGGCGCCGTAGTTTTGTTCATGGACTGGCGTGCAGAGTGGATACCAAAGGGCGATCAAAAGACCATGAATTGGTGGATGGAAATCAAAAGAGGGAATTACAGGCAACCCGAAGAATAGGCTTCCTCTATTGCTCAGGTGTATTTCTCCCTCCTCAAGGCATCTCCGGTACTGGCTCGGCCTGAGGCAAGGCTGACATGGGCGCGCACTTTGAAAGAGAAGGGAAACCGGGATGACCCAGAGGGGTCTTGATAATCGCTCAAGTCGGGCTTAATCATCAAGAGTCAGTCGCTCCAGGCCTCACGGCTCCAACCAAATTTCCTGCCTCACGCCACGAACATCCATTTCAAATGCCAGCCCCTCAATCGGCGGACGCCCATAATGCCAGCGGATACCATGAATGGCCGCATCACCTGCCAGTCCAAGCACTGTATCCACCAGGAACGGCTGAACCGGGTGAACTGTATAAACATCTATCGCCGTCACAGTTGCCCAGCCAACATTCAATCCATCAAGCCGGGCCTGCATGACACCCATCACTGTGTTTGCCTTCTCTCGCAGTGCGTCCTCCCCTGTTTCTTTGGGGCGGACAATGGCCTCGGTACAGAGGTTTGTTTGATCGTCCAGATCGCCTGCTCCCGCCACGATAAAGGCGGGTGAACCGGCCTCCGATAGCACGGTGTAGGAAAATGCATAGAGCGAAGGTTGCTCTGGAGGCCTGACTGCCGGCGCGATATTCGTCCTCGCGATTGGGTTACATCCATCGACCATCAAACCACGATCAGACAGAACCGACTGGTATTCTCCGTTGAAATCAGCAAAGCCTTCAAAACTCAAGGGAGCCGGCAATCGCAGTTCAGCTCCACAGAGCGCGTGTCTCGGTCTGTTCGTTGCCTCCAGATGGCAATCTATTCGCTCGAATCCCAACCGGTATGGTATCGGCTGTTGAAAGGTCACGTGAACTATCTCAAACCCGGACATGGCCACCACGCCACACGAATACGGAGCAATGCCGGCCAGGAAACGATAATTGCCGAGGGGATTGTCTATTAACACTGAGGATGAATTTCTGATGGTTTGAAGAAAGAGACTCGCGGCTGCTCTGCCGTTCCGAACCGGAGGATAATGAGTTTCCATGATCCTTCGTCCAGGCCAACTCAAATTCCACCCAGGCGAAAGCAGTGTCTTACTGGAATCTATAAAGAGGTTGACTAAAGTGCGTCCTCTTTACCGGAACAGACACAGAAAATCATCGGAGCCAAACATGGACGAAGTCAGATTGGGAGTCATTGGATGTGGCGGTATGGGGCGCAGCCACATGGGACAGTTTGCAGCAATTCCGCGCCTCAAATTTACCGCGGCCAGCGACAGCTTTGCAGCAAACCTCAAACTGGTGACGGACGAGTATGGAGTTCAGGGGTTTGAGACTGGTGAAGAGCTTCTCGATTCGGGTCTGGTAGATGCAGTCCTGATCGCTACCCCACATTACTTTCATCCGCAATACTCGAAAGCTGCCCTTCAAAGAGGCATTCATGCCCTCACGGAAAAGCCCGTCTCTGTCACAGCGAAGGCCGCGGCCGAAGTGAACGCCGTCGCAGAAGCCCATCCGGAGCTCAAATACGCAGTCATGTTCCAGCAGCGTACACTGCCCAGATGGAAACGCGTGAAGCAGATTATCGAGTCCGGGCAGCTTGGCGAACTTCAACGCATGCTGTGGGTCGGTACGAACTGGTTTCGCACTCAGGCGTATTACGATTCAGGCTCGTGGCGGGCAACCTGGGCGGGCGAGGGTGGAGGCGTCCTGCTCAACCAGTGCCCACACGATCTCGACATGCTCTACTGGCTGCTGGGATCTCCAAGCCGCATTCATGCCCACGTGAATCTGGGAAAATTCCATGACATCGAGGTCGAGGATGACGTTACAGCATACTGGCAATACCCCAATGGCGCGTCCGGCGTTTTTATCGCCACCACGGGAGAACTGCCCGGAAGCGGGCATTGGGAAATCTGTGGAGACAGGGGCAAACTGAGCATGTCCGAGGGCAAGATCGAATTCATTGAGCTGTCGATCTCTTCACGTACTTTCATCAAACAAAGCCAAAGCGGCTTCGCCAAGCCCGAACAAACGCGCATCCTCATCGATCCGCAGGGAGAAGCCGGCCACAAACTGATGACAAATAACTTCATCAACGCCATCCTGGATGACGAGCCACTGGTGGCGCCGGCAGTACAAGGCGTCCACTCCATCGAAATCGCCAATGCGATGATCATGTCAGGCATCCAGCAGACTACCGTCGATATCCCCATGGATCGCGATGCCTATGACACATTCCTTAAAGATCTGATCGAAAAATCTGGCGTTAAGCTCTGATCGGCAGAAGTAATCAGATGCCAACCGGTGGCACTTTCAAACAGAGCCGCTATCGGTTATGTTTTCCGCCTCATTCGGAGCCACCGCGAGCCCGGCCTTCGAATCTTTCAAAAACACCCGCAACATTTAAACCAGGCAGGAGACCACCCATGAGATCTTCGAATACGCTTTCGAAGTGGACAATGGCATTATTGATCAGTTCAACAATCCTCTTGAATGGCTGCCAGAACCAGCCGCTCACGGACGAGGAGAAAAAGGCACTTGCAACCGAGCGAGAGGCCAGCGACAAGGCAGAGCAAGCCGAACGCCAACAGCAGGCCAAGAAAAAAGCCGAACTTGCACTGACCCGCCAGAAGGCCGCCGAGGAAAAGGCCCGCAAGAAGGCAGAGGAAACATTACAGCGTGAAAAGGCACGAGCGGCAGCGGCCCTTGCACGAGAGAAACAAAAAGAAGAGGAAGACCGCCTCAAGGCAGAAGCTAAACAGCAGAAAGAGGATGTGGAGCGCCAGAAGGCTTTAGCACGACAGAAAGCGAAAGAAGAGGAAGCAAAGAAAGAAGCTGACGTAAAGCGGCAGAAAGAGGAAGCAGCCCGGCAAACTGAACTGGCTCGCCAAAAGGCAGCAGAAGAGGCAGCAAGAACTAAGCGTGAGAATGAACTCGCCGATCAGAAAAAACGCGAAGAAGAAGCGAACCTGAAAGAGCAGCAGCGCAAGGAACGTGAGATCGCCCGCAAGAAGGTTGAAGAAGAAAAGAAGACGCGCCTGGAAGAAGAAAAGCTGAGAAAAGAGAAGGAACGGCAGGCCCGTGAGTTAGCCGATCAAAAAGAAAAGGAGGCGGAGCTCAAGCGCGTGGAGGCCGAGCGCAAAGAGAAGGAGGAAAATCTGAAGATCCTCGCCCAGGCAAAAGTGCACGAAGATGCCGGCGAACTCGAAAAGGCCCTTGAATTGCTCAACACTTCAGGCCCGAATGCCGGCAAAGTCTTTGGATACGATCGCCTCCACAAGAAGCTCAGCAGCGCGTTAAGACGCCGCGCCGATCTTCTCTCCAGTGCGGAAGCATCCATTCGTGCTAACCCCAAGGGCACCAGCGGCCGGTTTTATCTCGGATGGGTTCACCTCCAGCGCGGCAGGTACAAGGAAGCAGCCGAACAATATCAAGCCATCGTCGAGATGGATCCTATTGATGAATTTGCCCTCATTAATCTTGGTTATTCTCACAAGCAGCTCGGGAATTCACAGCAGGCCGAAGCCGCCTTCCGCAAGGCCGCATCCTTGAATCCTTATATTACGACCCCGATCGTCCATCTTGCCTATCTCTTTGCCAGGGAGAACCGCAATCTCGAAGAAGCCTACTCCCTGATGGTCAAGGCCGAGCAGATGGATAAGTATAATGCCGATGTACTCCACACTCTCGGACTTGTGCATTACCGCAGGGGAGAGTTTGAAGTCGCCACTTATCATCTGAGGCGTGCCGCCCTCAAAGACGACCGTTCGGACATCAATTACGATTACGGAATGGCCCTCGCCGCGGCGAATGATTTTGGGGCTGCACGGAAAGCTCTGAGCAAAGTATCGAGCGCTGGTAAAGAGTTTGCTCAGGAAGCGAAAGAGGCTTTAGCCAGGCTCGACGCACAAGAACAGGAAGCTGAGGGAAAAGCACGCGCCGCTGAAGAGGCACGGCAATCAGCCATCCTGAAACAAAAAGAAGAAGCTGCAAAAGCAAAAGCTGAGGCCGAGGCAAAGAAAAAAGCAGAAGAACTGGAAAGAAAAAAGGCCAGGGATAAGCGAAAGGAGGAAGAGGCCAAACTTAAGGCAGGAGCCGAGGCAAAACAGAAAGCCGAGGAGGAGAAGCTTCGCGCAGCGAAGATAAAGGTCAGTGAAGAAGCCGCAAAAGCAACGGCAGAGGCCGAGGCAAAGAAAAAGGCGGAAGAAGCCAAACTGAAAGCGGAAACCGCAGCCAAGAAGAAAGCCGAGGAAGAAAAGCTCAGCGCAGCGAAGAAGAAGGCTAATGAAGCAGCCGCAAAGCAGAAAGCCGCGGCGGCCACACGCAGGAAGGCAGAACGTGAAAAGGAGAAGGCCGAAGCCGATCTCCAACAGGAACAGAAAGTGTTAGCGGAAGCTAAATTGAGAAAAGCCCAAGCTGAAAAGAACAAAGCAGAAACCGAAGAAACAAATAAGCGGGCCGTCGAAAAGGCGCAACGTGATCTTCAGAAAGCACAGGAAGACATCAAGGCCGCAGAGCTCAAATTGAAAGAAGCGGAAATCCGCAAATCCGAAGCAGAAAAGAAGCTGCAGCCGAACTGATCGCAAGCGACGCCCAATCAAGTGACGATCTCTTCCAGAGGTCGTCACTTTTTTCCTGATTCTGGAGTTTTATCACCAACTGGAGTGGGCCTATCGCCGAGAGGCAGGTCTTGAGATCCTCCTCCCGGTAGAACAACCGATCGAACCGCCGGTCCCCGTCACGCCCTACCTCTCCTTCTCGTTGAAAACGATGCGGTAGTCCGGGAAACATCCAGGAGATGCTGCACACCCTTGAGGTGGCCAGCAACGGCGACAGGCTGGCGAGCATTATCAAAGGCATCAAACCAGAACAACTCATCGTCATGCTCTCCGGCTCAGACGAAATGACGAAAGCCACAGAAGAAATTCTGGATTGTGTGGACCACCATCTCAGCAAGCCGATTTCACTTGGCGAGCTCTAAAGAACACCTCAGAAGCTGGTTGATAGCATTCAGGAGTCGGCGTACAGGTTGAATCATCGGGTCGGCGGTTTAGATTGGCGCCTAGATTCAACCATCTCTCTGACAGGAAAATCCATACGATGAAAGCAGTTTTTCTGGGTTGTGGCGGCCGGGCAAAAGGACACGCCAAAGCTTATGAACACGTTACTAAAGGCAAGCTCGCAGCCATCTGCGACGTGACCGAAGAGCGTCTCCATCCGTTCGGCGATGAGTTCGGCATCGACACTCGATACACCGATATGCGGAAGATGCTGGAAAAGGAAAAACCCGACCTCCTCCACATCGTAACGCCGCCGACCATCCGTTACTCACTGATGAGTATCGCCGCAGAATATGAAGTCCCCGCCGTCATAGTTGAGAAGCCGATTGCCATTCAGGCCGAAGACTCGAGGGATATCCGGACCCTATTGGAATCGAAAACCAAATTTATTGTCAACACGCAGCTCAACTTTCATCCGCGTAATCTGGAACTCAAGAAGGCCGTAAGTGAAGGGCGGATCGGCGACATTCGTTTCATTGACGCCAGCGCACGAAACTCACCGGTAAATCAGGGCCCGCATGTGCTCCAGCTTGTATCCTCCTATATCGATAATTCGCGACCGACCAAAGTCTTTGGGCAGGTCTCCGGCGCCAAAAGTCTGAGCGGCCGAGAGCCTTCACCGGATCATGCCACCGCTTCTATTTATTATGAGAACGGTGTCCGCGCCCTGGTTACATTCGGTCACGAAAGTGCCCCGCCGATCAGCGAGCGTGAGCACAACCACCGTCACAAACGCATCACCGTTTTCGGCACCCGCGGTTTCATTCAATGGACTATGGACTGGTGGGAACTCAGCACGCCCGAAGGCTACGA
The DNA here is from genome assembly GCA_027625095.1 of Planctomycetota bacterium. Classification (GTDB taxonomy): domain Bacteria; phylum Planctomycetota; class PUPC01; order JACPCR01; family JACPCR01; genus JAQBXN01. The sequence goes on along the minus strand of JAQBXN010000024.1, from coordinate 71,964 downwards.
ACGCGGTGAACATGAGTATGGCGACGAGGACGTCCTCGGACAGGCCGGCCTGACCGACGCCGCTTTCGAGTGGATTGAAGACGACGAAAAGGTGCATCCGACCCACTTGGCGCAGTCCCTCGCTGAATTCGATCTGCTGCTTGGCATTTACGTCAGCTCCATGACCCACAAGCCGATCAATCTGCCGTTCGACCCGCCGGAGCAAATCATAGAAGACCTTGGCAAGGTGCTGAGGTAGCTTCCATCCGGTTATTCGATTCGCGCTTCATTTGGGTAGTCGGATTCGCAAGAATTCGGGGCCTGATGCCCCCAGGACTCGAAGCGACCAACAGCAGCCATGTAATGAACTATGCCCCGATTGGCGCCACGTGCAGCCTGTAACTCTGTCGAGCGGTTTCACCTGCTGCGTCTCTTGCCTCTATTGTTACTGGCCATTCACCAGCATCGCGGGACGTGCCGCGCACACATCCGGTTTCTTCGTTGATGGTCAACCAGCCCGCGCTCTCAACCAGACGATATCGAACCTCGTCGCAACTCGAATTGAAATCTGCCCGGGCCCGGTAGGTGTATTCTGCGCCCACGAATTCATCGACAACCGGTTGGGTCACGAATGTCAGGCCGTCAATTTCCAAAGACCAGACATCGTTCATCAGGGGCCATGCGTTTCCGCCAATGACCCATAAACGCTGGTCGTGAACATACACTGAAATCTCGTGCCGTTCCGACCAGATCGATTCGGTCTCCAGTTGATGCCATTCCGCACCATCTGCCGAATACCAGATGTCGTTGTGATTCCTCCAGTCAGGCTCGGCGTGAAAGCCACCGACAACCCACAGGCGATTCGCATAGGAGACCGCGTTGCTCCAGATGCGACGAGGCCACGGAGCGTGCTCGGTTACCTGCTCCCAGGAGCGACCGTCTTCTGAATTCCAAACGTCTGTGTATGCCCTGAAGGGATGATAGTTAGAGATGCCACCACCGATCACCCACAGCTTGTCATCGTGCACCGTGACCATTCCAAAAAGCTGTCGGCCAGACCATTCCGCGGCTCCGGTTTCCAGTTTCCACTGTGTGCCGTCCCCGGACGACCAGACTTCACTTTGAGGTACACCCTCTTTGATACCTCCCAGCACCCACATGCGGCCATTGAAGGTCGCCGAGCCGGCGCCGTATCTGCCCTTCCATGGGACTTCGGAGAGCACGAGATCCCAACTCTGCCCGTCAGCGGAAGAAAAGAATTGTCCATCCTGGCTCGTCATCCACATGCGTCCATTGTGGGTAAAGCAGATGGGAATGTTTACGCCGCTGTCCGACGGAATGTCTGCAGCTTGTTCCCAGTCAATCCCATTCTTGGTATGCCAGACATCGCTAACCAGGCCGGGCGTGTAGCCTCCAAAAATCCACATACGGTCATTGAAGACCAGTTCCCCGGCAGAGTCTCGAGGCGACCAGGGACAACTCTTCGATACCAATTTCCAATCCGGTGTCTCAAGTGGTCGGTACACTCTGATTACGTATTCCATCGTGGCCGAGCCATCGGCAGAAGTGACCTCGATGTTCACCAGACTCAGCCCGGGCGAAAGTGATATCTCCTGTGATGGCCGCCCGCTTTGAACAACAGCGCCATCGATAAGAATGGATGCCCCTTCAGCTTTGGCGGTGGCCGTCACCCTGATGGTCTCTGTGTCGGGAAGCACTCTTGCCGCGTTCAGTCGCCGACGCTCCCAGAATCTACTGACAAGTTTGAAGGGCTCGATGGACAGAGATTGCAAGGCCGGTTCTTTTTCAGAATTTTCAGACATGACTAGTCTCGGTAAGGGATTGTTGGAGCACCTCACTTGCGTGCAAGTGGCTTCTGGCGTAAGCGTCCTGCCTGCCGCGTCTTCTTTTATCTAAATTTTTTAGTGGGTAAACCATGAAGTTAAGAGTCGGTCTGATCGGATGCGGATGGTTTTCACATTTCTATGCAAAGACGCTTTCCAGGATCGGTGAACGGGTTCACCTGGTCTGGGTGGCTGATATGGATCCCGAAAAGGCGGCGGCCCTGTCTGCAAAGACAAATGCCCAGCCGCTCACCGACTTCCGGGAGGGCCTCGAAGAGGTCGACGCCGTATTCATACTTCTACCGCATCATCTGCACTACTCTGTAACCCTGGAATGTCTTAACGCGGGCAAGCACGTGCTGCTTGAGAAGCCAATCGCTGTCAGTTTACAGCAGGCTGACGAGATGATTCAGGCGTCCGAAAAAAACAGACGAACGTTCATGATCGCTTATCCACATCGGTACCGAGCGAGCATGCAGCTCTTCAAGCAAATCATTGAGAGTGGCCGCTATGGACGTCTCTTCATGCTGGATGCGATGATGGACGAATCTCTGAAGGGCTATACCACGGGCTGGATCTCAAAACGCGAGACCCTCGGCGGCGGCGTCTTCTTTTCATCTTCGCCCCACATGCTCGATGTCATGTTCTGGCTCGGCGGTGATGTGCAGGCCCTTTCGATGGCCGGAACCCATGCAGGGTGCGAAATGGAAGGCGAGGACACCGCCGTATCTGTGATGCGATTCAAGAATGGCGTCATTGGTGTCACCCGCCATCTATGGGCATCTCCGAAATCACGCATCTGGTACACCATGAATGCGGTCTGTGAAAAGGCGCACATCACGCTGACCACCACGCCACTCGGCGACCTGGTGAGTGAGGGCGCGGACTGCGAATGGAAGACACGTATCGTAGCCGTTGGCGATACCGAGGAGGTGCTTCATGAAAGTGGCGAAGGGTTGGAACTCCAGGGCGAGATCGAACACTTTCACGAATGCATCGAAACTGGCCGGACACCCGAAACAGACGGGCCAACCGCGAGGAATCTGATTGCAAGAATCTTCGAAGCCTACGATGAGGCGTCCGCAAAAGGAGCGAATGTCTTGTGAATCTTGTGAAACCCAAACACGCCTCGTTAGTCTTTACTCCTGTTACCAGACCCACAGGAACCAGACATGTTACAAACTTCATTCAGCCTTGACGTCATCCAGGTAGCTTCGCCGTGTCCGGCTTTATGGGATGAGATGGAAGGCGATGGCCTGGCTCGGCACTGCGCTCAGTGCAACAAAAATGTTTACAACATATCCGGGATGAGCCGGGAAGATGCAGAGAGCCTGATTCAAGAAAAAGAAGGGCGGCTTTGCGTGAGGTTTTTTCAGAGGGCGGATGGCACGATCCTGACAAAGGATTGCCCGGTAGGGCTTAGGGCGTTTCGAATGAGATTATTGAAATTCGCTGCCTCGATAGCGGCCGCGTTCTTCATCATGTTCGGCAGCTACGGAACCTTGCTGGCCATGCGTCACTCTGTTGAGACCGCTGATATCCAGGAGTTTCGATTGGTAGAAACGTTTCGTCGATGGCTTGGACTGAGAGGCGAAGTCATCGAAGTCGCGGGAGACATCTGTGTACCGGAGGAGCGGTGAAAGCTGAATGAAGGATGGCTTTGGTGCAGACGCGGGCGTCAGCATTACTTAAGAAAAACCGCCGCGGAGCGTCAGCGCTGCGGCTTCATCACGCGAACGGCTTCAACGAGGCCATCAATTCTTCCACTGATTGGTATCGCTGGTTGGCGTCCTTGCTCATTGCTTTGGCGATAACGTCACCGATACTGGAATCGAGGGTCAGGTTGATTTTGTCCGCCCGCTCGGGTTCTTCGGTGAGGACGCGCCTAGCCACTTCCAAAGGAGCTCCTGGTGGGAATGGTGGCTGGCCGGTGACCATGCGGTAGAGGGTGGCGCCGGCGGAGTAAACATCGGTTCTGAAATCCACTTTCCGCGCGTCTGTGATCTGTTCCGGGGACATATAGGAAGGCGTCCCCAGCATCTTGCCGCCAATGGTGGATGAGCCGCTGGCCGAGCCGCCGACATTCTTGGCAAGACCGAGGTCGGCGAGTTTGACGCTCCCTGTAGTGCTGATGAGAATGTTTTCCGGCTTCACGTCGCGATGGATAATCCCTCTCGAGTGAAGATAAGACAGGCCGGAACTCACCTGCACACCTATCTGGGCCATTCTCTCACCCGACATGGGCCCTTCTCGGTTGAGCTGCTTGATGAGCGCCTCGCCATCCACGTATTCCATAGCCAGATAGAAAATCTTATATAGATTGCCGACATCGTAAATGCTCACTACGTGCGGGTGTTCGACGCCGCGACCTGCCCGGGCCTCGCGCACGAACATCTTCATCACTTTGGGCTGTGCCACGAGCTCACGGTGCACGATTTTGAGCGCTACCGTTTCATTTTCTGAAATCAGGCGTGCGCGGTACACCCGGCCAACAGATCCTTTGCCGAGTTCCTCCATGATCTGGAAGTTGCCCAGGGTACAGCCGATCATGTTGGTCTCATCGACGCAACGGAGGCAGTAATATCCTTTCTCCGTGGTCGCAAACAGCCCTGTATTCATCTCGTCATCGGTCAACTCACGACGGCAGATCAGGCAGGCGTTCTTGGATTCGACCGCATACTTGGCGATGGATGCGCGATCCAGCGAGAACCGCATGAGATACTGACCGACGAGGCACAGATCGCCGTCTTCAAGAAATGCCTTTTTGATCCGCTGACCATTTCGATAGATGCCGTTTGCGGAATTCATGTCCACAATGGCAAATCTGTCCTTAGTTCGGCCAATAGCCGCGTGGGAGCGGGACGCCTTTGAATCCGTCTTGAGAACGATAGTACAACCCGAACCTCTGCCGATCGTATTGACCTCAGTCTCTGAGAGTTCGAAGATAAGACCAGGTATGGGGCCGCTGACTACCGATAGAGTGCTGGCCATGTTTCGAGCCGACCTCAAGTGAAAACATTAATGCGACCGGAGTGGTCCAGTGATGGGCTACCAAACAGTCTTCCACCAAGGATCACTTTTTGAAGGCTCCCACAGCTCCGGATTCAAAAGGGAGCATAGCAGGAAATGACTAGATACTGGCAGCAGACGGAGGGACATCCTGTACCAGGGCTGAGATGATTCCAGGATGACTCGGATTCTGTCACAATTCAAGAGCTTTCAAACCTTCAGCAAGGTTCGCTTCAGGAACTTCAACCCCTTGGATGCCAACTCATCGCCGCTCTTTGCCAGCGGGCGCCAGATGCAGGTAGCCGCAGCAATCTCCGGTACCTGCGGGACAAAACTCTCGATAACAAGCCAGCCGTCATACTTAATCTTTTTCAGATTGGTGAAGACGCCAATCCAGTCAACATGACCTGACCCGGGGATACCGCGGTCGTTTTCGCAGGTGTGCACGTGTCCCAGATATTTGGCTGATTTTCTGATCACACCTACGGGATCCTGCTCTTCGATGTTCGCGTGAAAGGTGTCGTAGTGATATGTAACGTTGGGCTCACCCACCTCCTTGCAGAGCTGGACCGTATCCTCGCCAGTGTTAAGGAAATAGGTCTCGAATCGGTTGAGCGGCTCAATGGCGAGCTTGATACCCGCGGGCGCTGCATGCTTGCCGAGCACTTTGAGCGACGAGACGCAATTCTTCCATTCGGCCTTGCTTCGCTGTGGCGGTTTGCGACCTGCTGGTGGCTTTGCACCTACGTGAATGTGAATGGGGCCGCAGATGGTGTGGACGCCCGCCTCCGCAGCCCAGTCAATCGTACCTTTAATGGTATCAAGGCCCTTCTGGCGCTCGGCTTTGACACTTGAGGCAAGATCGCCAGTACCGTCGAAAGGCATCACCGCACATATCAGACCCTCGAGGCCGTTGGCTTCGAGCCTTGCTTTAACTTTCTTTGCATCAATGGCGCTGGTGTCGAAGACAGCCATTTCAATGCCGTCGAATCCGAGCTTCTTCGCCTTGTCGATAAATTTCAGATGTTTGTTTTCGAAAGAACCGCACCAGAGAAGGGTGTTGATGCCAAATTTCATGAAAGTCTCCCAGAGTCAGATGAATAAGTAATCGTCCAGCGGGCTGTGTGTGCACTGGCCTTAAGAATCTCCACCCGCGCCCAATCCTGCCCTCAGTTTGTACCGTTCCCGGCATGGACAAGGGCGCGGGATTGTGGCAAGACTTGATCGTTATGTCAATGCCTCCAAGCATCCTAGGACCTTGTCAGGAGGTGTAAGCTTATTGACATTCGTTGCCCTTCTGCCATCATCGCAAGTCCCCCATCCAGCCTCCATTTATATGTAAGATAGGAAGTCAGCATGCCCGAAGAAGCGGCCCTCGATTCATCAGAATATGACTTCGATGAAAGCTGGGGGAATTCAAACAGCGACTATGAAGATGTAGACAGCCTGGATTACGTCCTCCGTGGGCGTTCACTCAAGTCCAAGCTCAGCTCAGGGATCATGTCCGCACCGTGGTGGATAGTCTCCGTAGCGCTCCACTTTGTCGCGGCCATGTTCCTTGGCAAGGTGCTGATGATGAGCCCCGCATCCAGTCGAATGGAAGACGTCATCATCGAGATAGGCTTTCATCCCGAACCTTCCACCAAACTCGACCTTCAAAAAATTGGGCAGATATTCAATGCGATGAATACCGCTCCCCCGGAATCAAACATGGTTGCACCGGTTCTGGTCACTGACAATCTGACTAAGGCACCAGAAATGGATCTCTCGCAGATCGAGGTCGAGCCAATCGGCGCTGTGGACACCAGCGAGATGGTCGACCAGGATTTCATGGGCCCTGGAGATGGAGGGATAGGATCTGAGGGCCACGGCATGGGTGAGTTTCAGGAAGAAGGCATCCTCGGGCATGGCGAATGGAATACCACGGTCCGCGGCATGGGCGGTTACGGGAAAGTCATGGATAACATGAGTGTTCGGCTGAGCCAGCAGGCGCGGAAGTTCGGCGGAAACGTGCTGATCATCTGGCTCATCGATTCCTCAGTCAGCATGTCCGACGATCAAAAGGCCATCAAAGAACACATCACAAAGATGGATCACAAATTCCGTGAACAGGAGGGCGCTGGAAATCTCAAACAGGCAATCGTTCAGTTTGGCTCTGAACCCAAAGTCTGGCTGGAACCGACCGAAGACCTGAATTTGGTCATGGAGGCATTTGACCATATCGAACCTAATGAGCCCGGTACCGCAGAAAACGTTATGACCGCGCTCATTTACTGTGCTCAGAAATATAGAAGCGTAAAACGCGGTAAGAAAGTGGTCATCCTGGTAGATGACGACAGTGGCGATGACGGACACTTGATGGAGAAGGCCTTCCAGGAACTCCGCCGCAGCCAAATGACCACCTACGTCATTAACCGGATGTGCCCTTTCCAGAGCTCCGAAGTTAGCGAAGAATTCAAATACACGGATAAGAATGGCGATATCTGGGAGGGAACTGGAACCGTTCGCCGCGGCCCGGAGACCGCTCGCCCCGAAATCTATGAGCTTGGCTACGGTGGCATCAGCTCCTGGCGGAGAGGAAGCATCCCTTCGGGGTTTGGCATCTACGATCAGAGCCGGGTCGCCTACCGCACATCCGGAGCGTACTACATCCTGGATTCCGACCCGGAAAAGGAAAAGGAAATGCGAGACCTCTATGACTGGCAACTCATGGAGCGTTACAGCCCCGAGCTCTGTTCCCAGGCCGAGTACGATTCCAGAACCGCACGCAATGTTTTCAAACGATCTCTTGAGCTGATCACAAACCAATGGGATTCTGTCCAAGCGCCTGGCGGCGGTATGGAGGCTGACGCTATCTCCATGAATCTCAAGGCGTGTGAAGACAAGCTCAAACAGGCCGACGAAATTCTGGACTACATGGAAAAGAATGTAATCGTCCCTGATTCCCGGCTCAGCAGCATCACTCGCAATCGGCGATGGGTTGCCAATGCAGACCTGATGTACGCCTTCGTGCAATTGGCCAAGTATCGCCTGCGCCAGTACTACCTTGGCCTTCGGCTGTTCCTCAAAGACAACCAGGGCAAGATCCCTAAGGACCACGTCATCTCTGCCAAGCCCCGGCAGAAGCCCATCGAATCCAAATTCGAAGCCCAGGATCGCGCAGACGCCATCGCCTCGGTGCGCGCTCTAGCCAATCGACATCCGCGCACCCCTTGGGGGCATATCGCCTCTCTCTTTGATCCGGACAGCATAGACGATCTCTACGGCTTTCGATTCTCGCATGCCGAGCGACCCTTCCAGGGCTATTGGGCCAAAGTTGTCTTCCGCGACAACTCAGAGATGGAGCTGTTTATCATGATGGAAGACGATCTTAAGGTGCAACTTCGCAACCAGAAAGGCCTGGAACGAACAGTCTCAAAGAAACTCATCAAATCCATCACACGGATACAAATGGCCAACAGCGGTGGAGGTGGCGGTCAAATGGGCGGCAGGCCGGCGAACCCTCGAATCTAATTTAAATCCCTGACCCTTCGCTTATAGTTCCGGTCAGAGAATGATACTGACGCTCCGTCGCGCAGACGGCTGGAATGCTGGAAAATTGGGATGCACTTTAAGTCAAGTTCACAGCATTCGAGTACCGGAGTGCAAGAGTTTGAGAGTGTGCAATATTCCAGGTGCATCCCGTCATTCCATCTTTCCGTTACTCTATCCCATGACTGCATGCCCTGTCTGTGGTAAGGAATACGACACAGAAAAATTCCCCCTTGGACAAAAGCTCCGATGCGGGAGTTGTCAGACGCGGCTGAAAGTAGGCGACCGTGGCAGCCTCGAGATCCGGCACGAAATCAGTGAAGCATCCGGCGCCCTCGTGGCCATCGAAAGGCAGGATCGCTTTTCCGGCGACGAACTTCCGGACCTCTCCAGCATCGGGTACAGAGTCATCGAAAAAATCGGCGAGGGAGGTATGGGCACGGTGTTCAAGGCGGAGCACCAGTTCATGGAACGCATCAGCGCGGTGAAGGTCTTAAAGCGCGCATTCTCTGAAGACAAGGTACGTTTCGAGAGATTTCTCATCGAGGCGCGCGCCCTCGCCCAACTCAATCACGAGAACATCCTCAAAATCTTCGATATAAAAACTCTCGACGACATGACCCTCATGGTTCTCGAGTTCATCGAAGGGCGTTCCATGATCGACGAGTTGAAAGAGAAGGGAAAGCTCGATCCGGAAGCAGCCATCCAATACCTGCTGCAGTCAGCCAGAGGCCTCGGTGCGGCCCATGAAAAAGGGATCATTCATCGTGACATAAAGCCTGGGAACCTGATGCTTTGCAACGACCAAGTCAGGATTGCTGATTTCGGTCTGGCTCGCTCGGTTTCCGCGGAAGTAAGCGTCACCCGAATCGGCCAACTGCTGGGCACCCCGCTATACATGAGCCCGGAACAGGCCCAGGGCGAAAAAGCCGGCCCGGAAGCCGATATTTACTGCCTTGGAGCCACTTTTTTTCATCTCCTTGCAGGACGACCTCCGTTCACCGGGATGGGTATCAGCAGTGTCCTCAAGAGCCACATTCAAGAGCCGCCGCCCAACCTGCGCATGATGAACCCTAAGGTTTCTGAAGACTTCGCCATACTTATCGGGCGATTGATGGCAAAGAAGCCCCAACACCGGTTCAAGGACGGGAACGTCCTGGCAAGTGAGGTGGAGGAGTTCCTTCAGAGCAGGCGTGCCACCGCCCCCTCAGATGCTCCGGCCCCGGCGCGGGAACTCCCGCCTACCATTCACGAGCAGACAAACTTGCAGGAGGCGCGCCAGCAAAAAAAGCCATCTTCTCCACCACTGCCCGCGCTGGGATCCGCCATCGAGCTTCTGGATGAAGCTATTGATGTAGAACAGCCCTCGGATGACGACATTTTTTCGGCCCTCGCGGACAGTAGTATGCCGAACGAAGACGACAGTGCACCGGCCATGCATATCGAGGTCAGAGCAAGAACCGACGAGCCTGAAGATGCGCTGATGGAAATGCTTCAGTCACAGTCATCCGAAGATGATTCGGATCCAGGCCCAGGACTTCAGGCTTCGACAAAGATGGATCCTTCCGAACCGGACCCCGCCAGCATGCAGACCTATGACCTCCTTGGCGGTGAGGTTGAATTGGAGGAAGACCAAGGCGAGAAAGACGAAGTCAAAAGGGCTCCTTCGCATGCGGCAGAAGAATCCGGGGAAGAGGTGCCCGAATCAGGCCCCGCCCAGCCGGAGCCAGTCAGGGCGGGTGAGATTGATGATGTCCGACCCGAGAATCTCGGAGACTGGCAGCGAATCATCCTTTCATCATTGCTTGAGCCGCTGATGGGCTCAGCAATTCTGCATCTGCTCATCTTGTCCGCTGCAGCCTCGGCGGCATTCACTTTAGTGAGCGTCCCGTGCTTCATCGCCACCGGCAATATGGCTGGGGAGATGAAATCCTTATTCTGTATGCTCGGAACCGGTGTAGCCCTGGCCGCTATCATCACCACCTTATGCGGATTCTGGACCTTCAGGATTCGCTGGATGCTACATGGCCGGAGCATCACAACCATGCCGACGCTCGGCAGCTTTGCCATGGCCATGCCTGAGGGGATCCCGCTGTTTTTGATTCTGGCGGTTTTCTTCCTGATCCCGATCTTTACACGCGGCCTCGGTCTCGGCTTTACCGTGCAGACCATCCTTGTCGCCATCGGGTCTCTCGCTGCTCCACTTGCCATGATCGGACACATCTCCGGCAAGAGTGCTGCAAAGTCCCTCAACCCTTCCCAGTGGGCCTGGCCTCACATCCTTACCTCGATGAAATTCCTCCCGGCTGCAGCCGCATGGTCCGGGCTTATGTTGGTCCTCGTGCCCCTGGTCCTGCTCATTGTTCTGATGTTCCCCGCGGGAATGGCCGTGCATGTAATCGAGCCCCAATTCCTCAAAGGTGCAGCATCCCTGCCCAAAGGTATCGCCGGTGTATTCTTCCTCGCATTCTTGGTTTTCCTGTTGACCCAGTACGCCCTCTGGGCCGGAGGATGCATCCTGCTCAAGGCATGGCGTCCGCGGCAGGATTTCTTCGCCAACAGCACTCCAAAGCCACAGTCATCCAGCCTTTTCGCCGCAGCTCTCGGTATCGCCCTCGCCGTCGGCCTCGTGTCTTCCATACTTTTTAAAATGAATATGGGTTTCGGTGGCGGCGCCAAACTCAAACAACTCCTGTACGGCCCACCGATCGTGGTCATCGACAAGGAACTAATTAATCCGTAAGGGAGGGGCAGACAGGCGCGACAAACGGGGGAATCTTGCTGCCCCACCAGCTTGATTCATGTGCGTGAATCCCAAAGCCTCATGCAAGAATGTCCTGGATGACGTGGCCGTGCACATCCGTCAGCCGCCGGTCAATGCCGTTATTCCGCACTGTCAAGGCCTCGTGGTTAATACCGAGCAGATGCAGGATGGTAGCATGGATATCGTAAACGTAAGTTGGGCTGTCTCGGTCGGCCGGCTTGAAGCCCCACTCATCGCTGGGGCCATACGAGACGCCTCCCTTGATACCGCCGCCCGCCAGCCAGTTTGTAAAACAGAACGGATTGTGATCGCGCCCCTTTGAGCCCTGGCTGCACGGCATGCGGCCAAATTCTGTAGTCCAGAGAATGAGCGTATCTTCAAGCATTCCACGTTGTTTGAGATCCCCAATCAACGCAGCCGCTCCGTGTGCAAAACCGCGGGCCAGCGGGCCATGATCGCGGCTGATGTCTTCGTGGGAGTCCCAGTTGCGCCGGGGAAAACGATTGTCGTTCCCTGACCAGATTTGAACGAACCGGACTCCCCGCTCAAGAAGGCGTCGTGCGAGGAGACATTTCTGCCCAAAGAAATAAGTCTCTTCGGGGGTATTGATATTTGCCGGGTATTTGTTACTCGCCAAATTCAGTCCGTACATCTCCTTGATGTGTTCCGGTTCTTTGGACACATCAAGCGCTTCGGGCGCGCTCAACTGCATGCGCGCTGCGAGTTCATAGGAACGGATGCGGGCATTCAGTCGCGAATCGCCTGGCCGATCCTTTTCGTGCATCCGATTCAGTTTGCCCATCACAGACTGCAATTCCGCATCACCCTTTTTCGAGATGTATTTTCCTTGGGGAAACAGATCCGTAATCGGATTGTCCGCCCCAGGCTGAATAATGACACCTTGATGCTGTGCCGGCAGAAAAGCTGAGCTCCAGTTCTTCGTGCCGTTGGATGCAAACCCGCGGTGGTCTGGCAGCACCACAAAGGTTGGCAGGTTTTCATTCATGCTACCCAGCCCGTAACTTACCCACGAGCCCATGGCCGGAAATCCAGGCAATTGAAAGCCGGTCGCCTGCAGCAGTGTGGACGTGCTGTGCACCCCGGCCTTACCTACCAGGTTGTGAATAAACGCCATGTCATCCACATGCTGTCCAAGCGGCGATACGACATCATTCAAGTGTTTTCCGCATTTGCCGTATTCCATCCAGTCCCATGGCGAAGCCATTGTATTGCCCGGGCTGCTCTGGAACAGCTCTACCTGTTCACCAGCATCCCACTTCTTTCCATGATCCTTAATCAGCCGCGGTTTGTAATCGAACATGTCCACGTGGCTCGCCGCACCAGACATGAACATCTGCACCACCCGTTTCGCCTTAGGAGCGTACTGCGGGCTGCCGAGCTTGTGTCTCTTCTCAGCGGCATTCAGTTTTTCAGAACTGAACAGACTGGCAAGGGCAATCCCCCCAAGACCGCCCCCGGATTGCCAGAGAAAGTCGCGTCTGTTGATTGTGTGTTCGGAAGATTTCATCAACTCAGTACGAAAACTTTGAGGCTATTGATGCGGGAGTTGGAGTAACGGCTATAGCCGTTACTCCAACTCCCGCATCCCTATTACTACACCTCCTGCAGCGCCGGAAAACTTTCCCAAATATCGTCCGGTTCTTCGAAAAGGATATCAGACATATCCTTCCTTGAAAGCCGAGCGATGAGGGCCATCCGAATACGATCCGAGCTGTTGGCGGCACCGGTGTGGAACATTCGTCCATGCCAGAAGCAGACCGTGCCGGCAGGACCCGTGATTTCCTTGCATTCGCCTATATCTTTGCCTACCCCGCCGCTGATGCTCAGCAGTGAGTGATCCTTGAAATACTCACATGCCTTGAGATGCGAGCCCGGCCAGACCGTAAAGCCACCACCATGGGGAACGACCTCGTCGACATAAATGGTTACAGCAATCGTGAACCGGCCGACTGTCCCTTCAGGCACACCGTTCGTCGGCGTGTAGTAACCATCAAGATGCCCATGCTCAGGGGGAGACCATTCAGGTTGCCCGGACGGATAACGCAGATGCGGCCCCGCTCCGCCTTGATTCAGCAGTCCTTTGCCGACCAGTTCCTCAGCCATATCAAAAATCGGAGAGTCGAACATTGTCGCTCGTATGGCTGGATGCGATCCCGGGACCGGGGCCATGGGGCCCGCGTTGATCCAGGTCTCAGGATCTTTGCGGTCTGCTTCAATGCCACTCCACAACGCGTCCTGAGCGGCATCAATCTGCTCCTTCGTAAGGGTGTCGTTCTTGACCAGATAGCCATTAGCTTTGAAGAAGGATTTGTCTTCATTGGATAAGACAGGCATGTGCATGTTTCCTGAGTAACGAAGTGTTGGCCTTGCATGAAGCCCATTTCCCCGCATTTTATTTCAGATTTCGTCCTGGATCTCAAATGCTTGATTTCGGCAGTCCCGAGCACTAACCTCTCGCGCCACTCAGAAATTCCATTTCAAAACAGGAGCAAAGCAATGTCACTCAAGACACTCGTATTCGCCGGCGGGGCTATTCACGATTACAAAGCTGTTGGTTCAGCCGCCAAAGCCGCGCTCGAAGCTGCGGATGGATTCGACGTCACCTACGTTGAAGAAGATCTTGATGTTCTTACAAGCCTTGCTGATTATGAACTTCTCGTGTTCCACTACACCGTCGGCGAGATTACCGATGCTCAACTCAACGGACTTTCCAACTGGTTGAGCAAGGGCAACGGCTACGCGGGCATCCACTCCGCAGCCGACTCATTCCGCGGCTCGCCCGGATACCGTTCACTCGTCGGTGGACACTTCACCACGCACCCGCGTTATCGCGACTATCAGGTCAGCCTGGTAGATACCGAACACGAAATCACTCAAGACGTGCCGGAAGAATTTATCGTTAGAGACGAACAGTACATTCTCGATTACGACCCACGCGTCCATGTGCTGGCCACCGCACTATGGAAGGGCGGCGCCATGCCGGTCGCCTGGACGAAACCATGGGGCGAAGGCCGCGTCTTTTACCTTGCTCTTGGGCACGACGGCCCCTCATGCAAGCACGAGCAGTTCAATCGCCTGCTCGTGCAAGGATCAAAATGGGCGGGAACGAAACCGGCCAAGGGAGAATAAGCGCCAGAATTGGCAAAGGAACGAGACTTTATTACACCTTCCCTCTGTCTCTCCTGGCCTGTTTTCAATTCTCTTGCCCAAACTTCTTTTGCCATCACTCTCTTCAGGAAGAAGTCTGACGCTCCGTAGAATTGTTCGGGGCATTGCAAAGAGCGACCCATTCGCTCCAATAATAATATGCTGCGAATCCTCCCTTTTGTGTTCTTGTCCTGCGGCCCATTACTCGCCGAGACCTGGTGGTCGCTGGGTGAGCTGTGGAGACCGGCAGTTCCAGGCATCGATCGCACAACCGATCCGTCGGAAATCGTAGATCGGTTTATCCTCACTAGGTTAAAGGAAAAGGGCCTCGCCCCCTCCCCAGCCGCGGAGCCCCGCACCCTTATCAGGAGGCTCTATTTCGATCTCATTGGACTGCCTCCATCTCCGGAGCAGGTGGAAGCATTCGTTTCGAACAAAGATTCCAAAGCTTACGAAAAACTCGTCGATGAATTGCTGGCTTCCAGGCAGTACGGTGAACGATGGGCCCGGCATTGGCTCGATGTGGTGCACTACGGGGATTCGCACGGCTACGATAAAGACAAGTTGCGTCCGAATGCATGGCCCTACCGGGACTACGTCATCCGCGCCTTTAATGATGACAAGCCCTACTCGCAATTCGTAAAGGAACAGATTGCCGGCGATGTCCTTTTCCCAGGCGAACGGGACGGCATCATCGCTCTCGGCTTTCTGGCGGCTGGACCGTGGGATTTCATCGGACATGTCGAAGTTCCGGAATCCAAGATCGACGGACGCCGCAGCCGCAACCTCGACCGGGATGACATGGTCGGTACCGTGATGAATACCTTCATCAGCACGACCGTGCAGTGCGCTCGTTGTCATGACCACAAGTTCGATCCGGTCAGCATGGAACACTACTACAGCCTGCAGGCGGTTTTCGCAGCGGTAGACCGGGCAGACAGAACCTATGACACCGATCCCGCGGTTGAGAAGAAGCGAACGGAACTGGCCGAACAGCAGAAGCTGCAGCAGGAGGCATTGAAGGCTTTTCAAGACAAGATGAACGAAGCGGCAGGCGGCAAGTTGTCTGCCCTCGACAAGAGCATCGATGAATTGAAAGCAAGAGTCGGCGGCTCTCAAACCCCAGAGTATGGCTACCACAGTCACATCGAGAAGAATCAGAATGTCGTCAAGTGGGTGCAGGTAGATTTGGACAAACCAACCGAAATATCCGGCCTCGAATACATCGGCTGTTATGACAACTTCAACAACATCCTCGCCGGCTTTGGTTTTCCTGTCCGATACAAAATTGAGGCATCTGATGATCCCTCTTTCGCGAAGGAAACAGTGATGCTGGCTGACCACACAAAGGCCGACGTCGCCAATCCGGGCGTCCTGCCACAGCGGGTGGAAGCCGGTGGAGTTGCAACCAGGTACATCAGGGTAACGGCAACCAAACTTGCCCTCCGAAGCAATGACTACATCCTCGCTCTGGCGGAACTGAAGATATTGGACAAAGAGGGCAGGAACATCGCCCTCGGCAAGACGGTGAGTTCGCTGGATTCCATTGAAGCCCCCGTGCGTTGGCGGCGAACGAACCTCGTAGATGGTCTCCACTACAAACTGGCTGACCCCAAGGCGGCCGAAGACCTCGCAAAAATTCAGTCAGAGCGAACGGCTCTGCATTCCAGGATTTTTACGCCGGAGTTGACAAGGGAAAGGGAAGAACTTGAAAAAGCATTAGAGGAGACCAAGAAATCCCAAGCCTCTTTGCCCAACGGTAAAATGGTCTACGCCGCGGCCACAGACTTCGCCCCCCAAGGCGGCCACCAGCCGACCAAAGGCAAGCCCCGAATAATCCGGATTCTGAAGCGAGGGGATGTCACTAACCCGGACAGTGAAGCCGGGCCGGGCACAGTGCCCTTTATTTCCGGAATGAGTGCAAGATTTGCTCTTCCTGAAAATCACACCGAAGGAGATCGCCGGAAAGCCCTGGCCGAATGGATTACCGAGGAACGCAATCCTCTGACCTGGCGTTCCATTGTGAATCGAGTGTGGCAGAATCACTTTGGCCGAGGCCTGGTCGATACACCAAACGACTTCGGCAAGATGGGACAACTGCCCAGCCATCCCAAACTCCTCGACTGGCTGGCAGTCGAGTTCCGAGACGGCGGCCAGTCCTTGAAGGCCCTTCACCGGACCATCTTAAATAGCGCAACCTATCGCCAGTCTTCCGCATCCCGCCCGGAGAACGCGGCCGTCGACAGCGACAACGTTTACCTCTGGCGAATGAACCGCCGTCGCCTCGACGCCGAAAGTGTCAGAGATTCCGTACTCGCAGTCAGCGGCAAACTGGACAACACAATGTATGGGCCTGGGTTCCGCGATTTTGTTCTCGAATTGACCGAACACTCACCTCACTACGAATACGCCAAGCACGACCCGAATGATCCAACGACGCATCGCCGGTCCGTCTATCGTTTCCTGCCACGCTCGTCACAGCAACCTTTCATGGAAACGCTCGACTGCGCAGACCCGTCCCTGATGGTTGCCAAACGGGATGAAACCCTCACTCCGATATCCGCGCTCTCTTTGTTGAATAACAAATTCATCACTGCCATGTCGGAGCACTTCGCAGCTCGCATCTCAAAGGAATATTCGGAAGCTGGCGCCCAGATCGAACGCGCTTTTGAGCTCGCGCTCAGCAGAAAACCGACTGAATCGGAACTGGCTATCCTGTCCGTCTATGCAACGTCCCACGGTCTCCCAAATACATGTCGTGGCATCCTGAACCTGAATGAATTCATCTTTGTGGATTGAGACTGGCGCTACTGGTCTGGCTTTAGTTTCTCACGTGAGTCAGATTACAGACTTCACTAAACGAGGGACACTATGCCACATCACTTGCTGAAAAACTGAGTCTGTCGAAGGATGTCGAAACAAGTATCCGCATTCCAGGTCACCACATGAAACTTTCCTGCAGCACCACCGTCTGTCCTGAATATCTTCTCCCCGAAGCCCTCCAACTCACCAAAGATGCCGGCTTCGACAGCATCGAACTCTTCCGCACCTGGACTGAGAGCTCGCCGGTACATCCTGACTGGTCCGTGCGCCGCGTTCGAGAAAAGCTCGACGAAACCGAAATCACCCTGAGCGGACTCAACATCCGCAACATTACCGGCCGCAAGGCCGACAGTGACGAGCGCAACCTGGCCTATA
This sequence comes from Planctomycetota bacterium, assembly GCA_027625095.1. Classification (GTDB taxonomy): domain Bacteria; phylum Planctomycetota; class PUPC01; order JACPCR01; family JACPCR01; genus JAQBXN01. The sequence continues at coordinate 54,471 of JAQBXN010000024.1, read as the reverse complement.
ACCTCAGGCAGATTGAGTGGGATATCCATCTCGCACGTGCACTGAGGCTTTCTTGTGCAAACACAAAGGGAGGCGAAAGGAATGACGAGGCGCTGGAAGATTTCATTGAAGGCGTCAACACCCTTCTTGAGCGTGTGCCGGGATTCACTCTGAATCTGGGCAACCACAAAGGTAATCGGCTGGAAGGTCTCGATGACTACAAGGCAGTGATGCCCGAAGTCCCGGAGCGGGCGAAAATCCTATTGGACACCGGCCACCTTCTGGCAGCGGGAGAAGATGTCATGGCCCTGGCAGAAACCTTCCCTGAACGCATTGGTCTCGTTCATTTACGTGATCAGATTGGCGATAAACCGGTTCCGTTCGGTGACGGAGAGCTTCCATTTGAGCCGCTCCTGAAGCTGCTCCTCGACGCGAACTACCAAGGCTATCTCGTCGTAGAGTTAGAGCACGTAGACTGGGCGCCGCTCACGCCGGCAACCCTCTCGGCCCGGGAATACGTGATCAGAATTCTGGCCAATTTGTAAGCGTTTGTTAGTTGGCATGGCGGACGCGGCCGTCTCGTTAACGTAACATCTTTCCCCCTTAATACTGTAGAGTGATCAGGAGCAAAAGATGCGACACAGTTTGATAGCGTTGGCTTTTGTCGTTTTTGCAGCAGATACAATTCATGCCCAGATTCAGGTCGGGGATACCGTTGAGGTCACTGCGGAAAGCGTAAAGCTTTCTCTTGGCACGAAGGTAACAGCTACGGCAATGCAGGGTGATCAGATGAAGGTTCTCAAAGTTCGCGATGCGTGGATTGGTGTCGATCTCAACGGCAAGCGCGGCTGGGTTAAAGGCGAGACCGTGAAGAAGGTAACTGCAATTGCAACTGCAACTACAAGTTCACAACCCACAGACTCAAACAGCGACATCTGGCCACAGTTACGCGGCCCTGCCAGAGACGGTAAATCCAGGGAACAGGGCCTGATGAAACAATGGCCGGATGAAGGGCCACCGCTCCTTTGGACCAGCCAGGGAATGGGCGATGGTTATGGTTCAGTGGCGGTTGTCGGCAACACCATCTACCTCGCAGGTCGGGTCAATAACCAGGCCACGGTCATCGCAATAAATGATGACGGCAGCCTGAAGTGGAGCAAAGCTATCGGACCAGGCTATGGCACAGGCATGCCAGGGTCACGGGGCACTCCGACCTATGACAACGGCAAACTCTACTACATGAGTCCCAACGGCAATCTTGCATGCCTGGAAGGGGGCACCGGAAAAGAAGTATGGAATCGGAACGTGCTGCAGGAATACGGCGGACAGCAAATCACCTGGGGCATCTCCGAATCAGTGCTCGTTTTCGATGACAAAGTAATCTGTTATCCAGGCGGCCGGGGAGGCGTCGTCGCGCTCAATAAAAATACGGGGGCTGAAATCTGGACTTGCAACTCCGTGGGCCAGAAACCCGGATACGCCTCACCAATCCTGGTTAACCACGGCGGGCTCACGCAGATTGTGACGATGACGGAAGGAGCAGCCGTGGGTATCCAGGCCAGCACTGGAAAACTCCTGTGGAAGTTCGATCATCCAACCGCTCATGGCGCCACCGCACCGACTCCGATTTTTGAAAAGGGAAACATCTTCATTTCCAGCGGCTACGGCAAGGGGAGCGTCCTTCTCAAATTGAACGCCAGCCGTGACGGCGCCTCCGTCAGCAAAGTTTGGGAGACTACCGAACTCGATAATCATCACGGGGGTGTTGTCTGGGTAGATGGCTATCTTTATGGCTCCGCGCACAATGCTCATGGTTCCCAGTGGATCTGCCTGGATGCAAGCAACGGCGAGCTCAAGTATGCCGAACGCGGAGTCGGTAAAGGCTCAGTCATCTATGCCGATGGCATGCTCTTTCTCTATAACGAAGGCGCAAGAGTCGGATTGGCTAAAGCCACACCCACCGGCCTCAATCTGACAGGACAGTTCCGTCTGCCGCGTGGGGGCGGCGGCCAGTCCTGGGCCTATCCTGTAATCGCCGAAGGGCGCTTGTACCTGAGGCACGGCGACGCCCTGCATGCATTCAAGGTTAAATGATGGATTGTCCTGGGTTTGCCATGAATAAAAATATCCCGGAGACTCAGATCAAGATTGAAAGCAGAAGCTGTCGCGCCGGATCAGTTACCATCTAACAGAAAACTGGAGCACTCATGAAAGCAGTATGGTTAGAAAAACACGGTGGCCCGGAAAACCTGATAGTCGTTGAGCGACCCGATCCGCGACCGAAGCACGATGAAGTCATCATCGCTGTCAAAGCCGGGGGACTGAATCATCTCGACATCTGGGTCCGCATGGGCGGGGCACGGCCGTTCCCACTGCCGCTCGTGCCTGGGACAGACATGGCCGGCGTGGTTGCTGAAGCGGGTGAGCTAAGTGCGCTACAGCCTGGAGACGAAGTCGTCGTCTACCCCTGCGTCGGCAAGAAGAACACAGCCGCTACTGAGAGCGGGATCGATCCGATGTCCGCCGGCTTTCAATTTCTCGGCGCGCATCGTGACGGGGCCTATGCAGAGAAATGTGCCGTTCCTGCGATCAACTGCATTCCAAAACCAGCGGGCCTCTCGTGGGAGGAAGCCGCGGCCGTCCCTGTCAACTACATCACGGCCTGGCACATGCTGATCGCCCGTGCAAATCTGCAAGCGGGAGAAACCGTCCTCATCCAGGCGGCGGGCAGCGGAGTGAGTACTGCGGCCATTCAGATATCCCGGATGCTCGGAGCAAGAGTCATCGCCACGTCGAGCACCTCCGCAAAACTCGAACACGCACGTACTCAAGGCGCGGACGAGGTCATCAATTACAGGGATGAAAACGTGTCGGAACGCGTTCTCGAGTTGACCGGTGGTGAGGGCTGCGCAGTCGTTTTCGATCATGCAGGCGCCGCAACTTTTGGGGACGATATGGCTGCTCTCGCCACCGGCGGCAGACTGGTCGTCTGCGGCACGACCACCGGCGCGGAGGTCACTATCAACCTCGCCACGCTTTATCGCCGCAGCCAAAGCGTGCTCGGTTCAACCCTCGGAACGCGAACCGAACTTCGAGCTATCCTCGCTCAGATGGAGGCCGGCCGACTCGGCCGGCCAGTGATCGATCGCGTGGCGTCACTGAATGAAGTCGCCGACATGCATCGGTACCTTGAGTCCGGCCAGCAGACAGGGAAGGTTGTGATCAAAGTCGCCAAGTAGACTTGGTGTAACGCCTTCAAGCGCGGAAACGGAGTAACGCCGCTCATCCCAACTGTCCCATTCATTCACGACCTCTGTTTTCCAGCATTCCGTTTCCCACCATCCACCATTCACACGCCGGATAGCAATTCCAGGCTTCTCTGCTTCGATCCCACCCCATGAATTACCTGGCCTCCCTCCTCCTCGCCCCTCTCCTCCTACCCACACTCTGCGCCCAGTCGGGCGGGGCTTCCGCGCTTATGAAGCGCGGACTCTACAGAGATGCGGCCCGCATCCTTCAGGATCAGGTCAAGGGGCAACAGGACTCCGAGGTGGCACCCAAGCACCTCATGCTTGGCGAGTGCCTCTATCTGATGAAGCAATACGCGGATGCGAGGCCCTATTATCAGAAAGCCGTCGACAACCTGCCCGCCGGCAGCAATCGAAAAGTCGCCGAATACAGGCTCGCATGCGTGGCCTATCGGCTGAAGGATTCTGAAGGGGCCCGGCAGCGCATCGACTCGTTCGTGCAGGATTATCCCAGCGACCAGAGGGCCGGGCCGCTGATGCTTTTCAAAATGCAGCTCATCGCTGCAAAAGGCGCGGAAGCCCAGACCGAACTCGAAGCTGTCCATGAAGAGGTCCAGCGAAAGAAGACCCGTTTCGGATATGGGGTTCAGCTTGCTTCGGACAATGTGCTCACTGATTTTTATGTACAGCACGGGCAGGAAGAAAAAGCCAAACAGCTTTACATGAGCATCGTGCACGGCTTTCGAAACGTCATTGCCGAATACGAGAAGGAAGGCCGGCGCATCCCCTCCGGTCTTGAAAAAGCACACGATAACGCGGCCATGCAACTAGGCGTCATCTCGCTCAAAGAAAAAAATCTGATCGACGCCGCTCGATGGCTTGAGAACGTGCACTATGACCCGCCGCTAAAGCGCAAAGCTAAACTTGTCCTCGCCCAAGTTGCATATCAGAAGAAGGATTTCAATCAGGCAATAGGGTACCTCACGACTGGTGGTTTCATTGATACGGTGCCGGCCGGCGCCATAAAGTCTGATATGTATCTCCTGCTCGGACTTAGCGAGAAGGCAAGGCCAAATCCGAATACCGGCAAGGTACTCGAATACCTCCAACAAGTTGGCGAAGATTCGACAGGTTATCAACAGTCACAATCCGCAATCGGCGAAGTTCAGCAGGCCCGTGAAAACTGGCTCGAAGCGCTCGAGGCTTACGAAAAATGCGTGGACTCTCCCAAGTACGAGCAGCACGGTCTGTTCAGTATCGGCAAACTGGCGATGAAGCTTGCCGAAAACGAAAAGGACGAAACAAAGAAGAAAGCGCTTTACACCAAAGCAGCTCAGCACTTCAGTAAGCTGTCCATGAAATACCCGTCTTCCACGCTCGTGAAGCAATCCGGGCAGGAAATCGATTCGCTGCTCGGCATGGGCTACGAAGTGAACGTGGTGACTACCGACCGTGAAAAGGTGCTTCGCTGGCAGCAAACCGCCAGGGAGAATATTGGCAGCGCTGCCGCGGTGAGGGCCCTCATCAATCTGGCGCGCCACCATCACAAGGCCGTGATGGACAAGCAAATGACGAAGTACCTTCGCGCACCAAACTTCGCCGACTGCGCGAGCGAGTGTGACAAGTTGCTCGATGAAAAGGTTTACACCGGCAGCGGCCTCGACCCTGCGGAGTGGAAGAGCATTCTGGTCGAAGCCCACTACTACCGCGGCATCAGCCACCTGGCGAGTGAGAGCCCGAGCACGCAGGACATCAGGGGCACAGTGCATCCGAATTATGTGAAGGAGCCCAAACTCTTGGTGGCTATGAGCGACCTTCAGAAGGCGAAGGAACTGGTGGATCAGAAGCGGCTCGACCTGGTCAAGAGCATCGAGTTGGCCTTCCTTGAGGCCATGTTCAAATCGGAAAACGAAGACAACATTCAGAAGGCCCAGGCCCGCTACGAAGAACTCGCCAGCGATTACGGCGGCGATGTCCGGTTTCAAAAACTCGGAATGGATATCGCTGCCTGGTATCAGCAAAAAGGCCGCCTGGCCCAGGCGGGCAGCGTGTATCGCGGCATTGCCGAGAGGTCGACCACTCTTTTACAGGAGGAAACGCTGCAGGTGCTTTACCTCGCCGGCCAGCTTTTCAGCCGTGCCGCATTCGAGGCACGTAATGACCCCGGCCAGACCCGCTTCGGCATTTACATCTACCCCAGGGAGGTCATCAAGACCGCGGATATCCGAGAAACTTACTCTCCGTTCACAAAGATGATTCGCGTGCGTTGGCCCAGAGGCGCGAAAGCGATCACCGGTGAGACCGCGCTTCGCATCGTTTCACAGGCGTCTGGCATGCCGTTCGTCTGGGCCAGCTCCACAGACAAAGAAAGCGTTGGAAGCTACCTGAAAAACAAGCAGGTCACCTTTGACAAACTGACCGGTAAGGTCGACGACTTTCTGCAGGAGATTCTGGACTTCAAGAATCACAAACTGGAATTCGACATTGGCATTACCGGTGGCGAATCCACCCTGAAAGTCGATCCCACCCAACTCGATCCCGATGCCGAGATCATCAAGACCATCGAAATTTATAACCCTGCGAATGCACATAACCGCTTCAAGCCTATGACCCGGAAGTATGGTGCGTTTCGAGCCGTACATAAGGGCAATGCGATGATGTTCAATGTGGTGGCACGAATCGAGGAAATCACAGACTGCAAGATTTTGTGGGCGGACGGAGTGGAAAAGGATGACGTACTCGCGGCCGAATACAAGGCCGTGCCGGGTACGCCTGACAATCAGGATCTCACCTGTGCGAATACGCTGAACTTCCTGCTTGAGCCGCTCGAACTGAAATTCAAGATCGTGCCTCGAAACAAATCGATCGAGCTCTATGACAGGGGAAAAGACGCGTTCAATGAAATTCGGAAGGTGAACCCCAAGAGCAAATATGGCGAGAAATCGCTCTTCCAACTGGCCATCAATTTTTACCAGCAGCAGGATTTCGAGCGGATGAAGATCGTGCTCAAGGAATACCTGAAGATGTTCGATAATCCGTCGTATGAAAATTATTACGGCGCTTTTTTCTGGGTCGGTTGGGTATTCGAACACGAGCAAAATTATCGGGATGCCACAAAGAACTACACTCGTGCCGCGGCCGAACGCCTGGTCATTTATAAGCCGGGCGCAGACGAAGAGACTAAGACCCGGGAGCAGCTCAAGCAGATGCTGTCCTACGAAACGGCATTTTCGCTCGAAGAGGCTGTCAACGGTGAATTCAAAGACATGCGATTTGATGGAGGTTTCCTCGATTTCATTCGAGTGAACTCCAACGTGGACATTCGCCTGGCCGAAAGCGCCAACGGAATCGAGGTGCCTATCAAGCGCGAACCATTCGAAAACGTCCAGGTGTTTGATGTCCTGTGCGATGCTATCGAGCCGCTCGGATTGAGCTTCCGGCCGGAAAACGTCTCACCCGAGGTCGCGCAAAAAGCCTATTACCGTATGGCCTCGACCTATAAAAAAGACGGTCGCCTGGAGGAGGCCCTCACCAGCATCAACGCACTTTTCAATCGCTACCCCAACTCCCAGCGCAAGCGCGACGCATACAAGCTCAAACTGGAAATTCACAAGGGACTCAAGGACTACCGAAGCGTGCTGGCCACTCTTGAACAGATGAAGGTGGAGCTCGGTGAGGGCCTGGAGGCCTACAAAATTGATTACGAACTGGCGTGGATTTATTTCGACCTCTGCCTTTACAAGCGCGCTGCCGAGCACTTCAAAGAATCCATGGCCGGCACTGAAGATCTCGATGAGCGGTTCAAAATTCGCGAGGGTTACGCAAAGGCGCTCTACAAGGCCAGCGAACTGAATGAAGCGCTGCACCAGTTCCATCTGCTCTCCATGGAAGAGCCGGTGAAGCTCCGAGCGTTCGTTGACCGCATGATGGTCTGGTACCTGAAACGTGCAACGGGCACGGAAACCGGCACCGATCTCCCCCAAGAGGCCGGTGAACTGATTCGCTGGTACGAAGGCCTGAACGAAACCCAGCTCAAAGAGCTTGAGCAGAACACAATCGCCAAAGTCACCTGGATCTATTTCGTCTCGGCAATGGTTGATTTGACGTTCAACGACTCCCAGGCAGCCATCAAGAAATTCGAAGCCACCGGAAACTCTCCGGACGACTGGCTGGCCGCGGAAGCCAGTTATCAGCTCGCTCTGCTTTACATGAAGACTAAACAATTCAAAAAAGCGAAAGACACTCTGGAATTTCTGCTCTTCACGACCAGGTCCGCCGAATCGGAAGTTAAAGCCACCTACGCGCTCGGCCTCTGTCTCGTCAGGCTCGGCGACGAAGAACGGGCCAAACACCGTTTCGAAATCCTGGTCGAGCGTTTTCCCGATTCTTACTATGCAGACCGCGCTCGGCAGAAGCTGGGTTTAGAGAAGGACCCGAAAAAGGGCGCGGAGGAGAATGCGGATGAAAAGACAGACCAATGAGTAATACGTAATTCATCATAAGGACTGGACACAGGGGAGACCTTGCTCAAGTCGGCGATTTTGTGACTGAATCCTGAAGCACTCTTACCTCGGATTCAGAAGGCTTTCGGCGTGCAGCCTCAGACCGTCTTGGATTGATGTCGACGGAGCCTTCATTCCCGCTTCCTTCAGGCGAGTAAGATCGTAAATGCGGTGGCAGAGGAAGGCGTCTTGCGACGGGCTCACTTTCAGATGTTCATCAACCGGAATTTCAACAAAACTCGTCCGGACGCCCAGGACGTCAGCAATGATCTCGTAGTACTTTTTTGATTCGATGATGTCAGGGCCAGCGGCGTTGAAGATGCCACCTTGACAGCTTTTATTACCTGCACAGCTCAAGATGAGCGCAGCCAAATCCGGAGCGAAAATTGGTTGCTGCAGGAAATGACCCCCACCGACAAGAGCGAGTGGCTGGCCGGCTTTCATCTTCTGGAGCAGATCCGGATCGCGGCCGTGAGTGGGCAGGCAGCCAAGCAACGAACCCGGGCCGTAGATGTGACAGGGACGAAGGATCGTCCAGTCCATGTTGCCGGTGTCTGCATTGAGTATCTCCAGTTCGCACAATCGTTTCTTGTGCCCGTAGGAGTTGTCTGCTCGATAAGCCCCATCCTCAGGCTGCGGATAGACACGGTCAGAGGGATCGAAAACGAAATCCGTAGAAATGAAAACCAGATGTCGCGCTCGGTTTTTTAAGCACTCGATATCTTGCCGGGCATCCTCGGGAGCGAAACCAATGCAGTCGGCCACAAGATCCCATTCACCGCCATGGGACTCTATCGCCTCAGCGAATGCCTCACGCTCTTTGCGATCCACGATGATGGATTGGACACCTTCCGGTACTTTGCGTTGACCGCGTGTGACCGTGGTGACCAAGTGCCCTTGCTCTAATGCAATTCGGGCGAGTGTGCCGCTGACAAAACCGCTGCCGCCAATAATCAGGAGTTTCATAGTAATGCGTAATACGTGATGAGTAAGTGTGTCCCGATGTTCATGCCTACGCCGGGCTCACAAGACGAGCAGGATTTAGACCGTAGACGAAGACCACCCGCGGTCTAAAGTCCAAGGTCTAAGGTCTGCTTACTCATTACTCATTACTCATTACTCATTCAACAGAACACGCTTGATTTCACAGCGCAAATCTGGGATTAGAAGCGCCATGAAAATCCTCATCACCGGGGCGAATACACCACTCGCCTCAAGAATCGCTGATCGCATTTCCGCCAATCACCAGGTCTTGCTCACCGACGCGGAATCTGAGCCCGCCAAGGGGAAGCTTCTCGATCCGAGAGAGCTGAATGGCGATTGCGAACTTCTCAACAATGTCGAAATCATCCTCCATTGCGGCGTCCTGCCGACCGATTGCGGCGACGAACAACATGTGCTCGATTTTGCGACCCGAGGCACCTACAACCTGATGAATGCGGCTATCGCGGCCGGCGTTCGCCGGTTTATTCATTTTTCCACTCTCGACTATATGACAGACAAGGTGGACGAATACTGGGTGGACGAGCGATTCAAGCCGCGTCCGGCTACCGAGGTCACGCAATTGGCACACTTTCTCGTGGAAAGAATGGCCTATCAGTTCGCGATTGAGTCGCGGCTCGAAGTCATCAGTCTGCGTGTGTCGAAAATGGTGATTGAGGAAGAGGTGGGAGGCCAGGAGTTTGATCCCGATTGGGTCGATTTGCGTGATGTGGCCCAGGCGGCTGAAATGGCCCTTGATTTTAAGCTGTCAGATCGCTACAGGATATTTCACATCGCTGCCAATACTTTCGGAAGCCGATGGGAAGTTGGCCATGCTGTCCATTCCCTGAGATATCGTCCGGAGCACGATTTTGGAAGCGATCTTCGCCGCGACGCCGAAGGCAAAATACTGAAGAATGGTTGATGGTTGAAAGCCGCTGCCATTGATTCTGTCAGGATTAACCATCAACCAACAACCATTAACCATTACTCTCGGAGGAAATCATGGGCGACATAAACATAGGTATCGTTGGTCTTGGCTGGGTTGCAGGGGCGCATATCGAAACCATTAAGAACGTGAAAGGCGCCAACGTCACGGCGATCTGTTCCCGCCGCGAGCATGACGAGGCCGCGCTCGCTGCGAAGTATGGGATGCCGCTCAAGGCATACACCGACTTCGATGAGATGCTCGCGAATCCTGATATTCACGTAATTGATATCTGTACGCCGCACCCACTGCATGCGGAGCAGGCGATTGCTGCGGCCAGGGCCGGCAAACATTTGATTATCGAAAAGCCTATCTGCATCACCTGGGAGGACGCCAAGGCCATACAGGCCGCCATCAATGAGGCTGGCGTTAAGGCGTGCGTCTGCTTTGAGGTGCGTTTCAGTAAACACTTCCAGCTCGTCAAGTCTGTCATTGATGAAGGCCTTCTGGGCGAAATCCATTTCGGTGAGATCGATTACTACCACGGCATCGGGCCCTGGTATGGCCAGTATGAGTGGAACATCAAAAAGGATTTCGGCGGTAGTTCTCTGCTGACCGCTGGCTGTCATGCGCTGGACTGCCTCCTCATGTGTATGGGGAGCAAGGTAGAAGAAGTGACCAGCTATGAGACTAAGTCCAAGAGTGAGATCTTTGAGCCTTACGAATACGCGACCACCAGCGTAAGCATCCTCAAATTCACAAACGGGGCTCTTGGTAAATGCACCTCATCTATTGATTGCCTGCAGCCTTACTACTTCCATTCCCACCTGGTTGGCAGCCAGGGCAGCATGCTCGACAACCGTTTTTACTCGCACAAGCTCAACGGCATGGTCAAAGATAAATGGAGCACCCTCGAAACAACGCTCATCGATTCAGGTGACGTCTCCGACCATCCTTACCAGCCGCAGTTTCAGGCGTTTGTGGAAAGCATAAACGGCGATTCAGTCATGCCGCTGACCGATTTTGATACTGCTCTTGAATCACATCGAGTAGTGTTTGCCGCCGACCTTTCGGCAGCGGAAGGCAGGCCGGTAAAGTTGAGCGAACTGGAGTAACCGACCCAGTGCCCCGGTTAAACAACTTCAGGCTCAGCTACTGCACGAACGTCCACCCTTCAGAAAAACTCGACCAGATGCAATCGTCTCTGGAAGACTTCACGCTTCCTTTAAAAAAGCGGTTGTTCCCGGAACAGGAAATGGGGCTCGGCATCTGGATGGCCGCCGAGGCCGCCAGAACGCTGCATGAAGATCCGGTACGATTGGCGAGCTTCAAAGAATTCCTATCTGCGAATGGCTTTTTCCTGTTCACAATAAACGCATTCCCTTATGGAGATTTTCACTCCAGTCGCGTGAAGGAAAAGGTCTACCTGCCCGACTGGACCGAACAGGAACGCATCGACCACACTTGCCGGGTCGCGGATGTCCTCGCCAGCCTTCTGCCCGAAGGCGAGACCGGAAGCATCAGTACATTGTCCGGGGCTTTTCGCCCGACAAAGCATGGTGAAGAAGTGTTCAAGAACATCGCGGCCAGCATGGCCAAAGTCGCCGCGCACCTGAAACGCGTCGAGGACGAAACCGGCAAACTCATTCAGCTCGGTATCGAGCCCGAACCCTGGACGACGCTTGAGCGCACCTCGGAATCCATTCACCTGTTTAATGAATACATCTATCGATTTGGAAAGAAGACCCTGAGCCAGGATCTTGGCATCAGTGCCGATGAATCCGAAAGCCTGCTCAGACGCTACCTCGGCCTCTGCTACGACTGCTGCCATCAGGCCGTGGAATTCGAAGACCTCGGAGAATCACTTTCCACGCTTCTGTCAGAAGGCATCCCAATAGCCAAGATGCATCTGTCCTGCGCCCTGTCGATCCCTGAGCCGGCGCACAATCCGGAAGGCATCCGTGAACTGCTTTCGTTCGACGAAGAGCGTTACCTCCACCAGGTTGTTGCGATGGACAACGATCAGCGAGTGACGCTCCGCGACCTTGATGAGTTCTCTCCTGAAGTGCTTGAAAAATGGAAGGCCTACCCGGAGTGGCGCTGCCACTTTCACGTCCCCATATTTCTGGAAAAGCTTCCCAATATGCACACCACGCGACCGCAACTCGAGGCAGCGATAGACCACCTGAACGCAAACGCAAGCACCCGCCATCTCGAGATTGAAACCTACACCTGGCTGGTCATCCCCGAAGAGGTCCGCGAAGAATTATGCGGCGGCACATTGATTGGCAGCCTGGAGCAGGAATTCCGATGGGTAATGGAGAGGCTCGATGTGTAAGGCGAGAGTGTGTAAACAGCGACCTCTATTAATATCGGAAAAAGGCTACACCCTGCTGTAAGGCAAGGTGAACAGTCCTTAAAAACGATATGCCTGCATGAGGTCGCCGTCCGTGTGGTTCTCAATTTCCAATACCGCGAGCAGTCTGAAAATCTTCAGAACGTTCATGAGCACTTCTGGAACGTTGAGAAGGCGAAGACGGCATCCGATTGCAACGAGCCGTTTCTCGGTGCGGACCAGCATACCGATGCCCTGTGAACTGAAGAATTTGATGCCGCTAAGATCGAGATCTACATCAAAGTCTGGCTTTTCCAGTTCGACTCTCAGGCTTGCTGCAGTCTCGGAATCCACCGTGCCATTTACGCGCATGAAATCCGGCCTGACCCACTCAATGGTGAGCTGATTCCCGGCGTCCCTGACAATCCCTTGACCGAGCGCTTTCACTTTTTCGGTTCGCTCGGCGCTCTCAGGTGCGGGAAAAACAATGGTGAATTTTCCTGCCGTATTCTCGATGAAGGTAATATTGGCGTCCTTGGAAACCTCCAGGCCGGCCCGAGTCAAAGCTTCCCCAGGGGAGGTCAAGAGTTGTTCACGGAGCGAACTGTCCCCCTGAGCTTCTCCGATCAATTTCTTCAGAGGGTTCACCTTGAATTCCGAGGAGATGAAAATGCTCTTTCCGGGCTCTGGAAGCACGACGATTATCTCGGAGTTTGACAGTTGCTTGAAAGCCACTGTCACGCCATCCGGCAATTCAATGCCTGCTTCGCCCATCACCTCGGCAGGTTTTTCAAGAAGCCTGGAAGAGAGCGTTGAATCGCCGCGCGCCTCATGCAGAAGCTTGCCGAAGGGCTCTTCGGGATTCTAGCCGTTAACAAGGTCTTTGCAGAATCGCTGTGCGGATGAAAAAAGATCGTCAGGCATGCCATGCTCCCGATTTTTGTCGCAAATTTAGGTAGGGGCTATGTACTGGATTTCATTCTGGCGCGCAAGGGATTCACCACCTCACTTGATGTGGAAGGCATCGACAAGAAAGTCAGCCTCCGTGTCAGGCCAATCAAATTTCAAATGTATCTCTTTGATAGCTTCCGTATTACCGATCTCCGAAGCGTATCTGCCGCTTTCTCCCTGCGTTGTAAATCGACTTCCGCCAAGTTCAAAACTTACTGGGGCCTGCCATTGGCCACCTGGAATGGATTCCGGCCGAGAAACGAGCGTCCGGCCTGATGTGCGAAGAACCAGTCTACAAGTCACCTCCTTTCCCAGATGAAACAGATGGAACGAAAGGCGTTTGCCTCTTCCCAGATGAACTTCCTTCTTCAGAGTGAGCATTAGCTCACGATTTTTCTTGCTTACGAATTGGTGCGATACGGCTAGTACCTTGCCGCCGCCGGCGGAGGGGATCGACCGAAGCTTCGGCTGCAGGTCCAGATTTTCCTCGGCCTCCGCTGTCCAGGCGGAATCGGCCTCAAATCCATCAGGTTCATTCGAATGAAATACTGCTTCTGTATAGAAAGGATAACGAAAAGCAGGCCCCCAGTTCCCGGCGTTATCCAGGGCTCGCATGCTGAAGAATCGAAGGCCCGCCTGGTCTGTCACCGGCAATTGCACATTCCCCCCCGTGGGCTGACTCTTCTGAACCGGCAATGCAGTAGACGAGGAATCCAAAATCCAGGCCATGCCTGCAATACCCGATGGATCACGGGCACGAATGTTGAATCTCGGCTCTGGTGTGCCACTGCCGATCAGGATGAAATTATCAATGTAGTATTCAGTACCTTTTGGGTTCCAGAAATTGCTCCAATTGCCAAACGCAAACTGGCCAACAGTGTGGTTCTCGGTCTCGGGATCGGCCTTTTTCAGAATATCAAGAAGATTGAACATGGCGCGGTGCCACCTGCCGTCCGCAACTATGCCCGGAATCTCGCCGATCTTGTCATAACCGTCAGGGTCCTGAGTTAACGAGATACATCGGAACTGACCGTTGGCATGAACGCGCAGGATAATTTTCAGTCCCGCCGGAAATTTATAATCGAACGCAACGATCGGATTCGGGACAACCGGGAGACTCTTCATCAACTGGAGGTACACTCCGGAATCGTCCCAGGTATCGGCGATGGTAACCTTCAGGCAGTTATCCTGGCGTTCCTCATCCCGGGTCATGGAGATTTTCGCCCCAGTTTTGCCAAAGGACTGCCATCCGCCGAAATCACTGGTAAAGCTTGTGAATGACTGCACAAGGTCGCCCTCGCCAGTGAGGGTAACGTCGGTCGGGCCATCCTTGTCTTCCTTATAATCCAACACCCAACTCCAGGACATTGGCTCAGACGCGTTCCCTGCGAAATCCTTTACCGGCTCAAGTTCAAATTTGAGTGTGCTTTTGTCGGCAGGATCAGCGAACAAGCCCGCCCCGGCCCAGTCGTAGGTCAACACCCCGGTCTTCACATCAAATTCAGTGTAGTTTGAATTCAGAGGGACGCGCATACCGTTCAACTTCAGTTGAATTGACTGCGGGTCGATGCCGGAGCCGGCTTCCTGAAAGTGAAGCCTGATCTCTGAACTGGCAGCCTTGCTGCCAGCCGCCGGATAGACCTCTTGCAGCCTGGGAGGCGTGTTGTCTACCAGATATCGAATATGGGCGGCCCGCCCCCAGTTGCCGGTAGTGTCCTGAGCACAAATATGGAAGTACAGGTCGCCTTCCGGCAAATTATCGAATGAATCATGCCCCTCAGTGGAATCAATCCTCGTGTCCGGTTCCTCTGAAACATCTTTGCTCCAGGAATAACTGTAGCCCGCAATGCCACTGATATCTTCAGCACCCCAGCGGAGCTTCAAGCCGCCATTTGAACTGACTGCCTGTACGAGAGACAAATTATCCAGTTGCAAATGTGCACCCGGAACATTTCCTCGGTGCCCGAAATCACCGAGCAAGAATTGGGAAACAATGCTCACATTCGGGTCGTAGCTCTTGAGGTAGATGCCGACAACTTCCCTGAGATCCACTTCCGCTCGATGCCATTGATTGTCCTTAACAACATCAATGCTGCCGGTGAATTCAAGACCTTCGTCGCGGTCTGTGAATCCAAGATATTGGTTTCCACCACGTGTCTGAAACTGAAAATCAGCTTTCAGATTTCCATCGGTCCGATAATCGAAACTGAGAAAAGGATATTGCCCCAGATTAAATTGCCCTCGATGAAGCAGAATGCCGGAATAACCAGCTAGCTGTTCATTTATGAGGTTCAGAAATTGCCGGTCTGCCTCTTTCTGCCTTTTAAGAGTAATCCCCCTCTCAACATAAGGGAGGATCTTTCCCATACCTTCTTCAAAATCCTCATCAAGTATCCGTGCCTCAACGCGCACCAGTGAAGGCGGTGTTTTATCAAGGGCAGGATCAAAAAAATATGTAGGGTTGAAGTTCCTGTACAGCTCTTTACCTGCTTGGTCCTTTGTTGCAGATCTCCGCCACCATTTAGTCGGGTTCCGAGCATCCGCGGGCAACAGCGTATCGGCGAAACTGATTTCAAGAAATGCTCTTTCGCCCTCTTTCATGCTGATACTGGTGTTCTTGAGATCAAAGCTGAGCACACGATTACGCGCATCGTAATTAAGATTTTTGGCAGTGAGTTTCTGCCGATTCACAGCAACTCGAACTGTAGAGAGCAGAGGATCGATGATGGAACCTGTTTCAAAAAATACTTTAACTTCTCCTCCACCCCATTTCGCTCCATCCTCCGGTTCGACTCGCAAAACTTCGAGCGGCTCGGTGACGTGCACGGGGTAATGAATCGGCGGTTTCCATTGTCCATCCAGGGTTTTCACCGAGGCATGAAAGAACCAACTGCCGGGTTGGAGATCTTTTTGGTGAGCGCTCCAGGTTTTGTAGTCAGCGAGGCCTTCAGCGTTCCTGCTGAAGGCCCGAGTGTTGCTGGGAGGAGATTTAGAGCTTCCTTCAGCAATAACGGGATCGGTGTTCGGTTTATCATCAAGGATGTAGCAGAGTTCGACTGCATCCTTTGACTCGGTTTGTGCTGTCAGATCCAGATCCGGGCCTCCCGCTGCCTCCAGGCGAAAGTTGTCAATATGGTAGATCGCTCCAGCCTTGTTCCCGCCCAACCCGGCCTGGAGGTAACCCTCATGTAACTGGCCCAGGCTCATGGAGTGCAGCATGAGTTGTGCATCCTCCGGAAATTGTTCCTTCATCGCCAGACCCAAATTGATTCGTGCTGAATGCCAACTTCCATCTGCTACAGCATTAAAATCACCCACCTGACGCTCCCTCGCACCCGTCCTGTCGGACCCGGTCAGACGGACAAAATAAAAACCTTCTTTGTCTTTCAGGCGAAAGTAGAGGTTTACCAAAACATCCGGAGGAATACGGTAGTCAAAGCTCAAATCCACGATTTTAGAAACATCCGATTCCTGAACTGGTGCAACGACGCCTATATCGCCGCCAGGGTGTTTGTTCACTAATTTCAAACTGCCACTGCCTTTGGACTTGACTTTTTTGTCAATGAAAAGAAGCGGGCCCTGTTCCGAATCGGAGACACTCCAGCCAGCAAAGTCCTCATCAAAAGTCTGTTCAAGATACGGGTGAGATTTTGACGTAATCTCCAGCGGATATGACTGGGTCGTATCCTTAATAGCGGAGAAATCGAGAAAGGAAGTATCGGATACCAACGCACTTGCCATATTTGCTTTCTCATAAGAGATTTTTGCCCGCGCTACAACGATGCTGTTGTTTTGTGTCCAAAGTGCGAGGCGTTTACCGGGGAGAGGTTCTTCGTCCTCAAAAGACATCACCTTTACATTATCAAAGAAGAACTCATAACGGTTTCCGCGGTGCCGGAGCTTCAGGAAATACCATGCCCCGTGCACTGGTCGTCCGCCTGGATCCCAGGGAACTTTTATCGCTCGAGCCCGAGGCATCCCGTCACGAACGCGTGGGATAAGTTCACGCTCCGTCTCAGCCACGATTTTGTTCTCTCGATAAATGAAAGAAGATTTTTCTGACCAGTATGGATCCCAAGCGGCCAACACCAGCGCGTATCCGCTGAACATGTTCTGACCGTCCGCACAAAATGACAGATTGATATCGCCTACCCGGGGATAAATCCCCCCTGCGCCCTCTTTCAGCTCCTGACGCATACGCATGCCTGCAAAACACTCAATAGTGAAATCACCTTCAAATTCATACTTGTTCCACAAAGCGGCGAGGCCCCTGCTGCGCCCGTTCATGTGCGACCATCTGGGGTCGCAGGAAAACCGGTTGATGACCTCCCATGTCCCGACTCTCTCCCAGTCTGAGGGGGCCAATTCGAACATATAGTCTTTGACCTGTTCCCGGTACACGCGCACCAGGGCAAAGTCTGTGTGGCTGGTGAGAATTGTGCCGAGCGTGACTCCTTTCAACGCGGCTGGCTCATTTACAGATATCAATTCTTCATTATTCAAGGTGGCCCAAATCAGGTTTCCGGCGACATTTAATTCCAAATTCCCCCAGATGGTTTCGGGCTGACGACCGAAAATTATTTCTTGTGTCTCCGGCGTGACTTTTCGCTCGGCCTGTGCCAACAGATGCTTCTTGCGGTAGAGCTCCAGCTTGCACGATTTATCATCAGTGTTCGTCGCAATTTTGAGTTCATATCCCTCGCCGGGTTCAGTTGCATCATCGCCAAAGAAATAAGTTGCATCACCAACGATCGGCATGCGGACGCTGAAGTCGCCGTAAATGTCTCCCTTATAAATGTAGGTAGCAGGCAGCCGACGACTTTGTGATTCGCCCACGGGCCACCATTCCCACCTCGGCGATGCCCAGCCTGCCATGTAGGGATCCTGTGAAAAAATGGAGTGCCGAACCTCCTTCTCAATATCGCGCTCGAACCTTCCGAAAATAGTCAGATCACGGAACCGGCAATTCCCGTAGCTGTTCAGAGTTAGTTCACCTTTTTGTGCGGACACTCGTCGTGATACAAGTCGGCCATCGAAAAAGATTTTCAGACCGTCTTTTTCGTGATTCAGAAATAGTCTGTGCCATCGTCCTGGCTGCAGACTTGCGTGGACTTCCTGACTAGCCTCCGGTGACCTCAGCTTTCCCTCGGCATTTGTACTTAGATTGAGAATTGAATCTCCAATCTGGATGCCCACCGCGTCAGTCAATCCAACAGCCTGAACACTTAATTCGCAGTTGCCGCCCGGCCATGACTGAACGAGGTTCCGTGCTGCATTGGTACCTTCAAGAATCCAACGGTCCTGTTCTTTAACTATTTTCCACTCTCCGTTTACAGCGCGCGTGCAGGATTCAAGGAGCTTCTTTGTATCAAGTATTATTGAGGCATCTGACTCCACGAGAAAATCATCGAAATAGGCGCGAGCGCTTGACGAGTAGAGGCCAACTTTACCACCCGCTGCGTCTGACCTTTCAAGAGCAAAGAGCGCCGTATCGTCGATACCCGCTAGAATCCGTCCGCCCCTGATGGCCAGTTGAAGCCGATACCAATTGCCGGAGCGTCCTTCCAAGTACCGAGTGCCCAGCACTTCTTCACCCTTTGGAGACCTCCGAATTAGTTCGACCTTGCCCGGATGCCGCATGTCAAGTTGTAAAGCGTAGCGCAGTAGAAAGTAATTGTCCGGCCCTCGGTAACCGGCCACCAACCCGATTTCCCCGCCATCAGTACTGGCGGATACTTCGGTTCGATAATCTTCCCAGAACCGATGCCCCACAGTAATCAGAGAACTCTCCGCGGTGAGACTGGACAGGGAAAATGGATTGGCGCTTTTCTGCGCTTCGGGTTGCACTCCCGGGCGGACGTTCGCGAATTTTCGTTCGCGCACTTGTTCGAGGATTGAGTGGCGCTGCCATTGGCCGAGAGCGGTGTGCCAATCGCCGAGATCCTTAACGTTCTCATCTGTTCCCATGAAATCGTCGTGAAAGATGATGGGCGAGAGCGGTTGATATCGGACCTTTCGAATGTCTTTGACTCCGCCGGCTTTGGTCAGCAAATTTCCTTGGAATAAACCGGTGTGAATGGCCCAGGCGGCGTAGTGCCCGTCTACCAGCACAGACAACGAATGTGGCTGCCTCCGAATCTCCATGGTCGATTCGTCAGCGATCTGCATTGACCGCTGATCCAGGAGAACTCGTTTTCCACTCTGAACAAACTCCAGACTGGCATTTCCGTTTGCCAATGTGAAGCTGTAGTAATCACTGGCCCCAGTGGAGGCGAATATAAGCTCCGCCTTTCTTGACGGTGCAGCTAACGAGATCGAGAAAACGTAATTCTCGTGTGTCGCCTCTCCAATGACCTGGAATGGGATCCCAGCGATTTCCAGAGTTTCCGCTGAAATCAGAGTGCCAATGACGAGAAATATCAGATGCATGACAGGTGTATTGCCACGAATGGTTTTTAACGAAAGACTGGTCATGTATAAGGCAGAGGGGAGTTTGGCGCTTTAAATCAGTTCGCCGTGGAGCGTCGAGGCCACAGGACTATCCGTTATTATGCCTTCTCACTTTTGATTCACTTCAAAGCGAAATGAACTTTCTTAACAGGCTGGAAAAGCGACTAGGAGCTTTTGCCCTTCCAAACCTCACTCTTGTGCTGGTTATGGGGCAATTATGCATGTTTGTGTTTGGGCATGTCGACCGTCGAATACTGGATTTGCTCGACTTCGATCCTGTGCTGGTTCAAAGTGGAGAAGTCTGGCGAATCGTAACCTTCCTTTTCATCCCGCCGAGTATGAGCCCGATCTGGGCTTTCTTCGCGCTGTACCTGTTCTACCTGATGGGCGGAGCGCTGGAAGCCGAGTGGGGTAATTTCAAATACAACGTCTATATCTTGACGGCCTGTCTGGCGACCATCATTTCCTCATTTCTAGTTCAGGATTCTGTTGGGACTAATGCATTCATTGGCGGTTCTGTATTTTTAGCCTTTGCCTACCTTTATCCAAATTTTGAACTCCTGATGTTCTTCATCTTGCCGATGAAGATCAGGTATCTGGCATTGCTGACCTGGATCTTGTACGGCTTCACCTTCATAACCGGGGATTGGATGACAAGATCTCTGGTCTTTGCGTCAGTCTGCAATTTCTTCCTGTTTTTCGGTAAAGACATCCTCGGCCGGATGCGAGGCTCTCAGCAAAAAATGAGCAAGGAAGTCAGACAGCTAAAAAATCAGATGCAGCCCTTCCACGTCTGCCAGCTCTGCAAGAAGACGGAGCGAACAGACCCGGAAGAAGATTTCAGAGTCTGTCCGGATTGCGTTGGCGGAGAAGAGTACTGTCAGGAGCACATCTTCAGCCACGAGCACGTTGCTGAATCCCGCGGCCACTTTTCGTAGTTTGCCTTAAGCTTCTGGGGCTCGAGCTACCCGTGTTTGAAAACGCTACCGCCGCCAGTATAGTTCCGCCCGATTCAGATGGGCCGAATTTTCGACTGGAGAGATGCCAGAGCGGCTGAACGGGCCGGTCTCGAAAACCGGTGTGGCTTCATTGTCACCGAGGGTTCGAATCCCTCTCTCTCCGCCATTTTTTTAGAACTTTTCGAGTGGGACGAACTTAAAGTTGCGGATGAATCCCACGGATTCCGCGGGCAACTGAATTGCAAAGCCGCCATGAAGGAGGAGAGAGATCCCCCTTTTTTTCGCATTCGTGAAACATAACACTCATCATCTATCCCAGAGACTAGGAAATCTGGCTTTCGGCCGATCGGGTCTGAAGTCGTTGCTGAAGTTTCTGCCGTTCGGGTTCATCGGGTCGAGTCGAATGAACCTGTCTGGCGATGTCAAGAGTAGAGTCTGATGGTCAGCTCCTGGAATCTGCCAGGATCGCTTCATATCCCTCACGATACGTTGGGTATCTGAAGTCATAGCCGCTTGCCCGGAGCTTTGCGTTCGAGCAACGCTTGCTGCTGAGGTGTCGGCGTTCGAAGTTATCCTCCGTTGGCGGAGTCACGCCAATTTTCCTGGCCATCCATTGCACGACTTCGCGCAGGTCGCACGGATAATCGTCGACCCCTAAGTAGAGCGTTTCCGGCGATTCCAGATTCATCAGGTGTGCCAGGGCGCCGGCGACATCTTCGAGATGGATTCGATTGGTGTAGACAGGAGGCCCGTGGATGGAAACGGCCTTTCCCGACCGAACACTTTCGAGCAGCCTCAAACTGCCGGGTCTGTAGATTCCCCCAGCACGCAGGACGGTTGAAGGGTAGGGGCCCTCGAGCAGCAGTGCTTCGGTACTGAGGATGACTCTGCCTCTAAAATCCAGGGGCTCCGCGGGAGAATCTTCGTCAAGCCACTCGCCATCCGATTGTGCGTAGACACTGGTGCTGGAGGTAAAGAAAACTCGACGGATGGATTGGTCTTTGAGCGACTGAAGGAGATTCCTCAGACCGGCGCGATAAGTGGATTCGTATGCTTCCTCGGTTGAGCTGTCTGGGGCCGCAGTGAAAAAGAGGAAATCCAAATCCTCAGGCAGGTTATTGATTTCTTCAAGGTTCGTGATGTCTGCCGCTATCGGAGTGATGGCCTCCGGCAAGAGATGCGCGTTTCGTCGGACTCCGAAAACCTGATGGCCAGCCTGAAAAAGTTGCAGTCCAAGAGCGGTGCCGACATCTCCACAACCTGCGATGAGTATGCGTGCCATGCGATCTGCCAGTCATCCGAAGTCAAGAGTCATCTTTGGGCCATCCAGCACAATCCGACTGCGCGGGAAGAGCCGCAATCTCCGATACCAGAATGGGGTGGCGTATGAGGACGTGTACGAAGGGCGCGGGGGGACGAACCTGTTGATTGTAGTTGTACCGGATCACGTGTTTTCGGCGGTGAAAAGTCTTGGCGAAGGAATCCTGACCAACGGATCTGCCGACTCGGAAACTAAGCCGAAAAATATTGGGACGTATCCGAATTTATTATAGACACGCAGCCCCAACTTCAGTTTGTCCTCCCCTGAATCAACAACTTGCTCTTCGTGAACCGCTACATATCTGTCTGCAAACTCTTGCAGCAGGCTTGGTTTCAAACGGAGAAATGCCCGATATTCCAATTCCCATTTGTCGGAAACATCGGCAGTCCTGGTCACGTCTGGAGCGGGAAGAATTTCGGTTTGGCTCATCATTGATTCCTTGTAACAGTTTTCTGCTGTGAGCTTAGGCTACCGGGATCCTATCTCAACAATGCAAGAATCATACAGTCTTGAATCAGTAAGTCAGTCTACAGCAGCCCGCGCTTCGGCCATCGAGACCGCCAGCTTGATCGCCTCGATCATCGATGCCGGGGACGCCACATCTTTGCCGACGATGTTGAATGCTGTCCCGTGATCCACCGAGGAACGAATGATCGGCAATCCCAGGGTAACGTTTACACCTGTTTCAAAAGCGAGAATTTTTATGGGGATCAGACCCTGATCGTGGTAGAGCGCGATCATGACATCGTATTCGCCCTGTTTGGCAGCATAGAAGGCGGTATCGGGCGGAAGCGGGCCGGAGCAGTTGTAGCCACGGCCCCTGGCCTTTTCGATGGCCGGGGAAACGATGAGCGCTTCTTCGTCGCCAAAACGGCCTCCATCACTCGCGTGCGGGTTCAGACCACAGACTCCGATGCGCGGATTCGGGATTCCGAAATCTCGCTTCAATCCGGCATCCACCACTTCGATCGTATCCAGGATGGAATCCTCGGTGATCAGATCAAATACGTCGCGTAACGGCACGTGGATGGTCACCAGTGCCACGCGCAGCGGGCCCCCTACAAGCATCATGACAAACTTCTCGGTATTGGTTTCCTTTGCCAGAATTTCGGTGTGGCCAGGGAAATCAAAGCCGGCCTTGTAAATGGCTTCCTTATTTATCGGCGCCGTGACGATGGCGTCCACTTCCCCTGCCTTTGCGAGCCGGATCGCCTCCATGAGGTAGCCGACGGAGAGGCGCCCTGCGTCGGCGGAAACCTGGCCGGGTTGGATTTTATTCTGCGGTTGCTCTCCGACTTCGAGAATGTCCAGTCCGACGAGAGGGGTTGAACAGGATTTTATTGTTACGGCGGCCCTTTCAAGAAAATTGCGGTGGCCGATAATTTTAAATTCTGCGGCGTCCCTCAGTTCTTCTGATGCCAGGCTCTTCAGGATCACCTCCGGTCCGATACCGGCCGGATCACCCATCGTTATTGCGATTTTTTTCATTTATCTTTGAAAACTGTTCCCTGTCTCTTTCACCACATTGGGTGGCGACCTAAAGCCATCTACTGCCGTCCTGATGTAATTTGGCACTTTCCATTCCGGCGGTTCTGACATTTTGAGACTCTTGGTGATTTCTACCTGTTTCTTCTGGATCTCTTTGGCTACCACATAAGAAGGTCTGTTCCCGGCGAGAAAAAAATGTCCGGCGATAGTCAGGATTCCGAGGCTTGCGCCGATGGTTGTAAGAATTCTCTGGGTTCGTTTGGTGTATTGTTCCCTCGCCTCATCCATCAAGTGGACGAGCTGCGGCACAGATGCGTGATTGGGGGGAAGTTTCTGGAGTGACTCAAAGGCGTCATTGATGGCGGTCTTGAAATCGCGCCCTCTGAAGGCTTCATTCGCTCGATCTGCCAATTCCTTCGCATTTCGGACCTGGTTGCCGAACTGTTCCTGGCTTCGCTGGCGCAGTTCATTGATGCGGTCCGAGATGTATTTGCGTGCGGGGGAGGTCTTCATGAGCTCGCGCAGAATCTCCTCCGCCTTCTGCCAGTCTCCACAGGCCGCGGCTTCTTCGGATTGCTTTTCCAGTTTTTCCTCTTCCTTTATCCGGCGAACAAGATCCAGGGCTTCATCCTGTGCCTTGGCAAATTCTGGATGCTGCTCCGCCGAGACTTTGTTGAGAAGTTCCACCGCCCTGCTTGACTCGTGACTGTTAACAAAATCGAGGGCTCTTTCCAGAAGCTCATCCAGTTCCCGCCACCGTTTGAGACGGTATTCCACCAGATTCTTACCGCAGGTGGAGCAATGATTTGAGCCAAGCCGATTCTTACCGTGACAATCCCCCATCAGGCACTTCACAAACAGCTCCACGCCGCATTGCCCGCAGGTCAGGTCGTGACCTCCGTTTTCGTAATCGCATTTTGGGCAGTTGAATGTTCGAGCGGGCATAGTCTAGTTGAGGTAATTCTCGGGTATGGCGCGGGCGGTAAGATTCAAATGCATGATCGCATTGTTCGTATTGCGCGAAGCAAGGGTAATCTTAAGAGAATCCGGTGAAATATTCGCGACAGATTGAAGAAGCTGGTTAAACAGGACTGGAATAGACGCAGCCGGCAGGCGGCATTCAAGTGAGAAAGGGATCTCAGGAAATGCGGAAAGCGATTCTGGCCGTTCGGGATGCGAATCAGGTCTGGGGATACGAATACGAATGAGTTCGGTAACCTCAGCCCGGCCCAGAACTTCGACGAGCTCCGACTGGAGCCAGAGTTCCTCAAAGAGCTTTGCATAAAGCTCGGTCCCCGGAGGATTCTCAAAGTTTTCTGATTGTAGAGGCCCGCTCTCCGGCAGTTGAATCAGTTTGTCCGCCAGCCCACTCAGCTTCTTCATTCCGCTCAGGTAGGCCAGTTTAAATTCCGCTGGGGTGGCGTCTGTCTTGCTTTGCCACTCAGCCCAGGGAAACAGTTGTTCTCCATGCCTGATTTTAAAAAATTCCTTTGCAGCCGTGTCGTATTCCTGGAGCTTTGCGATGTGCTGCATTGCCTTTGATCGCCAGTTTTCATTGACGATCGTAGTGCCGCGGCGGTGATATTGGTCCAGTTTCTGTAGGACGTTCTCCAATTCCTGCCTTTTTCTGGCTGCGCCGGCATGGAATGGCCCGACAAAGATCACGTATGCAATGGCAACAATTGCATAGCCGATACCAGTCAAAGTCCAGAACTTCTTTGCGGCCATTTTGATCAAGTTCCCGCCGGTTGAACGAGCAACTGAAGAATCAGTGAGGGACGAGACGCTCCCCCTTCATTGGCCATCTTGGTATCCAGTAGTTTAAACCCCTGGACGCCGGGAATGGATTCCAACATCCCTTCAATCTGCTTGAGGGCCTGGGCGGGATCGTCTTTGGGTTCGATTTCGCAGTTGAGGATCATCTTGAGCGCGGGCACAGAAGGCGGAGGTTTATAAGAATCAAAGTCTTCGCCGAATTTCAGCTCGCCCTGGGGCGCCTGAGATGGCTCATGAGTCATGTCTAAGGCAGCCACCCGGATGTTCGAGGGCAGCGCGAGGAGGCATTGATTCAACGCCCGGGCCCAATGCGCTCGGCGGCGAGCTATCGCATCGGCTGTCTGAAGTCGATAAAGAACGGAGCCCACCTTTCCCGCTTCAAAATCGAATGCCTGCTGCAGCCTCAGGCACCTTGCCACGAGTTCCGAGGCAGAGGCTAATTGCGGGGCAAGGGTCTTGCCTTCCTCCGTCGCGGTGTAAATCGAGGCAGGCAGATAGATTACTAATACCACCAGAATCACAATGGCAAGCGGCCGGAGGGCAAGCTCGATATTGAGAGCGGATGGCTTTTTTGCAGGCTTCAGCAAGACCGGCTGAGAGGGGGGATTGGGTGAGCTCATTCGAATCCGGCAAAGACTTCAGGCCTCGCAAAGTGAGAGGCAGCTTTTGAGGATACAGGATAGACGTCTCGAACATCAACGGGGATCGTTCGTCGCTCGACCGATCTGGCTCAATCGCTCAATTCAGGGCTCCGTTCCTTCAATCGTCAGGAACGAGTGCACCATGAGTTTCAATGCGCAAGTTGGCCTCTGGGGGAGATTCTGGGAAATGGATCCGGACAGAGCGCTTTACGAGGCCGTCTTGAGGGCGATCTTGGTTCGCACTTCTTCGAACGGGCCGCCTTCTTTGTGCTGCACCTCGTCCGACAGAATGATGAATCGAAAATTCGCCTTCTGACAATGCTCGGCGATCTTCTCCAGCTCTTCTTTCGTGGGCGCTTTTTCAAATGCCCAGATGATGTTGACCGCCCGCAAGGCGCTGGCGTGGGGAATTCGCCTGGAGGTGAGGAAGCCCTCGAGGTCGGACAGGAGCAGTCGGGCCTGTATTTCGTCATCCAACGTAAAGCCGAGCCGGCCAAACCAGGCGGATTCAAGAATAAAATCGGAGCTTTTCGATTCCGCACCGTTCACATTCTGCCGGCGGAGAAAAGGCTCGAGGAACGGGCTGTCGATAAATATGAATGGCAGTGGCACGAGGCAGAGAACAAGGGCGTAATGCATCAGCGCGTCTTCATTCGTCTCAAAGAAGATCGGGATAGGAATCAACAGAAGCAGCAGCGAGGCCATGATGAACGGCATCCGTGAGACCGTTCGCCGGAACGCCCGATAGAAAAATTCATTCAGCAGAATGATGAACCCTTCAAATCGATCCTCCCGCGCCTTGAGAGAGGCAGCGACCAGGGCGACAAGCCCCACCGCGCTGGCTGTCCAGACGATATGCCAATTTTCAAGCAGTGCAGCATCCACCAGCCAGAGGAGGGACTGCATGCCGCACAACACAATCGGCAACATGATGAAAATAAATAATGCCCTGTTGGACAGATGTGTAAGGATACGTGAAAGCCTGGAATCCCGTGAAAGGAATTGACAGACCTTACTGATTCCCGGGAACGGATGGGATTCGGGGTCTTCGAGCCACAGACCGATCCGATTGAAGATGGAATTGATGCGTTGGCCAAGATTCAGCCAGAGCCTGGCGATGAGAGTTTCGTTCAGTTGCGCATCCTGGCCGAGGTAGATGAAAGTCTCGCCCTTCCTGACGACCTTCAAGAGGAAATCGCGGAGCTCTTCCGGGGTTGGCCTCTTTGCAAGGACGATGTGTTTCTTGGGATAAAGGCGATCCAGCCAGGGCCCGGCAATGGGGAGCGGTAGGACCGCATCAAAAGTTTCGTTGAACCGGCTCAGATAATCCCAAACGACCATCCCTAAAGCGAGTACCAGGATCCATTTTGCGACAAACAGGTTCAGCATGTCGAGCTTGTCGGCCAGAATCTTGTCGGCCTCTGGCATCAAGACGACCTGTTGGGCACCGCCGAGGCCCGATTGCTGATCGTCGCCGGCGGCCGCGGCCTTCCTGATTTCTGTGTTCTCTTCTGCCTTATTTTCTGCTCGTTGCTGTTTCCCTCCCAGCTTGTAGAGAGGTACGGCCTCTTCTCCGGCTGCGGCTTTTTCGTAAATACTCTGTTTCTCTCCCTCTCCTTCTCCCTCGGTCTGCTTGTCTCTTGCCGCCCGGCCGGTGTTTTCTTCAGAGGTTGGCTCCTTGTCTTCATCGCCCATGTTAATGTCCGACAGGGCGCCAGCGTTTCCCTTTTTCTTACCCGACTCATTGCCTTCCACCTCTTCTTCCAGGCGTTCTCTTTCTGCCTGGGACGCCCTTGCCTCCTCGATTTCCTTTGAGCGATCTACCATGATCGCGCTGATGTTCCCCGAGTTTAATTCCGACAAAAAGAAACCAGCCGCGGCCAGGCCAAGCGCCATCGAAAACTTCTTTGTCCTTACCAACGGCAGGCGAACGTAGGCGACCAGAAGCAACAAAGCGGCCATCCAGAACAAAATGCTGCTGATACCGGTAATGCCAAAGTAATGGTAAATCCTGGTCAAACTGGGCGGAGGCGGAAGTTCTTTCACAGCAGCCGCGACATCCACATTTGCGGTTGCGATTGCTTGAGCGTTTACGGCACTTTGAGCTGAATCTGTAACAACCGCGGGCTGGTCGGCTGCCTCTCCGATGGAAGGTGCGTCCTCTGCATTCGAGGGGGAGCAGGCGATCAAAAGTGCGAAGAGTGTGAACAGTGCAGGTTTCATGGTCGGGTTAATCTTGCATGGCAAAATGGCCATTTGCCATGCTCTTTGGAGTGCCGGCCTGTTGGTGTCTTGCGTCGGGCGCGAACCGGAGCTTTACCCAAAATTTTTCCGTTCATGAATGCCAAAGGTCTTCGGGGCTACAGCCCCGGGAATCCACGAGTCTTGCAAGCTTCGACGGCCGATTCGTGGGACGGGAATCCTCGCCCGTTTATCCCACCCGGGCCAGTACTACTGGGGCGGTGGCGTGGGGGCAGGATCCTTCCTCCCATCTTTTTTCTCACTTTCATAGGAGAGGTTTGACAACAGGCGGAAGTAATCTTTTGTAGCTTGGCTGTGCTCACCACGAACTGACGGGGCGCGAGTGCTGGTGGTTACCGTGACCTCAAATTCATTCTGATATTTTTCCTTGTTACGCAAGCCTGCCGGCTCTCTGACAAGAGTGCCCTTACGCGACTTGGCTATCCGGCCCTTGGCGAGCTGCGCGCCGCTGCCGAAGCCGAGTTCCGCAATGGAAAGGCCGCCAAGATCTTCCTGGTAAATGAAGAATGCACTTCGCCTGGACTTGGTGATCTGCCTGTCGGGGGCGCGATTGTCGTGCGCCTCTACCTGAAAGGAGATCCGGTCGCCAGGTTTCAGGTTCAGGCTGGCGAATATTTTTTCGTAACTGACCACCGCCTTGCGGAGCGGTGGTGAGATGAGCCGCTCAATCTCACCCCGATCGACAATTGAGGTCGGATTGTCGACGGTGCTCTTCTGCCATGTGAGGATGCTGCGGGTGACGCCGTAGTCGTCCTGCAAACGCACTCCGAAGCCGAACATGCCGGCCCCCTCTCCAAGGAATGCCATTTCCTCCTGCACATGCTTCGGCAGATAGAGCCGGGGTTTCTCGTCACGCTGAATTTCGAAATCGATGAGCAGTGGATATTCGAGCTCGAATCCGTGAATGTCTTTCACCTGAAAGCTAGCTCGCCTCGCCCTGCTATGCATCAGGCTGACGGTGGCAAACCTGCCGAGCACCTCGAGCGGAAGCTCTTCGCCATCCTCCCAGGTGATGACCGCAGATTCGAGATCCTTTGACAGAGTGAAGCCCAAGGTGATACGCGTACCAGTCAGCGCGAGCAATCGCTGCTGAATACCTTCCAGCGTACGCGGCAGCATTCGAGTGTAGGCCGGGTAAATAAGCTCGGTCTGCATGTTCACCAAGCTTGGCCGGGTGGTAAAGATCAGGTCGAGCCCATCGGTCTTCCTTTCACCAAACTCGAAGTGAAGTTTGTATTCCTTCTCCACATCACTCGTCAGAGTGTGAGCAGCCAGTCCGTCCTTGACCACAATTACAATTCTTTCTTCCCCTTCCGCATGCGTCATGACCAGCGATACCTGCGCGAAGCCCCGCCGTTTGAATTGCAGGCCAACTTTGAATTCCTTCCCAAGCAGGCGCACATGCCGCCCGTAGCCCGGCATCACCTCATACTCGACAGGGAACATGAACTCATAAACAGCATTCCAGGAATTGGAAAAGTTCGCGGCCAGGCGACCAAAACCAAACCAGGGCGTGCAGCCAATGGCAATGAAGACCACAAGCCACGAAGCGAAATGTTTCCTGCGCTGATTCCGTTCCGTGAGATCGATGTTGTCTTCAAATCTCTGTTGGAGGTCGCTGCCAGCCCGTTCAACTACCGCTTCAGTGAGCGTGGTCTGCCAATTCGAATGCAGAAAATCCAGTGCGGAAATGATGCGGCTGTTGAGGCCACCCGCGAGCCGCTCCATCTCAATGGCTTCCGCCAGGAACGAACGGAAACGCTCCCAGCGGGCAAGTAGCAGGATCAACAGTGACAGCAAGAAAACCGCAGCAGCTATGAACAGAGTCATGTTCACGAACGCATTCGGCAGCCATCCACAGAGCAACACCAGCGAGAGTGCACCACATGCCAGACCAAGGCTGCCCAGTCGCAGCAACAGGGTCGTATTGACCACGCCTCTCCTGGCAGTAGAGAACTGCTGGATGCGTTGTTCAAATTTTGGTGTCTGCTCTTGCATCACTTATGAGGCGCAACATTACGTTGCGGAAAGTGGATTCAAAACGGCTTTCCAGCCCATCTTCTCTGCTGTTACCCTATGCGCAAACAGGATCTATCACCTCTAAGCTGAACTGAGAAGCTGGAAATCCCAGAATCGATGTTGCGCCT
Organism: Planctomycetota bacterium; assembly: GCA_027625095.1. Taxonomy (GTDB): domain Bacteria; phylum Planctomycetota; class PUPC01; order JACPCR01; family JACPCR01; genus JAQBXN01. The sequence continues at coordinate 24,503 of JAQBXN010000024.1, read as the reverse complement.
GCTATAGTGTAACCGCGGTTACCAGACTGCTCTGGAGTTGGAACTGGCGGCCCTGCCTTGAAATATGAAGAATGAATCGAGTAAAGTCATTTCCATTGAGGCTGAGCTGGAACGAATCGCCGAAGTACCGGACATCATGTGGTGATGGGTGCAGGCGAATAGAGCCCAGAACTTTCCCTAAATGCGGCCTTCAGCCACAGGCAAAGAGAGCCTCTTCAAACGTGCTTAAAAAGAGCTCCGCACCACGCGGAGAGGTAACAACTTCAGACTCTGATTCTCCTAACTTAATAACGCCATGAACACTCAAACTTACCGCGCAGGCATTATCGGTCTCGGCTTCATCGGAGCAGGGGACCAGGTTTCCGGGGATGCGCTCGGACAGCAGGTGAGCGACCTGGGAGGCACTCACTTCAGCGCTTACACGAATCACCCACGGATTCAGTTGGTGTCCGGCAGCAGCCGTGACGCTGGCAGGCGGAAGCGCTTTGCAGCGAAGAGTTCAGCAAGCACCTTCGAACGTTGGCAGGATATGCTGGCTGAGGTGGAACTGGATATTGTGAGTGTGGCCACCTATGCGCCTTTTCATGCGGAAATCGCCGCCGCCTGCGCTGAACGCGGCATCCGGGCAATCTACTGCGAGAAACCCATCGCCACCACTTTGCCTGATGCGTACCGCATGCTGGATGCCTGCAAGCAGTCCGGCACACTGCTGGTTATCAATCACAACCTTCGCTTCCACCCGAACTGCCGCAGGCTGCGCGATTTCATCGCGAGGGGTGGACTGGGAACTCTGACATCTCTTTCATGCCAGTGGGGGGCAGGAAGATTGGGCAATGTCGGCACGCATATGTTCGATGTGGTGATGATGGTGACCGGCAAAAAAATCGAAGCCGTCTCGGGCACGCTTGACTTGGCCGGTAAGCCGGACTGCCGCGGGCCTCAGTTTCATGATCCCGGTGGCTGGGGCGTCATGCGGTTGGAGGGCGGAATAAAGGTGATGGTGGACGCCGGCGATTACTCAACTATTTTCGGTGGGATTACTTTCAACGGAAATAAAGGCAAGGCTATCCTCAAGGGTGGCCACATCTGGCTGGAAGTCCAGGGAAGTGAAGCGGAGGAGTGGCCTCATCCCGAAGACGAACCGAGATCGATGGAACTGGCGACCAGCGAGCTTGTCCAGGCGCTCGATGGCACAGCGACCTTCCCCTATGACGCTGCAGAGGCCGTCCATACACTGGAAGCCATCCTGGGTTTTCATGCCTCGCATGCGAGGAACGCAGCATGGGTGGATTTGCCTCTGTTAGGCGAAGACCGTGAGCGGGAAGTCCTCAGCGGTTAGAGGGAATCGTCGAAGGAGAGCCGTCTACAACTGCCCAAACATAACAGAAGTGTCAAGTTTTCAGAGCGAAGAACTGTCGTAGCTCTGGCCTCCAGGCCGGAGTTCTTGCGAGCTGAGATTATGGCAGAATAAAAACCTGCCCCACATCACGCAAAATCATCAGCCTGAGGCCCCAACCAGTCCCTAATTCCTTCCATCTGCATTGCAACCACTGCCCATTCTGCAAGACTGCCGCAGCCCTTAGCAATGCGGCCGGTTACTCATTACTTATTACTCATTACGCTCCCATGGAATTCGTCAAAAACTACATCTCCGACCTCCGCAACATACTAGCAGGCGTCGATCCGGAATCCGTTGAAAAGGCCATCCTCGAAGTCCAGGCCGCCGGCGAGCGCGGCAACTTCATCTACTCCTGTGGGAACGGTGGCAGCGCTGCAGTTGCTTCTCAGATGGTCGTCGATCTTATCAAGAGCGCATCACTCGGACGTGAGAAGCGTTTCAAGATGCTCAGCCTGACGGACAACGTTTTCACCGTCACCGCCTACTCAAACGACATCAGTTACGACGTCGTCTTTGAAGAGCAGTTGAAAAATTTTGCACAAAAGGACGACGTCCTGCTTGCCATCAGCGGCTCCGGCAACAGCACGAATGTCATCAGAGCAGTTGAATACGCCAAATCCGTCGGCTGTCGCACTATCGGTCTCACCACCAGCGAAGGCGGCAAACTCAAGGACATCGTTGACCTTCCGGTGCTGGTGCCGTCACCACACATGGGCCGGCTGGAAGATTCGTTCTTTATCATCACGCATATCATCCTCTATGCGTTTATTGAGAAAGAGTATTAAGGAAGTTGTGCTTAAGCTCCGCTGCCTGGGTTTGGATGAAAGAACTTAATTGAGCGGTAAGCTTATTGGTCTGTGCCACGAAACAACCTGAGGTGGGAGAAGGAAGAATGAAGAGCTTCAGAGCTGTTTACAAAAACGACTCATTAAAATGGTTGGACGAGAAACCTGAAATTGCCGAAGGCGAGCAGGTCATTGTGATGGTCAAAAACCGAGAGGTGAAGGATAAAAAACAGATACGAGAGATTTTGGATCGAGCCTGGGGATCTTGGGGGACTGGGAAAACGCTTGATGAAATTGACGAAGAAATCCGTCAGATGCGCGAAAGAGACTGGGATTGAATGAGCCACGTCTGCGACTCAAATATTCTCATCTATTATTTGAATTCATTCCTGGATACCACGGCAAGAGAGGTGGTGGATGCGGCTATCGAGGGCGGCGCAGTAATTTCCGTAATTACTCGAATTGAGACCTTGGGATGGCAGGGACATGATACGCCTTCTTTCCAGGAGGCAGAAGATCTCATCCAGCTCTTCGAAATTGAGCCTCTTACCAATTCGATAGTCAATGAGACAATTCGCATACGACAACAGCACAACTTGAAGCTGCCCGATGCCATCATTGCGGCCACAGCCATACACCTTGACCTGCCTTTGATGACGCGAAACGTCAGTGACTTTGCGAAAATCACTAGCCTGCGTTGCGTCAATCCTTTTGAATCTTGATTTCCTGTATACCCATCCAAACATCACGACAAAGATACACGATGAATACCTTCGACTTTCTAAAACCACTCATTCGAAAGACCGACTCAAAAATTGTCCTGTTCGTCTGTGATGGCCTCGGCGGCCTGCCAAAGAATGGCAAGACTGAGCTCGAAACCGCCAACACGCCAAATATGGACGAACTGGCGAGTCGTTCCGAACTCGGCCAACTCGTTCCTGTCATTCCCGGCATCACACCCGGCAGTGGGCCCGGACACCTTGGACTGTTTGGTTACGACCCCGTCGAATACCAGATTGGACGTGGCGTGTTGAGCGCTCTCGGAGTCGAATTCGCCATTCAGCCTGGGGATCTTGGAGTGCGGATGAACTTCGCCACCCTTGATGCGGGCGGAAATATCGCTGACCGCCGCGCCGGACGTATCCCGACTGAGGAGAATGTCAGGATTCTGGAAAAACTTCGGCAAATCCAAATGCCAGGAATCGAGATTCATCTGCTCACAGAAAAGGAATACCGTGCCGTCCTTGTTCTGCGTTGCTCCGGGCTTTCCTCCGATCTCACGGATCGCGATCCGCAGGTCACGGGCGTCCCGCCGAACGTGATAAAACCCAACTCAAGCGCTGCCGAAAAGAGCGCCGCGTTGCTCAACGCGTTCGCCGAGAAGGCCACCGAGATTCTCAAAGATGAGCCAAAGGCCAACACCATCCTCATGCGCGGCTACGCGGTCTACGAACCCCTGCCCACGTTTGACGAAATCTACGGCCTGAATGCCGCGGCAATCGCCAGCTATCCGATGTATCGCGGCCTGGGTAAACTGGTCGGTATGAGCACGTTCGCAGTCGATGGCTCCATCGCCGAAGAAATCGATCAGCTTGAAAAGATTTGGGACGACCACAATTTCTTTTTCGTCCATTTCAAATACACCGACAGCACTGGCGAGGACGGCGATTTTGATGCAAAGGTCAAGCGTACCGAAGAGGCGGATTGCGTCGTACCCCGCATTCTCGATCTCCACCCGGACGTACTGGCCATTACCGGCGATCATTCCACGCCCTCAAACATGATGTCCCACTCCTGGCATCCCATCCCTATCCTCGTGCACTCAAAGCATGGACGTCACAAGGCCGTCAGCGGCTTCGGCGAGACTGAATGCTCGATGGGGACGTTCGGAACCATCCAATCAAAGGAGCTGATGCCGCTCCTTCTTGCTCATGCGGACAAGCTGAATAAATTTGGCGCATAGACCTTCCACCCCTCCTCGCCCATGCCTGCCGCTGAAAAAACAGAATCGCCGATGATGCGGCAGTATCACTCCTTTAAAAAACAGCATCCGGATTCCATCCTGTTGTTTCGGATGGGCGACTTCTACGAGGTGTTTTTTGAAGACGCGAAAACCTGCTCGCGCGTCCTGGGGATCACGCTCACCGCGCGCAGCAAAGGCGAAAGCGCCATACCCATGGCTGGCGTCCCGCATCACGCGGTTGAGGGATACCTTCACAAACTTATTAAGGCCGGCTACCATGTCGCCATCTGCGATCAGGTACAGGATCCGCGTGAAGCCAAAGGGATCGTCGAGCGTGATGTCACCCGCATTATTACTCCGGGCACGCTTACCGAGGATGCGCTCCTGGAAACCAAAACCAGCAACTACCTCGCAGCAGTCATTTCTCAGCAAGGACAGGCAGGCCTGGCCTGGATCGAGCTCTCGACCGGCCAGTTTTATGTAGAAGAAATTCCAGACGCACAGGTCATCGACGAGCTCGCCCGGATCATGCCTGCCGAATGCCTGGTGCGTGAAGGCATATCTGAAAAGCCAGACAGCATCGAAGCGCAACTCGGAGCGCGCATCAACTGCCCGCTTACTCGCAGGTCTGATTACGTCTTCGATTTTTCGACCGCGCTTCACGCGCTCACTGAAAACTTCAAGACAAAGTCACTCGATGGTTTCGGCTGCCAGGATTTAACCCTCGGTGTTTGCGCGGCCGGAGCCTTGATCGAGTATCTGCGGGAAACGCAAAAGACAGCGCTCAACCACATCAACCGGCTGCAGGCATACACGGCATCGAAATTTGTGCTTCTCGATCAATCCACGCGGCGAAGCCTGGAGCTTGTAAGTTCCATGCGCGATGGTTCACTCGATGGCACCCTGCTGTCCGTTCTGGATCGAACCCAAACAGCGATGGGGGGACGACTGTTGCGAGAGTGGACCACCGCGCCCTTGCACAATGTGGAAGATATCAATGCCAGACTTGGCGCGGTCGAGGAACTCGTCGACAATTCTTTCCTCCGGCAGGATCTCCAGGAACTCCTGCAGCAGGTCTACGACCTGGAGCGCATCGCTGCGAAGGTCAGTTGCCTTCGCGCAAACGCACGCGATCTGGTTGGCCTTAAGCAGTCATCAAAAGTACTGCCCGGGATCCGACAAAAGATCAGTGATTGCATTTCATTCCTGCTGGGCGGGCTCGCCGATCATTTTGATACGTTATCAGACATTCACGATCTCATTCAGCTTGCCATCATGGAGGACCCTCCGAACTCCATTCAGGAGGGCGGCATTATCGCATCGGGGTACAACGAAGAACTCGACGAATTACACCTCATCTCAAGAGACGGCAAGTCCTGGCTCGCGGATTACCAGGCACACGAGACGGAGAAGACTGATATCCCTTCTTTGAAAGTCGGGTTCAACAATGTTTTTGGTTATTACATCGAAGTTACACATGTCCACACCGGCAAAGTGCCTGACAATTATCTTCGCAAGCAGACCCTGAAAAATGCCGAACGCTACATCACACCTGAGTTGAAGGAGTTCGAAAGCAAAGCGCTCAGCGCCGAAGAGCGAGCCCAGGATCTCGAATACCAGATCTTCGTTGAGATTCGGAACAAGATCGCCGATCACATTCCCCGCATTCAGCAAGTCGCCGAAAACATCGCCCTGCTTGACGCCCTGGCCTCCCTGGCCGAAGTCGCTTCGCGCAACGGTTACTGCCGCCCCACGATAGACGACGGGCTCGAACTCAACATCATCGAGGGTCGTCATCCCGTTTTGGAAGAATCTCTCTTAGGGGAAAACTTCGTTCCAAACGACGTGTCTCTCGATCCCACGTCCAACCAATTGCTCATTATCACCGGCCCGAACATGGCTGGTAAATCGACCTACATCCGGCAAGTCGCTCTCATCACGTTAATGGCGCAAATGGGAAGTTTCGTTCCCGCTCAAAAAGCACAGATTGGTGTCGCGGACCGTATCTTCACTCGCGTGGGCGCCGCCGACGATCTCTCCCGCGGGCACAGCACCTTTATGGTCGAGATGCACGAAGCCGCCAATATCCTCAACAATGCTACACCGCGCAGCCTCATCATTCTCGATGAAGTTGGCCGCGGCACGAGCACCTTCGACGGCGTGAGCATCGCTTGGGCCATATGCGAATACATTGTAGAAAAGTCGAAAGCACGCACGCTGTTTGCCACGCACTATCACGAACTCACTGCGCTGGCGAGCATCCTCGAAGGGGTGAAAAACTACAGCATCGCGGTGCGAGAATGGGGCGAAGATATCGTCTTCCTTCGCAAGATAGTCGAGGGCGGCACAGACAAAAGTTATGGCATCCACGTGGCCCGCCTGGCCGGCGTTCCCCAAAAAGTAATCAAGCGTGCTCAGACCATCCTCAAGAACCTTGAATCCCACACCATCGACCCCACCGGTAAACCAAAATTCGCGCCCCAGCCAAAATCAAAACGACCCCATGAAATGCAGCTCCTGCTTTTCAATTTCCCGCACGAGGACATCATCGAACAACTTCGCGATCTCGAGGTTGACTCCATGACACCACTGGATGCAATCAATCGACTGAAAGAATTGCAGGACCATGTGCGCAGCATCGACGGCACGGAGTCATAAATGTTTTCCCGCCTTCGCCTCTTTTTTCACAAGCGTCTCTTTCTGACCTTCAACAAGGACCTATACCGGCTCATTGATGATTGGTCCGCGGGCCGGTGTCCTGAAGACTTTTTTCATCGAAAATCAGAGGAACTGTTCCGCATTATTGAAACTCATTTCGACCACGCTTTTGCGCTATCACGACGGGTGGAAGGTGTTCCGGATCAGACGTTGAGCATGGCAATGGAAGCGACTCGAAAGCATCTCGAACGCAGCCGATACAGAACACCAGTAGATCAGAATGAAAACCTAGAAACCAAAACCGGCGCCGAAGAGAGTTCACCCACTGCTTCGAAAGGTGGTAATACCGCCGCGGATGACGAAGTTATTGTTGAATTGGCCAACCAATTCTACGAGCGCTCTGAAGACGAACAGAATGCACTCATTGAGCTGTCAATCAAAGAATGCCGTGCGCCCGACGGTTCACTCAACGGACAGGCACTTTTTGTCCGGCTGCTCGACAGTTTTCTTCGTGATGAGTTCATGAAGACCGCCGTAGAGTTGAAGGGCCATGAGCCACGGCCAAGCGACCTGGTCAACGCACAACTCAGAGCGATGGAAGAGTGCAACAATGCCAACTCGTTCTGCTTTGCGGGAGGGCAGTACCGCCACTTCCGTGTGATGGTTGAGCAGAACCTAAATCCCAAAAAATTCTTCGATGAACATTCAGCCATTTATGAAGAAGTTACAAAAGCTCTACGAGAAAAGGCTTAAAGGGGCAAGACGGCTCAGATGGTAAGTCCGGTCACCTGAAGCCGGAGATGGAGTCACGGCTTTATGCCGGGTCGTCTCTGCTGTCGACGCGCCAAGATCCGGTTCAAACCGTTACTCCAACTCCGTTTCTGCCATCCCTCCTCCCAAGTTACAAGGCATGTGGCTGCGCACCCTGGTCGCGCCTGCACCCTGCCGGGTGCCGGCGCGACCAGGGAAAGACGGCCGCTGTAACTTGCCTGATTTGCCCGACCAAGCTCGCGAGAGCCGGTGCGGAAGCGGAAAGATTACAAGGGTCCAATTCCTCTCCATTCGTCAAAAAGCATAATCACTTCTAAAGAGGATCGACAAGATTTTCGACTGCCTGATGAAACTTCGGCAACTCGACCATGTGGATGCCCAGGTCTTCGCTCGGGAGGTTTCCTCTCCCTGTACCACAGATGGAATGGCAGATAGTAGTCGTCCGCCTGCGGCATTTGGGACAATGAATGCGCGACTCCTGTTATACTCCGCTCTTCGCTTTTGAAATCCTCGTACCCGCCTGTCTGTACCATTGCTTATCGCATCCATTCTGCTAGGCCTTCTGGCACTTGTACTGTCTGCGATTCTCACCTTCGCTGTGCGTCGATTCGCTTACAGGCTTGGGTTGATTGATGTTCCTCGGGAAGGCCGATTTTCTAAACGGCCTACACCGAAAGGCGGTGGGATGGCAATTTTTGCTGGCACCGCGCTGAGTATTATCGCCGCCTATTTCTGGTTTTCGCACGACGGTGGCAGCCCGGTTGGAGAGGAACTCTTCCGGCACGGTCGTACCATCCTGATGGTTTTGCTTGGCGGCCTCGTACTGGTGATTCTTGGTTTCCTGGATGACATCAAGGGGTTACCCGTTTGGCTTCGACTGGCGGTTGAGTTCGGGGTGGCAACCGGGCTTTTCTTATTTACTGACGATGTGCAGGTGACCTTTTTTGCGCCCTATGCATGGATGCCGGTTGCGTTTACCTCGCTCTGGATTGTCGGGATTACGAACTCGTTCAACCTGATGGATAACATGGACGGACTCAGCGCGGGGGTTGCCTTTATCGTGAGCGGAGTTCTGTTATGGGTCGCAATGACCGCCGAACCGCCGCAGTATTTCCTGTGCGTTCTGTTGATCGGTTTCATGGGCTCGCTGCTTGGCTTTCTGCTGTTCAATTTTCCTCCGGCCTCCATTTTTATGGGGGATTCGGGTAGCCTTTTCCTGGGGTATTTCGTCGCAGTGCTTTCCACCGTCTGCACCTTCACAACTTTCGGATCAGGTAATGTCGTTGCTGCAGCGCTGCCGCTGCTGATGATGGCGGTGCCGCTTTACGATTCGTTCAGCGTAGTCTGGATCAGAGTAAAGAACGGCGTCTCGATTTTTCAGGGGGACAAGAACCACCTTTCCCATCGGCTGGTAGGGCTGGGTTTTACGGTACGCGATGCAGTGCTGGTGATTTATCTCTTGACTTTCTGTTGCGGTGTTAGCGCCGCACTGGCCGGACGACTCGAATCGCTGGAGGCTGGATTGGTTGTCGTCCAGGTGGGTGGATTCCTGCTGCTGACTGCACTTCTCGAGAGAGCCGGCAGGCATGCCCTGCGAAAAGCGAAGCAGGAAGGTGAGGACGAAAAGGCAGCAGAGGAGTGACGCATTGCGAAGCGCAGCTGCCAGAACTGAAGAACTCTTGATCGCTTTGCCCGTCCCCTCTTGAGTAATTGAATCGCTGAGGATTATTGTCTCTCTGATTCGAATTTGGTAAAGAGGGTAGACAAGTTCAATTTATCGGGACAGTCTTTAGCAGTTTGCGGACAAAGCTGCTCGGTCGTTTCAAGAACATCCATTCGGAGCGGATCCATGTCGCCAAAAGCGCGCGCATTATCGATTCTCTTATTTCTCACATTCTCTCTCGCCTACACAGAGGAGGATATAGATGCCTCGATCAAGATTGGCGAGTTGGTCGCTCCCGAAAAACTCGAGGTGAATGCGGCGTCGAGTATCGTCATTCCGATTACCGGCAAATGCGAGAATCCGTTTGACCGCAGTTCGTTCAGGGTCGTAGCCAACATCACTGAGCCGGATGGCGTGAAGCGCGTCGTCCCCGGCTATTACATGGTGCCACATGAGATCGCCAGCCGTCAGACAAAAGCTTTGCGGTCAAACGTTAAGCGAGTGCGAATTGAGCTGCCAAATACTGACTGGCCCAAAAACCGCGACGTGACCTTATACCTCGATGACCTTGTCCTATCGAATGCCAAGACTGGTAAGCGAATTCCACTCAGCAACGCCGAGACCATCAATGGCTGGAATGCTAGCGGCGGCCAACTGGCCCTGAGCAAAGAGAAAAAGCAGGAAGGACAGAGCAGTCTCGCCGTCAGTATCAAGACCGGCGAAGGCGAAGTTTCACCCGGGGCGGTATTCGAATTGGGGAAGGGTGACTGGAATGAGTTCGACGATCTCGAGTTTAGCGTCATGCTCGATACTGACGTAGAGAAGTGCAGCCTGCGCGTCACTGTCGACAGCCGGCCGCACGGGATGCATTCGGAAGACTTCACCGCTGAGGCCGGCTCGATTGTGCCCAGCCAGTGGGCACGTTTACGTATCAGACTCCCTCAAGATTCGGAGACCAGCACTTGGAAGGCGTACGGCGAAGGGCAGTGGTGTGTTCGCTTTTTTCCAAGAAAGGCGGGGGAACACAGGATTCAAGTTCTTGCCGAGAGCCCATCGAATTGGGCAAAATCAAACCAATTGACGCTTCTTGCCGAGGCTTCTGAACGTACGTCGCTGCTGCGGGTGAGCCCTCGCAACAGGCGTTATTTTGAAACCATGGATGGAAAATCATTCTTTCCTGTCGGCCTGAATGTCTGCTGGGCTGACCCTGTTCAGTATGAGATCTATCTGAAACAATTCGCAGCCGGCGGGGGCAACCTGGTGCGCCTCTGGATGTGCCCCTGGAATTTCGAGCTCGAATGGCAGAAGGTAGGTGACTACAACCAGGAGGCTGCGGCCAAAATGGATTATGTATTCCAACTCTGCGAAAAATACGGACTCAAGATTCTTCTTTGCCTCGATTACCACGGCGCCCTCAAGGCCGACGAATCCTGGCCGGTGAATCCTTACAACGCGGAAAACGGCGGGCCCTGTAAAGCACCGGAAGACTTTTTTGACCGCGCTGTCGCACAGCAGGCTTACCAGAACCGCCTCAGATATCTGATCGCCCGCTACGGAGGCAGCCCAAGTCTGGTGGCGTGGGAACTTTTCAACGAGGTGGGGCTGACCGACCCGTATCGTTTTCATAAGCGCAGTATCATGGACTGGCACAGCCAGATGACCGCGTTCCTGAAGAAGAATGATTCCTATCCGCGCCTGGTCTCCACCAGCATCGCCGGACTTGCCGAACATGACTCCCCTGTGTGGCGTGTCGGGAGCCTGGATTTTGTGCAAGCCCATCGCTATCACCGCTGGCGCTCTTTCAGCAAAGAGGCGAACACCGCGGTCAATGAATTCAGGAGCGATGGCCGGCCGGTCATGCTCTCCGAGTTTGGCCTGCATAAAGAGGCCGCCCGCAACCTCGATCCCGACGGGCTGTTCATCCACAACTCACTCTGGGCTGCTACGATGTCTGGCGCCGCCGGCTCACCTATGCCGTGGTGGTGGGACCATCACATTCAACCGTTCATGCTCTATAACCGTTTCACAGGAATCAGCACCTTTACGAAGGACATTGATTTCGCCGGGCAGGGCTTCGAACCCTACTCCAATTGGAACGTCCAGGGCATAGTATCGAATAAAGATCTCGGCTCTGTGTTCATACAGCCAGATCAGACTGCATTCGATTCCGCGCCGTTCAACGCCCCGCAGGAATATACGGTTAATCGTGACGGCTCCATCGTTGGGCCAGTTTTGCGTGCGGAGACCATTCACGGGATCACGTCAAATCCGAAACTGCACAACCCGCAAATCTTTCATGTAGATTACGCGGTTGATGGAACGTTCGGAGTCATCGTCACCGAAGTTTCAAATTTTAATCCTTCGGATCTGCGCATTTCCCTTGATAACGAAGTGACGTTACAGCAGGCATTCGAAGATCAGGATCCCTCGGTGGGCTCGCAGTATCGCTACAACAAGGTCTATCGAATAAACGTGCCGGCAGGTAAACATATGATCGTGGTCGATAACCACGGGCATGACTGGATCAAGGTTGCTTACGTGCTCGAGAACTATCGCACCGGTGGCGAGGAGAGCCTCGGAGGATACGGCATCGCCGGGCCGGATATGGTGCTGCTGTGGCTCACGGTGCAGGAGAATATTTACTACGCCCGCCACTGGGGGATCGGCTCTGCCAGCGTGATAAAAGGAGTTCTGAACGTCAGGGGCCTGACTTACGGAGATTGGGAAGCATCGGTATACAACACCACCTTGGGCGAGATGTTATCGACGACTTCCTTCCGGGGTAGTTCAGGAAAAGTGGAACTTCCGTCAGTCGTACGTGATGTTGCAGTAAAGCTGGTGCGCAAGAAGCAATAGCTGGTGTCAGACACTCTGTTTTTTCTTCACACCACGTCGGGCGCAGAATCCCTGCCGATATGACGCCATCCGGCAACATCACCTCCCTTTCTCCTCCACAGAGCCGGTAATATCTGAACAGAACGATCTTGCAGCGGCAACATTACCCGGCGTCCGCCTTCTTTTGCAGAGAGTTTCAGCGCACAGGCGATCTCCAGCGCCTGACGATAATCGTGTCCGCTGCAAATGGCTTCCTCTCCTGTGTCAAAGGCTGAAATCAGACGCTCCACCGGTAGCAGAAAGCTGTCTTCAGGCAGCGGCTCCTGCATGAACTTCGGCACGACTGGCTCACTCGCTACCCCCTTTCTCTTAATGATCACCGGATCGCCACCGAGCCACAGATAACCGTCACTGTACTCCAGGAAGACCTTGCTCCGCGGCCAATGCGCTGGCCGCGGCTTGACTACGTTGCATACCAGCCCGTTGGAAAGTCCAAGCCAACCATAACAGCCGCAGTCTTCGTCGTTCTGGGAATCCCTTGCATGCTCTGTCAGCCCTTCTACCCAGTCCACCTCCAGGCCGGTGATAGCCCTCAGCATGGTCAGAACAACACAGCCCGCGCCCGAAACCTCGAGTAGAAGCCCGCCCGGAATAGAAACGGAAACCAAGTCGCCGATCTTTCCTACACGCAACCATTCAATGAGCTCGACAAAGTGCGGGACTTCAAAGTAGGCCGTTCCGCAACCGAAAGGGATACCCTTGTCACGGCACACCTTGACCATCTGATCCGCTACCGAGAGCTGAACTGCAATTGGTTTCTCGCAGCAGACGACTTTTACTCCAGCTTCAGCACAGGCCATTACCGCAGCAGGCGCTGCCTCCACTGGAAGAATGTTGGCGACTATGTCCGGAGTGTGATCAGTTAAGAGTTCCTCGACAGTGTCGAAAACTAGAGGCACTTCATAATGTTGAGCAAATCGATCCCTCCGATCCGATTGATCGACGAGAGCTACGACCTCGCATCGTGGATGTTCAGAAAAAGTTTTGAGGTAGTGTCGTCCCCATACGCCAGCCCCACCGGCAACTGCGATCTTCAGCTTGTTAGCTTTATCCATTGAATTTGAGTTTTGGTAAACGGACTATTGTGAATTTTCAGGAGACCACGCCGCTCCCATGAGTCCACGCGTAGCGAAATGGGGATTGAGCCTCAGATTTGTCACCAGCAACCTTTTGCCAAACGATCCGAAGAAGTTTCAAGCCTTCTTCCAAAGTGACGGAAGCCCGCCACGGGACTTGGCTGTTCATCAGGACCGAAATTGAGTAACTGCCGCAGTGGATATGGCCAAAAAATGGGGCCAAAAAAGTGGCCCTGCAACGGGATGGCGGCGATGTGGAACATTGCAGGGCCGAGGGTCCTGCTAGGCAGGACCGGAAGACCCTGCAACGGGATGGCGGCGATGTGGAACATTGCAGGGCCTATACAGGGACAACCGTCGCTGTCCCCAATTTCATTGTCAAAAGAACATTCTTGTCTCCAATGGCCGATGAATTTAACGTTTCATTCCTGGAAGTCAAGCTAAATTTATGCTGAGTTTGAGACAGAACTCATCGTTCAGATTTGCCCCTAACTCTTTTCTATTCAGCACGCTCATGAGATCCGCCTCATGCCATGTGCTTCCGTCATAAGTATTCACAGCAGAGCTTGCAACAAGGCCATGTTGAGCATGAATTTTAGTCAAATTATGTCTGACACGTTTGATGGATATGACGGATAGCATTCCTGACGATGACCGCTTTTAAATCCTGCGTGTAGTGTCAAATTTTTTAAATCCCCGTAATTGAAAAACTCTTCTCTTGCAGCCTTCGAATCGCACTTTCTGCGAATGATATTCAGCACATTTTCCGGCCATCCAAGCGCGGTGTCCGCGGCTCGTCTGCCAATTCCATCCGGTGGAAGCCTGTGAAGCGCCAAGGCTAGACATTCATAGTGATTTTCTTCTTGCACCAACCCTTCAGCCGCGCTCGGTAGAAGCTTCGAGTTATTGGCAGGGCCAGGGTTATAGCCAGCAAATCCGTGAGCAGCCCGGGTGTAAGGAACAGAGCCCCGGCCATTAGAATCAAGAGCCCATCCAGCAGCGCGTCTCCGGGCAAGCTGCCGATCGAAAGCTCAGCCTTGATATCATCAAATGCCTTCTTGCCTTGTGCCTTTACCAGTGTGGCTCCGACCACTGCAGTCAAGAGAACCATTCCTATCGGAAGCAGGAGCGAATCCGTTGCCTTGCCAATGGAGAGGAGCAGGTAGAGCTCGACGAGAGGAATAACGATGAACAGACAAAGAAGTTTCAAGAACATCGGCTTAGAGCTTAGACGATTGCTGAGAGAAAATGATCCGGATACCGACACCCAGACCAATACCAAGTCCATCAGCAATGAAGTCGGCAAGCTCGCATGAGCGGCCGAAGAAAGGTTGATGCAGTTCATCAAATGCGGCATAAGCAATCAGGACTAGCGATGCTTGAAACATTTCTGTTCTGGCTCTTGCGCGCCGGGCCCAAAGATAGAGGAATGCCAAAAGCGCGTATGACATCAAATGCGCAAGTTTATCTGTGCCCCTTGTGGGCGCCCCCTCACCGAGCCAAGTGGCTGGGACAGTTGTTAAGGTAAACAGGACTCCCCAGTAACACGCGAGTATCCATATTCGAAGATTGGGACGCTCAGTCTTCACTCAGGTCTCCGAAGATTTCCAGCCACTGGTCGATTTCCCTCTGAGAGATTGGCTTGCCGTATTTCTCTCCTGGCTCCAACGGTTTTTGTTCAGTCTGTGGCCTCAGTATGCGCTCCATAAGATTGAGAAAGGAATCAGCGTCGAGCGTTTGGGCTCGAAACTCCATCGCCTGCTTTTGGATCTCCCGGTCGCTGCTCACCACCATCAGTTGTGCCGGGTTAGATTCACGGACGATCTCTTCCATGATGATGTCATCCGCCTTTTCCGGCTTCCTTGAAAAGATCATTCTTATCCCCATACGTGCATCGGAGGATAATCCGCCGTATGGAGATGAACCGTCAAAGACCACGGATACCTTTTGGCCGGTGGCCGCCTTGAATTGCACCAGGAGCCGCATCAACTCCTCTCTCGCCCGTTCAAGCAGCCCGTCCTTCATGAGCTTCGCAAGCTCATCATCCGCATAAATGACGTTGTAGCCGTCGATCAGGTATGACATGAATAGTGGCCGTTGCATGGAATTAGAAGGTCATTTTACGCAGTTCCGCGAAGCATCGCAGTGCGGGGCCGGATTGCTTGTCCCCAGTTCTCGAATGGATATTATCCGCTCGTTTGGGGAGCAAGGCGAGAAAGCCTATGGGTGAAAAAATTTTGGTTGAAGACGAGGAATTCAGAGACGAAAGTCTTCTGGATTTTGATGATGAAGAGGATTCCAAGCCCGAGGGTGAGAGGGATTCCTGAACGATTCTTATTGTGGATGATGAACCCGAAATCCACGCAGTAACGCGGCTGGCGCTGGAAGGCTTCCGATTTGATGGCAAACCAATTGGCTTTGTAGATGCCCATTCCGCAGAGGAGGCAAGGGACTTAATCCTACAGCATTCGGATACCGCACTGGTACTGCTCGACGTTGTCATGGAGGAGGAAGATTCTGGGCTGCAGTTCGTCAAGTTTGTGCGGGAAGAAATGCGGCTCCCTTTGGCACGTATCATCCTTCGAACCGGCCAGCCGGGGGTGGCTCCTGAAGAAAGCGTCATTCTCGAATATGACATCAATGACTATATGGCAAAGACGGAGCTGACCTCGGCCCGGTTGTTTGCATGTGTTGTGCTGGCTCTGCGCGGTTACCGGGATTTGCGAGCCTTGGAAGCCACGCGCCGGGATAACGAACGCGTGCTCATTGAGTTGAAGGACAAAGAGATTGAGGCGGCGAAGGTGCGTGGGGAAAAAGAAGCCGCTGAGGCCAAGGCTGCCCTGGCAGAGGGACTCTCCATCGCAAATAAACGCATGAAGCGCGACCTCAACGCGGCAGCTCTGATTCAGAAAGCATTCCTGCCTAATGAAAATCTCGGTGTGCCAGGCGTCAAGACGGGCTGGACCTTAGAGTCTTGCGATGAACTGGCGGGAGACATACTTGACCTGATTGTTCTCGGTGACGGCATGCTCGGGCTGTTCGTCGCAGATGTTAGCGGCCACGGCGTTCCCGCGGCCTTGCTTGCAGTCACTTTGAGCCGGGTGATTTCGGATGTCGATGGGCCGGGGTCAATTGTCAAGGTATCCTCCGGCGACAACCGGCGAATCGTTCCGCCCTCTGAGGTGGCCGGCAAGCTGAATCAGCTTTTCTCCTGGAACGACAGCACACAGCAGTATTTCACTATGGTCTACGGGGTACTGAATACTCATACTCGCCAGTTGGATTACGTGGCCGCCGGCCATCCAGGCCCCCTGGTGGTTTCCAAAGACAAATCCATTCGGTCATTACCTTCGGATGGCTTCCCCATTGGACTGTTGGACGAGCCATTCGAACAGAACTCGGTCACTCTGCAGCCGGGAGACCGGCTTTATATCTTTACCGACGGGCTCACTGAAACTATGAATAAACAGAACGTGCTCTTTGACAGGGAGCATCTTATAGAGGCCATGCAGGGCCTTGAAGAGATGAGCTTGCAAGAGAGCCTGAGGCGGTTGGTGGAGATGGCAGTCGAGTGGAGGGAAGGTGAACCTCCGGAGGACGATCTTACTCTGCTCGCCATTGAATTGGATTAAGCCGCGTGCTACTTGAGCTCTGCCAACGCCTCATCAAGAGTGGCCCGAATGTCGACGATTTTGTCCAGCCTGCAGACGTTGAGTACCGAGAGCAAGTTTGGATTTGATGCCACAATCCGAAGCTCCCCTCCAGAATCGATAAGTGCCTTCCGCGCCCTGAAAATTCGGCCGATGACAATACTCGAAATCGTGACAACTTTGCTGAGATCCAGAATGAGAATGCCGGCCGGATTCTGTTCCGCGACTTCCTGAAGCATTTCGCCGAAACTCTCGAGCTCGTCAAAACTCAGGCTATCCGCTAAGACCTGTATGATGACCGCCCCTTTTTTACTGGTTACAGATACCAGAACTTCGCGCGAATTCATTTGTCTATCCAGAAGTTAATTGCCGGTTCCTGCTGATTTTCAGGGCGGTAGTTCTGGCACACCTGAGGTCGATTTGCCACACTTTTAGCTGCATCCAACGCCCGAACTCACCTCAAAGGAAATCACTATGGGTCATCTCAATCGCAGAAGTTTCATTCAGACGGCATCAGCGGGCGCTGCCTGTCTTCTCACCGGTGCATCAGTGTCCCAGGCCAAAGAGGCCAGCACACCGGAATCAATGGTGAAGGTTCTTTACGATGGCCTTTCAACTGTCCAGCGGGAGGTGCTCTGTTTCGAATGGGATCACATCGACAGTTCACTTGGTTTGTTACGGACACGTGTCTCGAATAACTGGCACGTCACCGAGCCGACCATTAACAGCGATTTTTTTACTCAGGAACAACGCCAGCAGGTACGAACTATTTTCGAAGGCATCATTCGTCCCGAATGGCAGACGCGGATCGACAAACAGCTCAAAGACGACGCGGGAGGTTTCGGTAACAGCCAGAACATTGCCCTCTTCGGGAAACCAGGCGAAGGCAAATACGAGCTGGTCATGACCGGCCGTCATATGACTCTTCGTTGCGATGGTAATTCTGCCGACCACGTTGCTTTTGGGGGCCCACTGTTTTACGGCCATGCGCCCCGGTTTAACGAGAAACCCGACCATCCTGGAAATGTCTATTGGGAACAGGCACTGGCCGCTAACAAGGTCTACAAGATGCTTGATGGCAAGCAGCAAAAGATTGCCGAAGTTTCGAAGACGCCTCGTGAACAGTCGTCCGGCTTCAAAGGCAAAGACGGAAACTTTCAGGGCATATCGGTCTCTCAGCTTTCTGACGATCAGAAGGAGCACGTGCAGAAGGTGCTGCAAAAGCTCATCGAGCCCTATCGCCAGAGCGATCAGGATGAAGTGCTCGCCGCACTGAAAGTTCAGGGCGGGCTGGACGCCTGTCATCTCGCCTTCTTCACTGACCAGGATCTAGGCAATGATGGCGTGTGGGATAACTGGCGTCTCGAGGGCCCTTCATTCGTCTGGCATTACCGGGGAGCACCACACGTACACGTGTGGGTAAACGTCGCCAGTGAAGCATCTGTGAAGCTGAATGCTTAGCCGACTGCCCAATGCGGGCCGATTGTATCAGCCATGGCTCCGCCACCGCCCGACCAGCCAAAGCGAGCTGCCTGCAATCGTCCATACCACCAGCAGAGGCAGCAGACTCATGACCCCGCTTAGTCCGATGAGTTCGCCGACATTAAACGAACTCCATGCGTGCCTTGGCTGGGGAGTGCCTTGGCCTTCGTGTTCCGGCGGGAACATTTCAAGAACTCCCTGGTTGTTGATCGACACCTTATTCTGAAACAGTTGCTGGAACGAATATTTCGTTGGATTAGTCACTTGGTGTGGTGTCGACGGATCCACAGCCGTCAATGCAAATTGAATGCAGACAGAAACCCCGGCAAGCCCAATCATCGCCAGCCTCAATCTGCCGGATAGAAAATGCAGAGCGCATACCATGAAGGGCAAGGACGGAATCATGTAGCGCGGCCCTGAACACCATCCTCCGTGCCAGTTAATGAAAGAAGTGTTCAGCACAAAATAAAAAACCACCGTGCCGATACACACCAAAGCCTCAGGCAGGCGGCCACAACGCTGTTTGCAGAAATAGACAAAACCCGGCACGCAAAATACAAGCACCGGCGAGCCATAAAACAGCCCGCGCCACTCACTGAATGTGATTCCCCATACAGCCTTCAGAGTCGGGAAATCGAACACCTTGCCATCTGCTGTCACAAACTGCTCATTCTCGTACGTGTAGCTGGTTGCCAGCGGATGCCCGAAACACACCCAGTGGTAAAGCAGGAGAAAAGCAACCGGCAGAACCATCCCAATTGCCATCGTGCATAACCCACGGATGGGACGCGGTCCAACCAGTCGATAGCCCATGACCAGAGCGATGACTGGCGCGTTGTTGTAGGCGACCATTAACGCGATTCCACCCAGAAATCCCGCCAGCAGATCCAGATCAGACGGGGGACGCTTCGGTTCCTTCTGACTGTCAGAACACTGGACTCCGTATTCCTGATACAGCAAGACCGCGAACATCAGAAAAGTGAGAGCGGCAGAAGGTTGATGAGCCTGGAAAAGTGTCGACCACGGCAATGCCATCGTCCCAAGCCCGTAGGCTAACACTACAACCACCCTCCATCCTGCTGGTGAAGGCCTCAGATAGTTAAGGGTGGTAAAAAGAGAGGCGACCAGACAGGCCGAAAGCAGCGACACCGAAAAGGCGCACACAAGGTGTGCATTCACATGGAAAAGCTTCCACGAGCTATAGGGGTCTAGGCCGCTCATCCCCTCTATAAACACCAGCACGGTATACGCAGGCAGTCCCAGCAGTGAAACACCAGGCGGTTTATTGGGATAATACCTTCCCTGATAAAACGAGAAGTCATTCGTGTTTCGCCGGGTTGGATCCTCGAAGTATTCGTTAATATCGAAAGTGCCGTCCTCCACTAGCCGCCATACCTGGTCATAGCGCGCGTTTTGATTCCAGCCCCCGCCTTGAAAGAACCAGGCGTAGGTGATGAAAACACCGATGAACAGGATTCGGCGTATCCGAGCTTCCGCAATAGAAGGCATGGAAGGTGGCTCTTGAAACATTAAACAGCAGGCGAATATGCTGCCTTGACCTCTGACAGCCGACAACTCATCTTGCCTGCATTCCTCCCGAAGGTCTACATTACCAGCCGGCACCTGCAGATTTCGAAAGCCAGAATATCCTGAACCTGGCACGGAATAGTGCCCGCAGCAGCAACAACTCATGCGGTCGGGAGCCGCTGGCCATGGCCTGGCCTCGCTATCGGGGGCTACTACTTTCCGGTCAATGGGGTTCTTGCCCGTGATTTCAGAGGCTGTATAAAGGGGAACCAAGCTTTGCTCTTAATTCACCTGCCCCCAAAATTTCCTGCCACCCCACTCGATTCCTCTATCCTGGATACCCAGATTATGAATAAAAGTCTTCTCGTCCATATCGGTATTCGTGCAACCAACCTCGAAGCATCCGTGCGCTTCTGGCGTGACGCGCTCGGTCTGAGTGTCGCTCAAATAACAAGGGAAACCTGTTACGACCTCACCGATGGATACCACAACTTCCGTCTGTTCCAGCACCAGGGCCCGGAACGGCCGCCCCATGTATCCGGCATGCTGGATTACCTGCATCTCGGTGTTCGAGTGCCTTGCTTGAAAGAAGCTGCGGAACGCTGCAAAGCAATGGGGTTTGACATCATCTACGAAGGTCTCGGCGGCGAGGTCAAAAACCCCGATTACATCCCAAACAAGGAATTCAAGGTGGAAGACCCGGACGGCATCGTTGTAGACATCACCGAGAAGAGAGAACAATGGCCCGGCGTAGATATTGAGGAGAAGGGGTGAGCCATTTCTCGCAAAATGAGCACTGAAAAAGAAACCATCGCCGAAGGCCGATTCATCAACATGGTCCGCCGCAACGGTTGGGAATTCGTGGAGCGCAACAATACAAGCGCCATCGTGGTCATCCTGGCGGTCACCGATGACGGCCGGATGATCTTTGTCGAGCAGTTCCGCGAGCCGGTGGAGAAGAATGTGATCGAGCTGCCGGCAGGACTAGCCGGCGATCATCCGGGTACCGAAGATGAAGCAATCGAATCCGCGGCGCAACGCGAACTCTTTGAAGAGACCGGATACGAGGCCGAGTCATTCAAAATCCTGATAGAAGGCCCGCCATCCGCAGGACTGAGCTCCGAGATCCTCACGTTTGTCCGAGCGACCGGACTGAAGAAGACAGGCCCCGGCGGTGGTGAGGGTTCGGAGAAAATCATCATTCATGAAATCCCTCCACACAGCGCCGAAGGCTGGCTGCACAAGCAGGCGGAGCTTGGAAAGGTTGTAGACCCCAAGGTGCTGGTGGGGCTGTTTTACGCGATGCGGTAAGCCTGGCGCCGTGGTCTCTCGCTTCGCGAGAGCTCTTGTCTGAAGTCTCTCCATGGGGCCCCGAATCAACAGGAAGCCCCAGGATCGCTAACAAGAGCCCACGCCTCCGAATAACATTATCATCAGGCTCCGAGCACCGGTGCACCGGGCTATTACCGTTGACTCATTACTTATTACCTATGACCTCCATGAACATCAGCAATCTCAGTCTCACCTACCTTGAGGAACTCTATTCCCAGTTTGTTGAATCCCCGAGTTCCGTGCCGGAAGACTGGCGCAATTACTTCAAAGGCGTGCAGGCAGTGACCAGCACTGCGCTGAACAACCAAGGCCGGTTCGGGCCGTCCTTCGAGCCATTCAGTATTTTCAATCCGCCGGGCGGCGGGCAACCCGTTGAGGAGCGTCGAAACCACGTAAGGCATACGGGAAATGGGCAGGGGGAAGAATTGCCGAGCTTCCCTGATAACCATGCAGAGCTGCAGGAAAGGGTCGACCAACTTGTTCGCGCCTTCCGGGTTCGCGGCCACATGATCGCCATGGTCGACCCATTGGGCCGGGAACGTCCAACACCGCCGGAGTTGGAACCGGAGTTTTACGGACTCTCAAAGGAAGACCTCACCCAAACTTTTTCCACCTCAACAATCCACGGGCCCGAGAAACTCACCCTTTTTGAGATTCTCGCCCGGCTGGCCAATACCTACTGCCGGTTCATTGGCGTGCAGTACATGCATATAGATGACCTGCAGATTAAACGCTGGCTCGAAGAGCGGATGGAGAATACCGAGAACCACATCACGCTTTCGCCGGAGCAGCAGATTCGGATTCTCACCCGGCTGACCGATGCGGTGGTCCTGGAAGAGTTCATTCAGAAGAAATTTCTTGGAGCAAAGAGTTTTTCGCTGGAAGGCGCGGAAAGCCTGATCCCTCTGTTGCACCTTGCAATCGAAAAAGCAGGCCAGCACAAGGTGGATGAAATCGTCATCGGGATGGCTCACCGTGGTCGCCTGAACGTCCTGGCGAACACCATGGGCAAGAGCCCTCGCAAGATTTTCCGGGAATTTGAGGACGCGGACCCCGAACGCTACATGGGGCGCGGGGATGTGAAGTATCACCTCGGCCACAGCAGCGACTGGGTTGCGGAGAATGGCCACAAGGTCCATCTCTCACTCTGCTTCAATCCGAGCCACCTGGAGTTTATCAATCCGGTAGTGCTGGGACGGATGCGGGCCAAGCAGGATCGATTTGGAGATTCTGAATTCCGGAGAGGCATGGCCATACTCATCCACGGTGATGCCGCGTTTGCCGGCGAGGGAGTGGTGCAGGAGACGTTGAACATGAGCGAACTTGCGGGCTACCGCACCGGCGGCACCCTCCACATCATCGTCAACAATCAGATCGGTTTTACCACTCCGCCCGAGGAGTCACGTTCGTGTACCTACTCCACGGATGTGGCCAGGATGCTGCAGATTCCCATTTTTCATGTCAACGGCGAAGACCCGGAATCGGTCGCTCAGGTGATAGACATCGCCATGGATTTCCGGACGAAATTCCAGAGGGACGTGGTGGTCGACATGTATTGTTATCGCCGCCGGGGACACAATGAATCGGATGAGCCATCGTTCACCCATCCACTGCTGTATCGTGAAATTGAAAAGCGGGAATCTGTGCGAGAAGGCTATCTCGATCACCTGATGAAGCTTGGCGGCATCAGCAGAGACCATGCAGACCGTATCGCAGAGGAACGCCGCAACCTGCTCGAACAGGAACTCGCAGTCGCAAGGAGAGAGCCAGTCTTCAGCCGGGATTACGGCGAGATGGGGCTCTGGATGAAATACAAGGGTGGCAACGATGATTCCGTCGAAGAAGCCGATACAAAGGTCACCGGCAATCGGCTTTCGCACTTTCTGAAAAAACTGACTCAATTGCCCGAGGCGTTTCATCCGCATCCGAAAATACAACGCTTCCTCAAACAGCGAGAAGAAATGGCAAGGGGCGAACGGCAGATTGATTGGTCAGCAGCCGAAGCGCTGGCATTCGCCACCCTGGCGACCGAAGGCCACCGCATTCGCCTCAGCGGGCAGGATTGCGGTCGGGGCACTTTCAGTCACCGCCATGCGGTGCTCCACGATTATGAAAATGGCGAGCCTTACATTGCTCTTCGTCATCTGGCAGAACATCAGGCGCCGGTCGAAATAATCAACAGTCCACTATCCGAAGCCGGCGTATTGGGATTCGATTACGGCTACAGCCTCGATTGCCCCGACGGTCTCATTATGTGGGAAGCGCAGTTTGGCGATTTCTCAAATGCTGCTCAGGTCATCATCGACCAGTTTATCTCCAGCGCGGAGGACAAATGGCGGCGTCTTTCAGGCATCGTCCTGCTCTTGCCGCACGGTTTTGAAGGCATGGGTCCGGAGCATTCGAGCGCCCGCCTTGAACGATGGCTCATGCTGGCGGCGGAGGACAATATGCAGATTTGCTGTCCGACAACGCCTGCACAGTATTTTCATCTTCTGCGACGCCAGATTCATCGTCCGCTGCGAAAGCCGCTCATCGTCATGAGCCCAAAGAGTCTGCTCAGGCATCCGAAAGTGGCCTCTGGGCTGGAAGATCTGGCCGAGGGCACATTCAAACGTGTGATTACAAACGCCCCGGAAGCAACCGAATCTGTTAAGAAAATAGTGATGTGTACAGGCAAAATTTACTACGACCTTCTTGCTCATAGCGAAGAGTTGGAACAACAGCAGGTGGCCATCATTCGCCTCGAACAACTTTATCCTTTCCCAGCTAAGATCCTCGAAACGATACTGTTCGAATATCCGGAACAGGCGCCTGCGGTCTGGGTGCAGGAGGAGCCTGAGAACATGGGCGCCTGGCCGTTCCTGCGCTTGAAAGTAGGCGAGCGTATCGCCGGCCGTGAACTCAGAGGCATCTGCCGTCCTGAGTCCGCAAGCCCGGCAACCGGCTCGGCGAGCAGCCACAAGATTGAACAGCGGCAATTGGTAGAGGATGCCTTGGAGGTATGAACCCGGGGGAATCCATATAATGCCGGACGACTCAGGATTCAGGATTCAGCCAGGATTCAGGATTCAGCCAGGATTCAGGATTCAGCCAGGATTCAGGATTCAGCCAGGATTCAGGATTCAGCCAGGATTCATAAATCTGGATGCCACTACGCCTAAATCACAAGCCCTGTATTCTTTCTTCTGAATCTTGAATCCTGAATCTTGAATCTTGAATCTTGAATCCTGGCTGAATCCTGAATCTTGAATCCTGAATCTTGAATCCTGAATCTTGAATCCTGAATCTTGAATCCTGAATCT
>JAQBXN010000151.1 GCA_027625095.1 Planctomycetota bacterium | reverse complement strand
GCGCCAGCAGCATCACGTTCTACGAAACCGCCCACGTCATCGACCGGGTCGAATTCTGCCGCGCCATTCCGTTTTACAGCGGAGGGCGATCCCACGCTGCTCCCCTATGACTGGAGCGAGAGTAAGATTTGAGTTCGTCAGAGACTTTGCCAGAAAAGGTATCCCGCAAGTCCAAGGGCAACGACGGAAAGAATGGTAACGAATGTCAGGAATTGTTTTAGTCCTGCGTACACTTTCTTAAATTCCGCGTCTGATTCTTTAAATTGGCTAGTCATGTCAAATCTTAGTGCTGCGTAATTTACTTCCGATGAAGATTTGGTTTCTGCTACTTTTGCCTCTGTATCGCCCTTGAGAATTGCGCTCGACTCCCTGAGCCGCTTAAGGTCGTCCGCGAGACTCTCTATGCCCTTCGTCAATGAATTCCTGGACTCTTCAAGAGATGTTTCCGAGGCCTCGACGCGGGTCTCGTAGTTCTTAACTTTCCTCTCCATGAGGTCGTAGGTTTGGATGACATTGTTCAGTTTGGAGAATTGTTTTGACTCAAAACTGTTATGCAGTTCGCTCAGGTTATTCCGAAGTTCACCCAGCGCAGATGTTGCTCTTGCTTCTGCAGACTGCTCAAACTCATCGAGGGTTCGATGTAATCGTTTCAGCCCCTCGTCAACGTCGTCTCCGAGACCACGCAAGTTTTCTGAGGTCTCGTTAGCGTGACGTATGGCAGTTTCTTGGTCTGAATTTATTGCTTGGCCATCACGCTTGATCGTCGCGAGTTGGTCGCAGATCATCTGATAGTGGGCTTCAAAGGACTTGAACTTTTCCGCGGTTGCCTCCAGTAACTCGATCAATTTCACGAACCTGGAGGTTTCCTCCTCCATCCTTGCTAAACGTGCCAGGATGACATCCGGGTCTGATATTCTCTCTCCCATGTGTGTCCTTTTGACTTGTGAATTGGTGCTCTGGCCTCAGGCAGAAAGAAGAGACGCCAGGCGGTTGAGGTTGTCCTCAGAACATATCGATTCAGTTAGTGAAGCCTGCTTTTCCGCAC
This sequence comes from Planctomycetota bacterium, assembly GCA_027625095.1. GTDB lineage: Bacteria > Planctomycetota > PUPC01 > JACPCR01 > JACPCR01 > JAQBXN01. The sequence goes on along the minus strand of JAQBXN010000151.1, from coordinate 19,234 downwards.
AGAGCAGCGTTCCCAACAAGTTCGTTCTAGGGTCCTCAGGCCTGGCCTCTTTTAACTCGTGATATACATAGGTGTGTTCTTGCGGAGTATCGAAAACGCCATCGGCGCGATCTAACAGGTCTGCCGACGTCGCTTTGTCGATTTGCTTGGCCTCTTCATGGAATTTCCGCGCGAAGTTCACATCACCGTAGTTTTCATCGGCTGCGACAAGACCGTCCCTGAAGTGCCGGAATGCGCGATTCTGGTCCCTGCTGTCTTTGCGTTGCGCACACAGCTTACCTGCGATCAGACGACTTCCAAGGTTGTCCGGCATCGATTCGAGTTTCACTTCGGCCATACCGATCAAGGACGTCTGCAAACTCATTTTTCGGGCCACGTCGAGTAGTTTATCAATGTCATCAAGGTCGAAGGTCCGAGTGGCTGATTCAAAACTGTGAATGACGTCAGCACGGTCTTCATCCTCAGGAGAAGCTTTGGCGCGTTCCCGATTGAACTTCAAGTCCGGACAACAACTGTCACAAAAGCCACACTCGACCGAGCTTGGGTATCCAAGACGACCAAGCAAGAGTTGTCTCTTACAACCCGCCTCCACGGTGTAGTTTCGAAGGCTACGTAACGTCTCCAACCGCATTTTCTGTACTTCCCGATGCACCTCCTCCAGAAGGAATTCGATCATTTCTTGGATGGTTGCCCTGAGTGGCTGTTGATACGCTTGGATCAGTCGGTCTTCGACCTTTTGTCTGAGTTTGGCAGCTCTCATTTCCGCTGTTTTTTTATCTTCGAGAATTCCAATCTTGTTGGCTTTCTTCGCCTCCCGAAGGAGGTTGGCCGCCAGGACATCCAGATCCGGTGTACGCTCGGGAGTTGCCAAAATATGAGAACGGTTTACCCCCCCAGAATAGTCAATCAGGTAGTCATGTACAAGTCCAAGCGTCATGAGTCGATAGACGGCTCTCTCATTGGCATTTTTCTCGTTGTCGGTATTCCCATGTCTGAGCTTCACGGGTGATGTTTCACCGGCAACCAACTCGTCCCACAGTTCCATAATCCGATCTAGGACCGTCGTCACTTCAGGGTAGTTACGCTTCAGAAAGCGAGCCTGTTTACCGAAATCACATAGTTCGGACAGCCCGTGTGGGCATGTCCAATTAGTGAAGTCTTGGCCCTTAAGACAGCCCGGGTAGTCTGCTTTTTCTGGATTGTGTGAGTCGAAGTAATCGCGCTCGCAATCGGGGTGTAATGGCAAGGTAACGATCGCACAATGGGAATGTTGGTCATCCCGTCCTGCCCGACCGGCCTCCTGATAGTAGGCTTCCAGACTTGAGGAGAAACCGTGATGCAGGATGTAGCGGATGTTGCGTTTATCGATGCCCATACCGTAACCTTTGGTAGCTACCATCAGAGGAAACTCGTTGCGCTTGAATCTGTCCTGACTTTCGCGCAGCCGGCTGTCCCACTCCTTTTGGTCTGTTGTTGCAGGATCGCCAAACTCCTCGTTACACATACTGCAGTAGTGCTCCGGTATCCCCTGTTGCCGAGCGCCTTTCTGGTTGTAATAGCTGTAGTGACCACACCGGGGACATTTCTGCGGAACAGTAGAGCTGTGCAGCCTGCACAGCTCAGGATCGACCAGTTTTTCTGTACTGGTCAGATAATCGTAGATTGCTCCGACGCCGTCCCGATAGGTGCTGGTGCTGTGTGGATTTGCGTAGACCGAGAAGATAATCCCACCAGCATCATAACTCTCCGCATGTCCGACCATTTTCTGAAAAGTAGTGTTCAGAACGCTCGGGATAACATTGCTCAATGTTGCGCCGAGTGTTTCTAGTTTAGATGACTTCGGGCTGGACGGGTGTATCGAAAGGCTGATCCCCCTTCGGTCGAGGCTGCTAGCCTTGATCACATTGTCGTTATTCTCAAAGTGATGAATGGTCCTGACGTCGGCCTCTACGGGCGGCGATGCTGTCGCAGTCACGGCGAGGATCGGGGGACATTCATTGTTTGTCCGGAGTGTTTCGGTCACGAACCGGGGAATCTGCAAATAGGAAGGACGAAAGTCGTGTCCCCACTCGGACACGCAGTGGGCTTCGTCGATGGCGACGCATGAAATGTTGAGCCGGCTTGATTCGTTTCTTAGCTCCTGCAAGAAAGATTTGATCTGAATTCTCTCGGGCGAGATGTAAAGAAGTTGGAGGCGTCCTGAAAAAAAATCATCCATGATGCGAGCCCTTTGAGGGGCGGCTACATCCGAACTGATGAAGTCGGCGGCATTAATCCCGAAATCTCTCAGGTTGTGGACCTGGTCTCGCATGAGGGATCTGAGAGGACAGATGACCAGAACTGCCCCTGGCAATAGAATGGAAGGCAATTGGAATGACAGAGACTTTCCGCTTCCGGTGGGCATGATGCCTAGAGCATCGATTCCAGCCACAGTCCTGGACAACAATTCCCACTGGCGAGAGTTCTTCGAAGAACGAACTGCTGGCACGCCGAAGAAGCGTCTTGCGAAGTAATCAACCAGCCTTTTGCGCCAAAGTGATGGTCGGAGACGATTACGCGACACCTTTAATGTCTCGTGGAGCTTTTTGACAAGCTCAGGGACAAAGTCTGAGCGATTGATCTCGGTTGTCCCGGTCCCAATCGTTTCGCACTCTAAGTCCACTGTAAGCCAGACGGGGTCACTGCTTTCCAGAACGACCACGTGATATGGACATGGCTCATCGAGACCTGAGCCGAGGAGATCAAGATAGTTTGTCCACGTCGCTGTAGCGACTTCATTCATAGGGGCTTCGTTCGTTACCTCATAGCGAGCCGGGAGCCCAAGTGTGAGCCATACAATTGCTCGACGCGACAGATAAGATTAAGCAGGTCCTGCAAAGCCAGAGGAAGCAGCGCGCCCACGGGATGGCTATCGTGTATTCGGAGGCACCCATCGGGCGAATTGATTGCCCCGACTGCCAGTCTGTGCAGCAGCAACAGTTGGAGTTGCCGAAAGTTTGTGGGGATGACATACATGCAGGTCAGGAAGAGGGCGAGTGCGCGGTAGTCGTCCTGCGCGAAATCAACGTACTCTGGCTCGCCGCCCAGATGCTCAGACAAAATGCTATCCTGACGCAGCCTCTCTCTCAGGTAATCGATCATCGCTCCCGGTTCTTCGTCCATATTGTCCTTTGTGAGACGAATGACCCGGTATCCCTGCTTTTCTAATGCGTTCTGGCGAATCGTGTCGTCGTTGTGCTGCGCCGTCGGAGCTTTGCCGAAGGCGTGAAAGCCAGCGCCCTCCATTTCAATCGCAAACTTATCAGCGCCCTCGATGACGAAGTCGCAGTATCGTTGCCGCTTATTGAGGTCGGTGAACGGGACCTGTGGCTTGATTAGTGAAAGTCCTCGCCATCCAAATGCAGGATAGTAAACAGTCTCAAGAAACTGCCTCTCGGCGAAGTGTGTGTCGTAACCGTTGATACCTTTTTCGAACAACACAGGGTACTGCGCGTAAAAATCCTTCAACTCCAGGCATTGCGTGTTAGGCGCGTGGCCAAAGCCTGGATGTTGCTTCGCAGTATCTTGGAGCGGTATTCCTAAACTGCTGCCAGGCTTGAACTCCCAACGTATCGCGTCGAAATCGCCGGGCTCTGCGTATGTGCCTTCCTTCTCGTCTTTAAACTCCTGAGTTGCCACAGTCCATCTAGGTTTAACGGTCAACTCACCGGGCCGCCCTGAATCCAGGGCTTTGATAATCGAGCATTCGACATCCCAGGGCAGTTGGGTCATTGCGCGTTCCACTGTGCCGAACTGACGTTGCTCGAACGAGAGTGGAACATCGAGCATGGAGGAGAGAAGGTCTATCAGGAGCCGGTGCTCGTTCGGTAAGTCTTCAGGCAACCCAGCTACCGGGTAATCATCAAACAATACGGGCTGCACCAAAACGGCGTCAGCAGGAGCTGCCTCATGGGTCTGGTCCACGTGGGGCTGAGCGGGTTGTAGGGCGGGAGTTGCCTGTGGATTATCAGTGGCAACGACATGGTTCTTTGCGTCCGCCTCTTCGTCACGAAAGGGAGCGTGCTCCGAAACATCAACATCAATCCTACGCAACGACCATCGGTGTGAGGCATCCTGTTGGACCCTGGAACTCAATCTCGTGCCATACAATAAGCTGTTAATCTTCGCTCTGGAAATATCCGACAGCGAGCCGATATTGAGCAACTCTGCGATCTCCCTGGCCTTGAGCGGCTCGTCTACTTCCGCAAGGAAGGCCAATATCAACCGCTCGATATTGAGGTCATCGCCAGTTGCTTCGGGCATATCACATCCATGATAGTCAGTAAGGGAGTCGCAATGTATTGGTATAGAGCAGATGGAGTCAAGAGGCGATTTTCAATGCAACTTGTCATCCGTGGTCATCGGGCGAGACCCAGTCGGAATTATTAGAGCGAATAAGAATATGGGGGCATGTAGGGGCAGGCCTACAAGTTTGAGTTTTTGTCATGCGCTTCTATAGACTGACAAAGCGGCTGCGGAGTTTGCCGGCTTTCTTCAGTTATTCCTCCACCAGTTGCTTGGTAGGAGTCGGGCCAGATACAGCCCCTCCGTCCATTGACCCAGCCCCAGGGACTTCCATGAGCGCGTCTGGAGCGTGGAACAGAGGGCAGCTCTGTGGCGTTCGAAGGTGACCTGTCCATTTTCACCAATCTGAAGGCATGAAATGGTGTCGCTGCTTGAAACCTACGGCACTGCCGTAGCCGTATGACTCCGGCCTGGAGACATACTCTTTGCCCGAGTTATCTGCAATCCCGAGGGTGTTGCGTCCACATTCAAATGCTTGCAGTGCCAGGTTATATCGACGCAACCCCTTTGGAGTTGAAGATTTCCTTGCTTCCGATACCCAGGGTTGTTCGAAGACTCGCGAGCCCTGGGCTGGAGGCAAGAACACCGTTGGTGTTCAAGAATTAGAAATGTGGGTAAAGACTCCGGCCTGGAGACCGGTTCTTTGCCCAGATTTTCTTCAACCCCGAAGGCGGTTGTTTCTTAGAGCCCAGGGTTGGGAAGCTTTGTGACCAACCCTGGGAGCTGGAGAGATATGACCTCAACGCCGAAGGTGTTGTTTCCACAGGCAAATGCTTGCAGCTACGAATCACATGGACACAACCCTGTTGGGGTTGAAGATTTCCTTGCTCCGGTTGCCCGGGGTTGCTCGAAGACTCGCGAACCCTGGGCTGGAGGCAAGAATACCGTTGGTGTTCAAGAATCAGAGATTTGGGTAAGGGCCAGGCCTGGAGACCGAAGCTGCTCATGGCTCTCCGCACCACGCGGAGGAGATCCAGGCTGTGGCTCTACTGCATTGCGTCTTGCAGGGCCAGGATGTGATCGGCGATGGTGCGCCTTAGAGCATTGAGGGAGCCGATGTTTGCCGCGTTGCCTGGATCGAGTTCTTCCATGCCGTCGGCTGGCCACTTCACGCCGCCCTGAGTGTACGCAGTCCAGTTCGGGATGATGGAGGCTTCGATCTTGTTTAGATACCCCGTAGCGGCATCGGCCTCAGCGCCCGCTCGACCGGTCTTCCTGGCCTGAGCGATCAGGGATTCGAGCTTGCCGAGGTACTTGAGGTCGTCGATTCCCTCGCGGCTCAGTTCGTAGTTGACGGTGTGGGTGACCTTCGCGCCGTCGAGTTTGACCACCGAGCCTTTCCCGCCTCCCGTGCCCTCCAGATTGTAGAACCATTCGACTTTGCCCATGACGCCATACTTGCTCATCTTCCAGAAGAAGAACCCGAACGGGAAACGGCCGTTGCCAGCGTTGACGAAATAGGGGATCGTGCCAGTCTCCTTGACGAGTTGCGTGATGAACTCTTCGTTGATAAGCCGGCGGCCTTCGTTGTGGTGGTCGATGCCGTCCCATCCGTTGTTGAAGGTTGCGTAGTTGAGGTAGGGCGCCATGGCCATCACTTCCATGTAGCCGTTCATGTCACTCGTGACGCAGATCTCCGGCAATTCCTCATAGGTAAGCTTGGCCAGCTTTCCGGCAAACTCGACCCCCTTGCGGCCCTTGTTCGTGAATTCATCGCCGATGCTGAAGATGACCGGTATGTCGTGCTTTAACGTTTCGGCGTGGAGCCTTCGCATGACCTCGATGTATTTCTGCTGGAAACGCTTGCTGTCCACGGGCCCGTAGCCCGTGAGTCCTGAAATGGTCAGGTTCATGGGCGCTCCGAACATGATCGGCTTGGTGTAACCTGCCTTCAGATACTCCTGGATGAACGTGCCGAGTTGGCTGGTATCTTCGTCATTGACCGGCATGGGAAAGCCGTAGAGCGGTCCGACGTTGGTCATGCCATGTTCGCGCATGTCTTTCAGGTTGGCTCGAAGTGCCTCGACGCTTCCTGGCCAGGCATAGTGCCAGCCGATGCTGAATGGCGGCTCTTCGAGTTTGATCGGCAACACTTCCAGACTGACCTCAGTTTTGGCGACGGCTTCGCCCGCACTGGTGACCGTGACCTCGCCGCGATAGGTGCCAGGTATGGCCTGTTCGGGTACGTGGACCGTTACCCAGAACAGTTCCTTGCTCCAGGCCGGCATGTGCCACGGCCGCGAGAGATCAAAGAGCATCCTGTTGGCGCCATCTCCGCCCTCTGCCGACCGTACGACCACGTTTTCCCTGGGGATGGCCCCGTCCTGGCCGTGGAGTGGTCCGCTCTCAATCATGACCTGGACGAGTCGTTCCTTGGGCTGAAGGGCAAAGCTGAATGGCTCATACTCCCCGGGCGAAGCGAAGAGCGCGACCTTGTTGGTCTTCCGGCCGCCCAGAACGGTTTCTTCGCCGACGATCTGCTTCCCCGTACAGTCAGTCACGTACACCGCCACTTCGGCCAGTGAGGTGGCTTGGCAGAGGACGAATATCGTGATTACAAGGTATGAATATCTCATGTTATTCGCGCCCCCCGTCTATGGGCACCAGCTTGGCGTCATCGAGCCAGAGGGTGCCAAGGCCCGTGGCATAGATGTAAACGTTGTAACCAGTTGCTTCGGGCTGTAGGACGCCTTTCAGTACGACCTTTTGCCACTGCGGGCCGATGAGCCCACGAAACGTGCCGCTGGCGCCAGATTCGAAGTTGAGGAAGAGTTGATTCTCGCCTTCTCCCCTGGCCCAGATGCTGAGTTCATATTCGGTCGCGCCCGGCACCACGGGGAGTTTGGGAGTCATGAGCCCGATGCGTCCCTTCTTGCCAGTGCACTTGATGCGCGCTGAATACTGTCCTGACTTCACGTATTCCGGCCGGTCCTCCCAACGGTTCTCATAATCGCCGCCCCAACTCCAGCCACTCCACCACATCCAGCGGGATCGGTTCGGTGGAGAGTTTTGGTTGATCTCCTCGAAACTTGCGTTCTGAATGAAGTTGAGAGGAGGATTGGTAGTCGACAGCATAGTGGGCTCGAACTGGCCTTTCAGGCGGGCTTCGAGCATCTGCGTCTTGCGCCGATAGTGATCTTCGCTCATCAGTCCCGTGGCTTTGAGCTTCGAGATCTCGATGAGCGACGCCTGCACACGTTCTTTGGGCCAGAGCTTCTCAGTCAACTCCGCCTTGGTCTCCGCGCACAGGTCTTGTGCCAGCAATACAACGGCCAGTGCAACTACGTTAAGCACTCTTTGCTGCATCATTAGTTATTACCTCCTGGTCACGATCTCTCGCAAATGGCGCCTGGGAGATGGAAAATCTGGCAGCATTTGGCTACGGCAGAGCCATCATCGCGCTTCAATCTCGATGGCGCCGTGAACCACGATCTTTGGTACGGCAAAGCTGACGGCATCAACCTCCTGATCAAACTTCAATTTTGTTGGCTCCGAATTCTCCGCTGAATGGAGCGTCACCTTTCTGGCTTTCGTACCCTGGGGCAGGACAACACGGACTGGAATCTGACCGGTGGGGATTGGCCGTTCAAGGTCTGCACCTGAAACTCCGACGACCGGCCGACGGTCGCGATGATAATTGACCAGGTGCGCTACAAACTTTCTTGTCTTTGACCGGGGAGTTCGCCCCTGTTCAAAGCAGGTGAAGCTGACGGTATCCAAAGCACTCATCCCCGAACGGCCGGGTAACCAGTCGTCCAGGTAAGGCTCGAACTCCTGCCATGCGACCGGTGAAATGGCCTGCAGAGTCTTCGAGGAGAATATGATTGCCCCTGTTATCGATTGCTTGCCAGCCGCGGGATTGCAAACCACAACTTTTCCACCCATGCTGATAAACTTTGAAAGCATCGCTCCTTCATCAACAGTGAGGTCCGCGACAGAAGGCAGCAGGACGAGCCGGTATTGTTTGAGCCGGTCCAGGGACATGTTGTCGTCGATAAGAACATCATAAAGAACGTGGTTCTTCGTGAGCAGCCTGCCCAGTCGTTTGAAATCTGCCGTGTGCAGGGTGTCGCCGCGGTGAACGGCTCGCCGGTTCCAGACGAGGGCGGCTTCGGAATACGGAGTGGCGGGATGAAAGAGCTGCTCGTGCCTATGCAGGAAATCGAACCAGGTCTTCACCGCTTTTTGCGTTGCCGGGTCCTTGTAATTTGGGCCGCGGGGATAAGCAAAACCGCCGTACGCGACGGATTCCGCGATGGTAAGCTGGATGCGGACATTATCGTCCATCTTGACTGATGAAGGTTTCCCGCCGCCCGCTTCGTACAGGTATTTCCGTTCCAGTCCGAAGTCGGCGAAGCTTCGCTCATCGGGTTTGTCATACATACTCCAGTTGCCAATCGAGTACCAGACGAAATCCTCGCCCAGGCCCCAGCGATCCGAAGACAGAACGCACCGCTCGTCAGCATTCAGTTGAGCGAACGTGCCGGCGAGTTGGCCCGGGCCCTGGTAGCTCGACCGGTAAATGTGATTCCACTGGCCGAGGATCAGGTCTGGCTTAAGGCCGCGGGCGTGCTGAAGGAAAACTTCGTCGTAGCAGTCCTTGAGCGACGCCTGGGAAAACTTGAGACATTCCAGCGCGTAATCACTTGCTTCCTCCTGCTCATACCAGCCGTTAATGACGCTGAATTTATGGTTTTTCAAATCGTCGATCTTGAATAGCTCTTTGAGTTGGGCAGCGTTGTATCGGGAATCGAGCCACTGCCGGAATGAAGTCTGGCAATGGTCACAGACGCAGCCCTGTCTCTGGGGGAAGATGATGTTGAAACCGTCAACCCCGAGGTCTATGGCCGCGGTGGCCATCCGTTTCAAAACGTCTCGCCAATGAGGATTGCTGATGCACCCCCAGTATTCCGCACCGCCTTCGATGCGATAGACTGCCTCCGTCCAGAGCGAACCATCCGCTTTCTTCGCCATCATGTCGATGGCACGAGTTTCAGGTTTGGGGCCGAGCGCTTTTTCGTCCCAGTCGTTGTCGATGAATTTGAAGATACCTGCCGGTTTGTCCGGATCGCCATAGGGTTTGGCGAGTGAAAAAAGGCCAATGAACTTGGTACCATTTCTGTGGCTGCGTTCAACAAACGCCCTTAACCAATCACGATCTACTGGCCCGCCGCCAAGAGAGGTCCAAAGGTTCTTGACGCCCTTCCCGCGAGCGTAGCTCACAGCCGACCAGTAATTCGGACCGAAGAATCCGGCAATGACGACCTGTGGTCGAACTCCTTCGATGTAATCGCCGAAGGCATCATCTATTTCGCCATAATGAGAGCACGCCCGCTGAAACCAGAAAGGTTTGTGCTTTTCCGCGTTGAGTTGAATGGTTACTGTCATGAGGGCAATCAGGAATGGTGACATTGGTTATGCTTGGGAAGAAACGAATCCAACGGATGGCAATCCGGTACAACGGATGAAGCAGAAGTGTTTGAAATCATTCGTTTTATCGGTTTGCCATCCGTTGGACTTTCTGATCAGTGAAAAATCTGACGACATTCAATTGTCCCGCTCCTGCTCAAAGAATCGGGTAACGATGCGGCCCAGGATCTGTTTGCCGCGCACGTTGGCGTGAACAAAATCTCGTTGAAACCAGGAACGGGGTTGTCCAGATTGGTTGAGATACTCTTCCCAGACCGTGCGCATGTCGAATGTTGCGAAATTGTCTTCCTTCGCAGCGTCGCACAGGCTGGCATAAAACTCGGCTTCTTTGACGATGGCTTTATCGCGCACCACTGCAGGGGGCGACGTCATACCTTTTGCCAGCCAGTTCTTGTGCATTCCCGGCTCAATAATTGCCCCAGTCATCACCAGGAACTCGACAACCGGCTGCTTCACCCGCACCTGGCGGATCACGCTCCGAATCGCATTGGTATTCAAGTGATGACTGATGCCGGCAATGATGACCAGGTCCGGTCTGTGGTCGAGGATATACGACTCGACGTGGTTGTCCTGCTCGTAGTACCAGCATCCGGTAATTCCCCTGACCGAGTGTATTAGCCGGATACGGCTGCCGGGATAATTCCGTTCGAGTAGTAAATGGAACTGTGAATTGGCCATGTCGTTCGCGATACTGTCGCCCAGGATCACTACGGTCAGTTCTTTACTGGAACGCAGTTTCTCCATCGTACGGTTCAGAGCCTTAAAGCGTCCCTCTTCGGGCATGAACTTTACCGGCGGAAGTTCTCGGTACAATTCGTCGGTGAATTCGAGAGCCTGACCTCTCGAAATGGGGGCAACCGAGATATCGTCGATCCAGACACCACTTTTCATCGGTCGAAACCCCAGCCGTGCATATGAGGCGCCCGCCCGGGCCATCACGCAGAACGAATTTTTGAGCCATTGCTTAGATACATCCACGTTGGAATAATCGTCGGCAGCCATCTCCTGTCCTTTGGAGTCGAAGAATTCCATCATCCAATAGCCGGGTGAATCCGTCTTTGAGGCAAATGTCACCCGATAGAAATTGAACGGTCTCACTTCGAACTTTGGCGATGCCCAGACACCACCAGAGATTTTCATCGAACGCTTGCCAGAATTCGCTTCGGCTGTGGTCCATTCCGCCTCAAACCTGCCGCTCTGCCAAACCTCAAATCCGGTCCAACCGGTCTTTGCCGGATCGACTTCCAAGTCAGTGATCAGAACCTGTTCGGAGGTGTCCGCCGCAGGCTCGGCTGACAGAGGTGCTCCGGGCAACACCCAATTGCCAAAGGCGAACCAAAGCAATGACAGGAAGAATGATGAATCCGGTTTCATGAGCAGACTGAGTTATCGTTCACTGAAGAATTCGTTGAAGCAAGCTTCGTAATTGCCGCCTGCTGCCAGATTGTTGAAATCCCTGCAGAAAAAGTCCTCTTGGAGGAGCCACGAGCTGCCTGTCGTCGGGACTCAGTGGGGAGTTTGCGGCACAGGTTTGCCTGGCAGTCCCAGTGATTATGAATGGCAGGCTGGTTCCGGCTATGATGCCGCCCAATTGTTCGATTCTCCACATCGTACATACAACCAATGGCAGCCAAATCGAATCGACCGCGGAAAACAGTGAGTGATTCAACCCCTTTACCGGGAACCGCTGCGGTTCTTTACGAGCAGAAGATTCATCCTCGGTTGCTGATCGGGCCGAGTGAAGTGTCGCGGCTGCGGCAGCAGATCCAATCCGGATGGGCGGGAAAGATCATGGCGGGGTTGCGTACGAAAGTGGATGGTCTGATCCAGAGTGTCGAGCAGACCGATGATATGGCGGGGTTGCTGGCGCATCACGTGGTTCGCACCGATCCAATGGGCGGGCATGTCCTTGAGGGTGCTGGTGACATCGCAATGGTGGCGTTGTTGGATGAGAACCCGCGGGCGCGTGACGCCGTGCGCAAGATTCTGCATGCGATCCCCGATGCAGAGAAGCTTGGCCCGCGCGATTCATACAGCGCCGGTTACGCAAGCTGGGGTACGCTGCAGATGGCCTATGACCTGACCTTCAACCATCTCCGCGCCGACGAACAGATGCGTTTTGCGCGATGGGCTGCGAAGATTTCTGTCAGGCACACGCTGAAGGTTTTGCAGCGCCAGATCTTTTTTAGAGCTGCTGGAGCTAACGTTCAGATGGTCGGCATGATCGCTGCGCTGCTCAGTTTATTGGCCATCGAAGGTGACCCGGGGGCTGGTGATTTGAGCCGGGCGAAGAAACGCCTGCTGGAATTTTTCGAGGTCTCGATGTTTTCGGTTATGGGCCGAGAGGGGTATCCCTTCGAGGATATCGGTTATGGCTCGGGTATGGTCAGCCTACTGGCGCGGGTGGTTGAGGCGACCCGCCGGGCCGGTCTCTATGACGTTTATACCCAGTGCTCGCGCTACACCCGATTCGGCCAGGCGATGCTGCACTTTGTTCAACCTTGGGGCCAGGTTCTCTCGAATACTGGCGACTATGGTGCCGACTTTGGCTGGCGAAGCATGGTGTTCCCCCGGCTGGCGGCCATGACCAACGACCCATCGCTCCTTTGGTTGCATGGAACGCTTTCATACCCCATCGCCTCGTCCGGGCCGATTGACATGAAATTCCGTCGCATCGGCTTTCCCGAGCTGAGTCTGGCAAAAGGTTTCCAGGTGCCTGTCGATCTCTATTCGTTGATCACGATCGACGATCTTGAGAAGCCGGTGCATCCATCGAAGACTGATACCCCAACGCACTACCACGATCCAGATCGCGGAATCGTGACTTTCCGCAGCGATTGGGACGAAGATGCAACCTTTGTGGTGTTCGACGGCTCGCAGCGTTCACCCTCCGCTGCGGGGCATCACCACGACAGCGGAGGCCATTTCAGCTTGTCCGCGCTTGGTGAATATTTCGCGATAGACACCGGCCGATACAACATCGAACAGGAACACCACAATGTCGTCATCGTGGACGGTAAGAGTGGCCACACGGGCGACGGCACCTGGCGTTGCTCTTCTTATGAGGCGAAACTCACCGGCTGGAATCCCGGCGAATTTGTCGATACCGCATCGGTGGACTCGTCGCAGATGTCCAACTGCTACTGGGCTCGGAGAACTATTGGACTGGTGAAGGGAACAGGCGCTCCCGCTTACGTCTGGACTGTCGATGACGTCAATGCTGACAACGACTTCCACGAATTCTGGTGGTTGATGAACGTTCATCCGGATAGCCGCATCGAGCTGCACAAAACCTGGGCGAGTGTTATCGGAGCTTACCACGGTAATCGGCTGGACGTGCATTTCGCACTGCCGGCTCCCGACGAATTTCCCATTCCGCATACACTCGAACTTGATGAGCACATTCAGTTCGGCGGTTCGAACAAGGAGTTCGGCGGAAGTGACCAGCACCAAAGAGCGCAAGAATATCGGAAGCAGGTGGGCCTCCTGGAGTGGGGGCCGGCCTTCGAGCGTCCGCGCCTGGATGCGAAAGTCAAGGGTTACAACGGCCGGTTCATGTCCCTGATGATCCCGCGGCTGAAAGGAGCTTCAAGGCCGAAAGTAAAACGCTTGCCCAGCCTTCCATCGTCGCTGGCAATGCGAATCACCTTTGACAAAGTCGAGGACACAATCGTCTGGGCCTACGAGCACCAGATGCTCGAAGCGGGCGAGGTCAGAGCGCGTGGAAAGTGGTGTGTTGTTCGTCAGTCACGCAAAACAGGCCGTGTCCTGAACCATGCGATGGGGGAGGGCGAAAGCCTGATCGTAGGTGACAAGAAGATTTGCTGAATAGGGCAGAGCTTCATGTGCCGTTGCGCGTCACGGTGTGGAGGTATGTGATGCCCCGCGCTCAGCGGCAGGCCAGATTTTGTCAATCAACCAGCAGGGGCAGGCCTGCCGCATCTTCCAGGTGCCCGCAGAGTTCCCACGGGCTCCTCCGGGGTTCTTTTGAATAGCAGGTTCTTGCTGCCTCTGGCGCGGTGGATGGCCATCGATTGGCTGGAGTGGGGATGGACCAATCTGGTTCATGTTCAGACCCTCCGCCATGTCTCAAAAATTTGCTGATTGCGCTCATGAATCCTCGGGCAGGCTTTCGATGTATTTGAACGGGAAGGGCGGTTCATCGGGGTAGCGTTGCTTCCGCGTCTCGATGGCGTTCTGCATAAGGTTCATCATCGGAAGAAAACTCTTCCGATGGCCGTCATCCTCCGGTCGCTTGGTGATGTCATCCAGGTGGTTGATGTGAAAGTAGATGGTGCGCCGGAGGGAGTCGCTGCGATTCCAGAATGAGCCATGAATCAGACTCGTCGCATGAAAGAGAACATCGCCGGGCTGTGTGTGCACTGGAATGGCACCGGGCGCGTCATCCTCCTTGCCCTTCGACCAGGCCCGGATGAATTGGGGGTTGCCGTGATAGCCGCCGAGGTGGCTTCCCGGCAGAACGTAGAGTCCGCCGTTACCTGAGTTGGCCTCGTCGAGATAGATGTCCACATTGAAAATTGGAAAGTGATAAATGGGCACGGGATCCTGATGCCAGGGCACCGGGTAACCGCGATGTGGTATTTTGAACACGCACGAGTGAACCGAGGAAACAAACGGCGCGTGATTGACCGCCTGAGAGATCGCGCCAAGCAGCGGGGGATAGGCAAGCAGGAGTTTGAAGCTCTCGTGCCCGTGATGGCTGATCAGGCCGTTGATGCGAAACAGGCAGCGACGATCATCGTCCTTCGCATCTTTTCCGTAACAGTACGTCGGATCGTCAACTTCGGTATCGACGCCTTTCTGAATCATATTCCCGGTGTCTCTTTGAACGGCTTCAAGCTCATGATCTGGGATGAGACCGGGGATGTGAAGGTATCCGTTTGTCCTGAAGGAGGTCAGTTGGTTTTCGGTGAGTGGCTGATGCATGGTTTTCGAGCTATCTCGGGGCTTGATGAAATTATGATTAGCAGGTTCTGCTGCATCGAACAGATGCAGTTCGAACGTCAGCGTTTAGGAAAAGTCACATCTTTGGAAGCGTTCAAATGACGGGAGTCACGATTGGTGAAACTGAAGAAAATCTGCCGTCCCTGTTTGTCAATTTACAAGTCGCAAACAACATGCGAAATCATTACGTAAGACAATCTATTGGCTCGGCAAGGGCAATCGTAAATGCGATTCGCCAACTTTCGGATACTTCGGACTTGCCAATGGTGTGACTCACTCTTGAAATTGAAACGAGTACAAATCTGCATCTTTAAGCACGAATCGCAGTCGGATGGGGATGCCTGTAAGACGGCTGATGTCGCTGCTTGTCTTCCAGACCACCGTCCGGTCCAAGTCGTCGCCCAGGATCAGCCGGCAGTCTTTCAGAGAAAAACCTTCGACGGCTATTTCCTCCTCGTCCCAAAGAATCTCCACCTGCACACTTCCGGCGGCAGATGCCGAGAAGTTCAGGGTCAGCTCCCTGCCTGAAAAAAAGAACGGTTTCGTTACTACCTCGCCGCCGGCCAGCGGGGCCTGCAGCGAGACGAAGCCATCCTGGCGGATCGTGTAGCGTCGTAAGTTCAAACTCTCTCCCCGCCAATAGCCTTCGATGGTATAGATCGAAAGCTCATCCGGGGCCCCGGCAAAATGGGACTTTGTGGTGACGATTCCAAGATTGGGAAGATTGTCAGCATATGTCCAGTTGTTCTCAGGTCGCAGACCGGGGCGGATAAAGGATTCGTGCCAAAGCTTGAAAGACCGGCCGTCGCGACTGGACATGAACATCGCGTCCGTGAGTGCTGTGCCGTATCGTTCGCTGAGGTTAGCCCGCAAGCGCCGGTGTTCCAGTTCGGGCAAATCCTCCATCGCGTCTGACCAGCCTCGATCTATGTAACGCATGGGAAACCCCAGATAAATGTGCGGCGCTCGGAAATATGGAAGAATTGAATTCGTGTAAAGTTCGTCCGGCTTGCCCTCCGTGTAGTGGAGAAACTCGGAGTCTGACCAACTCACCATATCCTGAGACGTTGCCGTGCAGATATCCCGCTGGGAACGTGTCCCGCGAACGCCATTCAAGACACCGTCTTCGTGAGGAGAATAAGCTTCACTCTCAAGCCAGTTCCGGTGAAAGCTTCGGTACTCGCTGCGTACAGCGTCCCAGCAAGCAACGTTATGCGTATCGAATCTGCCGTAAGTGATGGCTGGCCTGTCGCTCATGCGCTCCCAGTGCAGGCCGTCAGCCGACTTGAGTGGATGAAGCGCATTTGACCCTGGTTTCTTGGGAGGGCCTACATAATCCGGATTCTTTCCCACTGCCCAGGACTTGTACCGGGCGTCCGGCTCCGCGGCAGGGTTCAAGTCCTTGAACGGTGAAAAGCTACTCAGGCGACCGAGTTCGTCCTCAGGGCATCTGATTATGTTGTTCTTTGTCGAACCTTTAAATTCGACTTGCCCCAGTTCGACTCGTTCCCAATGGATGCCGTCATTACTTTCGGCGTAGCAATCAAACTCCGGATTAGGCCGGTCGAGGCCATCCTTACTTACAGTCATCTGTAAGCCGCGGTAGTACATGCGATACTTCCCCTCATCCTGGAAGATGGTGTACATGCCACTTGCATTCCCTTCCCATGGCCTGTCTGAGACAAACACGACTTCCTGTGGTGTCGGATGGTTCAATCGTCGTTCCAGTCCGTGCATGCGAGCTACGAGGTAATCGTCGACAAACAGTTCACGGCGATTGCCAATGTTGGCAGGTTCATTCATGCGATATGTCCCCTTGGCTTCAGGTTCTTTGGAGCTATTTCTAATGGAACAAAATCCTTTGTTGTTACCAGATGCCGGGGGTTTTCTCAATTGCCGGGACGGGCCCGTTTGTGGCAGTCAGAGGCGGTGTATTTCTGCACTGAATGCCAAGCGGCTTTCAGGTTCCTATTCGCGGTCTGAGTCGCTGCCGGAGTCAAAAAAATAAGGCAGGCCACATCCTTGTGACCCGCCTTTGGATGGCGAGGTGTTACCTCTCCAAAGCTCCACGTTATTCGACCTCTTCCTTGGTCAGGGTAGAGGGATTAAGTTTGCGGATGAGTTTGTCCACTGATGCGCGGGTGTTTGGGTCTGTTTCGATCAAGAGCTCTACTCGCCGATCTGCGGCGATTACGGTGGTGTGATTCTTCCCACCGTAGTACTCGCCAATATCTTTGTATGACACACTCAACAGCTTGCGGGTAAGGTAGAAGGCCACCTGCCTGGCTTGTGAAATGCTCTTTGACTGCTTCTTTGATTTCAGTTGTTCAGGGCTGATGTTGTAGAGCTCGCTGACGGCGCTCTCGATGGTCTCCACGCTGAGAGATTCAAGAGGCTGTGAGATGAATTCAGAAAGGATTTCATCGACATTCCTGCGCGTCATCCTTGTGCCGAAGCGTTGTTCGAGGCCAAGCCTGTTCGCCACTCCGACCAATTCTCTTGGGGTGCCGCTCACTGCACGGGCCACATATTCAAGTTCTTCTTTGGGGAAATCCTTTGCGTGCTTCTTGATTTGCCTTCCCAGGATAGCCAGTCTGGTGGGATACGTGGGTTTGTTTATTGGGGCCATAATGCCAGACATGAATCTGCTCTTCAGCCCATCATCAAGAGCCTCTATGTCGCCCGGATGTACCAGGCTGGAGAGCAGAATGCATTTGTTCTGGTTATGGAGTTCATTGAACAGATACATGAACTCCCGTTGAGTGCCCGCTTTCTTGCCAAGTTTGTGAACGTCATCCACCGCAAGGACATCGAGCTCGATAATCCTTCGCTGAAAAACTTCTCGCTTAGAGCCGGTAACTGAAGAGCAGAACTCAGTCACGAAATATTCACATGTCATAAAAGAGACCTTCCAGGCAGGATTGTCCTCTTTGATTTTCTTGCAGGCTGCTTGAAGGAGGTGAGTCTTGCCGACGCCATGGGGGCCGTGGATAAGGAGAGGGCTGATCCCATCTTCTCCAAGCGCCATTGCTTCGGTGGCGCCGTGGGCTATCCGGTTAGATTGCCCGGGGACGAACGTGGCAAAGGTCATTGCCTTGTTCAGCCGTTGTTGAATAATTTTTGGCGGTGCCAGCATCTCAGCCGCAGCCTTTATGGTCGCAGAACCCGGGTTCAGATCCGGGTGGCTGGGGACAGACTCTTCCGCCCGCGGCTTCCGCACCTGGAAACTGACCGGTTGGTTAGAACCAGTCACTTCAGCCAGTGATTCCTGGAGGATGGCGCCGATGCGAGACTTGGCGAACTCTTTCGCAAAATTGTTTGGAAAAACTATCGCATAATTTCCGCCCTCCTCTTCCAGTGCAGCTTCCTTAAGCCACATTTCAAATCTTTCTTTAGGTATCTTGGACTTAACATGGTCGAGAACTTCGGGCCACAGGCCCACATTTACCCCTGGGTTCATGGGCTTAGCTTTGATGATGGTTTAGATTGTAGAGAAATGTGAGAACCGGGGAGAGGCACTGTTGGCTTCGTCGGGGAAAAGCCTTTCTGCCAGATGAATACACGCCCTGACCGTCTAATTGAAGTCCATTCCAGAGGATTAAGGAGTGCGCGAAATAAGATTGCCGAGGAATTCAGAGTTGCCTAAGCAAGACTGCCTTCATAAGACCATCAATCTTTCAAAATCTGCCTGGAAAGGTTTGGAGAACCCAACCCGCAGCGTCCCTCTCGGTGAGGGGGGAAGTTAGCAAAGCGACTTTTTGAATGCAAGTAAATTTTTAGAGTACAGCGGCCAGAAAGGCCGACTACGCGATCTAAGCCCCTATGCTGCCTGAAATAAAAACTCAAAAAATTTTTGAAGAAAATTTTTTTTGGCCATGAAATTCGGGGTGTTTCTCGCTTCTAGGTTTCAGATCTTCCAAAACCTCTTTCGAACTCTTTTCATGACAATTTCTCACCCTCTTAAAGTTATCTACTTGGTGGCTAACGACCTTACGATTCAGAATGAAGTTAGCGACAGGCCCGGTCACTCAAAACATGAATGACACGTCCCGAAATGCGAAACGAGTCGAGCTTCAAAGTTGGTGAATGTCGTTGTCTGTAACTGTCGTAGGCAGAGGCTGGGGCGGGCGCAATAAAGAACCCTGCAAGAACTAACGATTCAGAAGAACCGTGTGCCCTGGGCGCTGGCCACGAGGCATCAATTCAGCGCGTGCGGTTCCCGTCTTGAGGAATTGAAGACAGACCCCGTCGTGGAACGTTAAGCCTCTTGCTTGGGGTCTACCAGGCTAAGGGCCTGTTTAAGTTGCTGCATTGTCAGCGGCTTCGGCAAGAGCAGATCGATCTGGGTGGGCACATACCCGGACTCCATCATGGAGGACCCCAGTGCTGTCAGCATCACAATTGGAGTGTCTGGTGAAATCTTTTTCTGGGGTATCCGGTTGGCTCAAGGTGATACCAAGTGTTGTGTTTACAGATTCTGGGATGTCGTTTTCAG
>JAQBXN010000150.1 GCA_027625095.1 Planctomycetota bacterium | reverse complement strand
TCTTCACTCGGCAGAGACTGAGATTGGGTATCCGCCTGCCGAGTTCAGCAGCACATACGTTTATAGCGGAATCCTCGGACTCTTTTTGATTGGCATCAGCCTCGGCGGAATCCTGGTTAAATGGATTCGCCGTCCGGAAGTCAGTCCCCTTCTTCAGTTGGGATGGGTTCAGATTGCCATCGGCTCCTACACGATCCTGACGCTGGCTGTTGAACGATTTCTCCTGCTCGATGGCCTTGCGATAAAGCTTGTGGAAATTGCATTCATCGTGATGCCGACGACAGTGTTGATGGGCATAGGGTTTCCTTTGCTGGCGAGTGCATTCATCAACGCTATTAAGCATTCTGGCAGACAGTTCGGGGATTTTTATGCCCTGAACACTCTGGGAGCATCCTTAGGCCCGATCTTCGTCGGGCTTGTCTTTATTCCGTTAAAGGGCACCTACTCCTGCCTCGCATTCCTGGCCATCATGAACCTCCTGACGGGCGCCCTGCTTTTAGTTCACGCACTCCGGTCGACATCAAGGAAGGCTCTCTGGTCTGTCAGCTCTGCAGGCGCTATTGCCTTGGTCGTTGTTGCGATAGTCCCGTTCCCTGCATTGATTCCACACACCCGAGGCGGCTTCAAAGTCCTGTTCGAAGAAGACAATCATGTCGGTCACACGCTCGTGGTGGAGTACGACAATGGCTTCAAGGACGTTGCGGTGAACAACTACGCGGTCAGCACCATCGACCCTTCGCATACGTTCGGAAGTTTGACGATGGAGATTCCGGTATCACTCTACGGCAAAGTCCCGGAGGACATTCTGGTGCTGTGCGTAGGCTCGGGTGGTTCGTGGGTCTCAACTTTGAAATATCAGTTGGCCTCAGTGACCGCCGTGGACATCAATCCAGCAGTTTTCCGATGTATGCCGCTTATTCACTCTGAAGAGGTATTGAAGAAACTGCGGCAGCCACGCATGCGGCCAGTGGTCGCGGATGCGCGCAATTTCCTGCTGCTCGATGCAAAACAATACGACATCATCAACATTGATCCTGCTCCGCCCATTACGCAGCCCGGCATGGTGAATCTGCATACAAGTGAGTTTTACGCCTTGGCAAGCAGGAGGCTTAAACCGGGCGGAATCCTCTACCAGAGATTGTCCACGAATGTTGAGAGTGAAATCCTCTACAAAGCCCTGATGCGCTCTATCGCTGATGTTTTCAAAGAGGTCACGATCTGGCGTTTCCTGGAGGGGGGCGTGGACATCATCGCCAGTGATTCACCTCTGAACTTGCTGCACAACGACCGGCAATTGATTTCTCAACGAGTCTTTGAGCGCGCCCATCTGTATTTTGAATGTGGCCGAAAGGAAGTGGATGCCTACACCACAGAAATGCCGCCTGTAACGGACAACAAACCATTCCTGGAGTACCACCTCCTGGAGCGGAGTGGTGTGTATTCCAAATACAATGCCGATTGGAGCGGTGTCTCAAACAACAGAAACGAACTGGCCAGGCTGAAGCGGCCGATGGCAGATTACATAAAGAGAGAACTTGAATAGTACGGCAGCGAGCTGGCACATTGCTCCTATCGCGGCCTCCGGCCGCAGGCACAGCGGGCCAAGGATGAAGAGGGCCAAGGATATCGGATTAAGAACGTCTGCAGTCTTTTCATCCGTGGCCCTCTTCATCCGTGGTTAAAAAGATCTCAGCAGCACGCGGAGAAGTAACAACTTCAGACTCTAGAATTTTTCCGGGACTGTCGCCCGGTAAAATGGGCCCCTTTGGGGCAGCCTCTCTGTCACGAGGATTTCGTTTGTAGTTGGCGAGTTATCGCCATTCGGAGCGACGAAGTCGCCCCTTAGCGCCATAACTGGCGCACTACAAAGGGCGCTTGCCAGGCTGGGCTTCAGCTCACGATTCAGAGGCCCTTTCAAATGCTTTCTTCAAATCGAAAATGTTTTTTAAGTTTCAGCCCCTTAGTGCTTAAGGCAGCCTGGGCCGCAATAAGAGAAAATGAACCACACGGAGAGCACAGAGGATTCAGCGACTTTCTTAAGCACTACGATCTCTTCTCTGTGTCCTCTTTGGTTAACTAAAATATCACCGCACTCCGCTGAGAGATCACAGCGAACGACCCTGACTGTCTGAATTCTCAAAACAATAAATATCGACCATGAGCGAATCATCATTCCAACGCCCGTTTCCGGCGCTTACCCCTTCCCAGAGATACCACCTGGATGTTTTCGGGTACGTCGTGGTGCACGAGGTACTGACACGCGATGAAATCGGCGGAACACTCGACGCGCTACAAAAACTCAAGAGAGATCTTCAGGCGATTAAGGATCCAGAAAGGCGAGTCATCCGGCACGCCTATTTCCAGACGGATCAGCCGCATCATCATTACATCGGCGCCATCTCCCAGGCCGACCCGGCAATCACCGCTTACATCACCCATCCACGAGTGGTAGGTATGGCGGAGGAACTTATCGGGGGGAACGCTCATATTCTGGAGGCGAACGCTCATATCAATCGCAGAGCGCCCTCGTGGGATATGGGAGAGGATGGAGAGCCGCGGTACGGCTTTCACCGGGGTCTGCCTCCGTACGAAGGCAATCATTTTCGTAAAGGTCTTTACCATTCCAGTTTCGTCAAGGTGCTGACCAACCTCACCGATCTTGGCCCCGACGATGGCGGAACCGTTGTTGTGGCCGGCAGCCATAAAATTGATGCTGGAGATCAGGCAATCGTAAATGCTGCTTATGCGGATCGATCCCTTATCCATCAGGTCATTGCCCCCGCCGGATCGAGTCTGCTATTCTCCGAAGCATTGCTTCATGCGACGGGACGTATCAGCAGCGACAAGGAAAGGGTCATCGTCATTTGCGGGTACGGAAGGACCTGGTTTCCGTGGAAGTTCATGGAAAGCCATCGGCCGGATTTCGAACTCGAACCGGAATTTATCGAATCCATCCCCGAGCCTCTGAGGTATCTGTTTGTCAGCCAGGGCTATATTCAGAGAATCGAACGCTACCGGGACCTCAATGATCCAATGAGTGAACTCGAATCTTAGAACATGAACGAATCACAACGACTTTCTCTCTGGATGCGCTTCGGGCAGCCGCTCGAACCGGTGATTGAAAACTACCAGCAAGTGTTCGACGGCTGGCAGGCTGGCGGCGTTACTGGAATCGTTCTCGGCCGGCTGGTTTTTGATTCTTCCGAGGGCAAGTCGATGGCGGTGCCGGCTTTCACGCCGAACAAAAAAATATATGAAGACGCGGGTGTCGAGCCTCCTGCTCCCCCCCAGGAGAATCTGTCTGAAAAGCAGAAATTGCTCCAGGAGGCTTTGGAGAACGCGAAACAGCGTGGCCTTGAGCTCTACGTCTTTTGTCCAGACCACGGCGCCGGCCCCGGTGGCAAGGGCCATCACCTCTGCGATGAGAAGACACTTGCCGCGAGAGTCGCTCGCATTGCCGACGTCATGGATCACTATCCGATGATTGATGGCGGCACTCTCGACGGCCCGGAGCTTGGATACGAAATCACTCCAGGCCATCGTTCGAACATATTTGAAGATTTGCCGGAATCCGTTAGTTCGAACGCCTCAGAGCTTGGTTTCGATTACCAAGCCATTATCGCGGCCCAGGGCCGCCT
The DNA here is from genome assembly GCA_027625095.1 of Planctomycetota bacterium. Classification (GTDB taxonomy): domain Bacteria; phylum Planctomycetota; class PUPC01; order JACPCR01; family JACPCR01; genus JAQBXN01. The sequence continues at coordinate 16,787 of JAQBXN010000150.1, read as the reverse complement.
CGAGAAAAAGCTCCAATCTCTTAAACCATCGGAAATCGATTTGAAAGCTGACGGTGGCCTGTTCGGGGCGTTTCAACTCTTCGATTCGGATCCCGACCTCATGGCCTGGCTCGCATTTCGTGGGGCTTTGCTCGTCGACTATCACCGGCGTCTCAAGGAAGCGCTCGATGCAAACTGCCGGCCGATTCGGAAATGTGTGGGCGCCCGCTCGGCCTGCTTTGCCGCGCTGAACGGCTACAACTTCGCTGAGATGGGGAAGCTTTTCGACATTCTTATGCCCAAGCATTACTTCTTCCACCGCGGCTTCGACGGTATGTACGGAACGATTGGCCGTTACATCCAAACGCTCACTACCTGGAACCCCGGTCTGACCGATCTGCACGCGATGAAAATCGTCGAGGCTCTTTTCGGTCTGCGAATGCCATGGATAGGTGATCGCCTCGATCTTGAAATGGGCTTCCCTTCTGAGTTTTTCGAAATCATCGTCAAGGACGAAACACGAAAGGCCCTCGCTGCGGTCGACGATCCTTCCCGGGTCGTTCCGTGGGTTGAAGCTGGACGAGAGCCCCACCGAGGCGATCCCATCTCAGCCGGTGACCTGCACCGGATACTGGTCGCTTCTCAGGAGGCCGGCCTCCAGAATTTCCTTTACCACAACCATTGCCACCTCACTGGCAGCGAGTGGGCAGTCATCTCCAACCTGTGCGGCGAACGCTGGTACGACGGCAAACCCGGATATGTCCCACCAGACGGCCTCGCCTGGGAGACAATCAGCCACCGTGGGCTGGCGAAGTGAGTCGGGCCTTTGACTCTGCAAAAAGATTGCGCCGATTATCAGACTTCAAAACTCTGAAAACGACCCTTGCACGGATTCCCCTTACAGACGTGCAACTTGCCGGCTTCCGGTTCAGCGATGAGTGCGCAGACGGTTTTTCCCGATCCACCTTCACTCCCTTCATGCTCGTGTGTATGGCGGCAAATGCTGGCAGGCTCGTTGTCGTGGTCGCTCAAGAATTTCTTGACGTCACCGATCTCGATTTTCCCGAAGCGGCTCTGAATGAGAAGACGCATTCGATCAAGCCGGGTGAATGAATCTTTCGTACTCCGTTCGTAGTTTTCGTTACAAGCCCATGGCTTGCAGAGAAAGTGGTTGGAATGAGCAATGAAACCATCTTCGCCAGGGCCGATGGTAGCGTAGCCCTCAGGAGTCACTTCGACGTTGCAGTAATTCCCGCAGCCACCGCTCAGGACGTAATTTCCGGAGGAAGCGACAGGGTACCCGTCGAGCAAGGCCAGGACATCGATCACGGTTCGCTGTTGGAGCATCATGCGCTTGAGCGGATAGTGGGAGAGCCCGAACCTCCACTTCGGGCCTCCGCCAAGTGCGTTGGCGAAATGGGCGACGCCTTCAGAGTTCATCCCGTGGTAACCGAGGTGACCGGCGAAAGTCCACATGAGAATTCGCGGCCCGCTTTTCGGGGTGAGTCTGAGAACTATGCCGACCTCTTCCTGCTCCTCTCCCATATCAGAATTCTGACCAATGAGCAGTTGACCGGAAGCTGTGCCGGCGCCGGAGATGGCGTAGGTCGTGCATTCGCCGTCCGGCACATTCGCCACTTCTCCCCGCAATTGGAGCAGCACTGCTTCTTCGAACGAAATCTTCGCCCCGGCAGCAAGACCTCGGATTTCGTCGAGCAGATTCGGGCAATGCTCTTCGAGGAGGGGAATGACTTTATGGGTACGCTTTAAGACATGGTCTATCGAACGTTCGGGTGAAGTTACGGATGCCAGAATCATCCCTATAAACCGCCGAATCAGGTCTGGGATTGCCTCGCCGTGTTGCCTCCCCATTTCGTACGGGGTGCCAGAAACTTCCAGATACGGATAAGAGTTTGATGACATTGCCAACTGCCCTTGGGCCTCGTGGATAAGCTGCGAACGTCGACTGCGGGGAAGGCGCTTCCCCGGCAACCAGAAATATTTACTGATTCAGCTCAAGATCGCCGTGACCGGATTCGCCTTCTCGACGCCGGTTAGGCGCATGTCGAGGCCCTGATGGCGGACGCTGAAGCGTTCGTGGTCGATGCCGAGGCAGTGCAAGATGGTGGCGTTGATGTCGTTGACGTGCACCGGATTCTCGATCGGGCTGTAGCTGAAATCGTCGGTCTCGCCGTGGACCACTCCACCCTTGACTCCGCCGCCGGCCATCCACATGCAAAAGTTCCGTGGGTGGTGGTCGCGACCGTAACTCTCTTTCGTAAGTTTGCCCTGCGAATAGACCGTGCGCCCGAACTCGCCGCCCCAGATGACCAGGGTGTCGTCCAGCATGCCACGCTGTTTCAGATCCTGTATCAGTGCGGCGCATCCCTGGTCAGTATCACGGCACTGGTTCCCAAGCTCGCTGGGCAGATTGCCGTGCGAATCCCAACCACGGTGCATGATCTGTACGACACGGACGCCGCGCTCCACCAGACGACGCGCGAGCAAGGCGCTGGAGGCGAACGACCCAGGATTCTTTGCCTCTGGGCCATAGAGGTCCAGGGTGGCCTTGGATTCCTTTGATATGTCGGCCAGCTCCGGAACACTGGCCTGCAGTCGGAAGGACATCTCGTACTGCGCAATGCGAGTCTGGATGTCGGGGTCGCCGACCGAGGCGAAGCTGCGTGCGTTGAGTTTCCCGAGGGTATCAAGCATGGCCCGACGGTCGTCGCGGGTCACCCCGGGCGGGTTGTCGATGTACAGGACGGGGTCGCCAGTTGAGCGCAGAACGACCCCGGCGTGTTTGCCCGGCAGGAAACCCGGTCCCCACAAACGGCTGTAGAGCGCCTGCCCGTTCGAGCCGTTGGGGAAGCGTGGCATGAGCGCGACGAAGGCGGGAAGGTCGGTGGTATCGGCGCCCAGCCCATATGAAATCCACGATCCGAGACTGGGCCGGCCGGCGATCTCGCTGCCGGTCATAACGAAGGTGCAGGCCGGGTCGTGGTTGATGGCGTTGGTGCGGACGGTTGTGATGAGGGCGATCTCGTCGACGATCGTCGCGGTATGCGGCAGCAGCTCGCTAACCCAGCGCCCGCATTGTCCGTGTTGGGTAAACTTGTATTTCGACGGCGCCACAGGGAAATTAGCCTGGCCGCTAGTCATGGTGGACAGTCGCTGCCCCTTTCGGATCTCTTGCGGTAAATCCTTGCCAAAATGCTCCATCAGCCCTGGCTTGTAATCCCAGGTATCGAGCTGCGACGGGCCGCCGTTCATGTGCAGGTAGATGACGGACTTCGCCCTGGGCGCGGCGTGCGGCAATCCCGGCAGTGCGGGGTGCACGGGCGAGGCGGAGAGAGAATTCACCGTCAGGTACGACAGGGCGACACCGCCGAGACCGAGTCCGGTCTGGCCGAGGAACTGGCGACGATTGAGGGCGAACTGGGCTTCGGGAATCATGGTGGCATCACTCAGTTGCGGACGATGCTCTCGTCCAGGTTTAAGATCAGATTGGCGACCAGGGTCCAGGCGGCGAGTTCTGGGACATCGAGTTCTTTGGGTGGTTTGGAATCTCCGAAACCGATTGCAGCAGCGGCCTCGGCTGGGACTTCCCGATACCTCGCCAGCTTCTCGCGATAGAAGGTTTCAACGAGTGTGGCTTCCTCGGTCGCGGGCACGCGTGAAAGCACGGTTCGATAGGCAAAGGTCACCTTCCCCGCAGGCTCGGCCGACGCGCCCATCATGCGCGTCGCCAGCCCACGGGCGGCTTCAAAGTACTGTACGTCGTTCATGAGTTGCAAGGCTTGCAGCGGGGTATTGCTGCGCTCGCGTCGAAAGCACGAACTCTCGCGGTTGGGCGCGTCGAAGTTTGCCATAAACGGGGCGGGGGCAGTGCGTTTGAGGAATGTGTAGAGGCTGCGGCGGTAGAGTGCGTCACCGTTGTCACGCTGGTAGTTGGCGGTGTTCGATCCTCTGAAACCGACCGGCTCCCAGATGTTCGGCGGCTGGTAGGTCCTCACGCCTTTGCCGCCCATCTTCATCTTAAGCAAGCCACCAGCGAACAGCGCTGCGTCGCGCAGTTGTTCGGCATCCAGGCGGAGCCGCGGTCCGCGCGCCAGGTACCGGTTGTCTGGATCGCTTCGCCAGAGCTCGGGCATGAAACAGGCCCGGCGGAAGGCATCGCTGGTGAGCATCCGCCGCATCAGTTTCTTAACATCCCAGCCCTCGTCCTGGAACCGGACGGCCAGCCAGTCGAGCAGTTCAGGATGGCTGGGCACCTCGCCCTGGGTGCCAAGGTCATGACTGGTTTTTACCAACCCGACACCGAAAAGCTGTTGCCAGAAGCGGTTGACGGTGACGCGCGCAGTCAGGGGATTCTCACGGGAGACCAACCAGTTGGCGAGGTCGAGTCGGGTCGCGCGCCCGTCTGGGTCGGCCTTATTCAACGGGGGCAACAGAGCCGGGGTGCCGGGCTCGACCTTCTCGCCCGGCTTATCGTACTGCCCGCGCACCATGACGAAGCTCTGGCGCGGATTAGGGAGGTCCCTCCAGACGAAGGTCGATGGGAATGCGGCCTCGTAGGCGTCACGTTCCTTTACTAAGGCAGCAACGGCCGCGGCGTGCTCGGCAAATTGTGGCTCGGTGGTCGTACAAACTGCGCGCAGGTAGTAGGCTTTCAGCCGCTGTAGTTCCTCGGGTGTCCGTACTTTGTCGGGGCCCTCTTTAAGCCAGGCATTGAGATCTTCGGGCGCACCGGGCGTATCCTTGCCCGCCGCAGCTTTTCGCCATGCGGCAAATGATTGAGCCGAATCGTTGGCGGGATCGACCAGACTCGCGACCCCCATCTTGTCGAAGTAGACGGTACCGTCCTGCACGGTAAAGGCGTAGCCGAGGACTTTAATGCCGGCGGCGAGGTTCATCTTGTCCGCAGCAACTTCGAGTCGCACCCACTCGCCGGCTTTCGGCAGGGGGCCGGCGTCGTAGCGCTCGCCCGTCCCCTCTTTACCCCAGAGAATGAGATCCGCGCCCCACTTCGCGCGGTGGTTCCAACCAGTGGTGTGAAACTGGATCATGATCTCCTTCGCAGGTGTGGCAGGATCGATGTAAACGTGCACGAAAAATGTCGCGCCGGGAGGCACTACCAGCGGTGCGGCGCCACCGTAATAGTAGTCTTGTGCCAGACCGGGCCCGCTTCGCTTGAGCGAATGTTTGCCGCTGAAGATCGGATCAGGTGCTTCCGCGTAGGTCAGCGCATGGCCGGAACTGCTAACTTTCGCCCCGGTCGGGAACGCATCCTCGAACCATACCCGCTCGGTCAGCTCGACCGGCGGAGGTGGGTCTTTCTTGCCAGGATCCTCGTAAACGACATCTGCCGCGATCACGTCCATCTTTGCTTCGATCTCGGCGATACGTTTCGTGAACGTCTCGAGCTGAGCGTCGTAGCCCTCCGGTTTCACCTTGAGAACGGGATTAGTCAGCAGGCTGTTACCGTCCAGGGCAGGGTCCGCATTCGAGTGAAAGAAAGCATAAAACGAATAGAAATCCTTGGTCGTAATCGGGTCGAACTTGTGGTCGTGACAGACCGCACAACCGGCGCTCAGCCCAAGCCAGGTCTGGGCGGTGGTGGAGGCGCGCTCGACGGCATAACGAAAGATAAATTCTTCAGCGATGGTTCCTCCCTCGCCGGTGGTGACATTGCAGCGGTTGAAGCCGGTTGCGACCAGTTGGTCGTTACCGGGCTCTGGCAGCAGGTCGCCGGCGATCTGCTGGACCGTGAAGCGGTCGAAGGGCAGGTTTCGGTTAAACGCACCCACCACCCAGTCGCGGTAGGCATACATCTGTCGCTCGTTGTCGAGGTGCATCCCGTGCGTGTCCGCATAGCGAGCCACATCGAGCCAGTGCCTTGCCATCTCCTCACCGTAATGGTTCGAGGCCAGGTAACGATCGACCATCCGCTCGTAGGCGCCAGGTTTCGAGTCACCAAGGAAATCATCGAGTTCCTCGAGCGTCGGCGGCAATCCGGTCGTGGCGAAAGCGACCCGACGAATGAGGGTGTTGAGGTCGGCCTTCGGATTTGCTGTCAGCCCCAGTTCGCGCAGCTTGGCGTCGATGAAGTGGTCAATCTCTCGCCCGTCCGCTGGCAACGATTTGGCCACCGGTGGCTCGAAAGCCCAATGCTTCTGATACGGCGCGCCTTCCGCTATCCACCTACGTAGTGTTTCCCTTTCATCTGCTGTTAGAGGCTTCTTCGTCTCAGCCGGTGGCATCCGGTCGTCCTCATCGGGCGAGATGATGCGTCGCCACATCTCGCTCTCCTCCGGCTTCCCCTGCACGATCGCCAACTTACCACTTTTTCCTTTACCGAAGGCGGCGGCAGGCACATCCAGTCGTAGATCCGCCTTGCGCTCCTTCGCGTCAACGCCGTGGCAGGCGAAGCACTTCTCGGAAAGGATCGGCCTGATATCGCGATTGAACGCCACCTCAGCCGCCGCAGGGAGGCCTACAAGTACTATAGTGGCAAGCGAGAATGTGATGCGTTGGACCATATCGTTTGATAGCAAGTTGTCTTTTGAACTGCAGCCAAGAACCGTACCAGGGTGCACACACACCATGGTAAACAAACTGATTCTATTCTCATTCCAGGAACTCCCCATTTTCACTTCTACTGCGGAGATGTCACTCATGGCATCCGCGATTTCCCGCTGTTTGAGATTCGTCAAGCGAACGCCCGGCTGCGATTATCAATCCACAATCAGCTTCTGATGCCAGCAGGATTATTCAGGAGAGCGGCTCTACTGCCGGTTATTTCTTCAACCGTTTCTTTTTCGGCAGAACGCCACTGAACCATTCAAGGGACCTCAATCTTCGTTCCGTATTCTGACTGCCGTGTGTGCCGTCGAATTCTTCGTACACGTGACGGACGCGCGCCTTCTTGAATTGCTCGTGGAGAATGCGGTGGCCCAGATGAAAGTTGAATTCGTCCTTAGATCCACAATCGGTGTAGACGTGCATCTGACGGAATGCGTCCCGGTATCGTTCCTGGGCAATGATGGGATCGAACTGCAGCCACTTCTGCCAAACATCATCGATTAACCTGCCCGTCGGAAAGGAAATCGGGAGATCGCCAAACCAGGGGCTTTTTCTTGCGTTAGGCGAGTACGCTGCGGCCAATCCATAACAAAACCAGGAAGTCCCGTTCGAACGTATAGGACCATTGAAACCGTCAGGATGTGAGGCATTAACGAGGCCGACCAGCCAGGGGACGTGCGTGATTTCAAAATAGATGTCTGCACTGCGAATGGCCACAGCCCCAAAGACATCTGGATTACCCCCTCCTACGTGAAAGGCCCCAATGCCTCCGCTGGATACGCCGCCCACCATCCTGTGAGAGCGTTCTGGTAAGGTTCGATAATTGGCATCGACGAATCCAACAACATCCTCGGCAACGTACTTCGCATAGTTCCCATTGATGCCGGAATCCACCCACTGGCTACAGCCCCAGCGATTCGCTCCATCGGGCATGACGAGGATCATCTCATTGCATTTCCCCCTCCGCATGAAGTCATCCACTGAATGCAAACTGGAACGCCACTCCGGCCCGGCAGAAGTAGAAAAGTCAGCTCCCCACCCCCATGCCGTGCCGCCGAATCCATGCAACAGGTAGGCGGTAGGGTAATGGCGTTTTTTTGACTGGTGATAAGAGGGTGGCAGCAAGATCGTCAGATTTCGCTCAGCGGGGTCGCCCAGCTTATTGTTTTCCAGATGCTTCGCGGAAATAAGTTCGATGCGCAGTCGTTCGGACCGTTCCTGGGGTGTCATGTGATAGGGCTTTCAAAATCTGTTAAGGATTTCTCGAAAATAATTACGCCATTCCAAGGTCGCCTTACTCTTAATCGGGTGCGTGAACTGGTTGCTAGGTAAAGAAGATTGCATCTTTGCCCCGAACGGGCATGAAGTCCGATTCACGCATTCTCAACCCCACAAACAGTTTGTGCACCCCAATCGAGTGAAGTGATGGCCGCTGCCCTTTCAGGGCTGCGGCGCCTCAACCGGTTTACTCAAGGTAGCTCACAAAGCTTCACGAGCTCTGGGCTGTGGGGTGAAACACGTTCGGCGTTTAATAAAAGAACTTGAGGGTGAAGAGCGGAGCTACGAATTGACCCGGTACTTCTCGATCATATCGTCATCGAGCTCGACGCCGAGTCCCGGCCCTGTCGGCACTTTGACCGTGCCGTCAGTTGGCCAGAGAGGCTCGGTCACGATGCTGGCTTCGCGCAGGAAGGGAAGCGTGTCCTGGGCGCAGGTGGCATTTGATATGACTGCATTAACGTGGCAGTTAAAGGCGGCCTGGATGTCGTAACAGTGACCTTCCGTCTGCAGCCAGACTGGGATGCCTGCGGATTCGCAGATGTGTGCGGCGCGGAAGATATTGTCCAATGAGCCACCGATGTTGACGAAGTCCACGGCGTTCGCGCGAATGTGATTGAGGATGTTGATCGGGTCGGTGTCATGGAGGGCTACTGGAATGGTGGTCTTTTCTCGAATCAGCCGATTCCACTCCGGCCGATCCTTGCTGACCGGATCTTCGAAACACTCGATGTTGTAGGATTCAAGCTGCCGGGCGATTTTCACTGCGACAGATGGCTGCTCGAAATGACAGTTGGGATCGATTCGAATCGCCAGGGCATTCCCCGCGGCGGCGTGGATAGCTTTGACATGGTCGACCGCGTCCCACGGTCTGGCCTTTATCTTGTGCACCTTGAACCCGCGGGCAGCGCCTTCCGCGGCCAGCAGTCCTGTCCCTTCAGGGGCCATATACGGTGACCACCACGCCATTGGGATATCGTCGTGCACTTTTGTGCCGAGCAATTGATGAAGTGGCACACCGAGGGCTTTTCCGGCAAGGTCAAAAAAAGCCATGGTCCAGGGACGAAACAATGAGTGGGGTTTTAACTCCAACGGATTCTTACCAATGAATGCTTCGCCCTGACGCTGAACTTCTGCGACGTCGCGCCCGCCTTCTCCAAGACCTACCAGACCTTCGTCAGTATGGACTTTCACAACGGTGTAGGCATCTTCTTCTTCCGGGGTGTTGCCGGGCATGATCTTTCGCCATTCCCTCATGGGTTCTTTGAGAGAGTCCTGCCAGGGAACGAACACTTTGAAGGCTTCAATCTTTGTGATCTTCATTCGGAATCCTTTGGGTTATCTGGAAACAATGGCAATGTCTTGCAGCATGTCACCCTGTTTGAACATTTTCGAGAGCCGCCCTTCCTCTTTAAAACCGGCCTTCTTCATTGCATCCACTGTAGGCGACGAGCCTTGCAGCCAGGCGGTCACCTTCGCGTCCGGCCAATCGAAACCTTCCAGCAGGCCGGGAACAAATTCTGCGAAGGCCGGATGCACGGTGAGGTCGAGGAGACAGGTGTTCCCTTTCCATTCAGGGTCCGGAGCGAGGGCGGCATAGCCGACGATTCCGCCCGGGCCTTCAAGAACCCTCAACTGGTTTTTTCCCGCGTGAAAACTCTCCACGTCATTCAGCATGGAAAACTCGAAACAGGTGGGGCCAAAAATTCGTGACCGCCGACCGCGATACCAGTCAGCGGTCGGACACGCCATCAGCGTGCAGACATCAGACCAGTCTTCCCATTCAATATTTCGGCCGACTGCATCCCCAGTTTTAAGAAAGTCGCTCCAGAATTCTTCATCGCGTTGATAGTACATCGCGCCGGATCCCGGCTGCAGACTCTCGAACCCGAAGCTCTTGTAAATGTGGTAAGGGTGGGAGTCATACCCCGTCCCCAAGACACAATAACGACCCCCCTGCTCGCGGAAGTCATCCATCTGGACCTGCATGGTGGCTTTGCAGATCCCCTTTCGGCGATGCTCTTCTCTTGTGTAAACGTGGCCAAGATCGCCGGTAAAACCTGACTGCCAGATAGTGATATTGCTGACAGCCTCGCCGTTGATGAATCCGAGATAAAAGAGATTGCGCAGGTTGCCGGTCTTACCTTCGAACGCTTGACCAATGTGCCATTGCCACGCATCCCGCTTGTGCGAAAGCAAGTTGAGGACGACATCCCGGTATTCATCGTCAGGGGCTTCGACAACACCGATTTCAAGAGTTTCGCCGTTCTTGAGTCTGGCCTCGCCTAACTTTTTCATGTGGTTACTTCCAGGGTGAGGTGTAGTTCTTCATTGTATGCAAACAGGGCCGGCAGCCCGCCCGTATGGAGAAATACGATGTTCTCGTCCCCAGAGATTCTGCCTGTACGAATATGATCCAGAAGCCCCGACACCATCTTGGAGGTGTAAACCGGATCGAGCAGCAGGCCTTCAGTGCGTCCGACGAGTCGGAGGGCTTCTCTATGGGTGTCATCCATCACGCCGTACCCGGGGCCGACGTAATCGGTCAGGCTGATGAGTTCTGACGGGTCGAGTCGTGTGGAGAGCCCGAGCAGTTCCGCGGATTCGTTGGCAATGGAGCCAATACATTCTTCGAAAGTCCAGCCCGGCATCACGGGTTCAGGCAAGGCTGGAACACCGACCAGCTTGATGGGTGACTCCATGTGTTTGAGCCCAACCGCAAGCCCGGCCTGCGTGGTATCGGACGAGCAGAGCCAGAGCTCATCAATTTTCAGGTCAAGTTCCTCGGCCTGCTTCACCAGTTCGATAGCGGCCGCGGCATAAGAAACTGCATAAAGTCCGAGTCCTGATTCGTTTCCCACGCGTGCGGTGAACACCTTCTTCCCCTGGTTTGAAAGCTCTTCCGCTTTGGCTCTGACGAGTTCGCCAAGTTCGGGCCATCGGGGGGCATCGACCACGGTGACATGCGCACCGACGACCAGGTCGAGCAGTATCCCGCCTTGTATTTGGTCATCTTTTTCGCCACGAACTCTGCGGAGCACCAAGTGACAATCGAGCCCTGCCTTTGCACATGCAGCGGCGAGCTGTCGGCAATAATTCGATTGAACGGCCGCTCCGCCAACGACCGTATCCATGCCATCCGCCTTGACCTGGCCAAGGACGTATTCGAACATGCGGGTCTTGTTACCGCCCATGGCCAGACCGGTCAGATCGTCACGCTTCACCCAGAGTGTGGGGCCTCCCACTTCTGCGGACATCCGGGGGCAATGTTCCAGTGGGGTTGGCAAATTGGCGAGAGGAATGCGTGGGAGCGCATCGATTGCGGCCTGAAGTTCGTTCAGACGTTCTGTATTTGCATTGAGCATGATTAGGTTAAACAGGAATCGGTGATTGCGATCTGAAGCAAGTATTCGATCCGCTGAGACGATCTATAGGATTCATTAAGTGGCCGGGGGCCCCTTGGCAAATGACAAAGCGGCGTCCGCGAGTTGATCTCCCCTACTCTGCATGCCTCAATCCCAGGGCATTCGAATACAGCACGCTCAATTTCCAGGCCGAAGTGGTTCTACGCCGGCCGTGCAAATGGAGTATCGGAATGCCGGAATACTGGAATGATGGAATATTGGAATGCTGCGGTACATCATTCCCGTTTCACAATACTCCATCCGGCTGTTTTCGTGCGCCTCACTCCACTCCCTATCGATCCAATCCTGCCCGAAGTGGTAGCGGTTCTCCGCGCGCATTCAGGAATCGTTATCGAGGCTCCACCGGGCGCCGGCAAGACCACACGTGTACCGAGAGCTCTTCTCGATGAGGGCTTCGGCGATACCGGTGAAATCTGGATGCTCGAGCCTCGGCGTCTCGCCACCCGGATGGCTGCGAACAGAATCGCCTGGGAACTGGGCGAAGAGGTAGGCCGGCGCATCGGCTATGCCATTCGATTTGAGAGCAAGTCCGGGCCCGAAACAAAACTCAGGATCGTCACTGAAGGCGTTCTTCTGCGGCGACTATCTGAAAGGCCAGACCTCGATGGCATCTCCACAGTGATCCTGGACGAGTTTCATGAGCGGCACGTGGAGACCGATATTGCTTTGGCGTGTCTACTCAATCTTCAACGCACGAAACGACCGGATCTGAAAATCGTTGTCATGTCCGCCACCCTCGACGCGCAGCCTGTGGCCGAGCATATCGGATGCCCTCTCATTCGAGCTGAGGGCAGGAGCTTCCCTGTAGAAGTGGACTACTGGCCCGGTGAGCCGCGGCAGAGATTAGAGTCAAAAATCGCTGATGCGCTGCGGATGATCCAAGCCGCTGAACATGCCGGGCACATTCTTGTTTTCCTGCCGGGCGTCGGAGAAATCCTCGCCGCGGAAAAAACATGCAGACCGATAGCTCAAGCCAATGGCATGGAACTCTTACGTCTGCACGGCTCCCTTGAAACGGCAGAACAGACCAAGGTGGTTGCGCCTTCTGATACCCCAAAATTGATTCTGGCCACCAACGTCGCCGAGTCATCCGTGACCATCGACGGGGTCACCACAGTCATCGATTCCGGGCTAGTTAAAGAGGCGGGGGTCTCAACCTGGTCAGGGCTGCCAATGCTGGTGATCACACAGATCAGCCAGGCAAGTGCCACTCAGCGCGCCGGCCGTGCGGGACGCACCCAGGCAGGACGCTGCATTCGGCTCTTCACGCGGCGCGAGTTCGAAGGGATGCAGGATTTTGCCTTGCCGGAACTCTTGCGAACGGACATGAGCGGCCTCGTACTTCAGTTGAAGCAACAGGGGCTCGAACCTTCTTCTCTTCCGTGGCTGCAACCTCCTTCAGCCGAATCCCTGAGCAGGGCTGACCTACTGCTCCAAAGATTAGGCGCCATGGATTCAGAGGGGAAGCTGACTTCAACCGGGACTGAAATGAGTTCTTATTCCGCGCACCCTCGCCTCTCCAGAATTCTATGCGCAGCAAAGTCAGAAAACTTGCTCGATGAAGCGGCGATCCTGACCGCTATCCTTGAGAACCCCGACCCACGCAAGAGCCGAAGATGGCAGGGAAAGAAGCGGGACGTGCAGGGTCCAGCCCATGTCTCCGATCCATTACTGATTGCAGAAGAACTGTTCAAATCCGACGTGTCGGCAGGTGAACGAAACCGTCTGCTTCTAACCGCAAAACAATATGCCGGCCGAAACGTCGAACAAGTCGCGAGGGAATTCTCGATTCGCATCGGATCCGGGAAAACGCGAAAAACGCTCCTCAAATTGTTGCTGCTCGGCTTTCCTGATCGAGTCGCCCGGCGAGTCAGCAGCGATGAAGTCTTCCTCTCGACCGGCGGGCGAGCATTTCTTGCGGACGAGTCGTCAGTTCGAGATGAAGAATACATGGTCGTGCTCGAAGCTCGTGAGGACATTCGGCGCGGGCGTCGAGTGTACGTTTCACGAGCGAGCGCGATTCAGGCCGACTGGCTGTTTGATCTGCCTGGTGAGTCACTCACTGAAACTGAAGAGCTTCAGTGGGATCAGAAACGGCAACGAGTCTTGGTCGTCGAACGGATGCTCTACGACCAACTCGTGCTTGATGAACAGACAAAGAACGCCACCGGTTCGGGGGCCGAAGCGATCCTCTTCACAGAAGCAAAAAAAGCCGGACTGGAACAATTCTTTGGCGAACGGCTTCCGCAGATTATTGGACGCATCGCATTCCTCCGTTCCAACTGTCCTGACTGCGCACTGCCTGACAAAAACGTGGCCGAACTGGTCTTAAAGGAAGCGTGTAAAGGGAAGACCAGTTTTCGCGAGCTCCAGGAGACAGACTTGATGTCCTTTCTGCTCTACGGCACTGAACAAAACCTCGTCGCCCAACTTGATCGGCTGGCGCCGGAAAGCTTGAGGCTTCCCTCCGATCAGTCGCTTCAAATTCATTATCCGGAGAATGGGGCACCCTGGGCCAAGGCGCGCATCCAGGCTTTCTATGGGGTCAGGGAAACCCCAGCCGTGGCCGGTGGGCGCGTGCCGCTTTTGTTGCACTTGTTAGCCCCCAACAATCGCCCGGCGCAGGTAACCGACGACTTGGCACGATTCTGGTCGGGAAGTTACGAACTCGTCCGGAAGGAACTCCGGGGGCGATACCCCAAGCATCACTGGCCGGATGATCCGGCGAACGCGAGGCCAGTGCAGTTGAAGAAGAATGTTTGACCAGGGGGGCTTGCAATAAAACTGAGGAGGATCAAAAAAAGGTGATGACCCCGAAAGGTTCATCACCCTTTACTCTTTGAATCCGGCTTACTTCTTAATGTAGGAGGCTTCGAATGCCTTCAATGCACTTCTGAGATTCGCGATATTTGCTACATCCAGACTCTGCTTGGCTTTCATGGCGTGCACCAGCAGTTCATGAAGGAGTGAAAGTTCGGTCAGATATTTGGTGTGGGCTGCCGAACCGGCTTCGGCACCAATCTTGATTCGCTGGGTCATGAAATACTGGGTGACGATGTGCTGAATTTCCGTGGCGTGTGATTCCTTATTAGCTACCCAACGCACAATTTGATTCTGGTTTTTATCGGCAGTTTTTGAAAGCTCTTCCACCTGATTCACCGCCTTTTCGATGGTGGTGATGTGCTCTGCGATCATGCCGATGCGCATCTCATCATCGTAGATTCCGCAAGGCACTTCACAGTGAGACCAGGCTTTTTGCGTAAACGTGAGGCAAAGTGCCAAGACGCTGAGTCCAGTTAAGAAAGTCTTCATAGGATTCCTCTAGGTTTGGTAAGGGGTCGGAAATATCGGCACGGGGTTGATATATGCACAGGGTAATTTTTAGTCAACAGTCTCGGTTAGAAAAATCCTCCTAGGAGTTCCTAATTAACGTCCGGCGAGATAATGAATGCGAGCGATATCTGAAACTGTCCGTCGGCATATGAAGGCATGCTCTGGCAGTCAAAAGCAATGTGATTCAAGAGCACAGAAGAGTTGCAATATGTATTCCCGGCACAGTTCCCTATTCGCTAGACTAGGGCGACGGCCTTGGTAACCTCTTGAGGGTTGGTACGCCACAATGCGAATCATTTCTAGTCCGATTTGAACGAGTCTGATATGAGTTCTGAAATCCATACCAACGGTCGACGTTCGAAACTCAGGTGGTATTTCTCCTCTTATGTTTTCGCTTTATTGCTGTTAGCTGGATTCCTCCTCCGTGCACCTAATGAGGACACCGATTTAGCGAACGCCCACCAGACGCTAACACCTTCAGCCATATGGAAACAAGAGAAGCAGAAAGAGATTAATGACTATAATCTCTGTTTCAAGAAGGACTTGGTCAAGTCCGATCCATCACAGTTCACTCATAGCTACGAAGGGAATCGCAAGATGGCAGCTCTGTTGGCTGATGTGCTCGCGAATCAGCTTGTTCAGAGCCAATCGTTACAGTGTGATCTGTGCATAGAAATTAACCGGGCTGCAGTGAAGATGTGGGAGGGTACGCAGATGGTGTTCGAATCCCTTGGTATCCTTGGGGACAATCTGCTGCATGCGAACAGACCCAAAGAAGCACTTGTGGAGTTCGAACGAATGCAGGTGATGCTTGAAGGAGTGAAATCTCCTCCTCTTGAATTGGCAAAGATTCATGATCGGCTTGGCATCTCTTATTTGCGGTTAGGAGAGCAGTCGAACTGCATTTACCATCACACGACCCAGTCCTGCATTTTCCCGCTAGAAGGGACCGGAATTCATCAAGACCCAAGCGGGGCTGCCATGGCGGTGAAACACTACTCGACTGCGCTGAAACTTCAGCCAAAACATCTGACATATCGGTGGCTACTTAACATTGCTTACATGGCGCTCGGCAAGTATCCACAAGAAGTGCCTGCTCAATGGCTCATTCCACCAAAGTGCTTCAAGTCCGATTATGATATAGGCAGATTTGTTGACGTAGCCGCCACGACAGGAGTGGATGCGATGGGGCTTTCGGGCGGGTGTGTCGTGGACGATTTCAACAACGACGGATACATGGACGTGGTCGCATCTTCATCCGGTCTGAGAGACTCCCTCAAGTTCTTCCTGAACAGAGCAGACGGCACTTTTGAAGACAAGACCGAAGAGGCACAGCTTGAAGGTATCAGGGGCGGCTTGAACCTGTGCCATGCCGATTACAACAACGACGGATTCGTGGATGTGTACGTGATTCGTGGTGCGTGGCAACAGCCCCCCCAACCTTTTCCTCCCAATTCACTGTTACGCAATAATGGAAATGGTACATTCGATGATGTAACCGAAGAGGCTGGCCTTCTCTACTTTGCACCAGGACTTAGCGCCTCTTGGGCTGATTTCGATAATGACGGTTGGCTGGATCTGGCTGTTGGGAACGAATCACGAGGAACTGGCAGATTTCCTCTTCAGCTATTCAGAAGTAATCGAGATGGTACGTTCACCGAGTGTGCCAAGAAACTTGGGGTCGACGTGGTTACCTTTATCCGCGGCATTGCATGGGGCGACTACAACAACGATGGCAGGCAGGACCTCTACATCTCAGGCTGGAATAATGACGGGAATGACGACAACTTTCTGTTTAAGAACACGGTAGACGGTTTCGAGAACGTCACCATGGAAGCTGGTGTGCCGGGCCCCTTCAGTAGTTTCGCCACTTGGTTCTGGGATTACAACAACGACGGATGGCTAGACATCTTCACTGCAGGCGCTGCGGAAACAAGCGAGCCTGTGGCAGTGATGGCCGCCTTTGCTCTTGCCCGGGGTGGCTTAGGTGAGGAGCCACCCACGCGCCCGTGCAATTCACTCTACAGAAATAACGGAAACGGAACTTTCACAGACCTCGCCAAGGAATTGAAAATAGCCATGTACCTCATGCCCATGGGGGCAAATTTTGGGGACCTCGATAACGACGGCTATCCCGATTTCTATATCGGAAGTGGCAACATTGATTTTAGTAATCTGGTGCCAAAT
>JAQBXN010000149.1 GCA_027625095.1 Planctomycetota bacterium | reverse complement strand
GCCTCCCATCTCTCGATAGTTCAACAGTACAAAATGAATGAAAGCTCCGACAACTCGGCGCACTCCAAAGAATGTCCACCAATCCTGAATCCAAAAAATAAGCCACGAGCTGCCGGTAACTCGTGGTCTGACCTATTCTGGATCGCGCTCCAGCGCGGTTTAATTGATACTCTGAGTCTTCTTGAGGTTGTATTTGATTCGCTGTGCTTCAGCTATCCGGTTTTCCAGTTTGGTGCTGTTGGGATTACTTCGCGCCGCTTTGATGTAGAGCTTGATGGCCTCGTCAAGCTTCTCTAATGCGGCCTTGTTGTGGGTTATCCAGTTTGGCATGTTCGGGCCGGCTTTTTTATAGAGGGATATGGCCTCTTCATAGAGGCTATCCGCGCTTTCGAGTCCGGTGCTGTCGACACTGATTTCTTTACTGCCGGAATTGCCACCGCCGGAATTGCCCGGCGTGACTCTGGGTTCTACGGACTCGCCTTCGACGACCAGATCGTTTTCATCAACTTTGATGTCACTTTCCTCAACGCTGTTCTCGACGAGCTTCTTCGCCTCATTGGCAATCTCTGAATCTGGAAACTCTTTGATGATTTGAGCAAGCTTCAGCTCAGCCTGTGAGTATTGTCCGAGCGCCAGTTCCGTCACTGCCGTCCGATAGAGATTTTGGGCCTCGATCCCCCCGACATACCGGTCAACAGCTCCCGCGAGCCCTCCATTATCTTTGAGAGAGCTGCTCGCCTTAACAAAAGCTCCTAGGCTTTCTTTGAATGTGTCGTCCCCTGCTTCTAACGCGAGTTGCAACAGTTCTTCAGCCGGATTAGCAAGATTGTTTTCAGTACAGAAAACGTAGAGGCCGGCCATTGCCTGGGGATCGAGTGAGAATTTTCTAAGAGTGTCCTGAAGCTTGTCTGGCTCTATTTTGATAAAGCGAACTGCAGTTTCGATCTGTCCACCTATCTTGAGTAATAGCTGGTCTGATTTAGCCCCCACGACGTCGGCATTCTTGAGGGGGCCTTCGCTGAACTTGATTCCTTTGTTGTCGGCATCGGTGGTGACGTTTTTCGCGACATGTTCAAACCCCTCGGCCTGGAGCTTGTAGCTGTCATACTGCGCCTTCACCAGCCTCTTCAGTACGTCGGTCGGTGCGTCTTTCGTGAGGCTTTCATAAGCGGTGGCTGCTTTGACAAAATCGAAACGAGCGAGAGCCTGTTTGGCTTGGTCTTCAGCTTCCTTGACAAGCCCTTTGAATGCTGAAGCGGCCTCGGCCACATCTTTTGAACCATCGCTGGTACGAAGCTTTTCTAGTTCGTTCAGGAGTTCGACGCGGACTTGAGCTTTTTCCTTCCAGCGGTTCGCGCCGAAGCGGTCACCAATCTCCTTGTACGCGATCTTAGCGGCGCCTAGCTGCTTATCCTGAACCTTGGAAACGATGTCTCTAGATTCGGAGGCAAACTTTTTATCGATCTGTTTCACAATGACTGCGAAATAGAATTGCGCGGTTTCTTTCTGTTTAGGCGTCTCTGCATGATTGTCATGAAGGGAAACGACTTTTGATAACGCTTCGAAGTATTTGCCCTGATCAAAATCCTCGGCGGTTTCTTTCTTGACCTGATCGTATAGCTTGAAAAAGAGGCGATTGACGCCGCCTGCTGCGATACGTACCGATTGATTACCGCGACTTGCGATCTGATCGAGTACGAATTCCATGAATTCTTCAACCCGATCCTTCGCGTTTTCAAGCTTGGCTAACTTGAGCGGCTTGGCCGGGGCGGTCACGATCCGTGGAACGGACGTCGTCTCGACCTCTAACTTTACAAAACTACTGCCGCTGGTTTCTTCCCCTATTTCGCCCCCATCTTTCATGAAGAGGAACCAGTACCCGACCGCGCACAGGAGAACCAAAGACCAGAGAGCGAGGATGATGCTGCCAATCGGCAGGCCCTGATTCTGCGCTGCAGCGGCGGCAGTCCGGCGTACGGTAGGCTTAACGGCGGTGCTGATAGCGGCGGCTTTACCAGTGCCGAGTTTGCCGAGTTTCTTGGTGGGCTTGGTCGCAGGCGATTTTGGTTCGGTTGGCTCTTCGTCAGGAGCTGGATCCGATTTTGTTGTTTCCTTTTTCGCTGTCGACTCAGCCGAAGGGACCGTCTTTTTCTTCTTTTTCTTTTTTTTCTTCTTTGGCTTCGATTCGAGTTCCTTTCCTATCTCGATAATTTCCTCGATCGAGTCGTAAAGGTCTTCGTATTCCTGGAAACGCTGGTCCGGGTCAAAGGCCATCATCTTGAGAATCAGGTCGTCAAGCTCACGTGGCAGACTGCTATCTATCTCGCTGGGCCGGACAAGTTTCAGACCACTTCCACTCGCCTTCCAGAGATCTCTTTCTCCTTCAAAAAACTCTTCACCGGCAACCATGGCATAGAGCAGCCCGCCCAAGGCAAAAATATCGGCACGATGATCCTCTGGGCGTTCAGACTGGATGACTTCAGGTGCGGTAAACGGCGTTGGATTTCGGGCGGAATGTTTAGCCAGCACGCCAAGGAGAAGTCCAACCCCGGATAACTTGAAGGTCTCGCCATCGTCCATAAAAAGGATTTTGGACGTCTTAAGGTTGCCGTGAACCTGATCCTTCCGCCTCCCAACATCAAGGGCTTTGGCAACTCCCAAAGTCAACCGTGCTGCCTTGGATACCGGCAGAGCCCCCTCGCTCCGCAATTTGTCATCGAGTGAGCCGCCGGCCATGAACTCCATGGTGTAGTAGATAGTCTCGTCGTCATCCTGGTCTACATTGTAGATGCTGATGATATTCGGGTGTGCCAGGCTGGCGGCCGCTCGTGATCTTTCAAGAAATTCTTCCACAACCAGTTTGTGTGCAAGAAACTTAGGGTTCATCAACTTGATGGCCACATCCCGCTGGAGCGAATCCTGAGTGCCTTTGTAGACGGCTCCAGTCCGGCCGTTGCCGACGAGCTCTTTGATGGTGTGATTTTTAATCTTTACTTCACTCATGTGATACCTTCTGTGCCAGAGCCCCTGTTAAAGAGAATCTCTGTGATTCCGCTGATAGGGGCTGGTCATTTCCGCCGCTTGATAGATATCTTGCTTTAGCAACAAAGCTATATAAATAAAAGGTTTAGGATGCTAGCAAATGTGTTAGGGCTCACAAGCCAAAATCGCCTCCGACCATTCCGATGCTAGTTCTTCGGTGGTGGCATCCGGTGAAACATCTATCCAGGTGACCCTCTGAAAACGTTTGAACCAGGAAATCTGACCCTTCGCAAAGCGACGAGTGCCCTGCTTGACCTGATGAATGGCAATCTCACGCTCCATTTCACCGTTCAGAAATGCCATAATCTCCCGATAGCCAAGTGCTTGTATAGCTCCTTTGCCCAGCCCTTCAGGACGTGCCATCAGAGACTTTGTTTCCTCGATAAGACCGTCTTGGATCATCTGGGTTACACGAATATTGATACGGTGGTAAAGCGCTTCACGCTCCATTCGAAGGCCAAAAAGGCGGAAATCATACGAATCACGTGTCCCACCCTCTTGAACTTGCCACTCTGAAATCGGTCGGCCGGAAACCTCGAAGACCTCCAGTGCGCGGACGATTCGCCGCTCGTCATTAGCATGAATTCGCCTGGCGGCATCGAGATCCACTTCTCGGAGGCGGTCGTGCATGGCTTGCACCCCTATCTCATGGCATCGTTCAACGAGCCCGGCTCGAACGGCTGCATCGCCCGGGGCCTCAAAAATGCCCTCCATAAATGCCTTCAGATACAGCGCGGTGCCACCCACAATGAAGACTCTTTTTCCGCGGCTGTAGATGTTCTCAACAGCAGCATCGGCTGCACGAATGAAATCAGCGACGTTAAATTCTTCTCCGGGGTCGACGATATCAATCACATGATGCGGAATGAGCTTTCGTTCCTCCAGACTCGGCTTGGCAGTACCGATATCCATCCCACGATAAATCTGCATCGAATCAGCGGAAACAATCTCCGCATCACCGATGCCGGCAAGCTGCATTGCGAGCGCAGATTTGCCGACTGCGGTCGGCCCAAGAATGATGGTGACAGGAATTCGCGAGCCTTCTGACATGTGCTTATCAGGTGGGATGAATCAAAGTGTCGGGATTATATGAGCCCGATGGATCGATGCAGTGAGGGGAGGGGAAGAGGGGAAGAGGACTGTCAGGAGTGTTAGAAGACCGGAGTGGTGGACGAGCGGAAGACTTGGTGTGGGGGGATGGGGCATTCGGAGTTTAGAAGCTCTGGAATCATATTGTCCTCGTCTTTCCGAATCCTTGGGTGGATTTCCTTGCTGTCGTTTGCCGAAACTACTCGCTAGAATCCTTCTTTAACAGTGCGCCCAAAGGTCCGGACGATCCTTGCAGTGCTGCACGCAACCCGGCCAATGCGGTCTCAGTTACTGAATCATTCTGAACCGCCTGAAATACAAAATCACCAGAGAGGGCATCTTGGACACGCACCCGAACATCATGATCTTTGTCATGGATTCCCAAAGGACCACCAATCTGGGCGTCTATGGTTATCCGAAACACACGTCTCCACACCTGGAAGCGCTTGGCAGCGAAGGAATGGTTTACGACAACCACCGGGCGTCGAGCCCGTGGTGCCTTGCTTCTTATGCCTCCATGAACACCGGAAAATATCCATCCTCTCATGGCGCGAATATCCGTTTCGAGGCCCTGTTAGAAGAGTTTCCCACCTTGGCCGAAACGCTTTCCAAGAACGATTATCTTACCGCCGGCTTCTCGAGTAATTCGTATTTCTCTGAGGTCGTTGGCATGAACCGGGGCTTTGACCATTTCGAGTTTTATAAGGCCAACCGAGAGATCGACCAGGATAAAGGTTCCGCGGAGATGGAGCGGCGCGTCCTCAAGTGGCTTGATGAACGCGAAGAGGGGAATCCATTTTTCCTGTTCATCAATTCCAATGAGCCGCACTGGCCGTATTGGGCGCCCGAACCGTACCGTTTTCTATTCTTGCCAGAGAACCACGGCTACGATGAAGAGGCGCTCCGATCTCTTCAGAAACGGGCGCAGACACGGCCGGACCGGGTTGAGAAACCTCTCACTCCGGAAGAATGGCTGCTGGTAAAGGGGCTGTACGATGGCGAAACGGCACGCGCAGATGGAGCCCTCGGCGTTATCCTCGACGCCATGCGGAAAAAGGGAATCATTGATAACACACTCATTATCGTGACCTCCGATCACGGCGAAGACCAGGGCGAGCACATGGGCTTCATTTCGCATGCCTGTACACTAAACCGCACAGTGCTTCAGGTGCCGCTCATCATGCGATTGCCCGGCACCATTCCCGCTGGCAAGCGCTTTTCAGGGCTGTCGCAGGACGTCGATTTCTTCCCGACAATTCTGACCCTTGCCGGCCTCGATGACGACGTCTGGCATGGCGGCCTCGAGGGCCAAAACCTCGTCCGGACTTTCCAGGGCGAAAACGTCCGTGATTATGCGATTGCCGAATTCTCACCGCCCCTGCGATTACTCGAACGCGATCTCAGGCAGCACGCTCTGCCATCCAGTTACGCCAGGCATCATTTCCGATCCCTCAAAAGCCTTGAAGATCTGAAGTATCGCTTCATCTGGAGTTCCAATGGCCAGGATGAGCTTTTCAATATGGAGACCGATCCGGGCGAGACCCAGAACCTCATCGAGGAACTCCCCGAATCTGCAGAAATGTATTACAAGAAGTTGGACGATTGGATGATGGCGCGCCCGCACCGCGACTACGGCGACGCGCTCAATATCCACCCCATCAAGGGAGTCAAAATGGAAAACCTCCACCGCCTGGAACAGTGGGGGCTGCTTCGGCATCTCCACCCGATTCCATTCGGCGGAAGCGACGAAAATCTATCGCACACTATCGACCGGTCATAGGATTGGCTGGTTTTCTAATTCTTGATTGAGAGCGAACTAAACCGAGCCTCATCTTTTCATTACTGATTACTCATTACATCCCATGTCAGCACAGGAATACGAATACAAGGCAGAGATGCAGCAACTGCTGCATCTGATTATCAACTCCCTTTACACCCACCCGGAAGTCTTCCTCCGCGAGCTTATTTCAAACGCTTCAGATGCGTTGAGCAAGGTTCGCTTCCGGTTGCTCACGGATAAGAACATCCTGAATCCGGATGCGCCGCTGCGCGTTAACATCCGCGTTGATTCCAAAGAACAGACCTTCGAGATCGAAGATGCCGGCTGCGGCATGACCCATGACGAACTCATCGAACGCATCGGCACTGTCGCCAGCTCCGGCACGCTCGAATTCGTGAAGACCATGAAGGAATCCGGAAAGAAGGCCGACGATCTCATCGGCCAGTTCGGCGTCGGTTTTTACTCTGTCTTTATGGTCGCCGATGAGGTAACCGTTGAGACTCGACACATGAATCCTGATTCCAAAGGCTATCGCTGGAGGTCGGATGGGAAGGGCAAATTCACCATCGAGGAAGTCGCTCTCAAGAACCGTGGCACCACCATCTCCTTCAAACTTAAGGACGATTTCAAGGAGTACGCTTACGACTATCGACTCAAGAGCATTATTGAGAAATATTCGAATTTCGTGGGCTTTGATATCTACGTCGGAAAGGACAAGGTAAATACCGTCTCAGCGCTCTGGCAGAAGAACCGGGAGGAAGTTACAGACGAAGAAAAGAAAGAGTTCTACAAGTTCATCTCGCACGACTTTGGCGACCCGCTCGATGGCCTTCACCTTTCCATCGAAGGCGCTGTGAATTTTAAAGCGCTCCTGTTTGTGCCGGAACGGGCGCCCATGGGAATGTTCCGTGAGGAATTTGAGCGCTCTCTCAAGCTTTACAGCAACCGCGTCTTTATTCAGGACGACTGCCGTGAGCTCCTGCCCGAATACCTGCGCTACATCCGCGGCGTAGTTGATACGGAAGACCTGCCGCTCAACGTCTCCCGAGAGGTGACCCAGGCCAGCCCGGCCATGAGGAAGATCAACAGCATCCTCACCGATAAGGTGCTCAAGATGCACGAGGAGATGTCAGAGGACGAAGAGAAATATGCCAAATTCTTTGGCGAGTTTGGTGGCATCCTCAAGACTGGCCTCAATGTGGAAATGAAGCACAAGGATCGCCTCATCGATCTGCTTCGTTTCGAATCCACCAAAACCGAAGCCGGAAAATACACCACCCTCAAAGCCTACCTCGAGGGAATGGCAGAGGACCAGGAAGAAATCTACTACTTGACAAGCGAACACCGAAAACTCGCCGAGCGCAGTCCCAATATCGAGTACTTCAAGAAGAACGGCATCGAAGTTCTATTGCTGCTGGATCCGGTCGATCCATTCATCATCCAATTCTTAGGTGAGTATGAGGGCAAGAAACTGAAGACCATCGAGATGGCTGACATCGATCTCAAAGACGACGGAGAAAAGAAAGATGCCGTTACCGGCGAAAAGGCCGAGTCTTTGCTCTCAGCCATCAAGACCATACTCGGTGACAAGGTCGAAGACGTAGTCGAATCAAAGCGCCTGGTAGATTCCGCCGCAACGTTGGTGGCCGGCGATTCGGGCATGGATGCTCAAACCGAGCGCATGATGAAAATGATGAACCAGGATTTCCAGGCCTCTGCAAAGATTCTCGAAATCAACATGAGCCACCCCTTGATTCGTAATCTCTCACGCCAGCACGAAGGCAAGAATCAGGATTTGCTGGAAAGCTGCGCCCTGCAGATATTCGAAGGAGCACTTCTCCTCGACGGGAAGCTGGAACAGAAGAGCGACTTTGTCTCGCGCATGACACAGTTCATGGTGCAGGCGACGAGCTAAGTCGGCGATTAATCTTCAGGGTTTGAGCTCTTGGAACCGTTTCAGCCATCTGCGGTTTCCATTTTTCGCGATTATTCTTCACCGGAACCAGCACCTGATTCCGGTTCCACCGCCACCGGCGGCGCGCAGACCTGTCGTCTCTCCACAAACTCGATGCAGGTTCTAGCTCCCACACCGGTCATGCCTTTAGAAGTATAGTCCTTATCACTGTCGCTGATCATTGTGGAAGCGATATCCAGGTGGCACCACGGCGTACCTTCAATGAAATGATGCAGAAACCAGGCGGCGGTTATGGCGCCCCCGGCGCGTCCGCCGGTATTCTTGATATCGGAAAACTTGCCTTTTATCAGTTCCTTGAATTCAGGACGTTCTGCACAAGGCAGGTGCCACATCAGTTCGCCGGTCGCCTCGCTGGTAGCCAGGACCTCCTGAATCAGAGCGGAATTATTCCCGAAGAGACCAGTACAGAAGGGCCCAACGGCGATTGAACACGCTCCGGTCAGGGTGGCGAGGTCGATGACAGGTGACAGGCCGAGATCGCTCGCGTGACAGAGGGCGTCCGCAAGAATCAGTCGACCCTCGGCGTCCGTGTTCAGTACCTCGATAGTCTTACCATTCTTGGCGGTGACGATATCGCCCGGTTTGTAGGCCTTCGAGCTCGGAAGATTTTCAACGGTGGGGACGATGGCCGTCACGTTGGCTCTCAATTCAAGCTGTGCGATGGCATCCATCGCTGCAAGAACCGCGGCGGCCCCGCTCATGTCTCCTTTCATCGCTTCCATTCCTTCAGCGGTCTTAAGTGAAAGCCCCCCAGAATCGAATGTGACTCCTTTACCGACCAGGCCAATCGGTGTGACATCTTTGCCGGCTCCGCGGTACTCGATGACCAATAGACGAGGCGGTATGTCACTTCCGCGGCCGACGGCGTCCAGAGCGCCCATCCCCATCTGTTGTATCTCTTGCTGCTCATAGCAGGTGAAAGTCAGGCCTCGTTCTTCAGCAATTGCCCTGGCTTTCAGGCTGAGAGTTTCCGGATTCATCTGCGCGGGCACGGCGTTCGCCAAATCCCTGGCGAGATTCGTGGCCCCGCCCTTCGTATTGCCGCGCCGAGCGGCCGCGCGAACAGCGTCCCTCTCCTCCTTTGTTGCCACGAACGTGACGGACTTGAGTTTGGGCTCTTCCATATCCCGCTTTATCGAAAACTCGTAACTGCCCATCACCAGGCCCTCCGCCGCGGCTTCGACGGCTGTAGTCTTTTCCATGTCTCTCTCGCAATGGACGAAAATGGCCGTGCGAGATTTCAGCCCCGGCAACTGCCGCGCCGCACAGGCTGCGGCCTTGCGATAATTGTTCTCTGTGAGGTTCTCTTTGCTGCCAATGCCGGTCAGCAGAACACTCTTTGCCCCGATAAGCCCCAGAGTGTGAAGACACAGAGTCTGGCCGGCTTTACCTTCAAAAACAGAACGCCGAATCACCTGCAGAATCGCGCCATTGAGCTTGTCATTTAGTGCCGCCGCCTCACCATCAAGTTTTCGGTGGCCCTCGCAGAGCGGGAGAATGATCGTATCGGCCTTCGCCTGGCACACGTCAACGATTGATACTTTGAGTTCCATGGCTGCGCCTTTCAAGAATGGCGGTACAAGATATAGCAGACCCGATGACTTGGAAGGATAGCAAGGTCAATGTACCGGTTCTCGGTCCCGAAACCCGGTGTATGATTGCTATCGAGAAGCTGTACATGAAACTCCATACTCAAATTTCCAAGGGAGATTACAATGTTAAAATTTCACGAATTGCTGCTGACGTATTCTCAAGCAGGTTCTGAAGAACGGAAAATCCTGGACGCCAAACTCTGGGCTGAGTATGGGCATGACGCCGCGGTCTTTGTATTGGATATGTCCGGGTTTTCGCTGCTCACTCAAAAGTACGGCATCATTCACTACCTTTCGATGGTCAGCCGGATGCAGGTGACGGTAAAGCCGATCATCGAACACCACGGGGGCCAGGTGGTGAAGTTTGAGGCGGACAACGGTTTCGCACGATTTCCCAATCCGACGGACGCGATCCAGGCGGCCATCGCCATCAATCACACCTTCAACGGTATGAACCTCCTGACCGCAGATGAGTTCGACATCGTAATCTCCTGCGGCATCGATTACGGCAAGATTCTGTTGGTAGAGGAAGGCAGAGACTTTTTCGGCAATCCTGTCAATCGTGCCAGCAAACTTGGTGAAGACCTCGCTGAACGAGGCGAGATATTGGCTACGGAAGACGCCATGGAACAGGTGCCGGAGGGAACAGTTAAGAGCCGAATTATCAACTATTCCGTTTCAGGAATATCGTTCAAAGCGCATCAAATCGAGTATTGACCGCGGCCGGATCGCTCTGGGGGGAAGGCTCTCACACGAACCTGCTTTGGCAGTAACCAGAATTAAGGGAGTTTCAACGGATGGATTTGGTCCTGGTCTTTATCCGTTGTATCGGTTTGTCATCCGTTGGCGTGATCAAGAGTACACGCGCACCGCGCTGACTTTCACGGGCAAATCTTCATTTTCCTCTTCTCTCTGATTGTCCTTCTCCTCGGGTCCCTGGTGTTGCACCTCAGTGTGCAGCACCCTTTGTCGCTTTTAGAATCATCCTGGCAGTATCCTCAATCTCACTTTCAGTCGTCCCTCTCCCCAAGCTGAGCCGAATGGCGCCGATCGCTCGCTTCCGTGAGAGCCCCATTGCAGTCAGCACGGCGGAAGGCTCATGTTCGCCGGAATGGCACGCGGAGCCGGTGCTGGCCGCCAGATCGGGGATGCTTTCCAGCAGCGCGCGTGAATCCACTCCTTCAAGACTGACATTCAGCGTATTGGGCAGCCGATGCTCAGGATGTCCGTTCAGAAAGGTTGATTCGAACCCTTGAGCAAGGAGATCAAAGAGTTTGTCCCGCAGTTTTCGCACCCGTCCAGAAAAGTGAGTCAGTTGTCCCAGTGCGATCTCCGCGGCCTTTCCCAGCCCCGCGATGTGAGGAACGTTTTCGGTGCCAGCCCGCATTCCGCGCTCGTGCCCGGCACCGTGAATCAAACTCGGCAGGTGAACGCCCGATCGCACGTAGAGCGCCCCTATGCCCTTCGGCGCGTAAAGTTTGTGTCCCGCAATGCTGAGGAAATCTACCCCCAGTTCATCCACTCGAGTCGAAATCTTGCCTACCGACTGAGCCGCGTCCGTGTGAAACAGAATGCCCCTTTCCTTAGCGAGTTCAGCAATTTCGGAAATCGGTTGGAGCGAGCCCGTTTCATTATTGGCGTGCATGATGGTGATGAGAATAGTCTCTTCCCGAATAGCGTTTCGGATCGCATCCACGGAGACCCGCCCGAACTCATCCACCCCTGCGTAGCTCACATCAAACCCCTTTGCTTGCAGCCAACGACAAGGCTGGATCACCGCAGGATGCTCGACCGCCGAGGTAATGATGTG
This sequence comes from Planctomycetota bacterium, assembly GCA_027625095.1. Taxonomy (GTDB): domain Bacteria; phylum Planctomycetota; class PUPC01; order JACPCR01; family JACPCR01; genus JAQBXN01. Next base: position 9,428 of record JAQBXN010000149.1, on the reverse strand, counting down.
CTTGCCGCGTTCGGCAAAGGATTCGGCGATGCCCTTTATGACCTGGTTGTTCGATTCGCTTCCGCCGCCAGTGAAGTAAACCTCATCGGGCTGGCACGAAAGTAACCCGGCAAGTCGTCCGCGTGCGACCTCCACTCCAGCCTGGGCAACCTTGCCCACGGGATGGCTGCTCGAAGGATTGCCGAAGTGTTCCTTCAAATATGGAAGCATTTCTTCCAGGACTTCAGGAGCAATCGGGGTCGTCGCGTTGTAATCGAGATAGATCATGAATTCATTCCTTGGATTCGGTACGCAAAGACATTTTTTGATATGCTGAACCAGTTATTCGAATCGGGGATTCTGTAGTGCGGAACCGACCGCCAGACCGGGCCGCATAAATGACTGAGAGAAATTTACCATGAGATACGACGACCTCAGCTACGTTGATGAGTCACAGGACCCTAGCATCCAGCTTGAGACAGAGAAACTGGTTGCCCGGGTGATCGATAATACGGGCCTGGAGTTCAGGAATAATGAGACCAGGCCGGGCGGGATTGGGCGCGTGGTGGCCTCGCACGATCAATCGATTGCGCACTTCCTCGGCTACCATGGAGTTCGCTGCCTTTTTGATAAGGAGGAACGGCGAAACATCTGCGCGTTCGCTCTGCTCAACTGGCAGGGCTGCACCATCGATGGACTGGAAAACGATCCATCCGACGAGCGTTCAATGCACGGCCGGCCGCGGGGATGGCCTATGTCGGTGACTGCTGTTGATGGCGGTGCGCGGGTATGGATGGAGGCGCTTCCGCAATTGCAGCTCAGTTACGAACTTTTCGTGAAGCCCGCAGAACCGGACGGTTTTGACTTTTCCTGCCGGTGGACTTTCGGCAGGAAACCGGAGGCCAGGCCGGCGAATTTCACTGCCAGCTTTGCCTGTTACATGAATGCCTGGGACGACGTTCGGTTATGGTATCCGCAGGGGGCATGGCCAGGGTCCGTGGCATGGGTGCCGCTGGGTGAAAAACCGAATGTCATTATCGGTGATGGCGTTAACTACAAGCATGATCAGTCCGGATTCTCTCCGACGGATATTGCGGCCCCGGTGGCCATCGGGCGGATAGGCAGGAAGGCATTTGTGATGATGTTCAACGATGACCGTGTCGTTCCGTTCTGTGTAAATTCCGGCGGGCATCAGTGGTATTCCGCAGTGCAAAATCCGGCCTGGGATTTCCAGTGGAAGTGCAAGGATTACCCATTGAATGAGCCGGTCGGTTTCGATGGAAGGATCTGCTACTTCGATTTCGAAGGCGAGAAAGACGTGGAGAGAAGATACGAAGCATGGCGGGGGTGATAGTGACCTGATCGGATTCAGATCATTCAAAGTCATCTCGGTTTTCTCTGCTTCCTCCTGTTAAGTTGGAAATTTACATGCGCTGTACACAAAAGTTCCCAAGTAAAATTTGAAGCTTCCAACATGGAAAATACTGAGGGAAGGAGTACCCCTTTGCGGCGAATCACCACCGGGCCGAAGTTCCACTGGTTTGGCTATTACGACAAGCTGCAGTTTGATCCCAAATGCCGTTTCGTGCTCAGCATGGAGGTCGACTTTGAACACCGTTCACCCACTGAAAACGACGTCATCAAAATAGGGATGGCCGATCTGGAAGACGGCGACCGCTGGATCGAGTTAGGCGAGACGAGGGCCTGGTGCTGGCAACAGGGCTGTATGCTGCAGTGGCGCCCGGGCTCGAAGGACGAAGTCGTGTGGAACGATTTCGATGGAAATCGCTTTGTCAGCCACATCCTGAATGTGAATACCGGCGAGAAGCGAACACTGCCCCACGCAATCTACACGCTAAGCGCGGACGGCAAAACAGCCGTCGCGCCCGACTTCCGGCGCGTTCAAGATATGAGGCCGGGCTACGGTTACCCCGGCCTGCCTGACCCTTGCGCGGACGAATTGGCGCCCTCAGATTCAGGGATCTATCGATTCGATCTTGAGACCGGTGAACGCGAAGAAATCGTTTCAATCGCACAGGTCGCCGAGATCCCGAGTCCCAACATTGAATTCAGCGGCGCGAAGCATTACTTCAATCACCTGTTGTTTAATACGGATGGCTCACGATTCATATTCCTTCACCGGTGGCGATTTGCCGGCTCCGGCTTCAACACCCGCATGATGACTGCCGCGATGGATGGCAGTGACATTCGGGTGGTCGATGACTTCGGCCATACATCACATTTTATCTGGCGAGATCCCGGCCACATTCTGGCCTGGTCGTGGCATCCGTCCAGGGAGCACAAGTTCTATCTCTATAAGGATGGAACAGGTGATCCTTCTTGCAGCGGAGCGTCAAGACCAGATGTCGTCGGAGAGGGCAAGATGCTGGTGAACGGGCATTGCTCCTACTTGCCAGATACCGACTGGCTCTTGAATGACACTTATCCCATGGGTAAAGGCAGAGTTCAGAGCTTGTATCTGTATCACGTGCCAACCGACCGAAAACTTCCGATCGGGGATTTCCCTTCGCCTGAGCCCTATCAGGGCGAATGGAGATGCGACCTGCATCCGCGATTCAGTCCTGATGGTAAGAGCGTGGTCATAGATTCAGCCCATGAAGGCGCGGGGCGACAGATGTATTTAATCGATGTAAGTGAGATTGTGGATGGGTAAAGTAGTGCTGACGCTCCACGGCCGCTCTTTCTGACTTGCCGCGGAGCGCCAGGACAACTTCTCTCCTCCAAGGCATCCCCATGAATTCCCTGTTCCAATTCGGCGCCGCCAAGAAGCTTTACCGCGACAATATCCATCCGCGCATCGTGCTCGGACCCTCAGACTTAGAGACGATGCGTGAACGCGTCAGCAAAGGTCACGGTAAGAAAATCATGACCAACCTGCGCAAAAAACTGCTGCCGCTGACCGATGCAGTTCTCAATACCGACGACCTGGAAACCGTTGTACGCGGCGACAACACCTGGAATGCCATGGGCGCTCGTCTGGGATTTGCCATGACAGATTTGGCATTCGTGGCCCTTCTCGACGACAACGAGGATATCGTGGAAGCCATCAACCGAATGATGCGGCTTGTGTGCAAACCCGGCTATGGCACGCACAGAACCGGCGTCCGCCCTTGCAGCCTGATCACGGCCTTCGACCTGCTCTACCATCAGCTCGGCGAAGCCGAGAAGAAGTCGTTCATCAAAGCCGGACTCAAAGATCTGAAGGAGATTTTGCAGTTTCGAAAGTTCACCCACTTTCGTGCCAGCGCGATGAACATGATTCTCGGACAGGCTTACACCGGCATAAACTATTGCCTCGCATTGCAGGGCGAGCCCGGCGTCCCAGATCTTGCTGATGCCCTTCAGCAGCTCTTGAAACGATTCGAAGCCACCGTCTTCACCTCCGTAGGTCCAAATGGATATCCCGAGGAAGACATCGGATACGGCACAGGTGTAACGGCCGCCACCGCCATCATCGGCGAGTGGCTGAGGCGTGCGGGTATTTTCGATATCTACAAAGAGTGCCCACACTTCCTCAAGTTTGGTCGCGCCATGCTCCACTTCCTCCAACCGTGGGGCGAGAATCTTTCGAACACCGGCGACCACGGCGACGACTTTGGCAACCGTGAACTTGTGCTTGCCAGACTTGCCACAGAAACCAACGACCCGTCCCTGCTCTGGCTGCTCGGCTCTCTTTCTTACAACCACGGCGTGGTGCATCCTGAAAACAACATGCCCTCGTTTTATCAGGAAGTTCCACTACGCAAGGGATTCCGCACTCCAGCATCTTATCTCTCAATACTCGTCGCCAACGAACTCGATGGGGCGAAGCACCCAAAGCAACAGAAGCTGAAAACACAATACGTAGACCGACGGCGCGGTATCGTGTCCTTCCGCAGCGGATGGGGGGAAGATGACACCTTTATTGTTTTCGATGGCTCGCAGCGTAGCCCCTCATGCTGCGGCCACTCACACGCCAGTGGCGGTCACTTTTCGCTTTCCGCCATGGGAGAATATTTCAGCATCGATACCGGACGCTATATGAACGAACAGGATCAGCACAGTGTCGTGCTTATCGAGGGCAAAAGCGGCCGCTCCACAGACGGCGAGTGGACTCAAGTGTTTCACGACGCGCTGTTGACCGACTACCGTGAGGGAGCGCTTTGCGACTTCGCAGCGGTCGACAGCTCGCATCAGCACAACTGTTACTTTGCCCGTCGCTACCTCGGCCTGGTGAAAGGCGATGGTACACCCGGTTACGCGTGGACAGTCGACGACATCAATAAGGATTACAACTTCACCGAATTCTGGTGGCAGATGCAGACCGCACCGGAGAACGAGATAACGCTCAAGAAGCACTCGGCTACAGTGAAAGGCTTCCGCCACGGCAATTGCCTCGATACCCATTTTGTCTTGATGTCGTCACGGGGTTACGAAAAGGAATTCACCCTCGAACTGGATCAGGACACCATCAGTTCCAGTTCTCACAAGTACGTCGGAGACATCAAGCAGAAGGTCGCCGCCTTCGCCCGCCCATCAGACATGGTGCACGGCCCGGTTTACGAACGCCCCAGACTGTTGGCCAAAGCGTCTGGCCGCGTCGGCCGATTCATGTCCATCATGTTGCCCCGAAAGAAAGGGGAAAGTCCTGCAAAGGTGAAACAGCTTCCAACCATAGAAAACTCTATCGGAATCAAGGTCAACCACGAGAATATTGAAGACACGATCATCTTTGCCTACGAGCATCAACTCCTCGAAACCGACGGCATCCGCGGACGTGGTCAATGGTGTGTGGTTCGCCGACAACGCGAATCGGGCAAGTTGATTTCCTGGGAACTGGGAAATGGCGTCAGCTTGAAAATTGATGGCAGGGAACGCGTGGGATAGTCTGGGGAAAATGGCTGATGGTTAATAACTGTTCGGGCCGAGCCTTCTTCTCTTTTCTACTCCTCTTCAACAAACCGATGACTGGATTTCTTGAAGAATCTGAAGAAGAGCAGGAACACCCCAGGTGGGTGAATCTGCTGATGTCGCCCACAATCGTGGAGGCCGGATACATCGTCTCGCTTCTGGACGACCATGACGTCCTGGCGATCATCCCCAACGAAAACAGCATCATGGATATCGGCGCGCTCGGATACCCGATTCAAGTGCTCTCGTCCCAGGCGGAAACTGCCACAGCCGTTCTTATCGAGCACCAGTTCCTCAAAACTACAGGAGCAGTCGGCGAAGATGAGTTGCCCCATTGGGCCCAGACGACTCCGGTCGTGAGTTACTTTCTTGCCTTTGTTTTCCTATGCCTCGCGGCCTTCAGCCTGGGCTATCTCCTGACGGCCAAGAAGGTTCGACTTGGCGTTCCTCTGTATCCGCAATTGCACGACGCCAGCCGGCGCTGAGCTGGAAACCAGCAAACTACAACTTAATTGAATTCACCGCGCTCTCTGATATTCTCCCGGCCTCAAACGACGGCCCCGTAGCTCAATCTGGTTAGAGTACCAGACTGTCGATCTGGGTGTTGAGGGTTCGAATCCCTTCGGGGTCGCCAGAAGATACTAAAGCCGCTGAATCACATTCAGCGGCTTTATTTTTTGCCATCTCATCCGCCGGAGCTGTTAATAGTTGGCGGGAAGACGCTTTCTTCGCTCTTTCACGAAACCGGGAGAGGGAGTCCGAGCAGATCGCGATATTCTGGGGACAATTCTGCCAGCCAGGTTTCGTTCAACAGGCTGTGATCATAAGAAGGTGGAGGTGCGTCACTTTTCTTCCAAAAGTTTGTCATGGTAGCAAGACGAAATTGAGGGAGGGCGTTGTAACTGATCCGATGGGGCATGAGCGGATGGAAGTAAACTACTGAGCCTGCAGGAGCATGGATCGGCAGACAGTCGTCGTGCCATTCCGGCCGATCCGAATACTGATGCGCTTCACCGGGATCACGTTTGACCTCATCTATGACGCGATCGTGCCCACCGGGAATCACACAGAATGCGCCTCCACTTTCCACAACATCGGTGAAATAATGGAAGCAACCGATGCCTTTTGGCCAGCCTTCGAAGGAATCAGGGACTTTGCAATCCACGTGAACTCGTTGAGGAATTTCCTTCTTGTCTTTTGGCACGTAACGGAACGAAAACATGAAGTCGCCGAGAAATAAGCTCAAGCCCTTTTCGCCAAGTAACTGAGTTGCACCCCAATACACTATCGGCCAGCAGACGGCTTTGAATGCCTCATGCGTCATGACCGGCCGCCTGTCCGTATGATTTATGGGACGAACCCGACCGACCTGGGAATCGTGGTGGCCAAGCTCGGCAGTCCAGTTGAGTCGATATCCATCTCCGCCCTCAAACATCAATTTGACGAGACTGGCTTTGGCAGCATCCACCAATTCTCTGGGGATCAGAGATTCCGCGACGACGTAACCGTCTTGATGGAAGTTCGCGACCTGTTCATCGGTCAGGGGGCTGGGAGCCGATTCCATTCTGTTGCCTCTTTCGTTTGGAGACGCTTCACCGGTGAAGCCTGCAAACAAATCTCCATCACTCTTAATCTTTTATCCTCTCCATCGTCCTTGCAGAGCCAGATCGAGAGGTTGGACCTGAAGCTCCTCGCAGATTCATACCAGCTACTATTCTCAGGGCCTGAGGCCGAGGCACAAAGCGAAGCTGCGAAGTAAGTCTTTACTGCCCACCTTCAGCGCCATCTTTCTCCTCGCCGCTTTCAGTTGCATCCTCTTGCTCCGTCGTATCCGCTTCTTCTTTCTTTTTGTAGTCGCCAATGACTCCCTTCAGTGGGCAGACTTTGAAGGCGGGACATTTTTCGCATCCGATTGCTAAAGCGATTGGACAGAGGGTCATTTTATCTCTCCTGGAAGGATGGCCAATCTCGAGTCAGCCAAGTTATTGTCTGAAGCTAGCCAACTTCAAACGTAGATCAATTCACGATTCAGCCTTAATGCTGCCGGACGGGCGCAAACGTAGCTGCGACGGTCCGCGGCAGAATTCCAGCCGCGAGACTACAACGGGGCGATCACTCTCCTGTCTCATGAAGCCGTACCTCCCAAGGCTGAAACTGTTCAGACAGATTGCCTGGATTTTCAGAATCCCGGAACAGTCTGGCAAAGCCGGGGTAATTCCTTTCCCTGGGCAGACTGTTCACGAAAACTGAAAACCTTCTGCCTCCTTCAGAAAAACCTGCGGCGTGGAATGGATACTGATCACTTACGGCAGCCATGGGCTTTCGCTCGCCGAGGAGGACTCGAAGCTTCTGCGAAGTGTCTCTGACCTTATGGCCGGCTTTTTCGGAGTCCTTCCAATGGATGAGAATACCGTTCACACCGGTTGCGACCGCACCGTAGAAGACGCATTTGAGCTGTTCATCCGGGAGGACCGGAAGAGCGGCGAGGACTCCCTTGCCCTGCGCCCTGGAGACCGTGGCGCATTCTTCAAAGTAGTGAATGAGCGTTTCTGCCGGTACGTCGCTCTCCCCGGATATTCCACCGAGTAAGTCTCCGCCAACGACACTGGCCGATAGGTCCACCTCCGGATGCTGGAAAAGAAGAACGGGATGATAGGGGTCCTCCTTTCGCAGGAATCGATACATCTCGATCGCATTTGCAAGTTCCTTCCTGTTCTTCGCCTCTATGGACCAGGCCAGCAGATGTGTGGAGTCTTTTATTTGTGAGAGTTGCTGCTGGAGTCTCTTGACGCTTCCTTCACCATCCTCATTCCAAATGAAATTACTGAGATCAGCAATGACCTTCAGGCCGTGTTTGCCGGCGAGTTCTAACGACTCCGATGTCACATCCGCATGGTGAACGACATTAGCTCCCGATTCCGCGAGTTCCTCAAATACCTTTGCCTTATTAGGGACGTGATGGAAACCGAGTGGAAAGAATGGCTGACCGTTCACATGAATTCGGCCATCTCCGTCCAGCCATACTTCACTGACAGAAGGGGGAAGAATCTGAATCTCCTCCTCAGCCAGGTCTACCTGCCCAAAAACAGGAGGTGAATGAAGCGTCACTCGAAGCTTGAACAGACCGGCTGGCGTGTCCTTGAGTTTCATTCTTATGAGCGTTCGACGATCGTTCATGCTTTGCATTCCAGTCGTTCGATATTCCTTCAATCGATATGGGAACTCACGCCGGCCAATGGCAAGCCGGATCGAATAGCCGTATGGCCCTTCCACAGTTTTTTTCGGCGCGGCCAGTAGTCCCTGAACCTCTATCTCGTCAGTCTTCTGTGAGGCGAAGAGGCTGTTTCGGTAGGTTGGAAAAACCAGCCTGGCAGCCAATCGGGGCGCTGATACTGCCGGGTATTCAAGAGTATGGAAGGGCATCTGGATCTCACTCTTGGGCCTCAGATAAAATCGCACGAAAGCATTCGCCGGAATCTTGCCACACTTGAGCAACAGCGATTCATCCAATTCTTTGCCAGGATCGAGCACTATCGGCTTTTCCGCGCTCGCGATGACCTCGTCCCGCTTCTCCAGACGATGGACAAGTTCGATCAAGAGGGTGGCATCAATCGATTGAGAACAATGAGGCTGGATACGGAGCGTGAAGTCGTTCTCTCTCTGAAGCGGGATACCGTCACTGGCGCCGCCGGGCTGGAAGGCGCCGAACAGAGGCGACGTAATTTCTTTAATCACTCCAGAAGCTCGAAAAGCGTCCACCTTATCTATATGAGCTTTGCCCCAGGGCAGAACCAACCGGATCTTCTTCGTCCTTATCTCAGGAAACGTGATGACCGCGGGGCTGACACGACCGGGAAAGAATTCCGTTACCAGCAGCCAGCCATCTTTTGTTACGTTCGGTTGTTCGACGACGATCTGCCGCGGCCGGAAGACTCCCTTGCCCATATGTACATTCAGGGCACTGATGGTTATCGCTTCTTCAGATTCCAGCAGCCATTGGCGTTCATTTAAGCGGGATAGATTTGCACGAATCGATTCGTGCAGGATGGTTTGAATGTCCTTGTCGATTTCCTTTTCAATTTCGTCAATCTCCTCGGCGAGCAAAGAGAGGGAAAGAGATATGAGAAGGGATAGCAGCTTAATCATAGAAATGAGTGGTGTAAGTCATCCGCTGGGACTTTCAATGCGCCAAGGTTCCTACCGCTGCCTTGCGGCCGCAACCAAGAATTTTAACAGGAGAAAACGGAGGGAACGGAGGCAGAGAATGATCACTCAAAAACATCTCTGTTTCCTCCTGGTAAATCTAAAAAATACACGCACGATGCGTAGAAGTTCGGAAGCAAATCTTTACGGATGAAGAGAACCAAGAGGCCCCCTCTGGGCTTACGGGCTAAAGAAAACTATAGGCGAGAGACTGTTGGATACCGACTTCGTGGTGTCAAGGGAGAGTGCTATGCTGTATTTGAATGAAGACGAGCGTCCACTGTAAGAGTGGATTACCCGCCGCGGAGCGTCGAGACCACGAAAGACCCGCCGCG
>JAQBXN010000148.1 GCA_027625095.1 Planctomycetota bacterium | reverse complement strand
GCAAAAGTGGATGCGACTGCCATTGCACAGAAGCTCCTGGCGGAAGTTCGAAGTGAGGGGGCTTACCACGTTTCGGATGACGAATTGAAAGGCATGCTCCGGGGGCTGTCTTCAAGTGAAATCTTTCTAAGTGAAAAGGTTCATTACTACACCTTTGAAAAAGCCGGGTCGCTCATTGCCGGTGGCCTTGATTTTGTCAAGGGCTACGTCCCGGCATTCGAGTTGGTTACGCCAGGCAAACTCCAGGACATTGGCCGACGCTACTTGTCCGACGCGGATTTTGTTGGCAGCTTGACCGGGCCCGATGTGGTGAGCGGCAAGATCACTGAATTCAAAGATGCAGACCGGCCAACTCAGACCGAAGCCGCCGCCGCTGTTGTGCGCGTGATCCGCGAAATCCTGCCCGGAGGTCTGACGGTAGTCGTTCGGCACAATCCGGGATCGAGTGTCTGTGGGATACACCTGCTGGCAAAGAATCGGTGTTATGCGGAGCCAACGGGCCAGGAGGGCATTGCCGACCTGATGCATCAACTTTTGCCAAAAGGGACGTCTCACCGGAGCGCAGCGGCCATCCGGAACGAACTCGACAGTATCAGTGGCAATTTGAAAGAGACAGACAGCCGGTTCATTCCTTTCGATGACTACTATTTTTCCAAAGAGTATTCTTACATCCGGCTGGAGACTCTCGACCGCCATATGGAGCGAGGTGTCTGGTTATTGGCGGATCTGATTCGCTTTCCGAGTTTTCCTGAAGACGAGGTAAAACTGGCGCGAAACAGGATTGCATCAGGGCTTGAGACCAAGAAACAGGGGGTGGTCAAAGCCGCTCGGCAGGCATTTCACCAGCAGTTGTTTGGCAGCCATCCTTTGACCCGTCCCATTGAAGGAACTGTGGATACGGTGAACCGGATTACCCGGGCGGATTTGATCAAGTTTCACCGGAAGTATTTTGCTGCTGGCAATCTCATTCTGACCATCGCATCCGGTATCGAGCCTGAAACAGTTATGGAAACCGTAAGGCAGTCTTTCGCCGGCTTCGATGGACCGGCGGCAGTAAAGAAAACGCCTCCACTTATGAAAGAAAGCAAGCCCGGTGCGCTCAAGCTTCCTTCGTCCGGAGCGCCCCAGGCCCAAATCTATTTTGGTTTTCGTGTAGACGTCCCGGACGAGGACATCCAGGCGACTTCGCTGATGTCTGAAATCTTGTCTGACCGGCTGGTATTTCAGCTCCGGGAGCGCGAGGGTCTTGCCTATTCACTTGGCTGCAATTTCGGGTTCACGGGGGCCGGCAGCTATTTCGCGGCGGGAATCGGCACGCGGCCCCAGAATGTTGAGAAGGCTATTGCGGGTATTGAACGCGAAATAGCAAAATTCCTTGATTCTGAAATCAGCGCACAAGAACTTGGCCGTGTACGTAATTCGCTTGTACACAGAAGCCGCATGCGCCGTCTTACCAGCATTAACCAGGCCTACTTCATGGGGCTGTCGGAGTTTCGGGAAGAGGGGAAAGACGGCGAAGGTAAGCTGAATGAGAGACTGTTCGAGCTGACGCCCGATGACCTGAGGGCCGCGGCCAGGAAATATCTGAAGCCGGCCAGGGCTGTGGTGGTCGTTGCTGATTAGTCGACTTATCTTCCCTGCGGGCTTAGTCTCAGATCTCGTTCTCGGCTCGAAGCCTTCGCAACCGTGGCCAGGGCAGGGCCCGCGCCTCTTGAAGATTGAAACACCTTGAATTTCCAGACCATCCAACAACTCAGAGCTGCTCTCCAGAACCCAGAACTGCTAGGGACGCTGCCGCCGGTACTCGCTGTCGGGCTTGGCGTCATTCCCCTGCTGGTTGCAGATGATTACGCCCTCATCGGGCACGTCCCGCATGTCTGCTCCGACGCATTCAAATTTCTGGAGCGTTACTACGGCCGTGAAATCGTCACTGTTAAACTTCACGACGGTGCGGCCCGTGAGGCGATCTGGAAAGCTTACGCCCGCGACAATCCCATTAATCATGACACTTTCCCCGACCCCGATTTCCTGCTGAAGCCTGAATATGAATCCAAGCTCCTGAACGAAAAGGAAGACGAAATCGGGCCGCTCGGATGTGACCTCGCAGCGGATGAAATCGTATTCCTCGAAACCACCTACTTCAGCGATCTGGTGAATATTGATCGCAGAGAAGAACAGGATGAGGTTGTCATCGATGATGCCGTCATTCCGTTCAGGATTATCGACAGTGTTCCGGTGGTATTCGACGAAGTCATTCCGGAAGACGCATTCCTTGTGGAGCGGCGCAACTACTGCTACATCGGCGCTCAAGACAACCACGGCATCAGCCGCACAACGGTACATTCGTTACCGCACGTCATCCATCCGTCCGAGATTCAACTTACCCAGATAGGGGCTGACGGCAGCCTTACTTTCTATATCTACGACCACCTTGAGAGAGTGCAGGCGGGGCAGAAAGCGTACTTCGAGTTCCCTTATCACTTCATCAGTTTCGGTTACCGCTACAGCCGTGTGCTTGCGTTGAACGTTCACTCAATCGTCAAGTGCCGCCGGGAGGAGATCCGTTACACCGATCAGGAACACAAGTGGGATTTGGACGACGTGGAGAGATGGTTTAATCCGATCGGGAAGTAGCGAAAAAGGTCTACGGTCAATCGCTACTCCCTCGACCTCACAGCAGTCGCTGGATTTACCTGGGCTGCATGGAAGGCCGCCCAGCCCGTCGCTATCCAGCACACCAGCAGCGAGCCGCCCAGCGTAAAGAGCAGTAATGAGGCCGGTGCTCGAAAGAACTTTGGTATCACACCGCCGGCACTGCCCAGTTCCTGCTTCTGATGCCAGACTTTCATCAAGTGTTCGCCGATGGCATTCCCTGCGGGGAAGGCGATCAGCAATCCCAGGACTGCGGCGATGATCCAGACCAGTGCCGCTTCGGTGATGAAAATCGAGAACACGAATGCCCGGCTGGCGCCGTAGGCCCTGAGGATTCCGATCTGGGCCTGTTTGCGGCGAATGGTCTGGGCGAAGCTCAATCCAATGTTGACCGCGGCCATGAACGCCACCGCGCCGATAACCCAGGCAAAGAGGCGGCGTCCGAACGCTGAAACCTGCTGCAGAAAGACCACGTCCTGGGCGATTCGATCATCCACTCCCAGCCCGCGTGCCTTGAGTGCATCTACCACACCGGGGACTAGTGAGAGCTCTTTCACGTAAACAGACGCACGAGTGAAGCCGATATCGACAGATGACCATTCCGCCGAATCTGACTGCAAGGCATCATCAAAGCCGGCTGAAAGTTTTTTGAACCAGGCCGGATCGCCGAGATAGAGCGAGATGGTCGGAAAGAAGGTGGATGTCCAGTATTCCTCATCCCACCGGGTCTTGCCGGAGAGAGTTACCTTTATCCATTTGTCGCTGCCGGTTCTCTCGGCAATCGCTGCCTTGACTTCCTGGTCAGTGAAGTAATTCCCTGCCTTTTCCAGTATTTCTTTTCCCTGCTCTGCCGAGACAGGGCCCAGATAAGCGTTCCGGTGCATCGGGGGCCATTGCCACTTCCGGTCGCGAATCATTCGGTAGAAAGCCTCGCTGATGATGAAGTCTCCCGCGGGCAGCCATTTCGCCACTCCAACAACCTGGAGCGGTGCGGATTTCTGCCGGTAATCCACATCGAGTGCCGCCGGTGGCTTATCGTAACCCAATTGTTCGATGAGCGATTCAGTAACGATCAGGTGTGGCAGATCCGGCTGTTTAAAAAAACCGTCTGTTGTCTGATGAGAAAATGACAGCTTTGCGAGGCCCGGGTCATTCGGTTGAACCGTCCGGCCGGACGCGAAATCGGTATCACGGCTTCCGTCCTTCTTAAAAAACCAGAGAGCGTAATCGTTCCAACCGGCCACGCGATGTACCGCGCGTCTTGAGTCCTCACTGTCTGGGTCTGATGTGATTTTTCCATCCTGCCGGATCGTAAAAGAACGGATTTCCTGCTCATCCTCTTCAGAGATTGTTTTCACAGAGGCACCGAGCCCGCCGTGGATTTCAACCACGAGGGCCAGTGGGTTCTCTTCGATGTATTCACGCAAGAGCGATGTCGTTCCTATGACCAGGCCACCGATAACCAGTGCGGTCACGATAAGGGTGGCCAATGTGAGGACGTTCAACCCCGTCGTGAGCCAACGTCTTGAGGTAGCCCACAGGCTGGCCGCTCTTTCAGCCGAGGTCTCGCCGGCAATTCGAAACGGAAGAAGATCGTTGACCGCGTAATTCAGAATGTATGCCAGCCGTGACATTGGGTTCATGGCGCTGTCGATTCCAGCGGGTGAACTTTTGAATGGATTCGGAGGACGTCAGTCAGCCGATCCGCTGTCTCAACGACTACCTCATCCTGGAGCTTTTCCTCTGCATGACTCTGGTGGACGCCTTTGAAGATTATCTCGCCGTCCTTCAACATGACGAAACGGTCTGAGAAATCGATCACCTGATGGATGTTATGTGAGACGATAATCAGGGTGTGGCCGGACTCCTTCTGCCATCTTGCGAGGCGTTCCATGACAGCAAGCCCGGTATCCCAATCGAGATTTCCGGTCGGCTCGTCGGCGAAGACGACCTGCGGCTCGTGGGCAATGGCGCGCATCACGGCGACCCGCTGCTTTTCTCCGCCGGAGAGCTCGCTCGGCAGGGACTTTGCTTTGGATTCAATTCCGACCTCTGCAAGGAATACCTTTGCCCGGCGATCACATTCGGACAAAGGTACACCTTTGATGGCGAGGCCCATGGCGACATTTCTGGCCGCGCTGAAGTGTTCCAGGAGATGGTTGTCCTGAAAGACGAAGCCATATTCGTTGCCGCGCAGCCGATTTTGTGCCCGCTCGTTATGTCGGATGCTTCGGTAGGATTGGTCTCGATAAGTGATGTCGCCACCATTGTCATCCGTCTGATCGAGAAGGCTGAGGACGTTCAGGAGGGTGGATTTTCCAGATCCGGAATAACCCAGGATGGCGGTCGTCTGCCCACTGGCGATTTCAAGATTGTCAATGCTGAGGGCAGGCCGAACAGAATCGTCATTCGTAGGGCCGTAGGTCTTTTGAACGTTGGTGAGGGTGAAGCAGGGTGGCATTTTGAGGTCTGTATCAAAAGCGAAGGCGTCAGGGAGAATGGGGCCCGCCGCCCGGCGATGGAGCTTTCGAGCTTCCAGGAGATTGTGCGCTCGTGACTGCACTCCCAATTGGCCACTGGCGAATTAAATGAGTGCACGAAAATCTTCGCCTGATATCTCTTTACGCCGGGGCTCTCAGCCTAGATTTACGGCAGCAGTGACAATGGAATCCATGCGAACTCCTGGTCGTTTGCCTGCCACCAGTATTTCTTGAAACCCAACGACTTTACTGTGACGTTCTCACGGCCGTCTTCGGTTGTCTTCTCAAGTTCAAGATCCTGCTCCATGAGAACCCCTCTCATCAATCTGAGATCGTCCTTGAGGCCGTTGTAGAGATCGGTGAGCTCTTTCGGAGGCAGATCGCTGATCTCATCAATGCTTTTGTGGAGCAGTTTCTTGCGGACAACGAGGCCGAGCTGATTCTGGATGAGTTCGGCGATCGTCTTCTTGAAATCCACGTTCTCTTCACCCAGGTTGGTCATCAAGACGCTCGTCCACAGTTTGCGAACGTTTTCCTTGCTCGGCGGCTTTCGGGTGAAGCCGGCCAGGAGGCCCACCAGGATCTCGTAATCGGCACGGCCCACGAGGACAACCTCTTTGACCTGGTCAAGCCCCGATTTGGGGTCATTCTCCGCAACCCATCCTTCGCCGAAGACCTGGACACTGTCGCTGACAAATGCATCAGGATCTACGCCTGCCTTTCGCATCATCGCAGTAAACTTTTCGGTGAGGCGCAGCCCGTATTGTTTTTTCAATTCGGTAAGTCCGCCGCCTTTTCCACCTTCGGCAGTTCGCCGCACCATTTCAGCCAGCACTTTCGAGTCTTCGGTCACCCGGCTGCCGGCCTCGACGATGTACTTGGCAACCTGCTTGGGATCCATATTGCGGTAGTAAGAGGTGTTTCGCTCCATGCCAAGCTGCAGGTTTATGATCTGCACCTGATCCTGGAAGAGGCGGACGTCCGGGTCACGTTCGATGCGCATGTCGTCAACCACATGCACGGAATAAAAATCCATCTGGTTGTCCTGCAGAAATTTGGCCAGATCGACGACGTTGTATCCGCGTTCATCTTCCGGGTGGTTACCCTTGTCGCCTATAAGCACGACCGCTCTGAACGAGAGGTCGGTCATTTCTTGCTTGGCTTCATGGACTGCCCGGTAAATGCCGTGAAAGACAGCTTCCGGCTCATCGCCTCCGGCGCCGTCAGGCGGGCGGGGCTCGTTGGTGAGGAAACTGACGACCTTGTCTACATCCGCGGTAAGCGGCAGGCGTTTCACGAGGTAAGAGTCTATAGGGTTCGGCAGGCCGTCCTGGTCCACGTAATCACGGTAGAAGAGGACTGAGAACTGAACCACAGGCCGGTTGGGATCATTGGGGTCGTATGACTTTGCGAGTTGACTGACGATGGCCTTCACGGCCTGAGCCGCAGCCGGGAAGTAGCGGGTCATACTGCCGGTGGAATCGACAACGAAGAGCAGGTCAACATTGCGAAGTTTTCTCTGCAGAACAGAAAGTTTCTCTTTGGCCTCGGAAAGTTCATTTGCTGAGAGACCCTTCTTCTGGTCTTCGAGATAAATCTGGTCGCCGATGAAGCCGATCTGCAGAAGGCGTCCGGCACGTGAATCTTTTGCCTCCAACGAAGCCAGAAGTGGGAAACGCTGCCAGTTGTGCCGCCAGAACGTGACCGTGATGTCCTCTTCGGCGACGGGTTTCAGTGGCTCATTCGTCCCGGGTGGGGTCTTGATACCGCGGGTAAACCACTCGAGTTCCTGCTGATTCGCAAAGATCTTGACGCCCTGGTCTTCTTCTTTCTTGCCTTCGTTTCTGACTTTGATGTTTTCCTTGTTGAATTCGATAGCCTGCCTCGTATCCCATCGGAATATCCGCTCATCCGCTACCCAGCCCCGGATGGCTTCCTGTGGCTGCTGGTGCGAGACGATAATGGGTCGATCTCCGAGCAGAAAATAATTCTTGCCGTCTCGAGTTTCCTCGCCGTAGATGTAGTAGAAATCGTAGAGCCCGATTTCGCTGAGCGTATCGTAATCTCTGCCGTCAGAGGCCTTGCCCGGACCGTTCAGAACCGAAGCTCCGGCAATTTTCGATTTGTCTTTGACGGATTTCATCCGTTTCCAATCGTTCACGATCAATGCCTTGCGATAAATCCCATGTTTGGTCTTTGTACCCTCGCGAGTCATGATGCAATCATTTACATTTATCCAACCGATGAGATCCTTCAGTTGTAAGTTCTCGTCTGCAGTTGCAGCGAGGACAAATTCGTCTTTGCCGTCCTTTACCGGCCCCTTCGCCAGATAGTAAGGCTCAAGAAACCTGGCGTGCCTGAGGATCTTGGATTTCGCTTTCGGAGCATCCAGAACCTCGATTTTTTCAGCGCTGGCATAAACGGGAACGGGTCCGGATGGGCCCATGACGAGCTGCGATGGCTTCTCGCCAGTGCCAATGTCGAGTGCGCCCACGATGGAACACGACATGGAAAGGGCTGTCAGGCTGGCTAGATATCTCATAGTGCGATTGGTTGAGTTGGGAATGCTTAGAGTTTTCATGGATCGTCTCCTGATTAAATTGGCCGCGGACCAAGCGGGGCAGCTAAGAGGCAAAGAGGCAGGCGGGTCGCTGGGAAGCTTGAGGCTAAGCTCAATTTTGAGGCGGCGGGGTGGGGTAGTGGAATTGGAGTTTGGCAACCTCCTCGAACAGCTTGTCGTTGATCGTCAACGCTTTGTAAAAGCCCTGCGTCTTGTCGCAAAGCTCTTTGTAGGAGCGTGTCGGATCCTTAGTGAAACCAACTTCGACAAGACGAAGTCTCAGATTGTTTTGTCGAAAAGCATCCATCACGCCATCACCGCCAGCGTCATAGAGATTGAGCGTTTCATCAATGGCGGGATTTTTGGGTGCAATTACCAACACTTCTGCGCCTGCCTCTCCGACCTGCCGTGAGTTCTTGATGAATTCGGCAAGTTTCTGCAAATCGCGCCAGCTCAGGCTGCCGGCCTGGGCATAAAGGCCGCTTAATCTGGTCAAGGCCTGTTTGACGTCGTCTTCAGTGATCTTTTCTGACATGGCGAGAATCTGTCGGATACGGCCGTCACCAATAGTGAGCACGCTGGCTCCTTTCCAGAGTTCCGGGTTCTTCTGGCAATCGTCCATAATTTGTTTCATGGTCATTCGGACGTGAGCCAGTGTCTGGGCCGATGAGGTGAATACTTTCGACAGGACGAGCACTGCATACATGGAAGGTTTGACCTCCCGGCGCTGCGGCATGAGGACGATCTCGACAGCATTGTCCCGGCTTGGATTCAGCGGGGCCTTGCGTGTCATGTAACCGCCGTGATGGGTCTCGATGAGGATAAGTGAGGCATTGGAATACGCGTAACCTACTTCTGCCCAGCCCCGCTGGTCGGTGGTGACGGAGGCGAGCTGCCGGCCCTCTTCGGTTACAAGAATGGTGGCGTCGGAAACCATCCGCCCGACGTTGTCCTTGACGGTGACGGCGACTTTGGATTCGAGCTGCTTGAGTTCGAGCTTGAACGTATAGCTGTCCGCCGCACCGATGGGCTGGCTTGCGGTGACTCGACCCGCCGCGGATGCCTGCAACTTAAGCTGCTCCTTTTCGTTGGCTTTGAATCGGACTGCCCCGACGCCCTGCGGCAGAAGGACACGCTCATACAGCTTGCTGGTCTGTTCATTCAGTACGCTCACGTCTGCCTGTTCCAACCTTTCGCCGCCGCTGCCTTGAACGATAATGCTGAGGGTGCGGTCAAGGGTGCGGATGATTGGTTCAAGGTTCAGATTTGTCGTAACCAGGCGAGTGTTCATCGGGCTGCGAACGGCCTTATAGCCATCCAACGCGGCTTCGATTGTCAAGGTCGCCTCATCGGTGTAAGCGTAATTGAGTGCGGCCGCTCCTTTCGCGTCGGAACTGGCTTGGGCAAGAATCTTTCCGGCTTCCGCAACGATGACTTGAGCGCCGGCCAGTGGATTCCCTTCGGTGTCTTTGACTACCACGCTGCTGTTTGCCTGCACTTCTCTTTGCTGGAGTTTAAAGATGTAACTGTTGCCCGATCCGAGTTTCAACGCGGTCGATTTGCGTCCAGGTGCTGTAGCAACCAACTCCAATACCAGATCCTCTTCTGACTCAAATTCCACGCTGCCCAGGCCTTCCAGCAGGAGCTTCCGTTCAATAATTTTCTTGGTTCGTGCGTCGAGGACTGCAACCTCTGAATCCTGAAGGCGCCGACCATCCGTGCCTTCGACCACGATGCTCACGGATCTCTTCTGCCGGGTGGGCACCACGACCACATTCTGCACCGGAGTAACCGGCTGGGAATACTGAACAGTCGCAAGCTGCGATGGTGGCGAGAGTCGGATCTCATACTGATTGGACCAGTAAACTACCTGCCGCTCTTCGACCATGCCTGGAAAGCCTATGACAAGCTCGACATCCGGTTTTGCCCGTACGACGATGCCTTTCGAACCATCTGCTCCGGTTTTGTAGACCTGGCCTTCGAGCGGCGTCTTGGTGGCCATGTCTACAACGACAATACTCGCCCCTTCTACGGGCAGGTTCTGATTGTTCTTGACCACAACCTTGACATATCGGGTTTTGGCAGTTGCCCCCCAGGCTGGGAGGGAGACGGCGGTAATTAAGGCGAGAGATGTGAAATTTAGATAATTGTTCATTTGTTACTCCACGGTTAATCCTGGGGAGCCTCGTCCTGCTTGCGGCCAAAAGGCCAGAAACTCTTCTTTTTCTTTTCAGGCCTTTTCACAAAAACATACTGGCCGCCGCTCTGTTCCGCGATCTTGGTCAACACTTCCGCTCCCTCGTCGCTCATGAAAGCAATAGTGTTAATGACTACCGGATGATCCGTGTCATTGAGCGCCTGAATCATTGCGGGGAACGAATCATGAAACAGGCCATCGGAAAGGAGAAATACAGCATCGGGCGCGAGATCGAGAGCCCGGATGATGGCTCTGGATGGGTTCGTCTTTCCGCCGGCCTTAATACCCCGGATCCATTTTGTGCAGTCATCAAGATTTTCAGCAGTGGCCGGAAGAAGCTCATTGGCCGGCATTTCATGCACTTCGGTATCGTAGAAGATGATAAAGAAGGCCGTATTGCCAGAGTATTGTGACAGGGAACTCAAAAGTGCGTTCTTGGCATACTCGAGCCGCTTGCCGCTCATTGACCCGCTTTTGTCGATGACGTAGACAAATCTTGAACCAAACGCTCGCGCATTCATGAACTCGACCGTCTGGCCCGGCACCGCGTCAGACGCTTTCTTCATCCGGTTCTTTATGTCGGCGATCCGGACGTCGATGTACTTCAGTGCGTCGGGCTTCAGCCCTTCCATGGCCGCCATTTTTTCAAGGCGTGTAAGCTCCCTCTGAAGGTATAGTTTGTAGTCAGTACCTTGTTCCGTTTTGTCATCAGCAGAAAGGAGAATGCTGCAACTGAAAAGCGCAAGAAGAGTCCTTGCGCCGAATGAATTGGAGAGGAAATTCATGCGGGGTAGCGGGCGAATCTGAAGAGTGCAACGATACGCCAGTATCGTTGCAGGAGAGGTCGTGAGGCCAGGCCAGGCAGGGTTTGCGGCGAGGCGGAGATTTAAGAGTGCACTCCGGTTAATGTCAAGGCAATCAGGCCGAAACGGATGTTTCTGGTGCGTTCGGCTACCAGTTTACATCGGTTCTTACGGCTCTAATTGCGTGAGTTCGCGTAACTGTTCAAAGGGGCAGGCTCTTACTTTTGATCTTCGGCATCGAAGTCTTCCCCGGCAACGCTGCCGCCCCAAACACCCTGAGCAGTCAGATCAGAAAAGTGCGCCAGCGCTTTGGCCTCGAACGAATCGTCTTTGTCGGCGACCACGGCATGATCGCCAGCAAACGCATCGACGAAGAATTGCGTGGCGTGGACGGCCTCGAATGTCAAGTAATGAATCTCCTAACGCGGTAAAGACCGCTATCAGAAGGGCGGGCCAATCAGGGGCAGACTAATGTTGCTGATCTCTTCAAATTGGTCTGCCGAAAATTAGTCCGGTTAAGCGGGATTACGAGGAAGATGTCCTTCAGCCACAATAGAAAAATTGGGAAAAGGACAGGGCAACTGCTGAGGCACCCTGCAGATATAACTTCACGGAAATGTGAACTGATTCCCAAGCGGAGTCCAAGTCTCGCACATCATTAGAGACCACCCGAACCGAATGAAACGCCCACAACTACGAACAAGATTGAGAGCAGGGTGACTGGGATGATATGGAACGCGAGCGAGAGCAGATTCTCCTCGGTGAGTTTGGGAATAATCCTCAATCTTGCATCCGCAGCCAGCAGGATGGTCAATGCCAGCAATATAAACTTGAGAGTGATTACCTGCGAGACCGGGTTCGAGAAAGAGAGCCACAGCGATGGAGAAGGCAGCAGGCGATAAGACAGAATCACACCGGTAATTACCTGCGCGATCAGCGCGGGGATTCCGATGGTTTCAAACCTCGACTCGAACCATTGCAGCTTTGTGATGCTTCTCTCCTTCAATGCGTTCGGCAACAGGCAGAGACACAGCACGATGTGGCCGCCAGTCCAGACTGTGGCGCCAAGAACATGGATGACTAAAAAGAGTTGGTAACTGCTCAACGATTTGCTCCGTATGAAAAATTTCATTCAAAAAGACCTCGGCTACCTGCACGCAAACCAGGCACCGCAAGCGTGATTTTTGAAACCCTGAATGCTAATGACTCGCTCCAGAATTCATGCCCAATTTGCTGATCAATGGGAATACCGATTGCCTGTAAATAACAGGAGTCGAATAACTCGCTTTAGGCCGCAAGAAGTGCCCAATCGGAAGAGTGAGACCGCCAAACCAGTGCAGATCATGCATTTCGGAGGCACTTCCTGAGACTGAAGAAATTTTTCTCAGATAGGAGGGCCTGACATGAAAACGTCAGAGATTAAAGGCCGTCGGGTCCATTTTAATAAGCATTGGCTTAGGCCGACGAATTCTTCGCTTCCCGGTTTTCGCTTAGAGCCAATGAACGACCCGCTGCACTTCATCATCCTGGTTCTTGCCATCGTCGTTGGCGGGATGGTGCTGCTGGGAGTCATAGGGGAGTTGATGAATCTCCCGCCCCCTTCACCGCCAGAGTTTTACCCGGGATGAGTGTACCCAGGCAGGAGTCATGGCTCTGTCCGGTGTAGCCGCTCGCTCGTCGCCCGATCTGGGCATATCGGTTTGCCACATTATGGCACGCCCCCAAAGCCCTCGGTCGGGCACGAGCGCATTATGGCGAGGTCTTCCAGGTCTGGACTATGCTTCTTCAGCAACGCTGACCGAAGCCATCAAAGATAGGGCGAGAAGAGACGGGCTGCGCCATCCCGCAGTCTTGCCGGCAAACTCCGTTCTTCCATATCCTTCAGGGTGACTTGTCTCGAAGAAATCAACCGGGCATCCACGATTTCGTTCATCTGGAGTGCCAGGCCCGGGTTATAACATTCGAGGTTGAACTCAAAATTCAGTTGGAGCGTACGTGCATCCCAATTGGAAGATCCTATCAGCGTCCAGCAATCATCCACAAGCATCAGTTTGGAGTGGTCGAATGGTGGCTTGGTCAGCGAGACCCTGCAGCCATACTCCAGTACCTGCCACAACATGGCACGCGTTGCCCACATCACAAATGGGAGGTTGTTCTTTTCGGGAAGAATGATGTCCACCTTTACGCCTCTCATGGCGGCCAGATTCAGTGACGTAATGAGAGGAAGGTCCGGCAGAAAGTAAGGCGTCATGATTCGTATCGATTTCTGCGCGTTAGATAGCGCCGCCAGCAGTGTCCAACGCAGCTTATCCAGGTCTTCATCTGGGCCATCGGTAATACCCCTCGCTATCACATCCCCCGATTGTTTCTGTTCTGGGAACCACAGATCTCCGTCGAGCTTATCGCCGGTGCAGAAGTACCAATCGTCCGCAAAGGATTCCAGCAGATGTGCCACAACCGGGCCCTGGACTTTGAAATGTAAATCCTGAACTGGATTCCTCGGCATTGAGTTGAGCCGCATGGACTCGCGGATATTCATCCCGCCGGTAAATCCGAGAATCCCGTCAACTACCATGATTTTTTTGTGATTGCGAAGGTTCACAAAGCTCAAATGTCTGCCTGGTGGCAGAAACTTAGTGGCCATCACCCCCTTCTTACGCAGGAGATGGACGATAGAGGGATACGAATAATGTGCACCGATCCCGTCGACCAACACCCGCACATCTACGCCTCGCGTGAAAGCTGCTTCGAGAGCGTCGGCAAAGGCCCGGCCCGTAGGATCGTTATCGAAGATGTAGGACGAAAGAGCGATACTCGACTTGGCCTCTTGGATGGCATTCAGCATCTCGGGAAATGCTTCGTCACCATTCCGCAAGGGTTCTAAACTGTTGCCGCGAACGAGAAGCCGGTCCGTCGCTCGACAGACAGCTTCAGACAGTGTTACCAGATGTCGAGAACTCTCTGGAAGTGTTCCTTCAAGCTCAGCGGATTTGACCTCATGAGCCGCGGTTGGCGCTCTGTGTGTCAGTGCATCGATACGCAGAATCGCAGCCTTTCGCTTCACCCGGTTGATGCCAAGCAGGTAATACATCAAGCCTCCAGCGATCGGCACGAAAAGGATGACCGTTACCCAGGAAATCGCTGAATGGGACTCACGCTTGAAGAGAATCGCATGTCCCGCAGCGAACAACATGACGCCTGCCGTCAGGATCACCATCACCCCGTGGATTGTTTGCTCGTATGCCATCCAATATTCAGGCAGAAAATTCATGCCTGGTCCTGTTCCACATTCTGAAGTCTCTTCCGGATTCTTTTCAGTAACCTTTGAGCCCACCGGAATTCCAGGGCAAGAATTCCCAAACCGGCAGGAATCACAATAAACGCAGGGCCAGGCAAAAATACAAGTGCGACGCCGAACAGAAGCAGGGACATTCCGACGACGGTAATCGTGAGACGCCGAATGATGACCCACACTTCATCTAACACACCTCCCGATCTTGAGGCCGGAAGAGTCTCTGGTGTTTCGCATGTCTTTTCGCAGGCCATGAATGTCCCCGCCTTCCAAACAGCGTAAAATTAGAAGCGTAAAATGCGAGTTCTTCAGGTCCGATCTGCACTGGTAACGATCAGCAGGAGATAGTCCGAATTTTCGCACATCCAAACGATCTATGGAACCGTCTTTGCCTTACATTGTATAACACGTTTCTTTCCCCGTTTCCTCACGCAAGAGGTGCAGTTATGCCAGTAAGAAAACTCAAGGAGTTCCTGGATGCTAACTTCGTCAAGTACGTGTGTATCCGGCACTCACCAGCCATCACCGCGCAAGAAGTCGCGGCCTCTGCCCACATCTCCGGCAAGGAGATTGCCAAGACGGTAATGGTCAAGATAGACGGAAAACTCACTATGTCCGTGCTGCCAGCGAACGAATTCGTTGACCTTGAACTGCTCAGAGAAATCGCAGGCGCTCACAGGGTCGAACTGGCGACAGAAGCAGATTTCGAGGATCGATTCCCCGGGTGCGAACTGGGCGGGATGCCGCCCTTCGGCAATCTGTATGGCATGGATGTCTACGTAAGCGAGGCTCTGTCCGAAGACGAGGAGATCGCCTTCAACGCAGGCAATCACTCCGAGCTGATTCAGCTCAGATACGAAGATTTCCGACGGCTCGTCCAGCCGAAGGTGATCAATGCGTATGGAGGAAGGACGTCTCAGTTTCAAACAAGAGGTCACCCTTTGAGATCGTGAGAGAACTTGAAATCATTTATGCCCTTACTGCAGTACTGGCAACGCTCGGGTGAATTCCTTGAACTCCGCAGGAACCTCTGGTTCTACATAACCTTCGGGCTTTCTCGGCTTGTAGACGCAATACGGCTCGCTGGCGAAGAGGTTGCCAGTTACCCCGAAAGATCGCGACCTTGAGCCGCCGCAAACATCCCTGAAATCACAGTATCCGCATTTGCCCTGCAACAACTCGTATGAGCGGCAAGCACGAAAGAGCGGCGAGTCTCGATAGAGTTCCTTAAGAGGAGTCTGCCGAACATTGCCCGCGGACAGCGGTAGGAAACCGCTTGGGAATACTTCGCCGGTGTGGCTGATGAACACGAATCCATTGCCGTCGTTCACGCCTTTTGCCGCACGACCGATCATCGAAGACGCATCTTTCTGTGCAGTTCCTTTTTCTGTGAGGAACTCTGGAACAGTTGTCCCATTAGAGACCGCTGAGACTCCCATCTCCCCGCTCATATCTGCGGCCCAGCCGCCTGTCTCCATCTCCACCCCGTTACTTTCTCCTCCCGCCTGCTTTTCCTCCATCCTTCGCTGCAGGACAACTCTCCGATAATGCTGGCCTGCCGTTGTCTTGATGTCGAAGGGCATCTTCTTGGATAGCTCGTAAAGCTGATTGAAGACCTCTTCATGCTCCGGAGCGGAGATGATACCTCGTCTGCCGGCACGGCCTGTAGGCACGATGAAGAACACAGACCAGAGACAGATATCGAGTGCTTCCATCAATCCGGCCATACGTGTCACATCGAGGACATTGTGTTTGCCTATCGAAGTATTCACCTGCACTGGTAGGTCAATGCCTCGGGCGTGACGGATCGCCCTGACCGTCCAATCAAAAGAACCATCCACACCCCGAAATTCATCGTGCACCTGGCGTGATGACCCATCAAGACTCACAGCCAATCGCGAGAGACCATTCACGCTGAGGCGGTTAATGGCGTCGGCATTCAGTTTTGGAGTTCCGGCTGGAGTCAGTGCCACCCGCAGCCCCAGCTCGTCCGCATATTTCACAAGATCATAAACGTCAGGTCGATAGAGCGGGTCGCCTCCGGTGATGACGAACAATGGCTTTCCAAATTTCCGAATCTGACGAATCAGTTCGAATCCTTCGGATGTAGTCAGCTCATTGGAGTGGCGCTGGGGGCGAGCCTCAGCACGGCAGTGCTTACAGGCGAGGTCGCACGCCTGGGTGACCTCCCAGATGGCAATGAAGGGGGCATGGTTGAAATCGAGAGTAAGAAAGTCTGGCTTCATCAAATTGCCTCGTCCCCTCGTTCCCGGGTCCGAATTTGAACTGCTTCTTCCAGAAGTGAATCTGTAACGGGGAGCCTCACTGAAAAATGTCTTAAGAAGGTGGTCAGGGTGCCACGCGGAGTGTGAACCCCTTGATGGGGTCTGCCTTAATTTTTTGGTTCAGACTCATGAGCGGCCTCCTTTCGAAATAGATTTCATATTGAGGGACACACCAGCACTGCGTGCTGACTGTGCCGGACGACCCACTCGCTGTCCGAACCGAAAAAGAAGTCCAGAATTCCATGCTCACCGTGTGTAGCCATGACGATGAGGTCGGCTTCCAACTTGTTGGCGCATTCGTTGATTTCTCTTGCCGGTGAGCCCTGACGCAGAGAGTACTTCAGTGGTATCCCTTCGGGCCGCACGGAGGCTACGTGAGCCTTGAGTCGATCCATCAAAACGGCCTCGTCTTCGCGCCCCCAACCGGAGCTTTCTGCAGGAAATGGCGCCACATGCAGGTAAACGAGTTCTGCGCTGAACGTCTTGGCCAACATGCCGGCGGCTCGCGCTGCCCCCAGGTGATCCTCGTCGAAATCCAGAGGGCAGAGAATGCGTTTGATCTGCACCTTTTTTTCAACGGGTAACGCGCCTTCATGGAGGCAAAGTACGGGAAACTTAGCCTCCCGCAATATTTCGTCGGTAATGCTGCCTTGAATGAAATGGGCCAGGCCGGTGCGACCGTGGGTTGCCATTACAACGAGGTCATAGTTACCGTCGGCTGCCAATTGCTGGATACCGTGTTGCGCTGTGGTGTCTCTATAGGTTTGCACTTTGACTTTGAGCCCCGACAGATGTTCGCCCACGAGTTCGTGCAACCTTTCCCGGGCATCGTTTTCAAGTTTGTCCATGTTCGGCGGGTCAGGGATGAAGCCTGCCAAAGCCGCCTCGGTCATTACTACCGTTTGCGGTGGATACACAACGCAGGCGAAAGTGACCGCCGCATTGAACGGTTCTGCAATCAGCCGCGACCAGTCTAGTGCGATGGCTGATTCATCCGTCAGGTCTGAAGTAACAAGGATGCGTTGAATGTTCAGCACGGTTGATCCTCCTGAACGTTGGGGAAGGTCAGTGTATAGACATATTTCATGCTTTTAACAGCACGCCATGTACCCGACACGAACCACAGGCTGTAAAAAGCTAGAACAGGCCCGAAAACTTAAGAAATTGAAGCATTCGCCGCGCCTGAGAGTGAAGGTCGATTCAGAGGGACTGCATCATCTGCAGGAAAATTTCAGCAGAGAGTCTGCGTAGCGAAATGTTTGCAGGAGACCACCACGGGATGCGAGATTCGGATACATGAATCTCGGAGTGCAAGGAATGGTAGTCGCCTGGTTTTCCCAAATCGTGAATCCCGAATCCTTGGCATCACGCTTGCGACTCTTCACTTTCATTCCGGATCCCCTGCAATTGCTGCATTGGAGGAGCATTATGTGTGAGATTGAACTTAAAAGACTGGAGTACCCAGCGAGTCGCACGCCGCCGAAATGTCCGCACTGTTGCGGAGTGAGTCGTCATCCCCAGGACGCCAGTGTCGTTCTGGTAAGCGAAGATACCTGGATATGTTTTGAGTGCGGATGCGAATTTGAGGAGGAAATGCAGAAAGGAAAGCATCCGGGTACACGAATACTTGCAGTGATACCTTCCGATGCATTCTACGGGTGAAGATTTTCTGGTCGCCACCAGTCTGAGAACCCTGGCCAAAGAAACAAAGAAAGGAGGCTCAAGATGATTTCAACAATCTTAGTCCCACTTGATGGAACCAAACAATCGGAAAAGATTATTCCTCATGTTCATACGCTGCTGAAGATCTCGGATGCAGAGGTAACGCTCTTGAGTGTGCTTGAACATGAAGTTGATGAAGATCCCGTCGACTGGCAAGACCGAAACAAGTATGCAAAGAAAAATTTGGAACGTATTTCGGAGGACCTGATTGGAAAGGGGGCCAAGGCCAGGTTTCGAATCCTGACCGGTGATCCGGCGGAAGAAATCGTTCTTTACGCCGACCTGCATGGCCCTTCTCTGATTGCCATGACCACTCATGGCCGCAGCGGCCCGGTGCGCTGGATTCGAGGCAGTGTCGCTGAGCGTGTATTACGCCAATCGAGAGTTCCCATTCTCATGGTGAATCCTCACACGGAAGAGATTTCTGTAAAGTCCAATCACTTCAAGCGAATCCTTGTCCCGCTCGATGGCTCCGAACTGGCTGAACGGGCCTTGCCGCTGGCCAAAGAGTTCGCCCGGGCCTACGACGCTGAGTTGGTACTGTTTCATTGTGAGTTTGTACAGGAGTACCCGGACGTTGTGGTCGGAAGGGACCATCAACTAAGTCAGAAGATCCTGAAGCCATATTATGAGAGCCTGTTGAGAGAAGGATTCAGCGTGACGACGAAGACAAGCTTCGGGTTAGCTGCCGATGAAATATTGAAGGCTGCGGTGAAAGAACATGTCGACCTCATCGCGCTTACAACTCACGGCCGAATGGGATTTTCACGCTGGCTCTTTGGATCCACGGCCGAAGGTGTTCTAAGGCATTGCACCTGCCCGGTGCTTGTGCATCGAACCGCAGCTTTTGCCGTCAGAAAGCCGGAGGAGACATGGGAAGAGGCCAGTGTCGAAGAACGATTGGGGGAGCTGTCGTCACATGCACGGATTTTCAAGTAGGCATTACTTTTGAAAACGTGACTACTTGAGGTTGCCTCGTTCATGAGGCAACAGTCAGAGAGAATTAGCAAAAGGGAAGTGCTGTGAAGCCCGGTCAGAGGAGACCACCATGCACCACAAAAAGATCATCATTGTCGGAGGTGTCGCTGGAGGGGCGAGCTGTGCAGCTCGCGCTCGCCGGCTCTCTGAGGCGGCCGAAATCATCATCTTCGAGAAAGGGCCGTACGTATCGTTCGCCAACTGCGGGCTACCGTATTTTGTGGGCGGTGAGATCGCCGAAAGGGACAAGTTGCTGGTGCAGACACCAGAGAGTCTACACGCGCGATTCAATCTCGATGTAAGGGTGAACACCCACGTAATGCGTATTGACCGTGATAACGACGGAACTCAGCGAGCCCGGACAACAACGGCCTCACTGAAGGAACAAGACAGACTTTGAAGGAACGAAATCGTCACGACTGCGAGGTCGGAGGGCTTCGCTGGAGTGACCTGGTTATCCGAAAGTTCACTGTCGACCTCTCCAGTATCCAGGCTTTCGACGAACATGTGCAACCGCGATGATGTAAATGGTCTCACCTTCTGTTCGATAAATCAGCCCATACGGAAATCGCTTCAAAAGGTATCGTCGATACTCCTTCTCGTACGGTGACCAGAGCAATGGAAACTCCCCAATCCTATTCAGGCCATGCTCGACCTCATCGAGGAAATCCTCCCCGAGCCCATGCACTCGCTCTTCGTAATATGACGCCGCAGACCTCATTTCAGCATCTGCATCGTCATGAATCTCTATTTCATACATCTCAGTTGAGTGCGAGCCTCTTTGAGCACCTCATGGGCCGGCCGGGTCACCTTCTCTCCTGACCGGATCTGTTCGTCTCTGCGGCGAATTTCGGTAATCCAAGCAGCTTTGGTCTCGGGATCGTCATCCTCCTCCAAACTTTGGATAAGGATTTCAGCCAATTCCGCCCGGCTTGGCGAAGGCAACGACATAGCTTTCGTGGTCAATTCTTCAAATTCAGACATCTGATTCTCTCCGGTAAGGGTAGTGAAAGAGGTGGTGTACTAGCACGGATAACGTCTAAGCTGACAGACTTGCACGAGCCGCGCCCACCAGGAAGTTAAAGAGAAAATCATAGCGCCGTTGAACGTCCCAGTCACGGTATTCGTGCAAGTTCTGTCGAGCGCTTTGTTAGCCGAGATTGGAGGAAACCGAATACGGCTGAACAAACGCTGATTGGAAGAAGCATATTCACTACTGACGAAGCACGGGGGAACCATCGAGGCACATATCCCTTCCAGTCACCACCGCCCAAGTCCGTTGAGAGCACACAAGCAAGATGAAGAACAAGCAAACCTACGGAAAGGAGGTAGTAAAAATGGTGAGTAAAGCTCAATCGCGTATGAGGAAGGAGCTGCACAAAAATGAATGCAGTGAATGCGGAGAGTAAGGCACACCCAATGCAGTGCATTACAAATGAAGACTGATGCTCATACCGGAAACCATACCGACTGTTCGGCATGGTGAAGGAAGGCCAAGGGGAATAGCATAGGAAGTAGCTTGGCAACCAGAAAGGAGAAGGAGTCCACGCTTTGGCGCGAGGTATCTCTGAATTGGAATTCTTAATTCCTCCTCCTATCCGATAGTACGGGTTCTGATTGTAAAAGGGGGACAGGATTCCGTAGCCAATGAATAACGCGAAAATGATGGCATGTAGTAAGTTTCGCTTTGATACATGCTGAACCATAGCAGCCGGCTAACATTATTATTAAGCCGCGAAAACGCGGCATATTTTTGATACCCGCGCGGCGGTAACAGTGTTACGCCGCGATCAAAGCGAACCTGAGATACCAACTTTTGCCAAAGTTGTCAATGCCTGACGTAAGTCGCTTAGATAAAGTGGCTTGCAGAGACCAGCACGGGGTCAGGCCCCCATTTGCCATTTGGATGTCCTCAGATTTCGAGTCCACTTTT
>JAQBXN010000147.1 GCA_027625095.1 Planctomycetota bacterium | reverse complement strand
CTCTTTCGGATCCTCATGCAGGTCGTAAAGCTCGCCCGTTTCGAGCCCGTGGGCTACCACGATTTTGTATCCACCTTCCTGAGCTAACTGGTCGATATGTGGTGTGTGAACGAATGAATTTCCATAGCAACCCAACGTATCGAATCGCTGTTGGTCGCTGCAGATCCAAAGGATGTTCGGCTGTTCTGACATGCTTCTCACTTTTTAAGTGATCTCACCGCCATGCGGCGAGAGGGATATCAACGGTTAGAACCACTGGCCGTTCATCGTTTCTTACGGCTACTGAAAATCAAATGGTCCATCGATGCACAGGACCAGGAAGAGATCTCAGAATCTTCGCGAAGACCTGAGAAGCTGAACCTGGCCCGATGACGGTATTGCTACTCCCTATTCCCCCAAAGTTGGGGGGATGGCTAGAGCGCGACCCAGGGCTATAATCCCCGCCCTGTTTGAAAATGGGCTTTACAAATCTTGAGCTAGACGGAGTAAGTCGTGGTTAAAAGTAGCACGCCGAGAACGCTTTTTCAGAAGATCTGGGATGATCACATTGTCCATCAGGAGAGCGGTAAGCCGGCAATCATTTACATCGACCTACAGTTGGTTCACGAGGTGACCTCCCCCCAGGCATTCGAGGGACTTCGCCTCACCGGACGCAAAGTTCGGCGTCCTGAACGGACGTTTGCCACCATGGATCACAACGTTCCAACCACGGACCGCAGCCTGCCGATTCTGGATCAGATCTCAAAGAAGCAGATCCAGACACTGTCCGACAATTGCAAAGAATTTGATGTCACTCTCTTTGACCTCGATCACCCCGACCAAGGCATCGTTCACGTCATCGGCCCGGAGCTCGGCCTCACCCAGCCCGGCATGACCATCGTCTGCGGTGACAGCCACACCTCGACGCACGGCGCTTTCGGAGCGCTGGCATTCGGGATCGGCACGAGCGAAGTCGAACACGTGCTCGCGACTCAATGCCTGCGACAGAGTTACCCGAAGACGTTTGAGATCCGTGTGGATGGCGCTCTTTCAAAAGGGGTGACAGCCAAGGACGTCATCCTCGCCATTATCGGCAAAATCAGAACGGACGGCGGTACTGGTAGCGTTCTCGAATATCGAGGAGATTGCATCAAAGCCATGTCCATGGAAGAGCGGATGACCGTGTGCAATATGTCCATCGAGGCCGGAGCGCGTGCAGGAATGATTGCCCCCGACCAGAAGACTTTTGATTACCTGAAGGGACGCCGCTACATCGATGGCTCGATTCCATTCGAGAATCACGTGGAAAGATGGAGTTCCTACGTCACCGATGAGGGCGCCGAATTTGATCAGAGCATCAGCCTGGACGGATCGGCCCTGAGCCCCCAGGTGACTTGGGGAACAAGCCCTGGCATGGTGACCGGGGTCACCGAAAAAGTCCCATCGCCCGGTGATTTTGAAAACGTAAACGATCAGAAAGCTGCCGCCCAGGCCCTCGAGTATATGGGCCTTAAGCCGGGTATTGCTATCGAAGACATCGAAGTCGAGCGTGTCTTCATTGGCTCTTGCACGAACTCACGAATGGAAGACCTCCGTGCTGCAGCAAAAATTGTCAAAGGCAAAAAAGTTTCTGACAAGGTGAATGCCATGGTCGTACCCGGCTCGCAGAATATAAAGAGGCAGGCGGAGGAGGAAGGACTTGATGCCATCTTCATAGAAGCTGGCTTTGATTGGAGAGAATCCGGCTGCAGCATGTGCCTCGGGATGAACCCGGACATCCTTGTCCCTGGAGAACGTTGCGCATCTACCTCCAACCGAAATTTCGAGGGCCGCCAGGGCAAGGGAGGCCGCACACACCTCGTGAGCCCGATTATGGCTGCGGCTGCGGCTATTCACGGGCACTTTGTCGATATCCGAGAATACGTATAGAGCTTTCATCGAAGGACAGGCCGGACGCCTGTCATCAACAGCATTCAAACTACCAGGTCAGATCATGGAATCATTCATTAAACATAAAGGCGTTGTCGCGACACTGGATCGCGTGCACGTAGATACGGATCAGATCATTCCGAAACAGTTCTTAAAGCGCATTGAGCGTACTGGTTTTGGAGAATTCCTGTTTTTTGATTGGAGATACCATCCGGATGGCTCCCCAAATGCGGAATTCGAATTGAACGCGCCCCGTTTTAAAGGTGCGAGTGTCCTGATCGCGCAGGACAACTTTGGCTGTGGCTCTTCGCGAGAGCACGCGCCCTGGGCCTTGATGGATTACGGTTTCATCGTCTTAATCGCCCCCTCCTTTGCAGACATCTTCTACAACAACTGCTTCAAGAACGGCATCCTTCCGATTCGCCTCCCGCAGGAGCAGGTGGATGACTTGTTCAGCCGTTGCAGGGCCACTGAGGGCTACGAATTAACCGTGAACCTCGAAGCGCAGAAAATCTCGGACAACGATGGATTGGAAATCAGTTTTGAGATCGAGGAAGACCGGAAAGAGTGCCTCCTCCAAGGGCTGGATGACATCGCCCAGACACTTGTGCATGAAAACAAGATCGCCGCTTATGAGGCCGCGTCAGCTTGATGGGCTGAGTTATTTTCGCCAATCAATGGGGCCATAGAGTGCGGTGTAAGAGCCGCCGTGGAACCATTCCATCCAGCCACTGTTTTCCGCATTCTTCCAGTTCTGGACGTTCAGGGCGAACCGCAAGGCAGGCCGCTGCTCTTTCGTCACCCCAATGGTTGCCCACGGTATGGCCACTTCGTAGTAGGTCTTATCTTCCTTACGTAGGATCTTGGTAATCACTCCCGGCGGCTTTCTCGACGATGGATAAAACTGCCAGCTGTCAACCACACCCTCGTCAGTCATCCCCGCGGTGAGGACATGATAGTAACCTGCGTGGAGGAACATGATCTTCAACAGATCCCCGTATTGAAGGTATTGTCCGCCCCACTTACACGAATGGCTTTTATCGTTCACCTCCGCGGCTATGTAGAAATTTGTGTCGTCCGTGCCGGCCCAGAAGCGGCTGGAAAAATGATCTTCGCCCTTCCACTTCGGCTCTTCGTAGCCAGTGTAATGGTAGTCCTGGTTCAGCAGACAGGGCTTCAGCTTTTGCCACTCGGAGAGACTGCCATCCACCGTCGGTGTGATGTTGTAGAAAGGCGTTTGACCGCTGTATGCAGGGGCGGTTCTGGCGATCTCCCTACCGGTGGTAACGGTGGCGACGACTTTTGCGAGATTGAAGCCCGCGGCGGTCTCGACAGGATTAAGCGACACAGATCGCTCGGCGGTTGAGCTGGGAGCAAGACTCAGTGTCGTGGTCTCTTCAAGAGGCTCTTTTCCTGCCTGATAGGAGGTGGTCTTCAGGGTGACTGACCGAGCGAGCGTGACAGGATGTGCAATAGAGAGGGTGACTTTGCCGGATTCCTGCGAACTTGCGGTCATTGTCATCAGTTCGATCAAGGTTATCGGAAGGCGAGATTCAACATTGCCCATCGAGGGGGCCTTGATTGTCAGGTAGTAGGTGGTGAAGCTTGCGTTTGGTGGGGTCTGCAGATGCAGCAGGCCGTCATTTCCCATGCTTGCGCTCCATCCCTCCGGCACAGTGATCTCATAATTCGGATGTGCGATGCCTTCCGGCAGTGTGGCGGTCAAGGTCGTCTTCTCGCCAGAGACGAGAGATGTGCGGCCGGTCCACTGGATAAGCGGAGGGGCGGCGGCCAGTGATTTGTAACCACTGATATAAACCGGGTCCGTTGAAATGGGGAATGACAGCCTGCCCTGGACGGTGGGTATTAGCGTCCTGTTTCCCATGGCATCCGAGATGGTGACGTTTGGCGTGTCCACCTTCAGGCCGAGGTCCTGCCAGCCGGCACTCGCCCAGGCGATGATGGCGTTTCCTTCCGGGCCACCGAATTCAACAGCGGTCACATACGAGGAAATGGCAATATTTCGGAGGAATTTCTTTTTATGGAGCAAATGTGCCAGGGAGTTAATCTCCACGTATGCATCCGTCGGCAGGCCGTCGGCGGAGATGAACCCATAATGGTGGGCTGCACCTTTCTTTCTGTCAGCATCCTGCCACGGGCTCAGAAACAGTCTTGTGACATACTCCTGTGAAAGCGCCGAAATAGCTGCCCTCACCAGCCCATGGTCTGAAGAGTGGGTACTGGAATTGGAGATGGGGCCAAATCCGGTGAACCACATGTCAAAATCACCAGCCCCGAAGGTATTCAAGTTTGCTCGGAGTGTGCTCAAGGACTTGTAAAAAGCGGGACTGCCGAACCCACCCGGCCGCACGGAGAGCGCGTCCATGTAAGTGCCATCCCAGGGGCCGAAAAACTGTTCGATATATTTGTCTGGCAGGCCAATGGTGGACAACCCCAGCACAGTGCAATCAGGCTGGACTTTTTTCAGGGCGTAATCGGTCGCTTTGAGGAGGTCTGCATACTGGCGAGGGTTTGGTTCGGGCTTCCAGGCCGGGCCATTGGGGGACTCCCAGATATCGTAGTGGCTGCATTGTGCCTTGTATTGGCTGGCGAACGCGGCTGCGAATTTGGCGAATGCATCCACCGCGGCCTCAGAAGCAGGGGCATTACCTTCATCGTAGAGGCCGTTCGAGCCCTGCAATACGACCAGTGGTCGAAGGCCATGTTTTTTCAAAGCGGCGAAAACCCCATCAAGCCATGAGAAATCGTATTTACCCTTTGCGACCTCGACTGAAGACCACAGCACAGGGAAGCGTACCCAGCCTGCACCGAGTTGCTTTAGCGCCGGCAATGTCTCCAGAATCTCAGGACTCAGGGGGCCGAGGTCCACTCCGATTGGGCTCTCATCCCAAGTCGGTGCAGGGGCATCGAGTTGGGCAAAAGACATGCTGGTATTAAACGTGTCCGAACTTACCTGAATGTGGTAGAGGCCGTGCCGGCTAATCGGCATGATGACGTTTTGTTGAAAGGTGTCGCCTTGAAGCCTGTCCACCTCGCCATCCCAGAGTTGGGAAACGACCGTTCCCTTGTGATCAAGCAGGCTGGCAGTCACCCTCAGCGGCGAAGGCAGATTCTCAATGCCCGTGAACACCAGCTTTCCGGTGGGACGTGTTTGGCCCCAAAAGAGGCCATTGGGACTGGCCGGTTCAAACGTACAGTCAATGCTCGCCTTGTGGGGAGAGGTTCCCTTGGCGAGGCGTTTGAGCGCTGGGGCTGGGTCGTCCGCTTGCGCTTGCAGCGTCGTGCAGAGGAGACTTGTAAGTAAAAACATCGAGCCTTTGTTCATTGCTTTCCTGGATCCCAGATTCAGTCCTGGAACATGTAGCCCACGCCTCTGACAGTCAATATATGTTCGGGACGCGCCGGGTCGGATTCCACTTTGCGGCGGAGTTTGGCGATGTGATTGTCTATAGAGCGAGTTTCAGGCAGAAATCTATAACCCCAGACTTCGTCGTGAAGCCGATCCCGGGTGACAGGCTCTGCCTTGCTGTTAATCAAGATCTTCAAAATCTCACCTTCGTAATGGCCAAGGCTGAAGTGAGCCCGGCCCCGAACAACTTCACCTACGCGGAAATCTACAAGCGCGTTTCCAATTTCATAGGAAATCATGTGGGGGATAGATTGCTTCAATTTCAATCGCCACTGACGGCGGAGTATGGTCTCCAACCGGGCCAGAAGCTCACGGTTTCCGTAGGGCTTTATCACATAATCGTCTGCCCCGCGCTTGAGCGCGGTGACCTTATGCAGTTCAGAATTTTTTTCGCTGAGGATGATAATCGGCACTGAAGGCAACCCAGCATGGATTTCACTTAAAGCAAGAAAACCATCCGTCCCTGGTAGTACCAGGTCCATGATAATCAGATCCAGTTCGGGGTCTGAAAGAATATTTCTGCTCTTCTCAAAGGATGGCTGAGCCGAGACCGAATAGCCTTCCCTGGTCAAGTCTTTCCTGAGCCGCCTTACATTGTCTGCGTCGTTATCTATAACGAGGATTGAACCGAGTCGATGCTGCGCTGTATTCATTGAAAACACCTCGTACGCGTTCGTTAAGGAGAAACCTTGGAGAAAACCAAATGCCGGGGTTTAACCAGCCATAACTCACAGAATCCCCTTCGCACAGAAGGTGCCATCAGCACAGTTTTATATTTAACTCATTTGTTTGAAACATTTTAAAATATAAATGGAGAACAGAGGGCCGTAGACTCATCCTAAAGCCCATATATCTGTTTCGGTTCGATACGATTCACCCGCTCGATTGTTTCGAATCGAGACTCCCGAATAGGCTCTGTAAATTTATGTAAACCACCGAGTTACATAACTCTACACAAAAAAGTCGAAGGTTGTGTTTCATATCGCTACAATGGCCGGTATTTCAACGGATCTTTTCTAAATGCCTTATCTAAACATCATTGACGGCCCCGGAATGGGAAACACTCTCGAACTGGACGCGAAGCCTCTGGTGCTCGGCCGCGATCCGTCTGTCTCAAATATACCCCTCAACAGCCTTCATATCTCACGGCGGCACGCACGTATCTGGGAGCAAAGCGGGCAGTATTTCCTTCAGGATCTCCGCAGCCAGAATGGGACCTTTGTGAACGGCTTGCAGACGGATGTTCACCCGCTCGAAGAAGGAGATGAAGTCGCGCTCGGTGAAATTGTTCTTACGTATTCCGAAATTTCGATGTTTCAAACCATCCCGGCCGGATACGCCATCCCATGGGATGAGCCTGGCGATGATTTCATTCGCGACACACTCAAGGTGCCTGATGAGCGCCTGGTAAAACTGGCCAAGCGGGACGAAAAGTGGCAGCGGGTTCCAGAAGACGTGCGCACGCTCGCTATTGTCAACGAAATAGCTCAACTCGCGGATAACGCGTCGTCTGTTGAGCAGTTTCTAGACTCTCTGATGGACGTTATTATGGCAGCGACTGGCGCGGAGCGTGGGGCGCTGTTGCTGGTAAGTGGAGAAGCGCATGAGTTCACTACCCGCGTAATCCGAAATCCTGATAAGAATCGGCCGCCATTCAGCGAGGCCATTGTCGACTACGTTCTCAATCGTGGCATGGGCATCCTCAGCACTGACCCCATGACCGATATTCGATTTGATGCCCAGGCCGAAGTCGAAGCCTCCGGCCTGCAATCCACGCTTTGCGTACCCTTGCGCTATCGAACCAGAATCGTCGGTGTAATTCATATCGACAGTACGTCGATGGATTCTTTTTCTCAGAAGGATTTGCTTTTGGTTACCGCTGCTGCGGCGCAGGCAGCGTGGTTTATCCGTGAGGTCGTGCATCACCAGGAGTCTGAGAAGCAAGAACCGTCGAAGCACACATTCCGCAGATCGGCCGAGCCTAAGTCTCTTGTGGTTGGCAAGAGCAGACAGATGCTCGAGATCATCGAAACCATCCGATTGGTCGCACCAACGGACAGCACGGTTCTTCTGCGCGGCGAATCGGGCACCGGCAAAGAAGTCATTGCCCGTGCAATCCATCGTCAGAGTGAACGCCGCGATAATTCGCTGGTGATTGTGAACTGCGCGGCGCTCTCTCCGTCGGTGTTGGAGAGTGAACTCTTTGGTCACGAAAAAGGTGCTTTCACCGGCGCATCTCACCGGCGTCTCGGCCGGTTTGAGCTGGCTGACAAGGGCACGATTTTTCTGGACGAAATCGGCGAGATTCCGCTCGAACTTCAATCCAAACTGCTGCGAGTGCTGCAGGATCATCAGTTCGAGCGAGTGGGTGGTGAAGAAACCATCGATGTGGATTTACGAGTTATCGCGGCCACCAACCGCAATCTGCCCGCGGCGATCAGTAAAGGAACCTTTCGCGAGGATTTGTATTTCCGGCTCAAAGTGGTCGAACTCATCATGCCCCCCCTGCGAGAGCGGCCGCAGGATGTGCCTTTGCTGGCTCAGCATTTTGTCCAGCGCTACGCCATCGACATGGGCCGACCTGTTCCGAAGCTATCAGCATCCGCGTTGACCGAACTGCAGCAGTATCCCTGGCCGGGAAATATCCGTGAGCTCAAAAACGTCCTAGAACGAGCCATGGTGCTCACTCAGGATAACACCATCACCGCGGCCAACCTGACAATCACAACCGGGCCATCTGATGAACTTGTTCAGGGGGACAATCTCAGCCTGGATGCCTCCGAAGAACGCCAGGTGCGAAGAGTCCTTGTCATGACTGAATGGCATAAATCGCGAGCCGCCGAGTTGCTCCATGTCTCGCGCACGCGGTTGGATCGCATGATTAAGAAATACGGGATAGAAAAGGAATAATGTTGGCCAACGTTCCTTCATCCCTCATCAGCTTATGAACCGCATTCGAGTTCTTTTCTGTATTGGTTCTATGGGCGGGGGCGGGAGCGAGAGGCAACTGGCAGGCATCCTTCGCCATCTGAATCGTGAGCAGTTCGAGCCGATCCTTTACACGGTCTACCGGCAGGGCGAACTGCTCGATGAAATTCCAGAAGACGTGCCGGTATTTTCGTTCGGCGATGAATTCAAGGTGCCGTGGTTTAATTATCCCGGCAGACTTTTTCGGATGCAGGCGCGCCATCTTGCTGGCGTTATCAGAGAACAGAAAATCGAAGCCGTTTATTCACGTACCTTCCTGATGACCTTGGTGGCGTGTGCCGCGGTCAAACGTTCGCCAGTGCCCTGGATGACCGTCGAAGTCGCTGACCCCAAGCATGCGCTCGAGGACAACGTCATCCGATTCCTGCGAATCAAGAAATGGATGCTTCGTCGTGCCTATCTGCACGCCGACCTTGTGTTCGGTAATTCGGAAGGTGTCCGTCGCGCGCTCATCGATTACTACGGCCTGCCGGAAAACAAGGTCGGAACTCTCCATAACTACCTCGATTTCGAGTGGATAGATCGTCTTGCCGAAGAATCCATCGCACTTGCACCGGACAGATTCCATATTGTCTCTGCGGGGCGGCTACAGAACCAGAAGGGCTACATCTATCTGCTCGAAGCGGCAGACGAGCTTGTAAATCACAGGGGCAGAAAAGAGCTGCAAATGCACATTCTGGGACAGGGCCCGCTCGAAAATGAATTGCGGGACTTCATTAATGAAAAAGGTTTGACCGATCACGTGGTCCTCGAAGGCTATCAGCCCAACTCGTGCGCGTGGTTCAGTCACTGCGATCTTTTCTGTATGCCTTCCCTTTACGAAGGAATGCCCAACGCTCTTCTCGAGGCCATGGCCTGCGGAGTGCCGGTAATCTCGACCGACTGCCCGAGCGGCCCTCGCGAAATTCTCAAGGATGGCGAATACGGAAAACTTATCCCGACGGCCAATTCCAGCGCTCTTGCCGATGCCATCTGGCAGGGGATGGATCAAGCCGATTCGTGGCGAGAGCGGATGCCTCTCGTACGCAAATATTTGGAAGAAGAGTTTTCCCCAGAGAGGCGAATAGGCGAACTGGAAAGGATGGTTCGGGGAATGCTCGGTTGAGTCGGCAATCCGGGCCCATCTGACCAGAAATACATGTCTCCCCGTTCAACAATTTAGAATGTAACACTCATGGATTCAGTGACTTAAGACATTTCTGACGGAATCTCTCCAGTTTTATCTTAAGTTTTGTCTGAGGGTTCGATAATTTATGCATTGTTGCAGACAGTAGTAGTGCATAACACATTACCGCTGTTCAAGATAGTCCAAACACTGGTTCGTATTTCGAGCGAATTTAGAAGCGTTGAAAAGGACTTTCAATGTTGCCCGCGGCAGTCTCTGAATTCGCCTCAAAATGGCTTGAATTCAATCTAAGATAGATGGATTTGAGTCGTTTCTGCCCGGCCGTTTTATGGCCAAGGGTGGAAGACGGCCCCCCAAGCTCCTGGCTGTTTTTGTTCCACACAGGTAAGCATCTGTGTCAATCCCGGTGTGCCTCAAATTCCCTCCGAGGCGCATTGCTGCAGATGCTGTTTTCCCGACTTACTTTCAGGAGGGTTTTGAGGAGTTAAATCCATGTCTATCACATCCAATATCAATCTCGCCAAAGTCAACGCCACCAACCTGCAGAACAACGTTGCTACTCAGGTGAACAACCAGATTGCCCGTGCCCGCACCACATGGGCGCCGTCCATAGCCACCAACGTCGCAGACCAGAATGCACCCAGCAATCAATGGGGCGAGGCATATAACGTTGCCAACCTCAAATCCAATGCTTACTGGGAAACCAACGTAAAAGTCAGAGACATAAATGCTGTCAACGTGCAGGATAATGCTGCGAACCAAATCAGCGACCAACTGGCTAATGCCGGATCAACCGGTGGTACCTCGACTGCGGCGAACACCCTTCGCCAGAAGGCCACAAATGCCCAGGACGGTGCCGCTTACAATAAGCTCTACGTCAGTGATTACTCCAAGTATTCGAATGTAGACATCAAGGACATCAGCGCACTCAACCAGCAGGGCAACGCTGCTACGCAGGTCAACACTCAGAAAGCCGTCAGTTCGACTCTGGGTTGGGATCCGGCGACCAACGGTGCATGGCAGACCGCCACCAACTGGCAGGGCGGCAGCGCTTACAACACCATCAACGTAAACGTGTAGTAGGTCACAGGGAAAAGACAGCCCTCCGCGCCGCAAGGCACGGAGGGTTTCTTTTTGGCCCGACCTTGACACCAGTCGCCTCTTCAAAATCGCCGCCCCTGCCAACCAGTGGTAAGGCCGTTCTGATATGTGAAGCCCATCCTTACTTGGACTTGGTCTTCATGCACGGGCCGCGGTGGAGTCCCCAAGATCACAAGGCCGATGCATTGGGATGCGGGCGGGTAGAGGACAACTCATCCGGGTTGCCTCCGAGATACCACTCACGAGTGGCCGCACCATGACGGTCGAAGCCAGAATCCCACTCCTCGAACCCGGATGACTTAAATTAAAATCGCCAGTCTCATAAAACTAATTGGACATTGAGGAAGCGATTCACGCAGTCGCCCGGGTGGCTCGCGGCTATCGAATCACAACGAGGCCCGAAACAGGCACCAAACGCCTGAAGAGGATGCTGAAAAGCTATCCGAATCAAGCCCGCACTCGCTCTGACTGTGCCACCCGGCTGAAGCCATCCAAGGCCGAACGCTTGCCGAAGTAATGCCCTAAGTTAATCCCGCGCAAGCTCGAAACATCGGGCTACCCGAACCAGTGGCTTAAAGCATGGCTGCGCATGCATTAAGCCTTGTTTGTTATCCGGCCGCTTTTGGGGTCTCGCGCGACTTGTGCTTGCGGCGAAACGCCTGTGCTGCCGTAACAGTTAATGTAACGACCGTCAGCGGAATCACGAAGTACATCATCCCCGCGTGAAACACGGGCAGAGCCTCGTGGCGAGTGACCATCAGAATTAGATACGCTGTGTAGGCGAAATAATAGGCGAACAGTAATCCGCCTTCCCATCGTGAAATGATCCCACCCGTGAAGAATATGGGCAAGCAGGCGAAGGCAACGGAAATCATCAACGGTAGATCAAAAGACAACACGGACGGAGCAACGTCAATTGCGGTGGGGGCAACCAGTGCTGACAGCCCCAAAACTCCCAAAAGATTAAACAGGTTGCTGCCAACGACGTTTCCCACAGCAATGTCACGTTCGCCACGCAGACTGGCAATGATTGACGTGACAACTTCAGGCAAGGAAGTTCCAGCCGCGACAATCGTCAATCCGATGAGTAGTTCACTTACTCCAAAAAATTGCGCGAAGGCCACAGCACTATTGACGAGCAATCGCGAGCCGATAACTAGCAGCACGAGTCCCGCGATTATGAAAACGACGTTCGTAATCGCAGATCGTTTTTCGAGTTGCTGTATGGGTACCTGCGAGGGCTTCTCGTGATTTGAATGTTTGCGGCCGTGGTAGATCAAGAAGGCCGTGTAAAGAATCAAACCACCAAAAAGCAGCGACCCATCAAGACGGGTAAGCCGGTGATCCCACGCAAGCAGAAACACCAGAATCGACGCTCCAATCATCAAAGGGACATCGAAGCGAATTAGTTGCTTGGAGACTACAAGCGGGGAGATCAGGGCGGACAGTCCCAAAATGAATAAAACACTGAAGATGTTGCTGCCGACAACATTGCCGACGGCGATACTTGATTGACCGGTGAGAGCTGACTTCACGCTGACCGCGAATTCGGGGGCACTGGTTCCGAAGGCCACAACGGTCAGCCCGACAATCAGGGAAGGAATGCCGAAAGATCTCGCCAGTTTTGATGCACCTCGCACAAGAAGCTCGGCGCCGACGATCAGCAAAGCAAGGCCTACAACGAACAGAACGATTTGCATGTAATGCCTATGAGTTCTTTAGCCGGATAACGTTTTAGGTAACCGGGTTGGCGGACCAGCGGAGTTGACGCTGGCACACCAAGAATTGTAAACGAAGGAAACGACGCCAAAAAAGCCGAAAAGCGAGCCAACTCCGGTTCACCGATTTGTTCGAGTAAGCCGCTTCGCGGCAGTCCTTACGGCGGCTTAAATCTTTGCGGGTAGGTGACCGGAAAAAGCAGGTCCTGTAAGTGAAATGGAATGCTTTATTCCATTCACTACAGGAGATGCGTAATGCATTCTCTACAGGATCGGATGGTATCGGCGATGGTCGTGGCGGGCTACAGTAAAACGACGCAGAAGCTGTATCTGCGTGAGGCGCGTCTGCTCGGCGAGTTTTTTTGTAAGACACTCGACGAAATCACAGGCGACGAGCTTCAGGTGTATCTTTCCCACCGGGTTTGCGTAGACAAGCTCTGCCACTCGACGATGCGGATCTGCTTTGCCGGGCTGAAGTTCTTTCTGGTCAAAGTCCTTGGCCGCGAATGGCCCTGCCTTGACTGGATTCAGTTCAATCGGGAGAAGACGCTGCCCGCCGAACTCGAGCGCAGCGAGATTGCAGAGATTCTCCGTATGACAAGGACGCATCAGAATCGTGCTTTCTTTACCGTCGTCTATTCGTGCGGTCTGCGGCTGCAGGAGGGACTCCATCTGCAGGTCGGGGATATCCATGCGGAACGCAAGGTGATTCACATTCACCGGGGCAAGCAGGCGAAGGATCGTCTGGTGCCGCTGGCGGAACGAACCCTTTACCTGCTGCGCGCCTACTGGAAGAAGCAACGGAATCGTGACTTCATCTTCCCCTCGCTCGGGTGGGATGGAAAGCAGGGGCCGACCTCCACACAGCCCCTGGCGGTTGGCACCGTTCAGCGGGTGCTCAAGAATGTCATGCTTGAATCCTTATCGGCGAGTCACCTTGCATACCCTGCCGCACAGCTATGCGACGCATCTGCTCGAAGCCGGCGTCAACATCCGCCAGGTGCAGGAGTGGCTCGGCCATAGCAACCTGGAGACGACGATGCTTCACCTGCATCTCACTCAACAGGGAAGCGTCTGGCCTGGGATTGCTTCAGACGGGTGGCAGGCTGCTGCATCGTTGCAGAGTGGCGTGATGGTGAGAGAAAACAGCAATTGACACAAAGGATTTCGGGGTTGGCAGGCCATTCTCAGAGTCGAAGGCCGCTATGCACCCGGGCGACTCCCCGAGATGCTTCTCGCCCTGAGTACTCGGATTGGAATGTTGGAGTGTTGGAATGGTAGTATGCGTCCCCATGTTCAGGCTTAGGCTTTACCATGGGTATGTTTTTTTCCATTCGAGGGATAATTAATGCCAAGAATTCATCTGGGAACACAGAGAGGGCCGACAACGCCCGAGACGCTCCAGTATTTCGCTCAGTTCGGCGTCGAAGGCATCGTGGGGTACCCGCCATCGACCAAGCCGGATGAATGCTGGAAAGTGGCAGACCTCATCGTGCTGCGAGAACTGGTTGAGTCCTATGGCATCCGGCTGGAGTTCTTGCCACTGCCGTTGCCGTCCTCGCTCATCTCCCATGCCCAAATGCCAAACATCATGCTTGGCAAGAGTCCCGAACGGGATCGGGAAATCGATATCGTCTGCGACATGATCCGGGCCGCAGCACAGGCCGGAATCCCCGCACTCAAATACAACATGACCATTCTGGGCGTAGTCCGGTCTGAACCTACGCGAGGGCGTGGCGGTTCAACCTACAGCACTTTCGTCTATGAAAAGGCCAACCAGGATTCCCTGACCGAGGCCGGTCATGTCGATGCTGACGCCATGTGGGAACGCATCACCTATTTTCTCGAGCGGGTGATCCCCGTTGCAGAAGAACACAAGGTGAAGATGGCCTGTCATCCTCACGACCCGG
Organism: Planctomycetota bacterium; assembly: GCA_027625095.1. Taxonomy (GTDB): domain Bacteria; phylum Planctomycetota; class PUPC01; order JACPCR01; family JACPCR01; genus JAQBXN01. The sequence continues at coordinate 6,779 of JAQBXN010000147.1, read as the reverse complement.
GGATGCCTGATGAGGGCTTCCGTGGCGTAGATCGCGTCCTGGGCAGAGTCGATGGGATGAAAAAGTTTATCGAGATCTGCCCCAGCGAATATCACGGCTTCAATTTCTGCGTTGGGACGGTTTCAGAGAATCTTAAAGATCCGGCCAATGAAATTTGTGATGTGGTGCGGTACTTCAGCGAACGCAAAAAAATCTTCATGGTCCATTTGCGCAACATTAGAGGCAGCTTCCTCAATTTTCAGGAAGTCTATCCAGACGAAGGGGACGTGAATTTACTTAAGGTCGTGAGGGCGCTCAAAGAGACCGGTTACGATGGAATGCTGCTGCCCGATCACATGCCGAATACCGTTGGTGACCAAGGCGGAAAGCAGGCCTTCGCATTTGGGTATGGCTACATCAAAGCGCTGCTCCAAGCTGTTTATGAGGATGATTGACGCACCGTTCACAGCGCTTACTTGAAAAAAATGCTTTCAGAGGAATGATGGCCGTTCGTCTGAAACTTAAGTCGAACAGTCTTCACACCTTTATTGAGTCACACCATGTTCAAAAGTCTTTCCCCCGGCGCAGTCGGGATCAATGTTCCGTTTGGCGAAGCCTTGACCCTTGCGGCCAACCACGGCTTCGACGCTCTCGATCTGCCGGTCGGTAAAGCTGCGGATCTCGCGGACGAACAGGGCCTCGCCGCCGTTCAGAAGATGTATGACGATGCCGGTGTAAAGGTCGGTGGCTGGGGACTGCCAGTGCAGTTCCGAACAACAGATGAAGAATTCGAAAGGAGTTTCGAAGGTTTTGACCGCCTTGCCCGAACGGCCGGACAGCTTGGGGCGCGATGGTGTTCGACGTGGTTAATGCCCTGCTCGGATGACGTGCCTTTCGCCCAGAACTTCGAAAACCATACTCGGCGGCTTCGCGCCTGCGCTGAAGTGCTGCGTGCACACGGCTGCCGTCTCGGGCTTGAGTTCGTTGGACCCTGGACCATGCGCCGCAACAAGAAATATCCCTTCATCTTCGACATGCCCGGCATGCTCCGGCTGTGCGAATCCATTAATACCGGCAACGTCGGCCTGCTCCTCGATTGCTGGCACTGGTATACCTCGTGGGGCTGCGTGCAGGATATTCTACGTTTACGCGGCTCTGACGTGGTCTACGTGCATATCAACGATGCGCCCAAAGGCATCCCCGAAGATGAACAACTTGATAACGTGCGAACCTTGCCCGGCGCCACCGGCGTCATCGATATCAGCGGATTCCTGGCCGCGCTGAATGCGATTGGATTTGACGGCCCGGTCGCGATCGAGCCCTTCGACAAAGAACTGGGGGCTACTTCCAAAGCAAACCCCTCCGAAGGGGCACGCATCACCGCAGAAGCCATGACCAGGGTATGGAGCGAAGCCGGGCTGGACTAAGGATCCTGCCGAAGGGGCACACTCCACTATTTTGTGACTTCTCCGCGTGACGCGGAGACCTTTCCTGGGAGCGGAAGCGTCTCGCATCCGTTCCCAGGTCTGGTTGGGGCCGTAAGGCTACATTAGGTCAGCAGGATGAGATTGAAGGAAACCGCATCCATTGCAAACACCGGCAAAAGAGATGTATTCAACTGCAAACGTTATCGCTTTGGGGCGGCGCTAAAGCCTCCTGGTCTTGACACCACTTTGGGCTGACAATAAACCGTTGAGGTTGATACGAAAGCACCGATGGCCGCCGACTCTGGTGACTGTTGCTCCAGTTATTTCACAAACAGACAAAATGCCGTCCTCCTTCACCGAATCAGACCTTCAGCAACTCGAGCTGAAGGGGAGTTCCTTATCCCAGGCCGAACAGCAACTGGATATCTTCAGAAGGGGTGGCCGCCATGTTCAGCTCGTTCGCCCATGCACTTTGGGAGATGGCATTCTGGCGGTCGATACGTCGGGTCTGATCCCTTCCGACTCACCCCTGCGCCTCCTCGCTGACTATTACACTAAATTCATTTCATCTGCGGAAGCTGCGGCAAAGGATAACCGGATCGAAAAATTTGTACCGGCTTCGGGAGTAGCGACCAGGATGTTCGGCGAGCTTCAGTGGGCATGCCGTTCTGATTCCTCACTCAGTCACGAATCTCCCGGGGCCCGGGCAGCCCGGGAGGTACTTGCAAGGAGGAAAGAGTTTGCCTTTTCAGAAGAATGGGAAATAGCTGTTCAACAATCTACAGGCAGATCTCTGGACGCCCTTGAAAAAGAAGACAAGCCGTCTGCGATCTTCCGCGCTCTGCTCAAGGAGGATGGCCTCAACCACGAAAATCTGCCGAAGGCGCTGCTGAAATTCCACCGGGGAGAGTATCCACAGACCCCCTTGCAGGAACACCTGAAGGAGACCGTCGCCATTACCGGCTCTGGTGGGAAATTGCATTTCACCATATCCGAAGAGCACCGCCGGCTGTTCGAACAGCATATTGCTGAAACCAACCGTAATCCCGATCTACGGATCTCTCTTTCAGTTCAGAATTCATCTACGGACACCATCGTTGTCACGCCGCATTATGAACCCTTTCGAACTGAGCAGGGCCGCCTGGTTTTCAGGCCCGGAGGACACGGCGCGCTATTACCGAATCTGCAGCGACTGCAATCAGAAATCATCTTCATCAAGAATGTTGATAATGTTGTCCCTGAGAGTCTGGCACGCCAGACATGGGTATGGTCAAAACTGCTCCTCGGCATCTTGAATAAAGTCACCCTGAGAATTAAAGACAGTCTTGTTTCATTAGAGTCTCCTGACAATAGCTCGGCCCTGGAGGATTCCTATTTGGATGCAATAGAACAGGAGGCATGCGCTTTATTCGGTTACGAAAAAGCTGCGGAAGAAAAAGCGATTAGAGCTAAGAAACTGTTCGACTATTTGAATCGGCCAGTCAGAGTCTGCGGAATGGTCCCCAACCAGGGTGAGCCTGGTGGTGGCCCCTTCTGGATCAGGTCCCAGAATGGAATTACTTCGAAGCAGATCATCGAATCAACCCAAGTGGATAGCAGTCAAGACGAACAGGCCGCGAGATGGCGCGCCTCAACCCACTTTAATCCCGTACTGATTGCCTGCGGATTGAACGATTATCAGGGAGAGCCCTTTGTCCTCAATGGCTTTGTAGATCCAGATGCCAGCATTGTTACCAGAAGAAATTCGGGCGGACGAGATATCCTTACCATGGAACTGCCCGGGCTCTGGAACGGGAGTATGGCTGGCTGGCTTTCGATTTTTGTGGAAGTTCCGATCATTAATTTCAATCCAGTAAAGACAGTTCTCGATCTTCTGCGGCCGAGCCATCTCGCATGAAGATTTTTCATCAATAATCGGGGCACACAGATTTCTCACCGGAGAAGTCCGGGACAAAAAACAGGTTAATTGTTTTGCCCTTGTGCTCTCAGTGGTTTACTACAGACGTCCCCCATTGCCCAAATCATTTCATCACACTTCACGCCGTTCGTTTCTGAAATTCGCTGCGGCCGGGGGGGCTGCGGCGGTTATCCCTTCCTGCTGGAAATCCACTCCTTCAAAGTCCTTTGACATTCCGGGCGAATTTATTGGTGCAGGCTTCAAGGCCGGCCACCTGTTGCGTCAGCCGGATTTTACTTCAAGGATTCCCGGCAAGTCAGAGGAGGAAATCGATGTCGTAATTGTAGGCGGCGGCATCTCTGGCCTGTGCGCAGCGTGGAAGCTGCAAAAGAGCGGAGTGAAAAGCTTCAGCGTCCTCGAGCTTGAGCCCTGGCTGGGCGGCACCTCTGCCTCCGGCAAGGCAAACGGCACTGAATTTCCCTGGGCCGCGCACTATCTGAATATCCCGCCCCCGGAGGCCGACTGTCTAAACGAGGTGCTTGAAGACCTCGGGGTCATTCGCGGTTATGACGAGAGTGGTTTCCCAAAGATACCTGCTGAATACCTTCTGAAGTGGCCCAAAGAACGGCTCTTCTGGAAAGGCCAATGGCGGGAATGGGACCCGTACTGGGAGGCGCCAGAATGGGAACGGGAAGTTCTCATGAAGTTCGAAGACGAAATGCTTCGCTGGAGTCTTTTCAAAGGGCAGGATGGTCGCCGCGCTTTCGCGCTACCGGTGATGTACAGTTCCCGCGATCCGCGCGTCCTCCAGCTCGACCAGATTTCGTTCAAGGAATACATCCGGTCCAAAGGCTGGAACTCTCCGCGGCTGGACTGGGAACTCAACTACGCCTGCCGAGACGATTACGGCGGTACCATCGAGACCGTTTCTGCCTGGGCCGGTATTCATTATCACGCCTGCCGCAATTACGATCCGCGACTTCACAAAGAATATCCGTCCCACACCATGACCTGGCCTGCGGGAAACGGCTTTCTTGTCCAGAAACTCGCTGAAGGCATTTCGAGCCAGAAACGTACCGGCTGCCTGGTGATCACTATCGAAAACATAAAGGAGCATATTGATGTCGGCTATTACGACCTGAACAAGGAGAGCTATCATCGTCTTCGCGCACGTGCGGTCATCTTCGCTGCCAAGCAGCACACCGCGCCCTTCGTGATTCGCGGCCTTCCCGTTGATCGGAAAAAAGCATTTTCCGAAATCACGTTCACACCCTGGCTGACGGCCGCGATTCATGTGAGCAGATTGCCCACGGATGTCTTCCATCCGCCCGCATGGGACAACATGCTTTACCATGGCGACGCGCTCGGTTACATCGTGGCCGACCACCAGATTCGTGACCAGCGAGAGACCGATGCGCCTTCGGTACTCGTTTACTATTTGCCCTTTTTCGAAAAGGTGAACGACGCTCGGCGTCAACTGCTGGAACAGGATCACAAACATTGGGTGAACGTCATTATGGACGACCTTACCCAGGCCGATGGCGAATTGGGCAGCCTCGTACAACGCATCGATATCTATCGTTGGGGGCACGCGATGATTCGCCCAGATCCAGGCATACTATGGGGCCCGAACAGCGATTTGCGGCGACGCCCGTTCGGCAGGGCGTTCTTCGCCTCGTGCGATGCTACCGGCCTTCCGCTCTTCGAAGAGGCGTGTTTTAACGGAATTCGTGCGGCTGAAGAAGTCATGAAGAAGCTGGAGGTCGCTTATGAAACTTCGTTACGGGGCCTGAATAACGCTTCCACATAAGATCCACGGCAGAAGTGAGATTAGAAAGAAGACTGTTCGTGGCGCGTGGCGCAAATTTCCAGAAGTAGATCCACATTCTTTAGGGGCCGAGCAAGGCGAACTCTGAGTCGAGTTTGCGGCTTTCCACTACACCGAAAAAACGAGAAAAACCTGGATCTCAAATCGAACTTCGTTATGCTTCCCTTTGTCGCACTTGAAACGTGCGACGTGAAACCTCAAGGGGTCTTTCCAAATCCGTCAAACCTTCATTTCCCTCATTCACGAGGTCGGCCTGACTTAGCGAAGGCCAAATAAACAGAGGCTTACGGAAAGAGATAGACCCCTGAAGTTTTTTAAAGGCGAACAGCGGCAGTTGCGACACGGCGAACCCACCATCGGCTGACAAACAAACCTTGGCGAATGGTGACCATCCAAACCGGCATCCTTTCTTCTTCTTACGTACCGGCGTCAGGTGACGCAGGACGTCTCCTCAGGTCACGTCCTGCATCCTTGGGATGCCCGGAATCGGCTTTCATGTATATCCTCGTCCATTTGCGATCACTGGTGCTGGAAATGATCGGTCTGCACTTACTGGCCAAATTGGCGAACCGTTCGCCGAACACAACAGTTCAGGTATTGTCAACTGCGGCTGTTCAGCCTTCCCGCCCTCCGAGCTTGCCAGCTTGCCCGGTGGAGCGATGATTTTGCACTACTGACTGCCTGTGCTTACTCATTACTCATTACACTTTCTTGTGAAGATTACAGTTCTAGGCTCAGGCACCTCTTACGGCGTCCCGATGATTGGATGCGATTGCGCGGTCTGCACCTCTGATGACGAACGCAACCACCGCTTCCGCCCCTCAGTGCTCGTATCCCACGAAGACCTGCACATCCTTGTGGATACTTCACCTGACTTGAGGTCGCAGGCGTTGAAATTCGGAGTGAACAGGGTCCATACGGTGCTGATGACTCATCACCACGCAGATCACATCCTGGGCATTGATGACCTGCGGATCTACAACTATCGCATCAATGGAAAGATTCCCGTCTATTCGGACAAGAAAACATTAGACCGGCTGAATGTGGTTTTTGATTACGCATTCTCTGACGCCAAGACTGAGCAGAGCAGCCCCAAGCTCGAACCAACCGTCGTCAATGGCCCATTCGATGCATGTGGACTTAGAATCACGCCCTTCGAACTCCTGCACGGCTCGCTGCCAATACTGGGTTTTCACTTTGAAAGCCCGACCGGCAGGCGGTTCGCCTATGCCACGGACTGCAAAGTGATTCCACCTGCATCAAGGGAGATTATCGCGGGCGCGGATCTCCTGATTGTGGATGCATTGCGACACCGTGAACATCCGACACACTTCAATCTTGAAGAGGCGACTGCCGCGGCCCAGGAACTGAAACCGGCACGAACCCTCTTCACCCACATTGCGCACGACCTGGATCACGAGACGACAAACCAGGAACTGCCCGAGGGCATCGATTTAGCCTACGATGGACAGGTGATCGAGTTGGTATGACGGAGTTGGAAGACGGGACAGAGATTTTGCCGACATTCTTTACACCGAAGGTGTTTCGCCTTCTAGCCCAGGGTTCCTATGTGAATTGTCAACAAGAATCGTGAGGATCTCCTGTATTCTGGAAAATGTGGACATATTTTCTCTGCAGTAATGAATTC